>JAITVY010000110.1 GCA_031285565.1 Tannerella sp. | reverse complement strand
GGCTGATGCCGTTGTAAAAACAAAAGATTATATCTTCGTATTTGAGTTCAAATTAAACGGCACGGCGCAGGAAGCGCTGGCGCAAATTGATGAAAAAGGTTACCTGATACCCTACACTGTTGATGGCCGCAAACTGGTGAAAGTAGGGGTCAACTTCAACGCCGAAGAGCGCAACATCGGGGAATGGCTGGTTGAATAGGAAACCTCTCCCGGAGGAAATTTGTGTCAATCTGTGTCTCAATTTTAAACCAGAAAACCCGAATACTGAATTTTAGGTATTGATCAAATCAATAATTTTACACATCTTTGTGCTTACTAAACACCTTATAAAAAATGAAAGTCTTCCAAATCCGGCAGCCCGATGAAAAAATAACGACTGCTTTAAAGCATAAAATTTCGAATTTAACCAAACCTAAAGGCTCCCTGGGAGTATTAGAAACGCTGGCCGAACAGATCGGATTGATTCAGCAGACAACTTCCCCTTCATTATGCCGGCCACACAATGTGATCTTTGCAGGCGACCATGGCATTGTAGCCGAAGGAGTCAGCCTTTCGCCCAAAGAAGTCACATGGCAACAAATCAGTAATTTCCTGGAGGGAGGAGCAGGAATTAACTTTTTCTGCCGTCAACATGGTTTCCAGTTACAGATTGTGGATGCCGGGGTAGATTTTGATTTTCCGGAAGGCAAAGGTATCATCGACAAAAAAATACGCAAGAGTACCCGGAATTACCGGCATGAGGCAGCCATGACCAGGGAAGAGATGCATCTTTGCCTCGAACGGGGCGCTGAGGTAGTACGTGAAATCGCAGCAACCGGCTGCAATGTAATCAGCTTTGGTGAAATGGGAATAGGAAATACATCCTCTTCTTCGCTTTGGATGACGTGCTTCACCCAAATCCCGTTAGAGAAGTGTATCGGAGCCGGTAGCGGATTAGATACAGATGGTATTCGCCATAAATGTACGGTTTTAAAAGACGCCCTGAATAATTATACCGGCGATTTTTCCGACGAAAGTGTGATGGCCTATTTTGGAGGCTACGAGATGGTGATGGCGGTTGGTGCCATGTGCCAGGCTGCCGAATTGAATATGATATTATTGATTGACGGCTTTATTATGACCAATTGTATACTGGCGGCTTCGCGGTTTTATCCGGATATTTTAGCCTATGCGATCTTTGGCCATTGCGGTGACGAAGCCGGACATCAATTGCTACTGGAAAGGCTGAAAGCCCGCCCATTGCTTCATCTCGACCTGCGCCTGGGCGAAGGTACAGGCGCTATTTGCGCTTATCCGATTGTGGACTCTGCCGTGAGGATGATTAACGAAATGAAAACGTTTGAAGAAGGAAAGGTGACTAAGTACTTTTAATATTAATGGTTAATGATTAGTGGTTAATTGAATTACGTTTCAACGATTAAACAACTTAACGATTGCGCGCCTTAACAATTCAAAAAACAACCAACTGTTATAAACAAAATGAAAGATATCCTGGCAGCATTCACATTTTTCACCCGGCTACCATTCTGGCGAATAAGCGCCATACCGGCAGACAGCTTTAAACGAATGGTTTGCTACTGGCCAATGGTCGGATGGCTCACCGGTGGATTGATGGCAGGCGTATTCTGGATATCCTGGCAATTCTTTCCGGGCACAGTCGCCGTGTTGCTGGTATTCATCAGCCGGCTATTACTTACAGGTGCACTGCATGAAGACGGGCTGGCAGATTTTATTGACGGTATGGGAGGAGGACGCACGCGCGAACGTGTCCTGGAAATCATGAAAGACTTTTCCATCGGCAGTTATGGTGTATTAGGCCTGATTTTATATGTTGCACTTTGGGTTAGCTCAGTTGTTCACTTTTCAAATCAATTGCCTCCTTTGGCCGTTTGTGTGTGTTTATTTACCGGTGATATATGGAGTAAATGGTGTGCTTCCCAATTAATCAACCTGCTGCCTTACGCACGCAAAGAATCCGAAGCTAAAAACAAAACCGTTTATGAACACATGTCGTTTTCCGGCTTTTTAGCAGGCGCCGGCTGTGCTCTCTTTCCTTTTTTCCTGATACTTATACTAAAACCGTATAACTGGTTCTTCATTGACTTCCTATGGTCGTTCAGGATAGCGTACCTTACCCCCATCATCACCATGGGAATATTAGTCATTTACATGAAGAAATGCATCAAAGGCTACACAGGCGACTGCTGCGGTGCAACTTTCTTAATTTGTGAACTGTTATATTTACTAACAATCCCTGTCCTATGGAAATTTATATGATCCGACATACGGCCGTAGATGTGCCTTTCGGTGTCTGCTACGGTCAAACAGATGTACCTTTAAAAGAGTCGTTCGAAGAAGAGGCTAACATCGTAAAAAATAACTTAAAGGATCTTTCGTTCGATGCCTGTTTTACCAGCCCGTTAAGCCGTTGTACCAAATTAGCAACCTATTGCGGATACTCCAATGCTACCTATGACAACCGGTTGAAAGAATTAAATTTCGGAGACTGGGAAATGCAGGAATTTAACCGGATTTATGATCCAAGGCTGGAAGAATGGTTCAAGGATTACCTGCACGTTACTGCAACAAACGGAGAATCTTTTGAGCAACTGCATGCACGTGTAGCCCACTTTCTGGATGAACTTAAAACCAAAGCCTATGAGCGTGTAGCTATTTTTGCACATGGAGGGGTATTGATTGCAGCCCAGGTATACGCAGGGTTGGTAGAAGCAAAAGATGGTTTTCAGAATCTTACACCTTATGGGGGAATGATAAAGCTGGAACTCTAATGATTAATGGTTAGTGGTTAATTATAAATTAAACAGATAAACAAATCAGCAACTTAACGAATAAACGTTTCAACAACAAAACGAATCAGCAAAATAACAACAATCATCACGGCTTCCGACCATTGGTTAATCCGGACAGCGACTTTCATGTCTTTTGTAGTTAACAAACGGTCATTCGTTCCGATATAAGGTTTATCCACTATCTTTCCGAAATAACAATTCGGTCCGCCAAACCGGCAATTCAATATCCCGGCTAATGCAGCTTCTGGGTAACCGGAATTAGGACTGGCATGTTGTTTCCCATACCGGCCTACGAATGAAATCAAAGAGAACCTACCGGAAACGAGGATCATTAAAAAAGCCGTAAGACGTGCCGGGACAAAATTAACGACATCATCCATTCGCGCGGCAAAACGTCCGAACAATACAAACCGTTCGTTCTTATAGCCAATCATAGAATCCAATGTATTAATCATTTTATAGGCCAGCATACCCGGCACTCCTAACAATAGATACCAGAAAAGTGGCGCAATAACCCCATCGCTCAGGTTTTCAGCAAGTGTTTCCAATGCAGCTGTCCGTACCTCCTGAGCTGAGAGTTCAGATGTATCGCGCCCCACAATACGAGCAACCTGCCTTCGTCCTTCATCCGGCGAACGGTCAACAGCCACAAAAACCTGCCGCACTTCCCGGATAAGTGTAGTTCCCGATAAACAGAAAAAGATACATAGCGCATCAAAAAGTATAGTAACCAATAAAGAGATTTGCAAAAAAATCATATGAATGAGCGCTGTAAAGATAAAGACGATCAGCACCAGTGTTATTGCCAGAAGAACCCCTTTAGTCATCCGATGGTTTCCTCTGTTCAGTTTACGTTCACCCCGCGCAATCATTTTCCCGAATAAAACAATCGGATGAGGCAGCCACATCGGATCGCCCAGACATTTATCCAATAACCAACCCAGCAATAAAGATAAAACCGCCATATTATTTAACAGTACACTCTCATCAAGAAATGGATTCATTCTTTCATTTTCAATTTTCCACTTTGACTATGGCCGATTTCCGCTTCGCTCCAATTCAATTCTCAATTAAAAACCCTTTAGGGTTTTGCAAACCACTCCCTAACAGCCTCAACCAGCATATTGTTCTCCGCCGGCGTTTGTGTAGCAATACGTACATACGATTCATTCAATCCCTGAAAATTAGATGCATCCCTTATGAGTATCCCGTATTCATTGGCTAAAAACTCCTTCATATCAACCGCTTTTCCCCGGCGAAGACGAAGCAGCATAAAATGGGTGTCAGAATGAAAAACATCCAGATCATTGATTGACTGCAACGCAGCAAACAAACGTTCTTTTTCCCTTAAATAACTACTGATATCCAGTGGTCCATCCTGATCCAACAAATAATGCCCGGCAGCAATTGCCATGCTATTTACCGACCAGGGCATCCGCTGCATCCGCAGTCGGCAAACCAGATCCTCATGTGCAGTAACATATCCCAAACGTAACCCGGGAATAGCATACTTTTTTGTTAACGAATGAAGTAAAATAACATTCGGCATAACCATAGCTTCCGCAGATGAAAAAACCGGTTTTATTACAAACGATTCGTATACCTGGTCCAACACAAAACAGACATCCGGATGCCGGCTGATGACCTCCATCAAATAGATTTTATCATATACCCGCCCTGTCGGATTATTCGGGTTACAAAGCCAAACTACATCGAATTCGCCAACCCCATCTAATGTATAAATATATTTTACCTGATGCTTATGAATGTTGCAAGCATCCGCATATTCACTAAAAGTAGGTATTAAAATACCGGAACACATATTCTGAAAGGCTTGTGCAATCAAATAAATCGATTCTATCGAACCGTTTGTCACACACACACTTCCCGGGGGAATCGCATTTTTCGCAGCGATCTTCTGCTGTAAAGAGGCTGCTTCAGGATGCGGATAAGTAGCGATTAAACCAAGTTGTGTACTTAAATATTTTTTAAGTCCGGATAAATCAGTCTGGTTATAGACATTTGAGCTGAAATTGCTCACTATTTCCCGGTCATACCGGTATACATCATCCCCGTGTCCGTCAAGCATCTCCCTTTAATATTTGATATACCAATGGCATGTTAATATGGTTACGCACATGTGCAGCCAGCTTATCGTATTGTTCTTCTTTAAATGCCTGATAATCGAACGAAGTCTGGGTAAGCTTATCAGCGTAAGGCGCAAGCAAAAAATTAATAAAAGCGGCATTATCCAAAATACCATGAATATATGTACCCATACACTTTTGATTAATAAAATAACCATCATCAGTACCATCATTCAGTCTGTTTAAAGGAGATGCTTCTATTCCATCAACAGGTACGGTTGTTCCCATATGTATCTCGTACCCGGTACAGATTTGGTCCGACTCACGAAACCGGAAAGATACCTGCCGCGTCACTTTCTCCTGCTGAATGCAAGTTGTAACAGGTAGCAAACCCAATCCAGGCAGACGTTCTATTCTCCCCTCCAGATGTTCCGGATCATAGATCTCCTGCCCCATCAACTGATATCCTCCGCATATTCCCATCACCGTACTACCCTCACGATGAGCCTGGCAAATAGCTTGCGCTACACCATTACGGCGCAATTCATACAGATCCGACAATGTGCTTTTACTTCCCGGAATAAGCACAATATCTGCTTTATGTATTTCATCCGTATTATTTGTATAATACAGATGTACACGGGGATCACGTTCCATTGCATTGAAATCGGTAAAATTGGATAGATGTCGAAGCAGGACAACTGCTACATTTATCTTCCCGACAGTAGCCTGCAGATTTTTAGTTTGCAGCATTACCGAGTCCTCTTCTTCGATATAAATATCTTTATAATATGGAACAACCCCGATAACCGGGATACCACATAGCTCTTCAAGCATATTTACTCCCGATTCAAAAAGCCGGAGATCACCCCTGAATTTATTAATCAAAATGCCTTTGACATGTTTTTGTTCTTCTTCACTCAATAACATAATGGAGCCGTAAACACTGGCAAATACACCTCCCCGGTCTATATCTGCAACTAAAATCACATCTGCTTTGGCGTGTATGGCCATTGGAAGGTTAACCAGATCCGTTTCACGCAGGTTTATTTCCGAAATGCTGCCTGCCCCTTCCATCACAATCGGATTATATCTCGCAACTAACCGGTCGAATGCAGCATACACCTCTTTCCGTAATTCATCGTGTTTATTTTTCTTGTAGTACTCCATTGCCGAACGATTCCCGATTGGTTTTCCGTTTAAAACGACCTGCGATGTTTTATCTGAGCAAGGTTTCAATAACAATGGATTCATATCAGTATGGCATGGCACTCCGGCAGCTTCGGCCTGTACAGCCTGCGCACGTCCGATTTCCAGACCTTCAGGCGTAGCAAATGAATTGAGAGCCATATTCTGCGCTTTGAAAGGTGCAGGCCGATAACCATCCTGCAAAAAAATCCGACAAAAAGCTGCAGCAATTATACTTTTCCCGACATCACTACCTGTACCGGCAAACATAACGGGATGAAGTCGCCCGGGGTTATTTTTCTTTTCCATATCTTTCAGTACCACTCTCCTTCAGCGCTTTAATATCATTTTCCAGCTCCATCAAACTTTCTTCTCTTTCAACCTCTTTCAGAATCTGCACGTATTTAGTATATTCTTTTTCCGATTTGTCCAATGCCATTTGATGACTTATCTTTCCTGCATGAGATAGCAGTTCCCTAGCATTTAATTGTAGAATAATGTCCAAACGTTCAATCCAATCTTTCATATACATAGGAATATGCTGCCGCGCCATCGTTGTTGCAAAAGTGAGGTATTGCTCAACTAACAATCCCAGCAATTCTATCTCATCCTTATTTAGATAATTTTTTGCAATACTTACATCTGTTTTGACTATATCTCTGCTGTTCCTTTTGTCAATAGACTTCATTCCCATCAAAGGTAAAGTGGCATCCGAACGTCGATAAACTATTTCTGCTGCTGTTTGACTACTAATAGCCCATAACAGCTTATTCTGAACAATTTTAAAGAAGCGAATCGATTCTTCGTTTTTAGGGTCGTAATCTATACTCGTTGTATATATATCCTTAATTTTCTGATAGAAAAATCGTTCCGAAAGACGTATTTCCCGAATGCGCTCTTGTAGTTCGTTAAAATAATTCATCGAACTCCCACTCTTGAAACGCTCATCATTTAAAGCAAATCCTTTGACTATATACTCACGCAAACATTGTGTAGCCCATATCCGGAACTGAGTACCTTGATGTGATTTTACCCTGTAACCTACAGATATTATGACATCAAGATTATAATAATTAACTTCAACTTTCTGGGTCTTACCAGGTATAGCACCATGCGAAGTGGTATGTCGGAAATTCCGACATACCACATTTTCATCCAACTCCTCTTCTCTAAATATATTCTGAATATGCCCGTTTATTGTCGTTCGGCTTTTTCCAAATAAGATTCCCATCTGATTTTGTGATAACCAAACAGTATCATCTTCAAGTCTGACATCAATTTTTATCGTACCATCATTGCTTTGATATAAAACGATCTCTCCTTTTCTATCTTCTTCCATAAATAAAAATTTAGTAACCTAAAACCGACTATTTACAGTGAATCTCACTGGTACAAGTGTCCAAACCTGTATCCTTGCCCCTGAAATCCCCTTAGGTATTTAGGGTTCTTTTTTTCCCTTTAGAGGATTAAGGGGGTGATCAGTATCCAGGGCTTTTTTGCGTACCGAACGCAAAGATAAAAAATAATACCTATCTTTGTGAGGTTCTATATACAGAATTCGCGAATGAATATCATAACAAACGGACTTTCTTTCTTCTACCGCCCCCGTCTGCAAAGTGTTGAATTGTATGCTCAGCAAGCTGATTCGATCCAAAAAGAACAGTTAAAGAGGCTTATCCGTTTTGCAGAGAAGACAGAATGGGGTATTACATATGATTACCAAACAATTCGCGACTACAACACATTTGCCGAACGGGTTCCGCTACAAACATACGATACACTTAAGCCTTTTATTGAACGTATGATTAATGGAGAGAAAAACATTCTCTGGCCGGCATCCGTAAAATGGTATGCCAAAAGTAGCGGTACTACAAACGATAAAAGCAAGTTCATTCCGGTTACCCCCGAAATCCTCCGGCATTGCCATTACAGAGGAGGATACGACACGGTCGGCTTATACCTTAAGAACAATCCCCAAAGCCGTTTTTTCTCAAAGAAAGGGCTGATCCTGGGTGGCAGCCATAGTCCCTCTCCATTAAATAAACATGCGCATTGTGGTGACTTATCTGCCGTCCTGATACAAAACATTCCTTCATTGGCCAATATGGTTCGCGTCCCTAAAAAACAAATCATCCTCATGGATGAATGGGAAGCGAAAATTAAAGCAATTGTCGAACATACCTGGAATAAAGATGTCGGCAACCTGTCCGGCATACCATCGTGGATGCTGGTCCTGATAAAGGCTGTTCTAAAAAAAGCCGGACGTGAGAATCTGAGTGAAGTATGGCCAAACCTGGAAGTATTCTTTCACGGAGGAATTAAGTTTGATCCTTACCGCAGCCAATATGAATCATTGATTCCGTCTGAAAAGATGCACTACATGGAAACATATAATGCATCGGAAGGTTTTTTCGGGATTCAGGATGATCCTGCAGATACAAGTTTATTACTGATGCTGGATTACGGAACCTTTTACGAATTTATCCCTATAAATGAATTAGATGACCAGAATGATGAGGCGCAGGCGATACCACTAGAAGATGTGGTAATCGGACAAAACTACGCGATGGTCATTTCTACTACCGGCGGATTATGGCGTTACCGGATTGGTGATACGGTTCGTTTCACCTCCCTTTTCCCACATAAATTCGTAATTTCCGGACGCACCAAGCATTTTATCAATGCTTTTGGTGAAGAGTTAATGGTTGATAATGCAGAAAAAGGCATTCAAATGGCTTGCGAACAAACAGGCGCAACAGTAACCGGATATACAGCTGCACCGCTGTTTTTACTCGACAAAGCAAAAGGACGACACCAATGGCTGATTGAGTTTGATAAAAGGCCGGATTCGGTTGACGAATTTGCAACTATTTTAGATCAGTCTCTCCAGAAGCTAAACTCCGATTATGAAGCAAAGCGATACAAAGAAATATCACTACAACCCTTAGAAGTTATTCCTGCACGGAAAAATGTATTTTTTGAATGGTTAAAAACAAAAGGAAAATTAGGCGGACAGCACAAAATCCCTGCACTCAGTAATAACCGGCAGATGATTGAGGAATTGCTGATTCTTAATAACACCCCTAGCCCCTAAAGGGGGAAAATAAACCCTAAATACCAAGGGACTTTAATGGATAGAATATAACTATTTACTCTTACTTTTCCACTTTCTTCTAAAATGTCCCTTTAGGAGCTAGGGGTTAACGGTTTAAAATAACGAAACCCATAATCCGGCAACTTCTCCGGATGAAAAAGAGCAACTAATTCTTTTAATAAATAATCCGGATGCATAGGAACTTCTTCGTAAAAAAGCGAATAATTTGTATTACATCCGTATATATTCTCTTTCCTGAATGCATCAAAATTACTGTAAGGCTCGTATTCGGCTTTGAGCATCGGATACGTCATATCTTCTGCCTGATTATAATTGAATATCCAGAATTCAGCATGGATCGCTTTATCTAAAACAGACTCAAACATCAACGGAGTACTTCCCGTACCCGGCAAAGATTTAAAAATATATTCCGCACCAGCATCCTGATAAAGCCGTGCCAAATAGCTGTTACCTGACGGAACATACCACGAAGAACCATATTTCTTTCCGGTCAACAACGTTGGACGCGTATCCACATTGGCGGCCAATGCTTTCGCTTCCAAATAACGCTTTTCTGTCTCAGCAAACAAAGAATCAGCTACTGCTCCCTTATCAACAAAAAAGCCTAAGAAACGAATCCATTCCGCCCGTCCAAGGGGAACATTTTCCATATAATCGGCACATTCAAGAACCGGAATCCCCATTTTCTCTACCGAACCATAACTCCCGTTCTGAAATGGAGAAGCCAAAACAACCTCCGTTCCTAATTCGATCATTTTCTCAATGTCCGGATTGGTCGATTCTCCAAGGTCAAATATTAACCCGTCTTTTAAACGCGATTGAACAGACGGGATATTCATATAACGTGACTCGCATACACCTGCAATATCATCAGTAACACCCAATTCATCCAATGCAGCACAATGTACGGATGTAAAAACGGTAATCTTTTTAACCGGAACACGTATAACGGTTCCCTGAGGAAGATTTCCCGGTAAATCCTTATTGCGATCCACCAAAACATACCGTTGCAGATAGCCATGATCGTTCCAGGGATCTTTAACTTCAATCAAGGTATAATCAGCAAACCGTGAAACGGTAAAACCCTCGGCATAACGTACAGAATCAGTTTCACATGCCAACGTCTCTTCCAAAGAAGAACTCTGTCTCATGTGACAGCATACCATGAGACAGAGCGAAATGAGAAAAAGAAAGAATTTCCTCATTCTATTATAAAATAAGCGCCCATCGGATTTAATCCGGAAACACCTTTTTTATCCAATAATTTCCCATCAGATGAAAACACATACATATCGCCTGTATTGGTATAATCTGATGTTCCTATATACACATTACCATTGATGCGATCAGCACTTATCGAATAGGGCTTCTCTACAACCGTACCATCTGTGATGAATTTGCCTGCCAGACTCTCATTTGCCGTGTCATAGACATAGAATTCCGTATCTTGTCCCCACTGGGCGCTAACAATATAAAGCTTATTATTAGCCCCCATTGACATCCACGTCGCAACCAGATTATCTATTTTTGTTACTTCATATGTAGAAGGATTAATTCGTTGCAATGTATTGGGTATATCGCCATAATTCCCTGTAGATATAACATATATATCACCTTGTGGGTCAACTGTAATCTTTTCCGGATTAATTTCGACTTCGATTGTCTTGACTAAAGAAAAAGAATTTATATCAATCACAGAAACCGTTTTATCATAATTGGGAAAATCCATTCCTCCTGTATTACATACAAATAACTTACCGTTTGAAACAGTCAGTTGTTCCGGATTTCGCCCAACAGAAACCAGATTCTCTATCTTGATGCTGGAAGTATCAATTTTAGCTACATGACCATCAAATAAGGTTACATAAATCTTTCCGTTGTAAGCTGCTAAGGAACGTGGAGAACGCGGTTGTCCCGAATCGTCTTTCGGCTCAATATAATTGATCAATTTACCGGAATGATCGGCTACCTGAATGCGATTGGATCCATAGACAACAATATACATTTTAGATCCGTAAACCAACATATCCTGTGCTGTATCACCTAAACCTTCTCCGTTTTTAGCAGCAAAAATTTTTGTCTGCAATTCTTTTGTTTTCGGATTATACAAATCCAATGTTGCATTATTACTATTACTTTTTCCTGAATTCAGGAAGTAAACTCCGGTAGTTTCCGTTTCGGGATTTGGCTTCGGATCATCATCGTCATCACAAGATGTAAACGAGCATATCATTGCAGTGCACAGTGCACTCATCCATAAAAAATTTTTCTTCTTCATACTTCTTTCATTTTATGTTTATATAGTGAATTTAATTGTGAACCGATATGCACGTCCGGGCATAGGATAATATTGAATTACATCATATTGTGTATCCCCAATATTGATCACTTCGCCTTGTAACCTTAAATTGACATGTTTCAGGTGGAATTCTTTATTCAGGGATATGGTTTGTTCCACATATCCGTCAATTTGATTATCTTCTATATTTTGAGGCAGGGCGTAACGTTTATCTACTGCAGTTAGTTGATATGATACAGACACCCATGGATTTTCAACGGTAAGCGAGGCACTTCCCGAATGACGTGGCGTATATGGAATCTGATGTTTATAATTTTTAGCCGACTCATCCGTTATATCAATTGCCTTTTGCCATGAATATGTTCCCTGAACAAACAAACAGACCTTATGTAAAAAGATTTCCGTATTCATATTAACATCAGTACCATAAACAGAGACTTCTCCGAAGTTCATCATTTTCCATACATAAAGGGTAGGGAGCGCTATAATCTTATCTCTTATACGGTTATGATACCCATCAACCGAAAAGCTAAGATAACGCATCCAACTATTGATCCGTCCACTCCATGTTAATCCGAGGTTATATTGTGTTGCCTTTTCCGGTTTCAAATCCGTATTACCGATACGCAGATAATACAAATCATTAAATGTGGGGACACGAAAAATGTCCTTATAAGATGCTCTTAAGCGGATATTTTGATCTGCAAACATTCGCCATGAAGCACTGACTGCAGGAGATAACCGTTTCCGGTCCGAAGGCCGCTCACCTGTTTCAACCCGCTCTGTGATATACGTACCAAGCAAGCTTCCGGTTGCGGTAAACCGGCCATCTTTGTATTGTGCTGCGAAAGCCGTCAAAGAGGTATATCGCGTTGGGAAAGGACATTTGGGTATGTTATTACTAAGCGTATTTATAGAAAAATCTGTTGATAACGAAAGGTTTATCTTTTCGGTAGGCATATACAAACCTGAACCGGAGGCGTAATACTCACGTTGAAGATGCCGGTCTTCCTGCCTGCCGGATTCATACTTATTATTTATATCTACATATTTATTCCATGCATGATTAAATTTAGCTCTTGCCTGCCAATGAAAGGTAGTTCCGCCAGTCCGACGATAATGTGCCTGAACAAAGGTATTCCGATCCCATAACCGTTCACGGTTGTAATCATTATATAAAACCACAGAACCAGGTAATCCACGTTCTGAATTGTAATAGTATACTTTAAGATTAAAAGTACCCTTTTCATCCCAATTGCCATAGAGATTGGCTTCAAGTCGCAAGGACTGGATATCCGAGTTTTTCCGTTTCTCTTCCGTAACAGTTTGACCATTTGTCAGTGTAAACGGATAATTTCCTTTTGCGCTCAGCCAATCGGCATGGGCAGAAGCAGAAAGTTTTTTCGATAGACGTTGTTCATAGCGTACAGAAGGCGCAAATAATCCGAAAGAGCCCTCTTTGATCTTTAAGGATGTCCGGCTGTTCTTTTCCCGAAAAACGGGAGACATTGTCTGTATATCAAGTGTACCAACAGACGCAAACATACGCGCCGGTTGAAAAATATTATCTGTTTGTCCAATCGCAAGCGACAGATTTTCGATGTGATCTAATGAAAAACGGCTGATATCCACTTGTCCGCTTTGGACGTCACTAACAGCAATCCCATCATAACTAATAGCAGTATGATGCACTCCGAAATTTCGAATAGAAACAGTCTTCAATCCTCCGATTCCTCCATAATCTTTTACCGTTGCCCCTGCAAAATGCCGGATTGCCTCAGCAACATCCTGTATACCTAACCGGTCGAATGTCTCCTTACTCATAATTTGCAAAGGGGCAGCTTCACGCATCACCGATGGACGCACTTTTTCTGTCACTTCAACATCAGGAAGCCTTTGCATTGGTATAGAGTCACCCTGTTCCTGCGCTATGCATACCATAAAAAAACAACTCCATACCACTGTTAAGAACAGTGATTTCCGAATAAATAAATTTTGCATACAATCAAAACAACGAATAACCATCCATACCTATACCCGAGGTATTTCATTAATAAATCAAGGCAGGTTTTCTGACTTACTCTAATTCCGGATAGTCTTCCCAGTATAGAACCAGTGACACGAGTTTTACCAGAATCATTTTCAATTGTCAACTGTCAATTTTCAATTGAATAAGAGCTTACAGCTGCGGGTACAGTCCCGGACTTTCACCGGATTCCCTTTTCTAACTGTCTACGAACGTAAAAACAGTTACACCCTAATTCTGTGGCAAAGATAAAAAAATAATTATGAAATATAAATTATGAGGAATGAATTATGAAACAACGTTCGCTGCTTTGCAGCAATCAAAGATCGGCCATAGCCAATTATAATTATAGTCAATTAGTTATCAGCCACTTCGCAACTTTGCAGTTAAGTAGAAATACATTTGTATTATTCTTAACTCCTTGACTACGAACGAACGTAGCGAGTGATAACTTCTTTAACTCCTGATTGATATTAATCATTAATCACTAACCATTAACCACTAATAACTAACCACTAATAATTAATCATTATTATAAAGCCCTTTAAGCAGCTTGATCTCGGCTTCATAACCTTCAAGTTCATTTGGTGTTTCCAGATTAAATGGCAAATGCCGTAATGCCGGATGATTAATAACCTGTACAATCGCATCTAGTCCGATCTTTCCTTCCCCAATTTTTGCATGGCGATCTTTATGACTATCCAACGTATTCATACTATCATTTAAATGGACTGCATACAATCGATTTAAGCCAATCACTTTATCAAAATCAGCAATAACATCGTCCAGATGATTAACGATATCATATCCGCCATCATAGACATGACATGTATCAAAACAAACTCCCAATAAATGATTGAGTTCCACTTTATCAATAATTGCACGTAGTTCTTCAAATGTGCGGCCAACCTCACTTCCTTTTCCTGCCATAGTTTCCAACAAAACAATGGTATTTTGCTCCGGTCGTAATACCCGGTTCAACATTCCTGCAATCAAGTCGATTCCTACATCTACACCTTGTTTCACATGGCTTCCGGGATGAAAATTATAATAATTACCCGGCAGGTATTCCATTCTGCTAAGATCGTCAATCATAGTCTCTTCCGCAAAAGCCCGTGTTCGCGGATCGGCTGCACATGCATTTAATGTATATGGCGCATGTGCCACCAGCTGAGATATATTATGTTCTTTCGCTAAAGATAAAAAAGCTTCAACATCTTTTTCCTCTATTGCCTTAGCGCTTCCTCCACGTGGATTACGCGTAAAAAACTGAAAAGTGTTTGCTCCGATACGAATAGCATCTTTACCCATGGCAAAGAATCCTTTTGATACTGATAAATGGCAACCGATTCTGAACATATTATTGTATTTTAACGTTGTGGAACAAACTGAACAATTTCGCAAGGCTCTTCTTTTCCAACAGTATGGGTCAGTTGGAATACATTCGGATATTTATACGAAATATACCAGACAAAACGATGAATACTATTAAGATATACACCTGTATTTTGCGTAGAATCAATCCTGAGCTGTGCCAATAACAAATAATTAATATTATTGTTTATCAAATATTCCATCATCATATCAGGATCGAATATTCGTAATTGACCAGCCTCCCTCTTACAATTTTCATAAAAAGGCTCATAATCAAGCGTATAATTTATCGGCAATCCACTTATGGACTGCATAAAATTATCTACTTCAGTATTAGGAATAACATATAGAAAAGCAGCCCCTACAGCTTGATTATTGATAAATAGACTTTTACTTTTTGCCCCTATCAAGTATTTAAAAAAAGGACTCTGAAAAGAATATTGATTATTTTCTGCTACAATAAATAAAGTATGCTCATCCGTATTTTTTAATTGAAGTAAAGATTCCAACGACGCTGTTAGAGCCTGTGGATCTCCTGAGAAATCCCGTCCCGTATATACTTTTGAGATACTGGGTTTTCGACTCACTATTTTTGCTGCCGGATCCAGATTCTTTGTTACCCATTGGCTTGCTTTAATAAAGTTCTGCCAATCAGGCGTCAATCCATATAATTGATCACCCAGAATATTTTGCTGTAAAATAGGTATATTACGAGCTATCCTGTTTTTAGTAATTGAAAGCGTCCCAAAACATACCACTACAAGAACTATCGGATAAACAAAAAACAATTTCCGTACCTTTTCTATTCTAAGCAAATAGCAAATCCCTCCCAATAAAAACACCAGGATCAAAGGATAATAAATCATAATTAAACGATCTTGCCCCCAATTCGATTGAAGCAATACGAAACTAACAAAATTCATCACTCCAATATATAACCCTAAAAATAACAATGCTTTATTCTTTCTAAAGACTGCAATCAAACATATTGCAAATAAAACATACATCAAAATTGTCCGGATAGGGTCCACATTCATATAATTGCTTGGAGTTTCACCCATCAAACCCATAAACTGATATAAAAAATTGGAAAGATACACCAGAGAGTTTTCTTTGAACCGCTCTATAAATCCGGGTAAATCCTCCATTCCCTGGTTTAAGTTATAATAGTCTTTTGCCAGATATCTATTTATATCATAAGCCGAACCGGCGTCAGGCCAAACAATCATTTTAAAAAGTTGGAATGCTCCAAATACTATTATCGATGCAGAAAGCATGTATAACAGATCTTTCCATTTACAATTAACAATAAAAAATAAAATAGCGGCTCCCACAACAGCATAGCCTATACTTCGGGTTAACCCCATACATAGAGCTAAACTCCCAAGAATAAGATACTTCCTCCAATCCGTTTTAATACTATATGAAACCGGTACATCCGTCAGATAATACTTAGAAAAGAAATAAATAAAAAGCGCTTGTATTAACATAAAGAATGGTTCACTATACGTGTAACCGGCATAAAAGAAGATATAAGAACATATACTGATAAGAAATATAGCCGGCATTAAAATTACGGCATCAATTTTATCCTTAAAGCTTTTATACAACAACCAAACAGACAATACGATGGAAATAGCAGATAAAGACTTCAATAAAACCAAATTCATTCCGAAAATACCTACTAACGGAGATAACACAATAGGATATAAAGGTCCGCGAAATCCGGGGAAAATAAATTTTTTCCAAAAAGAATCCGCATATAGAATATAATCACTATCATCACCACTAAGGCTAACCTTTACATCGAATAAAAAGATGCTCATGAGTACACTCAATACCATTGAAATAATCAAAACGGATTTCTGATTACGATCAAAAAAAAGATTCAGTTTATCATATAGGCTTGTAGACGCCTGTTCGGTTTTTTTTTCTTTCCCTTTATGTATTTTCTTTGTCGGATTCATTATGATTTGAATATTTTGAATGTTGCCAGTTTCATTTTTTGTAAACGATAAGCAAAAGAAACGCCTAATACTCCTAATCCGTATTTTATACTTCTCCGTAAATTTATAGAGGAAGCTTCTTCAAAATATTTGGTAGGGCAGCTGACCTCTCCGATTGTGAAACCTTTAAAAAAGATTTGCGCCAGCATCTGATTATCAAACACAAAATCATCGGAATTTTGATGATAATCCACAGCACCTAAAACCTCCCTCGTAAAAGCCCGGTAACCGGTATGATATTCACTAAGCTTCTGACTCATGAGCATATTTTGCGTTAATGTAAGAAGCCTGTTCGCAATATATTTATAACGGGGCATTCCACCTTTTATAGCACCCTTACCCAATATGCGTGAAGCTATTACGACCGGATATAATCCATTTGCAATCATATAACAAATAGAAGAAATCAGCAAGGGAGTATATTGATAATCAGGGTGCAACATAACCACAATATCTGCACCTATCTCCAGAGCTTTATCATAGCATGTTTTCTGGTTTCCCCCATACCCTTTATTTTTTTCATGTTTAATTACATGATGAATACCTAACTTTTTGGCTAATTCACTTGTTTCATCAGAACTGGCATCATCAACTAAAATTACATGATCAACAATATCAAAAGGGATTTCAGCATACGTTTGCTCCAATGTCTTCTCTGCATTATAAGCAGGCATCACAATTGCTATAACTTTCTCTCGAATCATTTGTTATATATAAAAACACAAAAATACGACATTTGGTTGTATTATAAAAACAACAAGATAAATTAAATTAATTATAACTTTGCCAACAATGCAACGTTTATATATTTGCAGATGTACTTATTTTGAAAAAAATGAAGTATAATAAGAGTAAGACTTGGGTTAAAAGAATCGGATTTATATTATTAATACCGTTATTACTGGTATTAATTGTATTTGTGCTTATATATATCCCTCCCATTCAAAATTTTGCCGTTAAAAAAGCCACTAAAATAGTATCCGAATCACTTGGTATGCAGATCAATATAGGCCATATCCATTTATCTTTTCCTTTAAACCTGGAAGTACAGGATATCACGGTTATAGACAATGACAGGGATACGCTGCTTTATTCGAATAACCTGAGTGTGGATGTCCGTTTGCTGCCTTTGTTGGATAAAAACATTTCAGTTCGCACCCTTCAATTATCCGACACACGCTTCAATACAAAATCACTGATCAACGGAATGGTAATAAACGGCCACATTGGCGATTTGAATGCAAGGGCCGACAATGTGGATTTAATGGCAGAAAAAGCTACGCTTAACAATTTATTACTTTCGGATTCGTATGCGACCCTTCGGATGGATACGACTTCATCTACCGACACGACCTCATCTGTCGTAAAATGGATCATCGATCTGGAAAAGATCCAATTGGAAAACATAGCTTTCGACTTGCAGATGCCGGCAGACTCACTTTCATTAAACTCTTATTTTAAAGACGTTTCATTAACCGGAGGACAGATTGACCTGGGTATTGCGCAATATAAAGTATCCCGGTTCAAAGTACAAAATTCACAGGTAAATTATGATTCCGGGGATCAATACATAAAGAAAGGCCTGGATCCTTCACACCTTGCTTTATCCGAAATTAATCTCGAATTGGAATCAATTCTTTACCAAGGGAAAAACATACATGCGGAGATTCCGAAGTTTTCCCTGAAAGAAAAGTCGGGCTTATTCATCACTTCGCTGAATGCTCAACTAGAAAGTGATGAACAGACATTGACCGTCCCCAAACTCATATTGGAAACGCCCTATTCAAAAATAGAGGCTCAGGCAACCGTTCCATGGAGTTCGCTGGAAAAAACTCCCCAAGGGAATCTGAGCACCCAGTTAATAATTTCGTTGGATAAACGTGACGTCGTAACAGTAATGGGTGAATTAGGTGAATTAGCCGAATCCTTCGAAAAATTTTATCCGAATACAACATTTAAATTGCTGGGATTAGTTGAAGGTAATTTAAACAAGATTTACCTCCGGCAATTAGAGAGCGAACTACCGGGTGTATTCAAAATTGATGCACATGGTACGGCTGAAAATATAACCGATGATGTGGCCCGTTCCGGTCAATTTTACCTGAAAGCCCAAACAAGCAATGATAATTATCTCAGGGGAGTTTTACTCAAAGAATCAGGAGGAAAATATACGATCCCGGATCATTTAGCCTTAGATCTGAAAGCATCACTATCCAATGGGGAATACCAGGCCGACATGTTGTTAACCGAACAATCCGGGGACGTTAAATTATCCGGCAAATACCACCCGGCCCATCAAAAATATGATATAGATCTCAAAACAGATAAGCTCGCACTGATCCATTTTTTGCCGAAAGATTCGATTTTCAGTGTAACGGCAGACATAAGCGCCCAGGGACAAGGTACCAATCTGTTTGCCAACACCACATGGGCACAGCTCAAGGCGTCACTGGATGAAATTATTTATAAAGAAAATCCGATCTCCGGCCTCTCTCTCGAAGGATATCTAAAAGAGAATCAGTTCAAAGTCAATATGGGAAGCAGTTATCCCCAGGTATTGGCAGATATGACTGCAGAGGGGAATATCACAAAGGAAAAAATAGACGGGATGCTGATCTTAAATGTTGACTCACTGGATTTGTATGGGTTACAATTAACAGATAAACCATTCTCTAACGCTTTCCAGGTGTTCTCCGAATTTGAAACCGATTTAAATAAAACGCATTTGGTAAATGTTACATTAGGTAACTGGGAAATGTCGTTCGGAAGTCAAAAGGTTAACCCCAAAACATTAACACTACATGCCAAAGCCGGTGAAGACACTACTTATGTCTCTTTTCATGCAGGTGATTTCGGCATATATCTGAAAGGTGATGCAGATGCCCAGTCGCTTGTAGAAAAAATAAATGTCGTCTCCAGTGATATTAAGAGACAACTGTATGAAGATTCGACAATCAATTTACAGACACTTCAACCTTTGTTCCCGGAAATAGATCTCCAGATAGCGGCACAGAAAGATAATCCGATCTATAATTATTTGCAGACAGACAATATCTTTTTCGATGATTTTAAATTCAACGTAACGACTTCTCCTGTAAACGGGATCAATGCAGACGGTTATTTATTTGCATTTGTCAAAGACACGTTGAAAATTGACTCTATGCAATTAAACATACAACAGGACTCAAATAAAATAGATTATTCAGTCAATGTTGCTAAAAACAGATTCCGCAACCAGCAGCCTTTTAAAGCCGCTGCAAAAGGAAGCCTGCAATATGGCAAAGGCGATCTCGAAGCAACCTATCTGGATGGAAAAGGAAAAACAGGCCTGCATTTGGGAGCCCGCGTAGAAAAACAAACCGAAGGATGGAACATCCAGCTTTTCCCCGATTCTGCAGTTATTGCATATTTACCCTTCAGGATAAATCCGGATAATTATGTATTGATTAAAAGCAAAGAAGATATAGCAGCCAACCTTCGTATGGATGGCGAAGAATATGCCTCCATATGGATCCATTCGGCCGAAGATAGTACAGACAATTCGGATGAACTTTCAGCTGAACTCAACCAGATAAATCTGGAAAGACTTTCTTCCGGATTCCCTACGCAACTACCTCCTTTGGGCGGAAATGCGAACATTTCATTACGTTATGTTCCGATGGGTAACACATTTATGCTGGTTGCCGATGCAAACATAGATGATCTATATTACCAGAAAAGCCGGGTTGGCGAAATCTTAATGAGTGGCGTATATTTGCCTGTAGAAAATAACCGCCACCAAATAGACATGCATATATTCCATGACCAGAATGAGATCTCAGCGCTTTCGGCGCTTTATCAATCATCCCAGGGAGGAAATATCGATGGGAAAATAAATATTAACCAGCTACCCTTAATGATGGCAAATCCTTTTCTTACAGGAACTGCCAGGCTAAATGGAGCCTTACAGGCAGATATGGCAATCCAGGGTTCCCCAAAATCTCCTCTGATAAACGGATTTTTGCAAATGGATACAGCATCCGTATATGCCATAGCAGCAGGTAGCCAGTTCCGGCTGGATAGTCAAAAGATCAACATTGCAGATAGTAAAATATCTTTTGATAAATATAGTATTTACGCGGCCGGTGACAATCCGTTTGTCATTGACGGTACAGTCGATATCCGGAACCTGTCAAAAGGGACTGCCGACCTGACCTTAACGGCAAAAAATATGCAGTTACTCGATGCAAAAAAAGATAAAGAAAGCCTGGTATACGGGAAATTATTTGTAGACCTGAATTCAACGGTCAAAGGACCTTTCAATGGACTAACAATGCGGGGCAGCCTTCATTTACTGGGGGGTACAAATATGTCATATATCCTTCGCGAATCACCCTTAACAGTCCGCGACCGTATGTCCGGTCTGGTAACCTTCACGTATTTTCAGGATACGGTTCCAAGAAGAAGCCGGATCGGTAATATGAGGACAGGAGGGAACCGGACAGAAGCCATTTCATTAAACAATGGGATCGATATGCTGATGACAATTAATATCGATCCGGCAGTAAAAGTCAAAGTCGACCTGGATGAAGAAGCATCCAACCGGATTGAACTCCAGGGCGGGGGAAATTTATCTTTCCAATATACGAAACAGGGAGACATGGTAATGAATGGCCGTTATACACTTTCGGATGGAGTACTAAAATATGATATGCCTGTAATAGGTAATAAAACATTGAAAATACAAGACGAAAGCTACGTTGAATGGAACGGTGATGTAATGGATCCTTACCTGAACCTGAAAGCGACCGAAAAAGTCAAAGCAGCCGTAAGTCCGGATGGCCAGTCGCGACTGGTTACATTTGATGCCGGTGTTGAAATTAAGCAACGCCTGGAAGATTTATCCCTGCAGTTCACATTGGATGCCACAGACGATGTAACTATGCAAAACGAGATCGCGGCAATGGATAAAGATGAACAAAGTAAACGCGCAGTAGCCATGTTACTGACAGGCATATACCTGAGCGATGGGCAGGCTGGTAATTTCAATATGGGATCAGCATTAAACAATATCCTTGAAAGTGAAATCAATAACCTGACAGGAGATTTATTAAAAGATGTTGATTTTAGTTTTGGTATGGAAACATACAATATGGCAGACGGGTCGCGGACAGATTACACGTTCCGTTTCTCAAAACGGTTTTACAATGACCGGCTGAATGTGATTGTTGGCGGCGCTCTTTCAACCGGTTCAATGGCGGATCAGAATGATAATTTTCTGAATGATGCCTCACTGGAATACAGGCTGGACAGAAGCGGTTACCGTTATGCAAAACTATTTTATACCCGTCAGTATGAAAGTCTGTTGGAAGGTGAAATTGCCCGGTATGGAGGAGGTTTTATTTTCCGCCGTAAGATGAGACGACTGCGTGAATTGTTCGGGATACAGGATAAAAGAACTGTCGTAAAGAAAGAAGTGGTTGAAGAAAATAAAGATTGACAAATGAGGAATTATTATCTGTTGTTATCTGTTATATGTATATTCGTTGGGACTTCGTGTTCTACCACTAAAAACTTACCCCGTACTGAACAATTGTATACCGGCATAAAAAAAATAGAAGTAACAAACGAGCATGCGTCAAAAGATGCTGATGATACAATGTCTGAAATTGAATCGGCCCTGTCCTACCCTCCTAATAATTCATTATTCGGTAGTTCTAAAACCCAGGTACCTTTTCCTTTCGGACTTTGGGTTTACAATGCCCTTGTCAACAGGCATGGCAAATTTAATAAATGGCTGTTTAAGGCATTTGCGGCAAAACCGGTATATATATCAACTGTAAACCCCGAAGTGCGTTCAAAAATTGCAGAAAACTTACTCCACGAACACGGATATTTTAATGGTACGGTCGGTTACGAAGTTTTAACCAATGAAAAGGATTCGATGAAGGCCAAAGTAATATACCGCCTTGTAATGAATGAGCCCTATATGTACGATTCAATACAATACCGTCGTTTAAAGCACCGTGCAGATACACTCTTAGACCTTTCCGAAGACCAGCGGTTAATACATAAAGGAGACCAGTTTAATGTCGTAAGAATGGAAGAAGAACGTCAGCGTATTGCTTCACTTCTGAGGGACAACGGGTATTATTACTTCCGCCCTGACTATATCGTTTACGAAGCAGACAGCACCCTGGCTCCACAGAAAATAAGTATGCGGGTGCAGTTAAAACAAGGACTCTCCCCACAAATAATGCGTCCGTGGAAAATAGGGAATATTACTGTAAACCTGACGGATAACGCATACAACGACCTGACCGATACACTGGTATATAAAGACATGACAATTGCCTATAAAGGGAAATTAAAGGTAAAACCGGATATATTATACAACCAATTCAAATTTAAAACCGGGGATATATACTCCCAGACCAAACAAACACAGACACAAACAAAGTTAAGCCAGTTAAAGACATTCCAATATACGGAAATTCAATTCACCCCCAAAGATACTGCACGCCGGAGCCGGGATAATATCCTGGATGCGAATGTAAATGCCACCTATGACCTGCCGCTAAGTGGCGAAGCCGAAATAAACATTACGGCAAACAGTGATCAACGCATCGGGCCGGGAGGATCTTTATCTGTAACAAAAAACAACCTGTTCGGAGGTGGGGAAATGCTGAATATAAAATTAAACGGGACATACGAATGGCTATATGGAAACAGGGATGGTGATAATTCATCGCTGGATAATTACCAGTATGGGTTAACCACATCTTTAATATATCCCCGTGTATTGCTCCCCCGCTTCATGAAACGCGATTGGGATTTTCCTGCAGCTACAACATTCCAGCTAAATGCAAGCCGGCAAAACAGGGCCGATTTTTTCCTTATGTCGTCCTTAGGCGGAAATATAACATATGATTTTCAACCCTCCAAAATCAGGCGCCATTCGTTCACACCATTCCGCCTGACTTATAATCAATTGAAAGATACGACTAAACGTTTTAATGACATAATAGAGGATAATCCGGCTCTTTATCAAAGTTTACGTGATCAGTTTATACCTGCGATCAGCTATACATATACCCTCGATAATTCCCCCATTCGGCAGGGAAGAAATACGACCTGGTGGCAAATATCATTGACGGAAGCCGGCAACCTTATCTCGGGAGTTTATGCATTGGCGGGCAAAAGCTTTAATGAAGAGAAAAAAATACTGGGCAGTCCCTTCTCCCAATTTCTGAAATTAACAACTGAACTCAGGTACAACTATGTATTGGATAGGAACAACCGGCTTGTCGGACGAATTGGTTTAGGAGCAATATATAGCTACGGCAATATGACAACATCTCCATATACGGAGCAATTTTTTGTAGGAGGTGCTAATAGTATCCGTGCATTTGCCAGCCGGACAATTGGACCAGGACGATACCCGTACGATAAAAACGACCAATATGAGACACTAAGCCATATGGGTGATTTAAAGCTGGAAGCAAATCTGGAATACCGTTTTAAGTTGGTAGGCGATCTGGAAAGCGCTCTATTTTTAGATGCAGGGAATGTCTGGATGATTCGCGATGATAAAGAAACGAACCGTCCCGGAGGACAAATAGATTGGAAATATTTCTGGAACGATATCGCATTGGGCACCGGTTTTGGATTCCGTTATAATCTGGATATCCTGGTTATCCGCCTCGATGTAGGTATAGGACTCCACTTACCTTACGAAACCAGTAAAAAAGGCTATTACAATATCGAGAAATTCGGCGATGGTCTCAGCTTCCATCTGGCAGTAGGGTATCCGTTCTGACTTTACTTTTCGCCTGTTTCTTTCAAGTTCAACGTTTGTGTCTGTTCCACCAGTTTATCAAAATCCGATTGATATGTTTTATCCTGTATGATGCGGTATTTTTCGAACTCACTTTCGGCAAACGCTTTGGCTATTTCATGCGATATATTGCCTATGCCATCTCCTATTGCCTCCTCATTAAATTTGAGGAAAACATCAAGTTTTGTTTTCCAATCTTCCATTGTCATCGGAATAAATTTCCGTGCTTGGCGATTGGCATAATCCAGATACATCGTTACAATCTCATTGAGTTCCGAAAGCTCAAGTTTAGATAAATAATTTTTTGCAATACTCACATCGGTTTTGATTATTTTCCCATGTGGTGCGTTTTTCCAATTTGTCAAACCCATATTTTCCTTTCGGGCATCAGCGCGTTTCATAATCAGCTCAGCAGCTGTATTTTGATGTATAGCAAAATGCAACTTGTTTTGAATGGTGGCAAAAAAGTCTCTTGTTGTTTGGCTGTTTACATCATAATCGACAGCTGTAGCATAAATGTCAGTGATTTTCTGATAAAATTTCCGTTCACTCGCCCTTATTTCTTGAATTTCAGCAATCAGTTCATCAAAATACTGCTTTGAAAAAACCTGATCGTTGATCAGGCGATTCTTATCCAAAACATAGCCTTTTTTTGAAAAATTGCTTAAAACCGTTGTCGCCCACTTGCGAAACTCAATAGCCCGCTGCGAATCGACTCGATATCCCACAGAGATAATCGCCTCCAGGTTATAAAACTTCACCTGATAGCTTTTACCATCATCGGCAGTATGCCGGAATTTCCGGCATACTGAATTTTCTTCCAATTCGCCATCGGCAAAGATATTTTTCAAATGTTCCTGAATAGTACGGCGGTCTTTTAGAAAAAGTTCTGCTATTGCTTCACTACGTAGCCAAACATTCTCATCCTCAATGCGCACTGCAATTCCGTCTTCACCGTTTTGACGTGTAAAGATTAGAAAATCAGCTGTACTATTGCGAATTTGAAAGTTTTTGTTTTGTTTATTCATGATTTAACATAATATCACTATAACAACCGTTTTAACTGTTCCGCATCGGGCAGAATATTCTTATATTCATCGGGAAGTTCTGCTGCGACTTTGTAGGTAGCCACACCCATCGGCTTTGTCATATCGCGAAAAGCATACTCCACAATGTTTTGTTTTTGCGATTTACAAAGGATAATGCCGATGGAACGGTTTTCGTGTGGTAGGCGTACCAAATCATCTAAAGCTGAAAGGTAAAAGTTCATTTTGCCCAAATATTCGGGCTTGAAATCACCCCGCTTTAACTCCAGAGCGACCAAAGATTGCAGTTGGCGATTGAAAAAAAGTAAATCAATGAAATATTCCTGCTCCTCTACTATTAATCGATATTGATTCCCGATAAAGGAAAAATCTTTTCCGAGCGACATGATGAATTTCCGGATATTGGTCATGATCGCACTTTCCAATACACGCTCATCAGGTTCGTCATCGGGCGATTCTATATTGATATAGTCTAATAAATACTCATCCTTGAATGACAACAGCGCTTTCCTTTGAAGATCTATATCGGAAATAGTTGTTTTAAAATTATTGGGTAGCTTTCCCTGTTTTGCGTATAAGTTGCTTTTGAGGTGGTGCCGCAATGTTTCTTTACTCCAAAATTCTGTAGCACAATGCTGAATATAAAACAAGCGTTCTTCCAATGATTTCGTTTTGGCTATTATTTCATAATGATGGGTAAAGCCAATTGATAAAAATTGCTGCAAATCAAATTGTTGTAAATCGTTCGCCGGTAGCGAACGATTTGTGATTAGAAGGTCTGTTTGAATTTCATCCGCTGACAACGGATGTATTGAATCAGACGTTGTAATATCTGTTCTTTGAATTTCGTTCGCTGGCAGCGAACGATTTGAATTTAGCATTCTCCATTCTTCAAAGAATATGCGCATTTTTCGAAGATTACCTTCCGAAAAACCCCGCAATCCAGGCAACTCCTGTTGTAATTGTTTCGAAATGGTTTCAATGGCATTGGTTCCCCAGAAATGATGCCGGCTGTTTTCGGAAATATATTTCC
Source organism: Tannerella sp. (assembly GCA_031285565.1). GTDB lineage: Bacteria > Bacteroidota > Bacteroidia > Bacteroidales > Tannerellaceae > Tannerella. The sequence continues at coordinate 26,176 of JAITVY010000110.1, read as the reverse complement.
CAATTCCGTAATAAAGAGATAACAGTTCCCGATTCGCCAACGCAGCCGCACGATAACGGCTTTTAAGTATAGCGCTCTTGATTAACTGAATCGCTTTGGAATAATTATGGTTTACTTGCTGTTCCATTTGTCTTTATTTCTTTAAAGTCTTTTTCCACTTGTCAAGACAAATCAAATTAATTCTCCACTCCTACTCTTTCCTTTCAGCGCAAGCTTACAACTTGTGCCTGACATAATCATCTGCAAAACAATTCATAAACATGCACCAGAGGGACAATCGTCTTTTATTATAAATTGTTTTTCTCCTTCTCTACAGAATCAGGCTCATATTTCATACGCAACCGCATGATCTCTGTTTTTAATACCGCTATTTCTTTCATCGCTTCAAAAGCCTGTTCGGCAACATAGTTATTTATTTGTTGTGAACTTCCTTCCTGAAATGTAGAACTATTATCCTGATTAGGTATCAATGTACCTGTCCCTCCATTTTCTACAGTTTGGGTATAATTGTTGGTGATATATTTGATTGTATCATCGTGGTTATAATTTTTGATCAGATCAACCGTAACCCCATACCCTATAGCTCCTGCTATTTTTTGCAGCATAGGGTCATCGATATCCGCTTTTTGCAACAGGTTACAAACATGACTATCAGGCATACCTAATTTATCGGCAAGTTGTGCCTGTGTTATCTGGAAAGCCCTCATCAGGTGCTTGATATTATTTCCCAAGTGAATAGGAGAAGCTTCGTTTGCTTTCATAGTGCATTCTTTATAGTTATAATCTTTATTTGCAAATATACAAATAAATTATTCTTACGGAATCCTTTCGCTTTTCCTATTTCTCACACCCTTCTAACCCGCAGAATAAAATTATAAATAAACAGTAATTTTACTATTGGCAACATTCCATACATTTGCCCGTCAGTATATAATTTGAATCCGGTAATGACAAAAAAGTAGTATAAATTTTCCGGTTAAAACGTTACCTGAATATTAGCTTGTATAGCTACCAGATTAATAATAATCAACGGGCAAAATTCAATCAACGTCCTGATTGTAAATAAAAAGAAGAATGAATGCTATAAATGAACACACAATGTCTGACTCAACCAACCGTGACCTCTCTCCCCTTCCGGAAAGATCTTTTGAAGAAAGAAAAAAAGATATAACCGAGATAAACAAACGAGTTGAAGACTGGTTAAAGGATATCAACTCACTTTACCGTCAAACCTACGATAATATCAAGTTTCTCAGGACCAAAATCGACTCTAAAGAATGCCTTAATCTTTTAGCCGAAATCAATGCAAACACCGTTGCGATATGCGATTTATACACGACATCTTTACAGTTGATCATAGACATCAATTACCGTGAGTTCTTTCAAATGATGCAGATGATGCAGGATAGTACAAAAAAGCAAATGAATATGGATAGTGTTTATAACGAACCAAATGAAACTACTTTAGACACAATAAAAGAACCACGTTCCGGAAAATATGCGGGAACTGTAAATACAAGTAATATGGAAGCCTTTTTAAAATCTTGTGAGTAATGAAAATATTAGTGCAAGTTTTCGATCAGGTAAGATCATAGACTTGCACTAAAAAGTGAATTATAACCGATCTTCAATTTATAATTCTTAATTCATAACTCATAATTCTTATCCGAACCATTCCGCATAATGAGCCGACTGCTCAAATATACCTCCACTTCTGGCATAATAATCATCATTCAGATTATATACACCATCCTCAACTTTTGCCCACGAACAATCAGCTGTAGGATTATAGGTCAGCATCTTATCCCAATGCTTATAGTTCTGATGACCATTACTTTCTACCAAACCCAAACTTCCTTTTATACCCGGAAATGCCCCCAGACGGGCAGCAACTGCCTTGTTCCACTCTATCAGGATCGGATTTACTGTCAAATCCGCACAAAAACAAGGAACATTATGCTCATATGCCAGTTGGGCGACCTTCATTGACATACTCATCGTCTTGGCAATCGGCTTTAAAGCTATCGCAGTATATCCCATCTGAATACGCTCCAATGCATGCTTATCCGTATGTGCCGTTTCATCCGAAACGATACGTACACCCAGATCCCTAACGTCAAACTTCTTTTCCTCTGCAAAAGGCTCTTCAATAATAGCAATCTGGTCAAAAGCGCCTATTTTACGCGCATGATCCAAAAAACGCTGCATCGTCTCCTTTTCTTCATACCGGCCGTTCGCATCAAAGTAATAAGGTAGTTTGCCGGATTCGGTATAGGTGGTGGTTGCATTTCCGATCGCATTGTGAATTTCAGTCAGCCGCGCCATATCTTTCTGAACCATCTCTTCCTGTGTTCCGGACTGTCCGATCTTTATTTTCATAAAGAAATATCCCTCGTCCACTGCCTCTTTTATCTCATTTACTGGTATATTGTAAGCCATTAAAGGAATACTAGCTACTTTCTCATGATGATCGGATAAAGCAGGTCGGTAACTCAAAGGGATCATATCATCAAAGTTGGTTATCCCGTTCTCAGCACAATAAAGCAACCATAATGCGTTATCCACACCAACTAGGGCATTCAGTATAAAGGTTTCTTTCAGGTCTGTATTCCCCGTTATTTTCTTCCCATACTCCCACAACTCATCCAATATGTCTTCCTGCAACTGAACCGGATTGGAAAAAGTCTCCCCTTTAATCATTTGCAAAGCGCGTGTGGTAATATTATACATCAACGAATTACCCGCACTTTCGGATTGCACTTCAAAAACAGCCGGATCGCTCCATAAAACATTCTGCGTGCAAATACCGAATTTGCGTATCCCTGTTTCACTACCTACCAAAGCGGCAGTTTGCCAGATTTCACGCATAGCTCCTCCTTTAAAACCGAAAGGACGGATCAGGTCTTCCCGTTCAAAATTTGCATCAGTCTCCGTTATCTTTATTTTCTTTTCGCCAGGTATTCCAACAAATGACGATTTACTTCGAACTGTTGCATCAACCTTGTTTTCAGCCGAATCAGTTGCTGTATTCGTTGTGCATCCATGCATTGTTCCAAGCATAAGACTGCTTCCGGCAGCCAACAGGCTGCCGTTCTTTATAAAGTTTCTTCTGTCCATAGTTACTTGTTTGATTTAAATGATTTATATGCCTCTAAATCATGTTTTAATATAGAAATTACATTCTTTACTTGTTCTTTCATATCTTTCTCCTGTTGCTCTTTCGTTAAGATTGGATATTCATAATGAATCGAAACGGGTCCCTTATGAGGAGCTTCACTGATTATCTCAAAATATTTCCCGAAATCAACAATCCCATCTCCAAGGGGAACCGATACAGGTTTAAACTGTTTTCCATCTTGTTTCCATGTAAAGTCTTTTATACAGGTAGTAAAGACATATTCCAATATCAGTTTTAGACCCAGGGACCAGGAGCTCATACCTTCTGCCATCGCATGACGGATATCGTACTGAAATCCTATATAGTTGGGGTCAAAATCCTTGATGATATACCAGGCATCCCAAATGGATGCCCCTAATCCGGTACCTACATGGTTCTGAATAGCCCCATGTATTTTATGACGGGTATTCAGCGCCTCTAAACGGGAAAGCTTTTTTTTGAACTGATCAAGGTTTTTTTGAATAGAAATATTTTTATCATATTCAAAATAACCCAGGCGATAGTACCTGATACCTGAATCCGCCATCAGGTGGATCTGGTCTTCAGTGCCCGGAGTATCGGCATCATCTATCCCGGTAACAGCCATAGGAATAGACAATCCTTTTTTCTGAAAAACGTTTACCAGTTTGGGTAATTCAATAGAAGCTTTTTCAGGTAGGATTAATCCATTCTTACGGAAAGTAATATCAGCGCCTTCAAAACCTGAATCAGACAAAATGACAGCTATATCTTCATAACTATATTTTTCCAATGGCTTGATGAAAACACACAACGTATTTGTATCAGAAGAATAAGTATATGAAGATGGCTCCATTCCAAAATAATCCTGCACCTCACCCCTTAGTATAAAAGGTAAAGCCACCGAAGAAAGACTGCCATATTTCAAAAAAAGTCGTCTGTCCATATCATTATACATTTAATTTCCAGGGTGAGCGATAATCGTAATGTAACAATTTATTAGCCGCATCGTGGTTTGTAAATTGTTCCTTGTCGGCATCCCATTCCAAACGTTGCCTGGTCTTTAGTGCAATATTGGCTAAATGTGCAAAACTGGTTGACCGATGCCCTTCTTCCAATGTACAAAGCGGCGTTTCTTTCGTTTTTACACATTTCAGAAAGTCCTGTATTAAAACTTCCGTACTGTTCGAATTGCTTCCGTCACCCAGGTCGGAAATATCTTTCCAGGTAAATTCCTCTGCAACATCCGCCGGCGAGGTCCATTTCTGGAATTGCCCGGGTCGGGCAGGTAGGATCTTATACCCTCTTTCATCCACATTCAGGATTCCTTTCGTTCCCCTTAACTGCACTTCTCCATAGTCAAACAAGCCTCCGCTGCAAGCCTCATAAATACAGAAAGTTGCAATTGTACCCGAAGCAAACTCAAAAGTCACCTGCATGGTGTCCGGAATCGTACGGTCGTCATCAATCATATAATTTCCACCTGATGCCGAAATGGCGACAGGCGCCTTTTCTCCTATCATCCACCGTATAACATCCATAAAATGGACACCCCAGTTACCCATCTGGCTGGAATAATCGCTCCACCAACGGAAGGTATAAGGCGCAATGTTGTACTTGAATCCACGTTCCTTACGGGGTCCCTGCCACATATCCCAATCGAACCCGGCAGGCGGGTTTTCTACATTCATTTTCCCTATCCCATCCGGTGCCTGGTTATCAATACGGAAAGCGCTCGCCACCGAAATCTTTCCCAGTTTTCCGGAAGGAATAACTTCGTTGGCTAACTTTTGATATACGCCATTACCCCGCCTGTTCAGCCCTACAGCTGTTACCTGTCCTGTTTTCTTTTGTATATTCACCATCATACGTCCTTCATGGATGGTCATCGTTAACGGTTTTTCAACAAAGACATCTTTTCCGGCATTCATCGCATCAATTGTCTGAAGCGCATGCCAGTGATCAGGAGTTGCAATGCACACGGCATCAATATTTTTCGAATCCAAAAGTTTACGGTAATCAGTAACCCGGAGTATTTTAGACGAAAAATCCTCGCCCATCCTGGGAACCGACCGACCTATCTGTTCTATAATACGCGGATCAACTTTAGAGTTATCCCGCATAAGATAAGGATCATACACATCACACAAACCGGCAACATTGCAATTCTTATCCTTCATAAAAAGATTCATAAGCAAAGTTCCCCTGTTGCCTATACCTATAAATCCCATATTTATCCGTTCATTGGCGCCTAATACGCTACCCGGATAGATTTCTCCAAATGCAGAGTTTGATGCTAATACTGTAGCAGAAGCTGCTACGGATTGTTTTATAAAACTCCTGCGTGAAATTGAATTATGTTTCATACGATATTTTGTTTTTTACATTAAGGAAGCATAAAATAGTAGTTAGTAGACAGTAGTTGGTAGTTAGTAGAATGTTAGTTCGTTTAGCCGCTGATTTGTTTAATCGTTTTAAACACTAATCATTCATCACTAACTACTAATCACTCATTAAGCTTTTCTTTCTGCTTTCGCCTTTCTACTTTTAACTATCAAACCCATAATGGGGCTTGATTTAATACAACGGATTCTGAATAAGAAGTTCATTCCTGTTCATTTCATCCAATTTAATTGGCAGAAAATAGGATTGGTCTTTCCATTCCCTTGTCTGGGCTTTTACAGTACTATATACCGGATTTTCATTCCCTTTATAATAGCGGATATCAATACCTTCGGCATCAACAATTACTTTAGGTGCAATCATCCATCTGCGTATATCCAGATAGCGTTGGTCTTCGAAAGCCAGTTCAATACGGCGTTCGTGACGGATATCTTCACGCAGTTTATCTCCGGAAGATTCGATTCCAGGTAAACCCACCCGTTTGCGAATCATATTAAGATACGTCTTCGCTTCATCGTCTTCTCCCAGTTCCTGACAAGCTTCCGCATAGCTAAGTAAAATTTCCGCATACCGGATAAACCTCCAGGGACTTTCCTGCACCTGATACTGTCCATCATAAGCCGGATCAAGTGCTTTCTTCCGGTAATAACCGGATCCGGTTCCGTTCCAATCCTCAATAGGACTGCTTCTTGTATCTAATCCACCAGCCCAGGTACCATCTTCCTGTTCATAAAAACCGGTTTGGATAATTCCAACCGGGTCTAATGGCTGTACATCTATCGGACGTATTCTCCATTGTGCCCCATCATAAAGTAGTGTTGCATAGAAACGTGCTTCCCTGTTTACATAAGGATTCGACTTATGAGTTGCATTATTCCAATCGAATTTGTCACCATTACTCATATAGAAATCATCGGCCAGTTGTCCGATCGGATTATTGCTTCCATGGCCATGATAGCCATTCGAACTATTATGCAATCCGGGATGGTACGTTTCTGTCGACTCCATCGATATCTGGGTAAAAGACCTGAAAAAAATATCTTCAATAGTCTCTTTTGCAATAAATATTTCACCGAAATTTGCCACCAGATCATCATTCTCGCCCGGATTTTTTTATATAAATCATATACTCCCAGGTCCATTACAGCCTTTGCTGCATCTTTAGCAGCCCGCCAGCAAGCAGCCCTGTCTGCATCGGTATAACTTATCAGCTCCCGGTTTGAATACCCTGATGCCCACGAACTGTTATGGTATAATTCGCTTGCAGCATACAAAAGTGTCCTTGCTTTCAATGCCAGGGAAGCACCTTTTGTTGCTCTTCCTAAATTGGCGGCATCATGTTTCAATGGGAGAAGATTGGCAGCTTTATCACAATCCTCCGAAATAAAAGAGATACAATCGGCAAAAGAATTCCGGGCAATTAAATGATCCTCATTTAAGTCATAGGTCTTTGTAACAATAGGAACTCCTCCGTACATAAACGTAAGCATATGATAATAATAAGCCCTCAGAAAATAAACCTCTCCGGTTAATCTTTGTTTCAATGCTTCGTCTTCATATGTATGTTCTTCAATCTGTTCAAGAAACAGGTTACATGCCCTTACTTGCTTGTATACATGATCCCATTTGTATTTCTGTTGCAAAGGTTGATTATCAAAAATTGAGAAATTACTTGGAGTAATCAGCGAACGGGTAACATCGCTTGCTCCCCTATCGGAAACACGCATCGCTTCATCACATACCATCGGCATACCGATCTTTCCCTGAAATCCATGAGGAATCTGGTAATAAATATTATTCACGAAAGTCTCAACCAAAGCCAGATCACCCCACACTGCATTTTCACCATATTGGTCTAATGGTTGTTTATCAAGAAAGTCATTACACGAACTGAAAGGCATTAATAACAACACCAGAAATAGTAAACTATATATATTCTTCTTCATAATCAGGCATTTTTAAAAAGTTAATGTTAATCCGCCGTTTATTACCCTTTGTACAGGGTAAGACTGGCCGCTTATAGATGAAGACTCAGGATCAAAATCCTTTAAATCAGGACTGAATGTAAATAAGTTGTATCCACTAATATATATCCTGAGGCCTGTTATCCCCACTTTCTGATTAAATTTCGACGGCAAATTATAACCTAACTCCACGTTCTTAACCCGCAGGTAATCTGTTTTGTGCAGGAAATAAGTATTGTTATAATTCCTCCAGTATTCGGAAGCATCGATGAAAGTACGGGGTCCTTTAGCATCCGGGGTTTCTGCTGTCCAGCGCTTGTCATAAAAATCTTTCAGGAAATTACCAATCTCCCCGGATTCGGTTTTGATATATCTTACACCACCGGTTGCACCCTGGAATAATACAGAGAAATCAAACTGACGATAAGACAGACTGATATTTAGTCCCCCGGTAAACTTAGGAATATGGGTTTTATCACTTCTCACCCTATCATTTGCATCAATTTTACCGTCTTCGTTAACATCTTTAAAGATGATATCTCCCGGACGGGCTCCGGGCCAATGCGGATAAGCCTCCAAAGCCGCTTCATCCCTGAAAATTCCAATTGCTTCATAATATAAATCACTATCAACACTAGAAGGATCAGACGGTATTGGCTTTCCTGTCGACTTTTGATAATCAGGCCGTCCCGGCGCTTCATCCCAGAACGTAATTTTATTTGTAGCATACCCACCATTCAGCGAAACCCTGTATGTCAGGTCTTGCACCTGATCCCGGTATCCGAGATTAAATTCAAAACCTTTGTTGGTAATTTTTCCTATATTCTCACGTGGAAGGGTTAATCCGGTAGTTGTAGGAACCGAAGCATTTCTTCGCCATAAAATATTAGATCGTTTATTATAAAAGAAATCCACTTCGGCAGAAAGTTTACTATCCAACATGTACGCATCAAAACCGATGTTTGATTGATTGGCGACTTCCCAGGTAACATTGCGGTTTGGAATACGGGATTCCATAAGCAACTTATTCTCCTGATCATTTCCAAAAATATACGTATATCCCTTGTCGTTGAATGCATAAGACGACAGGTATTGCCATTCATCTATCCTGTCATTACCTGTTTGCCCCCAGGAGGCACGCAGTTTAAAATTCTCAATGAAAGAAAGATTATCCTGCCAGAATTTTTCTTCCGAAGCTCTCCATCCTAAAGAGATGCCGGGAAAAAAGCCAAAGCGACCCTTTTCAGGAAAAATATAAGATCCATCATACCGCCAGACAAATTCAAAAAGATATTTATCCGCAAAGCTATAATTCATTCGGCCAAAATAATTCAACCTCGCATTTTCAAAGCTCGAACCACTGTTATTCTTATCTTTATCTCCTCCGGCAAACAACTCGTCAATAGATGTTGAAATAAAATAACGGCGATAAGCATTAAATAAATCCCCCTTACGTTCCCGTGATTCCACACCTGCCATTGCTTTTACTGCATGCTGATTAATATTAAAAGAATAATCAATAACTCCGTTCAATAGAATAGTCTGATTATCTTCCGACCATTCCTGTAACCGGGCGTCTTCAAATCCTTTTTTTCCTTTGATCAATACCGGATGATTGTTTGCATCATATGTTTTACCATCCCATGAATACAAATACCAGGGAGTCTCAAAACGCTTACGGAATCTGAAATCCTTATCAAAACTGGCATTAGCACTTACAGATAATCCTTTTACCCAGGGGATATCAATATCCAACCGCAGGTTACTATTTAAGACATACCATTTATCTCTGTCATAGCCGGTTGCATCTGTGCTTACCACTACCGGATTATCCCCGTATTCCAAATCAGGTCCTGGACTTCCGTCCGGCCAGTAGCCCGGATAAATGGGTTTCCCACGCATAAGCATCCTGAAAATATTACCAGCTCCCCGTGTCGGATAATTTTTATCTTCCATACGACCTGCAATATCAAACTTCAATTTGATATGTTTAGATATCTCTCCATCTATATTACTCCTGAAATCATGTTGCTTATAATAAGTAGCGCTATTATGATAATAGCCGTCTTGCGACTTTGTTCCAAGAGAAATATAATATTTCCATTTTTCACTGCCTCCTGATACGGATGCATTCAAATAATATTGGGAAGACCATTTTTTTAATACTTCATCGAACCAATCCGTATCAGGATAATTCCAAGGATCCGAACCGTCACGGAACTTTTGGATCTGATCAGGTGTATAACGCGGATTTGATCCCCTATACGTATCAATTTCATTTAACATCGTTGCATATTCGGCAGCATTAGCCATCTTCGGTACCCTTGTCGGTTGATTAAAACCCTGGTTGAAGTTTATTGAAACTTTTGCCTTCCCTTGTGCTCCTCTTTTGGTTGTTATTAAAAGAACCCCATTGGCAGCCTGCGAACCGTATATTGCAGCTGAGGCATCTTTTAATACTGTAATACTCTCAATGGATGCAGGGTCGATACGATCTAATGATCGTCCCGGAATTCCATCCACAACAATTAAAGCAGAGTTGTTTCCCAATGTATTTACACCCCTGATGCGAATACTGGCTCCGTCATTTCCAGGCTCTCCACTGGTCTGCGAACTACTTAAACCGGGTAAATTCCCGATCAAAGCATTACTGGTATTTGTCACAGGAGCTTTTAATATTTCATTTCCTTTTACAGAAACAACCGAACCCGTCACTGTCGCTTTTTTGGCTGTCCCGTAACCAATTGCAACCACTTCCTGTAATCCTATTGCATCTTCTTCTAATATAACGTTGATTGCCGAGCGGTTTCCAACCGGAACTTCCTGGCCTTTCATACCTATATATGAAAATACCAATATACTATTCGGAGGGACATTTGAAATCATGAAGTTTCCGTCAATATCAGTTATTGTTCCGATGGTAGTTCCTTTCACTGATACATTAGCGCCAATGATAGGTTCGTTGTTCTGATCAGTTACTTTTCCGGAGATATCTTTAATTTGTTGGGTTACTACTTCTTTTTTAGTAATAATAATATGCTTGTCAATAATCTTATAACTCAAATCGCGTTTCTTTACTACTTCGTTGAGTATTTCCGAAACTAATTTGTTTTGTGCATTCAGGGTAATACGATTGTTGTTATCTATTTCTTCGCTTTTATAGAAAAACATAAATTCCGATTGTTTCTCTATCTGCGAAACAACATCATAAAAAGTGCCGTTTTCAATTTGTACGGAAATCCGTTGGTTTTGTGCATAGGTTGTTGCTGATACATGTACTATACCAATCAAAATCAGAATGGTGGAGATTTTCATAATACGTCTAATTTTCAGATACAGTTTTAGGCTGACATCTCGTTTTTTTTCCATATATTTGAATGTTTTTATGATTAATATGTCTCTTTCGTATAGTTTTCCAGACGCATGCGAAAGAGCGGTTAACTAAAAATTGTAAGGATCGGGAAATGCAACTAGCATTTTCCGGTTCGTTTTTCAGGCATTTTTACTTCATAGGCTTTCTTTTTTAAGGTTCGATTTTATTATATCTTTTCATTAAAGTTTGACATGCGGATATAAATTTCATTTTCTTTATTTAATTCGCTAAAGGTGAATTGCTTTTCATAGTTGATTATTTTCAGAACTTCCTGAATGGATTGGTGTACATTAAAGGTTCCCGTATACTTAATATTCCTCAGGCTTTCACTTTCCAGATAAATAGTTATCCCATAATAATTTTCAAGACGTTTAAGTATCAAATACAACGGTTCGTCCCGGAACTTATATTCCCCGTTCATCCATACATTCGAAAGCGAGGCATCAACACTCTCTAATGATACGATACCCGACTGCCTGTCAAAATAAGCCCGTTGATTAGGTTTCATGAGTTGATTACTGACAGACTCCTGTTTTTCATTAAACGTTTCCAGGGAGATACTACCGCTAAGCAATGTTATAATACTGTAATTTTCATCCGTATAGGCTTCGATATTAAAAGTAGTACCCAAAACAGTGATATGCTGATCTTTCAACTTCACAATAAAAGGTTTTAGGGCATCCTCTTTAATCTCAAAATAAGCCTCACCATCTAAAAAAACTTCTCTTTCTATCTCTGAAAAATTTGTAGGATACCTGAATGTAGTAGCTGTATTCAATGAGACTTTACTCCCGTCTGATAAAAGAATGGTACTTGGTTTTCCTCCTTTCTGCACTTCTATTTCATTCCATGCCAAAGAATTATTTTCGGAATCATGGGTTTGAGTCCCGGTAATTTCTCCTATACCCCACCCCATCAGAATTGCAACAACAATTATTGCAACATATTTAAGCGAAGAGATAAATATATTTTTCTTTTTGTCATTACCCAAAGGTATAGTTGATGGTTTTGATTCAAGTTTATCCAACATATGTTTCCAGCTCTCCTCCAGTTCTTCTTCATTAAAATGCCTGCTCCTGCATATCCGGTCATAGATTCCCTTTAATTGAAAAAAGTAAGTCTTATTATCAGCCGATTCGCCAAGCCACCGGTCTAATTCCCGGATATCTTCTTCTGAAATATTCTGTTCCAGATAACGTATGATCAGTGTTTCAATATGATTATTTTCCGACATTATAGTTCTTCTTTATTATAAACACGATTCACCTTTTATTTCTACTTACGCAAAACGGCTTTTTAAGAAAATAAAATGAAAAGCATGAGTAAAACCTCCCTTAAAGTCTTCAAAGCCTTATATAGTTGTGCTTCAACAGTACGTTTTGAAAGATTAAGGAGATCCGCAATCTCTGCTGTTTTCCTTTCTTCCAGATAAACCATTGTAAATATCTCCCTGCACTTGTCAGGAAGTTTATTAATTTCATTATAAATTGATTTCATCCGGTCATCTTCAGTAAACAGGAATTGGGGTTCATCATTGTAATACAATTCTTCAATCTTCAGTTTATGAACGACACCTTCGATATAGTTAGATACTACATCCTTATGTTTCAGATAATCCAGACAACCATGCCTCACGGAATTATATAAGTAGGTGTGTATACCTTCTTTCAGGAAAATAAATGATCGTTTTTGCCATATTTTCACAAACACATCCTGGACAATATCTTCTGCAACACACTGGTCAACAAACCTGCAAGCATAAGAAATCAGCATGGGTGCATTTTTCTTATACAACGCCCGGAAAATATCTAATGACTGATCGTCTTTCGATAGTTTTTTCATAACTTAGACTCAGATATGGTTTAAGTAATTGTTCTGGATTTCCGGGTGGTAGTTTATTTTGACTACTTCCCGGAAATTCAGAACAATTACTTAGGTTACAATAAAAACTCGTAAGCAAATATAAATATACACGATTAACCGGGAAAATTTACTTAGAGCCAGCTTAAATTTTCGTTATTTTTTTATTCTTCCCATTGTTTCTTTTCGTTTGAAGTTTGTGGCGCTTTTACATCATCTCCGGTAAAGTTTTTTCCGTTCACCATCATATGTTGTATATTCAATCCTTTGATCATTTCCGTACCCTGTATGGATACTTTTCCGGCCTTAATGGTCATATTTGTAAATGTAAAACCGGATAGCTGATACTGGTCTGAACCTGCAATGTCAAAGACGGTCTCACATTCGAGATCCATATTCTGCATCGTAATATCATTTGCATACGATACCCGGATGTCTTTTTCTCCCTTCATATCAAAGAACTGCGTCCAGGGCTTTACATCAATCAGGCTAGCGGCTTTTCCGGTGATACCATCCAACAGGATATGTTCATAATGCTGTGGTGTATCGGGACGCATTTTCAGTTGAAGGATCCTGCGGGCACCATCTACTTTGGTATTCCTGAATATAACATTATATGTATGAATGGACTCACTCCCGCACGTCAGGGCGCTATGGCAAAAGCCATATGTACAATCCTCGATAATAATATTATAATTCTTCCCGTTATTTTCATCTTTGTCGGCAAAAGGTCCTTTACCACCTTTCAGGGCAATAGCATCGTCATTAACCGACATATAGCAGCCTTTCACTAAAACATGGTTACAGGCATCCAGGTCGATGGCATCCGTGCTGGGCGCTTTAACCGGACTTGCCGGGGAAGTGATATGCAGGTTAAGGAGTTTCACATACGAACACTTATACAGGTGTGTAGTCCAGAAAGGTGAGTCTTTTAGTTTTACACCGGATAGCTGTACATTTTTGCTGTTCGAAATATAAATTAGCCGTGGACGCATTTCATCCATATTGGTACATTGGGGATTGAATTCCCGGCGCAACCAGAAAGCTTTCCAGTAACGAAGTCCGTTACCATCAACGGTTCCTTTTCCGGAAATGGTAAATCCATCCACCTGATCGGCATTGATAAGGGCAGCAAAGTATTTGACTGTTTGCCCCTCTATGCGGGTCATGACAAGCGGAAAATGGCTAATGTCATCACTTCCTTTCAGTACGCCGTCTTCTTCAATATATAAATGGGTATTCGGTTTAAAGAAAAGGGAACCACTCAGATAGACACCCTTAGGTATGATAACCACCCCTCCCCCAGCCTGGTAGGCTTGATCGATTACTGCCTGAATTCCTTCTGTTTGCAAAAGCGTACTATCATTGATAATCCCATAATCAGTAACCCGGTAGTGTTTACCCAGTTTATGAATATCGGTTGACTCATTCCGGGAGAACCATTCCGGCACCGGCGTACCATCAGGAAACATTTCCTGTGCAAAAACCTCATTTCCGGAAAGTAATACGAATGCTGCTAAAAAAATAATTATTTTCATCTTATTTAATTGTTTGTATGTAAAGCATTGTGTAATATATTGTATACCTACTTTGCCTTGACGCAATGCTTTCTGTCACTTTTGGCTTGATCCAAAAGTGACAACAAAGAATGACTATCTAAAATCAAACCACAAATCCATATGCACCCCCTCATCCCCTATCTTTATACGTATATTGGAAGGCTGGCTATTGGGTCCCTGCTGCGATACCGGTTTAAAACAACGCATAGCAGGAATTTCATACAGGAAAGAAATATCTCCTTCCGGGAATTCCGGATTAGCCTTCCAGCTGGTTATGTTATCAACCGGTTCCTCCGGAGTGAAGACACGCATAAACACACCGTCACTCGCGCTATACACCGTAAAAGGCGTTTCGGTTGTCTGAAGGGTACTCCAATATATATTGCCATGATACCCTTTAAACTCAGGATACACCATATTCTCAAAATCTGCCCCAGTGATTGTGTTGTTATATGCTTTATTCCAGACCCCATAATTAGCTCCGCGTATACGATTTCTCCATACGCGGTAAGGACCGCGACCAAACCACTCCATGCCTTCTACTTTTTCTTCGGGATAGGAGAAAGTGAATCCGAAATTACTGATCTCATCTTCGAACACTGCTTCGTCAAAGCCGACACCCGCTCTTGCATTGTTCAGGGTCACGGCATACATATGCAGTAAACCTGCCGGAGTCATTTCCCATCGTATAGAATCAACTGCTCCCAGATAATAGACTGTAAAGACTGCCTTATCACCTTCCTGGCGGCTTGTTACTTCCTTCACACGTGCTTTCATACCTACCGGCAACGGTCCGTTATTAAAAGATACGATACCGTTGCTATTTCTCACTTCGGTAATAAGCCCGCTTTTCTTATCAAAGCTGACAGTTACATCCTGTGCAGACAACATTACCTTATCATCTTCGTTACGGACTGATGCTTTTCCTGTTTGCCCGGCTTGTAGTAACTGCTGCCTGGTATATGCTCCGGCATAATGAACCTGCCAGGTCCAGGTGCAGATTTCTTCGCCGTGACGATCCCATGCTTTTATTTCAAGTATATCCCCTTCAAAGAAATTAGCCGGAACATCCATCTTCGCTTTACCTGATTCGTGCGGATCGATAGCCGGAAGGGTTACTTCTCCCGAAGCAATTACAGCCTGCTTTGCTCCATTGCTTAACGGAGACGGAGCCGTCAGTACCCTATATTCCATTCTACAGCTATTCAGGTTTGAAAATAAATAATCGTTGCGTACGATAAACTCCCCTTTAAATGAAGAAGTGATGTAAAGCGGTTCAAACTGAATAGGCGCCCAGATATCCCGCACGGTATAATAGCTGCCTTCTTTCTGCCGGTAAGGGCCAAGAATACCATCGGGTCCATTTGACCCATCCGAGTCAAGGATAGCTCCCTTATCACTACGCTTTACTGCATTATCCGAAAAGTCCCACATAAAGCCCCCGGCAAAAAGCGGATGAGCCGTGTACCGGTTCCAGAAATCTTCAAGCCCGGCTCCATGTCCCTGGTCATACAATCCGTGTTGGAATTCCGTAGGCATAAAAACCTTATACCCATTAACAAAACGGGCAACTCCTGTCAGGTACGTAGGATAATGATGCGTGTCAAAGTTATCAAAATCCGCCCAGGCATGGATCACATGACGCTTTTGCGGGTCGTAAGCATGGAAAAGCGGGTCAAGGTCATAGTTAAAGCCGCCTTCATTCCCATTACTCCACAGGATTATGGAAGGATGGTTTACATCGCGGGTTACCAGTTCTTTTACTAATTTAGCGCCTGTTTCCGTATTGTAAGCATTCTGCCATCCCGCCAGTTCGGATATCACAAAAATTCCCAACGAATCACATACATCCATGAAGTGCTTATCCGGGGCATAATGGAAACGTACGGCATTCATATTCATTTCCTTGATTAGCTTTCCGTCCATCAGGCTGATTTCCTTATTGGTGGTACGCCCCCCGTCAGGATGAAACGAATGACGGTTGATTCCTTTTAGCACGATCTTCGTACCGTTAAGATAGAGCCCGTCTTTTTCACGGAATTCAACCGTACGGAATCCAATCCGCTCCCTGTAGGTATGTATCGCCTTATTTTCTCTGTTTACCAAAGTCAACTCCAGGTTATATAAGTGGGGCGTTTCAGTTGTCCAGGCTTCTGCATTTTCCCACCTGAAGTTTATCGTATGTTCATTTCCCGCTTTTAAAGATTGAGACTGCGGCGTCATTGCCTGCCCGCCATCCCAAACCGGAGTAAGATGTGCAGTTATAGAATATCCCTCGTCCAATGGCGTAGTGAAAACTTCGGCATACATCCTGCCATCGGCTCCCGCATCAACAGCAATCCGTTCTATATTCACAGCAGGTTTCGCTTCAAGGTATACCGGACGATAAATACCTCCGAATATCCACCAGTCAGCTTTTCGTTCGGCCGCATTCACGTCTTTGTCGGCAGATTCCTTGCTTACCTTTACTTCCAGATCGTTCTTTCCGGTTTTGATCTTACCGGAAATATCATAGGTAAAACGGTTGAAACCTCCCTGGTGAACATCTCCGGCAGACTCACCGTTTACAAAGACTTCCGTATCGGTCATAACCCCTTCAAAGACAAGGCTTATTTGTTTACCCTTCCATCTGACCGGAATATTAAATGAAGTACGGTAAACACCCGTTTCTGTAGGCGGTTTAGCACCTTCAATCGTGTACCATCTGCCGTAACAATATTCGCCAAAACCCTGTAATTCCCATTGTGAGGGTACTTCTATAGTCGACCATTTACGGCTGTTCATCCCATCACTGCAATAGAACTTCCAGGTTTTGGTATCTCCCAGACCTGTTCCCGACAGATAAAGAACCTCTGTTTCCTGGGCAATTACAATCAGGGGAAGAAAAAGGGTCAGTAGTAGAATCTGTATCTTCATCTTATTTGTTATAATCGGGATATGCAAGTTTTATATTCGACTCGTTGGTGAAGTTATCATACGTAATGTTTTCTTCGGTTATATTTTCTGTATGAACAGACTGTTTGATAAACTCCGTAACCGTGCCTACATGCACATTCCTGATCTCTACATTTTTTATAGGCAAACGTTCGTCACCTTTCAAATCATAAATAGCTTTTGTCGAATCGCAACTAACATGATTCAGGTAAATACCATTGATAGCAGTAATCCGTTCTTCATAAGTCGGAACCAGGTCTTTCCATTGGTAAAGTACATCGGTATCTATCTCCAGCACCCGGAGTGTGGAGCCGCATCTTACATTTTCCATATGGATATTTTCAACAAACCCGCCCCGGCGGTGATTGGTCTTGACAAAGAAAAAACGATGGACGGATTGCGGAGCTTCACAATCGTGCATATAAATATTCCGCACACCGCCTGATATTTCGCTGCCGATACCCAACAATGTATGCCCATCCAAAATCGTACAGTTCCGTACTACAATATTCTCGCAGGGAGTATGCAATCGCCAGGCATCCCGGTTCCGACCGGATTTAATAACCACTGCATCGTCACCCTGGTCGAAAGTACAATTCTCCACTAAAAAGTTCCGGCTCATTTCCAGGTCAACCCCATCATTATTATGCCCGTGAGCTTTCACATCGAGGTTACGAACCACTCCACCATTGCACATATACAGGTGAATTGTCCAGAAAGGGCTTTCTCTTATTTTAAAACTATCGAGCAGAACACCCGAACAACGGTTGAAATGTATCAAGTGCGGACGAAGGTTATTCTCACCCATAGCCATCTGGCGTTCTTCCACAGGTACATCCGTAGAAGCCATGGTGTAGAGTTGCGCCAATGCATCCATGTGGGGTTTAGGACGCTTAAACCACACCTTCCAGGTATCCATACGGGGTTTCAACATCCCTGTACCTGTTATCGCCACGTTTTCACATTCGAAAGCATACAGCAAAGGAGAATAATTATAACATTCCATACCTTCCCACGACGTCATTACGGCCGGTAAATAATCAAGCGGATTATCCGTGAAACTCAGGATAGCGCCTTCCGCAAGATAAAGGTTTACATTACTTTTGAAATGCACCGGTCCTGTCAGCCATTCCCCGGCAGGTATAACCACACGTCCGCCGCCAGCCTTATGGCAAGCGTCAATCGCTTTGGCTATCGCTTCGGTGTTGATGGTTTCGCCACCTTCAATAGCTCCGAAACCGGTAATAGGGAAATCCTGCTCCGGATGGATATATAATTTAATCGTATCCATCGGAAAGGGAGCTTCCACGACTATTGTTTCATAAGAGGGAGAATTGGTTTTTGATGTACACGACAGCCCCCATAATGCCGTACACAAAACAATCATGCTTTTTAAATAATTTGTGTTCATACGATATTTTATTTTTCCGGAATGCAAATATACTTTTCGGAGTAGCCGCTATTCCTGTAAAAAGATACATTTTAATGGAAATATGTTCAGAAAGATAGCAGATGCCAATTAGGGAGCATAAAAACAGTCATATGGAAAAAGTTATATATATTCATGAATCTATCATTGTTTTATTCTGAACAAATCTTATTTATATTCTACATTATACCGCAATTGTGGTTTTAGTACCGAATCAGTGCCGAATTAGTGCCGAGTTTAACAATAAGAAATACATGAATATTAGGCAATTATATATATCAAATATGGAGTGTTTACAAAAAGTCAAACATCACAGCATAACGATGTAATAACCAAATAGTTAGCAACCGCACAGAAAGAAACAAGCAATATCCCTTCAGAAATTAGTGGAGTCAATTAATTTTTCAGTAGCTTTCTCCTTTTCCCTATCTCTTTTCTCCTGTTGAATTTGCAACTTCAATTTGCCTCTTCACTTTCAACTTTGCACCTTCAACTTTCAATTAATAAAGATCGTAATATATTCATATCAAAAAAGATTAGATTTTTTTTGTACATTTGCACATCACAGCAAGTAGATGCATTTTTATGATACCCGAAGACATAATACAAGAAGAAGAAAACGAAGACATCCCGTCAGAATCATCAACTGAAACATCCGAAACAGAAGACGGGGATTTACCCATTGGTGATTCAGGCTACAAAGTTCCTGTAGGAGGAGGCGATATAATCAGCCACCTTCCGGGAATGTACCAGAACTGGTTTCTGGACTATGCATCATATGTAATTCTGGAACGCGCCGTACCCCACATCGATGATGGTTTAAAGCCTGTTCAACGCCGTATTCTGCACTCAATGAAACGCCTGGATGACGGACGGTACAATAAAGTTGCAAACATTATCGGCCATACCATGCAATTCCATCCGCATGGCGATGCTTCCATAGGTGATGCATTAGTGCAATTAGGCCAAAAAGATTTGCTGGTTGATTGCCAGGGAAACTGGGGAAACGTCTTAACCGGCGATGGAGCTGCAGCTCCCCGTTACATTGAAGCCAGACTAACAAAATTTGCATTGGAAACCGTCTTTAATCCGAAAACAACCGTATGGAAACAATCATATGACGGTAGAAATAAAGAACCGGTTAGTTTGCCGGTAAAATTTCCACTTTTACTTGCGCAGGGAATCGAAGGGATCGCTGTCGGTTTATCATCCAAGATTTTACCGCATAACTTTAATGAAATAATTGATGCTTCCATCGCCTATCTGAGAGAAGAAGATTTTATATTATATCCTGATTTTCAAACAGGAGGTTACATCGATGTAGCCAAATATAATGATGGTGAACGTGGCGGTTCCGTTAAAGTACGCGCAAAAATTAATAAACTAGACAATAAGACACTCGTTATTAACGAGATTCCTTTCGGAAGAACTACATCTTCATTAATCGATTCGATTTTAAAAGCAAACGATAAGGGCAAAATCAAAATCCGTAAGATCGATGATAATACAGCGCTAAATGTTGAGATTTTAATACATTTAGCTCCGGGAGTATCTTCTGATAAGACCATTGATGCCCTGTATGCCTTTTCGGATTGTGAGATCAGCATTTCACCTAACTGTTGTATAATTGAGAACAATAAACCTTATTTCCTGAATGTAAGCACTGTACTCCGTCATTCAACCGATAATACATTACGCCTACTTCGCACCGAACTCGAAATACAAAAGTCCGAGCTGGAAGAATCTTTATTTTATGCTTCTTTAGAACGTATCTTTATCGAAGAACGCATCTATAAGGATAAAGAGTTCGAGAATGCGAAAAACATGGATAAAGCTATAGAACATATAGATTCCCGCTTAGAACCCTTTAAACCCAATTTCATCAGGGAAGTGACCCGTGAAGATATCCTGCGCCTGATGGAAATAAAAATGGGCCGTATCCTGAAATTTAATTCGGATAAAAGCGATGATCAGATAGCACAACTGAAAAAAGAAATAGAGATAACCGATCGTCATTTAGCCAATATTGTCGGCTATACGATTGACTGGTTCATCATGCTGAAAGAAAAGTACGGCAAAGATTATCCACGTCGAACCGAAATCCGCAACTTCGATACAATTGAAGCGACGAAGGTAGTTGAAGCAAATGAAAAACTATATATTAACCGGGAAGAAGGATTTATCGGTATCGGCCCCAGCCTGCGAAAAGACGAATTCGTATGTAACTGTTCCGATATCGACGATATCATATTATTTTACCGGGAAGGAATGTATAAAATTGTCAAAGTAGCGGATAAATTATTTGTCGGCAAAAATGTGATTTATGTCAATGTTTTCAAACGAAATGACAGTCGTACCATTTATAATGTGATTTACCGTGACGGGAAGAACGGACGTAATTTCATTAAGCGTTTTAATATCACCGGCGTGACACGTGATAAAGAATACGACGTGACCAAGGGAACCGAAGGTTCGCGCGTCCTGTACTTTAGTGCAAATCCGAACGGAGAAGCCGAAACGGTTAAGATTATTCTGAAACCCAAGCTCCGCCAGAAAACACTGGTCTTTGAGAAAGACTTCAGCGAGATCCTTATTAAAGGACGAGCTTCTATGGGTAACATCCTGACAAAAGCTGAGATTCACAAGATTTCATTAAAACAGAAAGGCAACTCAACACTGGGAGGCCGCAAGGTATGGTTTGATCACGATGTACTACGTCTCAACTATGACGGACGAGGCGAAGAACTCGGTGAATTCCAGAGCGAAGACCAGATTCTGGTTGTTTTGCGTAATGGCGATTTTTATACTACCAACTTCGATTTAAGCAATCACTATAATGAAAATATTTTAGTGATACAGAAGTTCGATCCTCATAAAATCTGGACAGCCGTACTTTATGATGCCGATCAGAAATTCCCATACATAAAACGTTTCTCCCTGGAAATAAGCAACAAACGACAAAACTTCCTGGGCGAAAATTTGAATAGTACCCTGTATCTGCTTACAGATGAAGTTTATCCACGTATCGAAATTATATTCGGAGGCAATGATAGTTTCCGTGAATCATTAATCATCGATGCTGAGCAATTTATCGGTCTGAAAAGTTTTAAAGCTAAAGGTAAACGTATTACAACCT
This sequence comes from Tannerella sp., assembly GCA_031285565.1. Lineage (GTDB taxonomy): Bacteria > Bacteroidota > Bacteroidia > Bacteroidales > Tannerellaceae > Tannerella. Next base: position 4,382 of record JAITVY010000110.1, on the reverse strand, counting down.
TCCAGGTTGAAACAGTAAATGAACTGGAGCCGGATCGTTTCCCGCCCAAAATAGAAGAAGAACAGGAAACTTCACAAACAGTAGAAGATGATGATAGTGACGAATCTGAAGGACAAATGAATTTGTTCGATACCTAATCTGAATGCCATAATGAACAAGTCAGTCTATTTAATTTTAATTGTTTTAATTTTTTCATATTCACTTAACGCTCAAATTGACATTGAAGAAAAACCTCTGTATTCGATTAATGAAGGTACTTTGATCGGAATAGGAGGAACAAATATCCGGAATACGTATTTCTCAAACACAAAAACAAAATATGACGGTTTTGGATTACGTATACTTAACGAACGGATGAAATTAAAAACATTGGCAGGCAATCGTATTTCATCCCAACGGATGCTTCATTTAGAACTATCATCTACAGATAATGCTGCTGGTACGGTAAATGTCTTCACCGGCTTTGTAGATTATTCATACGGGCTTCATTACCGGTTTCAACCGCAGGATAACCTGAAAATATTGACCGGAGCATCGGCACGTGGTTTACTGGGATTTATGTACAATACACAAGCGGCCAACAATACGACTACACTACATATCGATGTGGATTTAAACCTGTCGGCGGCAGCCATCTATTCTGTTCAGTTAAAAAATTATCCGTTGATTTTCCGCTACCAGGTTGACATCCCTTTTATGGGAGTTCTTTTCTCCCCTAAATACGGACAGTCTTATTACGAAATATTCGGCATAGGCAATACCTCCGGAATCGTTTCATTCAGTTCTTTTCATAACAAATTTGCAATACGGAATTACCTGACTGTCGATTTTCCGTTAGGTAATCTTATTGTACGTACAGGTTATCTGAATAATGCATACTATACGGATATCAACGATATCAAAGTTCATAACGTTTCGCACAACTTTATGCTGGGATTGGTTAAAGAATTTGTTTCGTTCGGTGGAAAACGTTTAAAGAAGAATCAATTGAATCAAAGCGCATATTATTAATTTAAGAATTGACAAATGAACTTTTTCAATCAAATACACACATCCGTTCATATAAAAGGCCTGCTTTTGTTTTTGGTTTCCGTTTCTTTGATAAGTTGTGAAAAAGCTGATGAGTATACAATGAATCCAAGGACGAACTTTGAGGCTTTATGGAAGATTATGGATGAAAATTATTGTTTCTTTGAATATAAAGATATAGACTGGGACGATGTATATCAGAAATATAACCTGCAGCTCAGGGACACCATGGATCAATACGAACTGTTCCAGTTCTTAGGTGATATGTTATCCGAGTTGCAGGACGGGCATACCAACCTGTATTCATCATTTGATGTAGCGCGTTATTGGGATTGGTATGAAGATTATCCGCGGAATTTTAATGAAGATGTACACAAAAAATACCTCGGGAAAGATTACCTGATTGCAGGAGGAATGAAATACCTCCGTATGGCAAATAATAAAGTCGGATACATTTATTACGGCAGTTTTTCAAGTGGGGTTGGGGAAAATAACCTGGACTATGCATTGATGTATTTTAAAGATTGCCAGGGACTGATTATTGATGTACGTGAGAACGGAGGAGGTTCGTTAACTTATTCGGATGTTATAGCGTCACGTTTTTTGGAAGAAAAAACACCTGTCGGATATATACTACATAAAACAGGTAAGGGGCATAATGATTTTTCAGAACCTTATGCTATTGAATTAGAGCCCTCAAACAGGGTACGTTGGCTCAGGCCGGTTGTTGTGTTAACAAATCGTCATAGTTACAGTGCTACAAACGATTTTGTGAATAAGATGAAAATATTACCCAATGTTACAATCATGGGCGATCAGACCGGTGGTGGCAGCGGACTTCCTTTTAATTCCGAATTGCCTAATGGTTGGCGTGTCCGCTTCTCTGCATCCCCCATGTTGGATGTAAACAAACAACATACCGAATATGGGATTAAACCGGATAAGTACGTTCAACTTAAGCAGGAGGATATTAATAAAGGAAAAGACACACTGATAGAAGCAGCAATCTCACTTTTGACTCAAGAATCAAAATGATTTTTATGCTGGCATTATAAGTTATCCGGAAACGCCTATTTTTTATCTACAGACGAACAACACGCTTTTTTCTTTTTATAATATTTTGCTAAACTTTCCGGTGTAGTACGCCAGCGTTCATGCATCCAAACCCATTGATTGGGATATGTTCGTATGATATCTTCCAGTACTTTATTTTGACGTTGTGTATTTTCGAACAGATCAACTTCTAAGTTTCCGGTATTGGTTACCGGCAATTCAGGATAAATAATAAACCGGTAATTATCATCTTCTCTACGGGTCATGACCATTGGCACGATTAATGCTCCGGTCTCCAGTGCTAACCGTGAAGCTCCGATTGGCGTATAAGCCTGCCTTCCCATAAAATCGACAAAAATACTTTTTACTGTAGTATCCTGATCAATCATTAAGATAAGGCATTCGCCTTTCCGAAGCACATCGACTAATTTTGTATATGAATCTTCGCGGGAAATATTTTTCATTCCCCGGCGAGCCCGGAACTTAATCATTTTATCGTTTATACATTTCATCCTCAACTCCTTACTAGCAGCCGAAGTTTCATATCCTAACATAGGTGGAGTAATTGCTGCAAACTCCCACGAACTGACATGGGGAATCAGGCATATCACCCCTTTCCCCTTTTCATAAGCGGCCTTCAGGTGTTCTTCACCTTCTACTTCTATTAACGAGAAAAACCGTTGCTTATCAGTTAATTTCGAATAAGCTATATAGTCGAAAAAAGATTTGATTATTTCGGTAAATACCTGATGAACCATTACTTCACGCTCTCCCTCGCTGATCTCATCCCCGTATACATTCTTAATGTTTGCGAATGCCTGTCTACGCGACCTGTCTGCCAATTTGATAACCTTCCCTGCTACATACGCAGCAAAACGCCTTAACCATTGTATTGGCAGAACCCGGAACCAAAAAACCATTATACCCAAAAATGGATATATAAGGATGGGAACCACCCTCTGACGAATAGCTTTTTTACTGAATCTCATACTAGAGTATCTGGTTTATGTTTGTGTATTATTATTCTCCCTTTACAAAAAACGCCGTTGAATAATAATTATTGCAGATTAAACCTATATGTATTCAGGAAATTAGAGTTTTAATATTCTTTTTGTTTTCCCTGGATCATAAATTTAATCAACATAACTAAAAAAGACGACTATATAGCAAAAATACCACTATATTCTTTCAGCCAGCAATTTTGCCCTGACCAGTGCATCGGTTTTAAGAATATCACCCGGTTCATTTACGTGAGGTACCAGAAAAAGTTCCGGCGATTCCCATTTCAAATAATTACTGATTAGTTCCCAGCTACGCACAATCCCCTCGAAATCGACCATATCATCAGTCTCAGCACAACACATTAATAAACCCGACTTTATTTTCAAATCGCGTTGTCCGACCATCAGTGCATACATCTTATCTATGGCAGTTTTGACCTGTGCAGGAAATGTAAACCAATATAAAGGAGTAACCAATACAAACATATCCGCACGCTCTATCATTGGAGCCAATTCATTGAAATCATCGCCGTATATACAAGCCATTCCATCTTTCGAATAGCACTTCTGACATGCTATACACCCTTTAATTTTCTTTTTACCTGCATCGAATCTCTCTACCGTATGACCAGCCGTTTGCAGCCCCTCTATAAATGCATCTGCAAGTGTATTACTATTTCCCTTTGAACGGGGACTTCCCGTCAATACCAGCACATTCTTTTTCATATGACAATATTTTAATTTTTCACATTATCGCTTAGCCGTATTAACAAATGAATGCATCGACGAATTAACTTCTAAAATTAATCACTAATCATTAACAATTAACCACTAATACATTCGCTTTGTCTACAAATTTAAATAAAATACATGATTTATACCAACTCAAGAACTTCTTTAACTAACAGATCCGAATGATTTATATACGCACATATCAAGAAATAAAAAATGATATTTCGTAAATAAAAAAATTATTATTACCTTTGCACCGCTATTGCGGCTGTGGCGTAATTGGTAGCCGCGCCAGACTTAGGATCTGGTGCCGAGAGGCGTGGGGGTTCGAGTCCCTTCAGCCGCACTGATAAAAATCGAAAAACAATGCAAATCTCTGAAAATCAATAGGTTTTCAGAGATTTTTTTTATCCCTGAAACATACGAAAAAGGCAAAATAAAGCGGATTTCGGATCACCGTAAAAACTTGAGGGATTTTTGTATTATGCATACAATTTACTCAATCTAAACAAGAAAAACGCTTTATCTTTCACCCCCCTGAAGACTCTTCTAAATGCTTTAATTTTT
>JAITVY010000015.1 GCA_031285565.1 Tannerella sp. | reverse complement strand
CTTCTAAATAGATTATTATCTCTCCCGGATTTTCTTTTACTTCTATAATCTGGAAGTAATCTAATAAACCGGAGGGTAACAACAAACTATAACCATCTTTTTGCATATATATTTTTTTTATCGCAAAGATAAAACTATAATTTTTTACCCCTCAAATTTTGGCGGTGATCCCTGAATCCCATAATCTATATTGGTTTAAAAACAAAAGAGTCCGATCCATTTGCTATGAACCGGACTCTTTACCGTTATACTTAAATCTTTATTTTGAAAAGTCACTTTTCACTTTGTTCTTCATTGCTTTTCCAGGTAAATAAATTTGGAAACCAACATTTAAAATCAAATTATTCTGGTACGCTTCAGAACCGAATCCCACTACTCCATTATATTTGACAGAAGCTTCCAAACCAACATTATCAGTTAGAAAATAGGTAAAACCAGGCCCGAAACCAAATCCTAAACCATTCGTATCCGCTCCTCCTTTTGACTGATTCTGCCCCTGTATGCCAGCATTGGCTTCAAAAAAGAATTTAGTCCGCTTTATCACTTCAATTTTGTCATCCGTAATATAATAACGGCCAAATCCACCTAATCCATAGCTAAAAGTATTTGCTCCTCCATCGCCTACATGAACAAATCCCAACGAAGCATCAATACCAACAACCAAACCGTCTTGAATAAACCAACCAACTTTTGGATTAAAAGTAAGACTCGTTGTACCTTTAGATTCCATCCCCCAATTAAGATTTCCGAGATCACCTCCGACCATAAGATTGCCCTTTTGAATTTGAGCGCTTGCATCATTATTAAGAGCTGCTACAATAACAGCAAAAACCAATGAGATAATTGTACGTTTCATTTTCATCATTTTTTATTATTAATACTTACTAAAACCATTACAAAATTTCCGGTTTATCAAATACCTTATGTATAAAAAACAATTTAACGGTGAATTTGTTTATCTCATTGATACGGAGAAATTAAAGACAAAAAACTACTTAAAACCTTATCTTAATAAGATTCAAACAAATAAGAAAGAAATGTTTCAAAAAAAATATTATTTTTTAGCTAACGATTCTATCATGAGCGTCGCAGTTCGTACCGATGCTCCCGGTTGTCCCAAAATAGATATAACCTCATCATAACCGGCTAACATTCGATCACGGTAAGCAGAATCATTCAAGAGCCGGCCAAGTTCTTCTGCAACCTGCTTCCGGGTAAATTTTGCACCAAATAGTTCCTGAACAACTTCACGCCCGGCAATTAAATTAACCAATGATATATAAGGAGTATGAAAGAAGTGCCGGAAAATAAAGTTCACAAGCTTCCCTCCGCCAAAATGGTAACAAACCACCTGTGGTATACGGAATAATGCAGTTTCCAGTGTTGCAGTTCCAGAAGTAACTAATGCGGCGGCGCTATGTTCCAACAAAGCATACGTTTGATTAAAGACGACAGGTATCTTTCGGTCTCCTAAACATTTCTGATAATCCTCAAAGTCAAGTCCAGGGCCTCCTGCAATAACACATTGGTAGCCTTCATATATAGAAGCTACATCAATCATTGTCGGAAGATTCTTCTTAATTTCCTGCTTACGACTTCCTGCCAACAATGCCAGAATCGGCTTTTCAGTTAATAAATTATCACTAAAAAAAGTATCTGACTGCTTTTGCTCATGATACAAAGCAATCGCATCTACAGAAGGATTACCCACATAATCAACTTCATAGTTTAGTTCACTATAAAACTTTTTCTCAAAAGGTAATATGCAAAACATCCGGTCAATATACTGTTTGATAGAATGAATCCGATACTTCTTCCATGCCCATATTTTAGGGGAGATATAATAATAAACAGGGAGATGCAATACTCTTTTTACATATTTTGCTATTTTTAGATTAAAGCCGGGATAATCAATTAATATGACAACATCAGGACAAAAATCAGCAATTGCTTTTTTGCAGGATTTCATATTTTTCAATATCGTGCGTGCATGCAGAACTACCGGTATAATCCCCATATAGGCCATCTCGCGGTAATGTTTTACCAGCACACCACCTACAGATTTCATTAGATCTCCACCCAGAAAACAAAAATCAGCCTGCGGATCTTGCTCTTTTAAGGCTATCATCAAATTGGATGCATGAAGATCACCGGAAGCTTCACCTGCTATTAAAAAATATTTCATCGGCAGTATTATATTACTTTGCAGAAACCCACTCTTGCAGGGTGTGTATAAAAGTATAATTCGTCACATCAATCAAACACGGTACCAACGAAGCAAAACCTTCATTCAGCCGCTGTGTATCATTATCCGGATAAATCGGCTGATGATCAATAAATTCTCCTCCCAACCAATACAAAGGAGCACCATCACTATCTTCCGTCCGGTTGTATTCATTGACCCATCGTCCGTCAGCTTGCCGACATATAGCAAGACCCTGTACCTGAGGAACATTCGGGACATTTAAATTCAGATAAGTACCATGTGGGAGTCCGTTCTTTAACACTAATTCACAGACTTGCCGCCCCAATCGTACTGATTCTGCAAAAGGTGCCCCATCTGAATAATTAAATAAAGAAATACCAACTGAAGGCACATCAAAAATACATCCTTCAATAGCAGCCCCCATAGTACCTGAATAATGTACACAAATAGCTTGATTCCCACCATGATTAATACCTGAAACTAATAAATCAGGCTTTCGTTCCAAAACTTCATTAATCGCAACTTTCACACAATCGGTAGGAGTCCCCGTACAACTATAAACAGTTAAATTTTCTTCCTCACGCAATAAAAAAACTTTTATAGGAACTTCAGATGTGATTGCACTCGACATACCCGAACGTGGGATATCAGGAGCCATAATTACTAATTTACCTAATCCTTTCAAGCCTTTTGCCAATTCATTAATACCCTCTGCATCAACCCCATCGTCATTTGTGATTAGAATCAGCTTATCTTCATTCATTTGCATCCCACACTTTTTTCATTGTATAACATACTACAAAAATACGGATTCACAGACAGATACGCAAATTTGTATTTCACAATCCAGTTACTTATCTTTACATCGCAGGAAAAAATAATTAATTGCAAAATATCTAAATGCAAACAGTTGTCTATGTAATATTATTGATATTATACCTGATTTCTATTTTGGGATTAACGCTTGTTATTCTTTTAGAAAACAGAAATCCCTTAAAAACAATACCCTGGGTAATTGTATTATTATTTCTCCCCGGTATTGGTATTATCTTTTATTTCTTTTTCGGACAAGATAATAGAAGACAGCGCATCATCTCCCGAAAGACCTATAAACGTATTACAAAACCGCTTTATTCCGGTTATTTAATGCAAGATAAATGCGTAGTCTCTTCCGGATATCAGCCTTTAGTCAGATTACTCAACCATAACAATCAACATCCCTTGTTGTATGGTAGTAACCTGACTTATTATATAAACGGAGAATCAAAATTTCAGGCTTTAATAGAAGAAATTGAAAAAGCAACACATCACATCCATTTGCAATATTATATCTTTGCTGACGACGAAATTGGTTGGAAAATTCAGAAGTTACTTATAAAAAAGGCTAAAGAAAATGTCAAAATCCGTATCTTATACGATGATGTAGGTAGTTGGGATGTAAAATCTAACTTTTTCAACGAGATGAAAGCTGCAGGAATAGAGGTATACTCCTTTCTAAAGGTAGTCTTTCCATTTCTTACAAGCAAAGTAAACTACCGGAATCATCGCAAGATAGTAGTTATTGATGGAAAGACAGGTTTTATGGGTGGAATGAATATTGCCGACCGTTACATTAAAGGAACTACCTGGGGAACATGGAAGGATATACACATCAAAATTGAAGGGAAAGGTGTGCATGGGCTTCAATCAGCCTTTCTAATTGACTGGTATGTTGTCAGCAAACAGATAATTAAAGATAAAGAATATTACCCGGACGAAGAGATATTCAGTGAGAACGTAATGCAAATTGTAACTAGTGGCCCAACCGGACAATGGCGCACATTACAGCAGGCTTTCTTATTTTGCATTACCAATGCAAAGAAATACTTATACATCCAAACGCCCTACTTCTTGCCTACGGAAAGTTTAAACCAGGCCTTGCAAACTGCCGCATTAGGAGGGATCAATGTCTGCTTAATGCTACCGGAACGCTCTGATACACGAATGCCTCATATGGCATCGCATTCCTTTCTGGATGATATGATTAAAGCAGGGGTCAAGGTATATTTTTACAAAACAGGTTTCCTGCATTCAAAATTACTTGTTATGGATGACGAACTTGCATGCATAGGTTCTTCTAATTTTGATTTTCGAAGCTTTGAACACAATTTTGAGATCAATGCATTCGTGTATGATAGACCGTTTGCCTTACAGATGAAAGATCTATTTATACGTGATATACAAGATCATTGTGAACTAATAAATCCATCCAGCTGGCTTAACCGGCCAATAATTAAACGCTTATACGAATCATTTATGCGTCTGTTTTCTCCTCTTCTTTAAAAAAAAGGCTAAAATTCACAGATCCATAGGTTCGTTGTTGGTAAAAATAGGGTAATGATGAAAATTCATACTGCTTCGAATGCTCTAACACAAAAACACCTCCATCCTTAAGTATATTCTTCTCGAAAACCAACTCCGGTAACGTTGGCAATTCCTGTAAGGCATATGGAGGATCCGCAAAAATAAAATCAAAAGCAGCCTCAGGTATTGAACGTAAATAACGGAATACATCACCTTTGATTAAATCAAAATTATCAACTGCCAATTCTCGGGCAACCTTCGAAATAAACGAGGCATGATCAAAATCCTTTTCAACAGCTGTCACATGCTGACAACCACGTGAAAGTAATTCAAAAGAAATACTTCCCGTCCCGGCAAATAAATCCAATGCAATAATATCATCCCAATAAAGATGATTTTCAATCACATTAAAAAGATTCTCTTTGGCAAAATCCGTAGTAGGTCGCGCTTTAAAAGATGAAGGCACCTGAAATCGACGACGACCATATTGTCCTCTTATAATTCGCACTCAAATAACGCTTTAATATCTAATGGAGTATCAGTATCCGTAGATACAAGACCTATTTCTAATATATTTATTTTTAGCAAATAATTCTGTAAAATTCCCTTTAGTCCATGAAACATTGCCGAATTTGCATACAAAAACAGTTCATCTTTCATCTGATCTAAACCAGCTTGCTTCCAAATATATAAAATATAGTATACTATATCAGCCGAGTCACTATAATTAAATGAATTTGCAAATATCAATGCCCCTTTGTCAAAACAAACAGCATTCATTATACCCTCATGCATAACGACATACAATTGTTTAGGAAAACATGATAAGTTATGCTTCCGGCACAATGATAGTATTGGTACTATGTTGTGTATAAACCGGGGGTTAATCAATTCACTGGAAAAAAAATCATATATTTCCGAATGAATTGCAAAAACAACTTCAATATCTAAATCTTTTTGTAACGTATGAAGAACTTTGTCCTCAGAAGAAGAGAATACAAATGACATCAACGTTGAGGCCTGTTTTTCTAAAAATACATTTTCAGGAGCTAATGTATATTGACGATCCGCTAAAACAATATAGTATTTTTTATATGTATATGTAAAAAACGGATACTCAGAAAAACAATCTTTTAAAGCCTTTAAGTAAGGCTTTGTTTGATCCAGATTTATTCTTCGATAAAAGAAACTATCCTGTTCGGAAGGAATATAACCGGCAAAAGAAAATCCATCCGAACAAAGCCGGATGGATACTATATATCTCTGTGAATTTTCAACAGTTAACGTGTCAGGAACACGAATATTCATAATTCCGTTAAAGGTTACTCCCAGTTTCCTGCGTTATTATTGATTTCAGTAACAGAACCTACGCGTAAGCCCAGGTAACGTCCCATTTTGTCCATCTTATCTTTCAGATTGATTAATTGCTGACGATCCAGATCAGACAGATATGTATCATATAGAACTCCTGCTTCAAATACTTTCACACTATATCCGGCAGCAGATTGGATAGTTGCTGTATCCATTTTAAATTCAGCACTCACTCCGGCAACAGGTATAAGACCTAGTGAATCAACATTATAATTTGGAGAGAACAGTGTATCTTTAGCCAAAACCCATGTTGTATCACGTCTGATCAAACCAAGTTTTACAGCTTCTTGTTCTGTCATTCCTTTTTCTAATTGTTCATCAGATAATTCCCCTACTTTTCTTACAAAAGGCAACTTCTTCTCTTTTAGAAAAGTTTCTAATTCATTAAAATTAGCAGCATGCACACCATAAACATTCTTATATTCGATCTGAGCTTTTCGAATATCAATTAATCGAGCCTGAATAGCAGATTCACGACGTGCTCTTTCTTTATCAAACTCAATTGGCCCCATAATGCTACGGTAGCACATATAACCAAGTACTACAATTGCTGCAACCAGCAACACTTTCAGTGTAATTTTCATGTTGTATTATGCTTTTTAATTTATATTCATTGGTGCAAATATAAAAAAGAATTATTTAAAGCCGTAACTTTATCGCAAAAATAATTTTCGGAAATGATAAATAGCTATATCCTCCAACAAATATTACACTTTTTCCCATTCACTCCTACTAATGAACAATTATCTGCATTAAATTTACTATCAGAATTTCTCACTTCACACCAGGACAACAATCTTCTCTTAATAAAAGGATATGCCGGTACCGGAAAAACATCATTATTAGGAGCAACTGTTCAGGCACTCACCAATTTAAAACAGAAAATAACTTTAATGGCCCCCACAGGCCGTGCAGCAAAAGTTTTTTCCGAATATGCCGGCCAAAATGCATTTACCATTCACAAAAAAATATATCGTCAGAAAACATTCTCTAATGAGTTTACCGGTTTTTCTTTAACCGACAATTTATCGAAAGATACATTATTCATTGTTGATGAAGCTTCTATGATAGCAAATGTACCTACCGGCACAAACTTATTTGGTAGTGGTTGTTTACTCGATGACCTGATTCGATATATTTATACCGGCGAAAACTGCAAATTAATTTTATTAGGAGATGTGGCGCAATTACCTCCGGTTTTTCTAACCGAAAGCCCGGCTCTCAATGCTGATTTTCTACGTGGTTATCAATTACAAATCCAGGAAATATATTTAACTGAAGTTGTACGGCAAAATCATGATTCCGGAATTCTGTATAATGCAACATTAATTCGTGAAAGTTTACGCAAATCACAATTGGACGACTATCCAAAATTATATTTAAATCAGTTTCCTGATATACAAAAAGTCAGAGGAGATGAACTAATTGAAGAAATTTCATCGGCATATCATACGGACGGAATTGATGAGACAATCATTATCTGCCGTTCCAACAAACGTGCAAATGCATATAATAATGGCATTCGGAACAGGATCCTCTATCGGGAAGAAGAAATTTCATCAGGCGACCGACTGATGATCGTCAAGAACAATTATTTCTGGACATCCCAAAAAGAAGATCAGACAGATTTTATTGCAAATGGTGAAATAGTTGAAGTAGTACGCGTTCGTCGTACATACGAAATGTACGATTTCCACTTTTGTGATGTAACTGTCCGTTTTAATGACTACAACCTGGAATTAGATATCCGTATTTTACTCGACACCTTACAAAATGATTCCCCATCTTTACCTAAAGAATTAAATGACAAACTATTTTTTTCTATATTGGAAGACTATACCGATGAAAAAACAAAAGCCGATAAAATAAAAAAGATAAAATCAGATCCCTATTATAATGCTGTGCAAGTAAAATATGCATATGCCATCACATGCCATAAGGCACAAGGTGGACAATGGCAGAATGTGTTTCTAGATATAGGCTATATTACAGAAGAAATGCTGGGTGAAGATTTCTATCGGTGGCTCTATACAGCCATCACCCGAGCTACAAAAAAGCTTTATTTTGTAAATCTACCTAAAGAGTTTGATGCTAATGAAATTAAAAAGGATGTTTCTAAGTATTAATATCCTGTCATAATTATTGCTTTCTTAAACAGTTTTTTTACTTTTGTTGAAACTTCCAAACAGGTAAAAATGGCTAACAAAGAGAATATAGAACAATTAACGGATTATATCAATAAATTAAAAAAGCTAGCTGAAAGTATTTACGAGAGAGAGATTTATCCGGTTTCCTTTTTCAGCCAGGCATTTGATATAACAAATAAAATACAGGATTCACTTCATCAGATTGAGATGGTGCAAATAGAACTATTTGAGAAACAGATGAAAGAACATCAAGCTCAAATACGTAATATACAGCGTACAGAAAAAAAACAAGAAACACCCCAAACAACATCTACGATCGAAGAACAGTTGTCAAAAACTTCTTCTGTTGATGATAGCACACAAGTAATTTCACCAAAAACGGATCAGCACATTATCGAAAAAGAGACGATTATTGAAAATAAAAAAACTGAAACGGAATACAAGTCTCCTACGATCGAAGAAAAGTTGCAAAAAACATCATCTGTTGATGATAGTACACAAGTAATTTTACCAAAAACAGATCAGCACATTATCGAAAAAGAGACGATTATTGAAAATAAAAAAACTGAAACGGAATACAAGTCTCCTATATCTGAAGAAAAGTTGCAAAAAAACTCTTCTATTGATAATCAGCCACAAACAATTTCATCCGAAACAAGCCAACGCATTATAAAAGAACAGATCGATTTTACAAAAAAAGCAGAAATGAAACTGCCTTCTTTGGAAGAGAAACTACAGATAACCGGCAATTCTTTGGATAAAAAGTTTGAAAAAAAGACGCTTTCCGACTTAAAGAAAGCATTTACAATTAATGATCGTTTTCGTTTCTGCAGAGAATTATTTTCATCTAATGAAAACCTGATGAATCAGGCATTCTCTGAATTAAATGACATAGAATCCTATAATGCCTCTGTCGCTTATATAAAAGAACATTTTAATTGGAACTGGGAAGAAGAAGTCACTGTTGATTTTATTTCTATGATTGAAAAACGATTTGAATAAAAAAAATCCAATAAAAATAGATGGCTAAACTATTTATCGTACCAACTCCTATCGGAAACCTCGAAGATATAACCTTCCGGGCAATCCGCGTACTGAAAGAAGTCGATCTTATTTTAGCTGAGGACACACGTACAACAGGTATCCTTCTAAAACATTACAATATTGAAAACAGATTACAATCGCATCATAAATTCAATGAACATCAACAAGTCATAAAAATCGCACAACGCATCAATGCCGGTGAAAATATTGCACTTGTTTCAGATGCCGGTACACCGGCAATTTCTGATCCGGGTTTTCTATTAGTACGTGAGTGTGTACGACAGGAAATAGAAGTTGAATGCCTTCCCGGAGCTACAGCATTTGTTCCGGCATTAGTTGTATCAGGATTACCCAATGACAAATTTTGTTTCGAAGGTTTTTTACCTCCTAAAAAAGGACGGTTAACACGTCTTCAGGCATTGTCTACTGAAGAACGTAGTATTATTTTTTATGAGTCTCCTTTCCGGTTATTAAAAACATTGAGCCAATTCGCGGAAATATTTGGTGAAAAAAGAAAAGTGTCCGTATCACGGGAAATATCAAAACGTTTTGAAGAGACACAACGTGGTACTTTAAATGAAGTTATTTCCCATTTTACTAACAACAAACCAAAAGGAGAATTTGTTATTATTGTAGGTGGTTTTATACAAAATAAAGATTAAAGTTCTAATAATCAAAACTTAAATTATCACAAAATCATGAGAAAGATTTTATTTTATTGCCTCTGTGCAATCACATTAACAGCATGTGTGGAAAATTCAACCGAATACAAGCAGTTAAAAACCGAAAATGAAGCATTAAAAGCTGATAAAGAAAAAACGATGGAAGATTTTAACGAAATGCTTTCGGTTTTAGACGATATTCAGACAGATATTCAATCGATTCGTGAAGCTGAAAACTATGTGAATATTGAAAAATCGGGAGAGCTTTCCGGTAGTAGAAAAGAGCAATTGAAAAACAATATCAGTTTGATTGCAGAAACACTAAAAACCAATAAAGAACAGCTAGCTGCTCTGGAAGAACAATTAAAGAAAAGTAATGTTCAGTCATCTGCTTTACAAAAAACGATTAACCGGATAAGCGCAGAACTTAACCAGAAAGCTGCAATGGTTGCTTCTTTACAAGAAGAACTGGCAAAAAGAGATATCCGCATCCAAGAGCTTGATGATGTGGTTGCATCATTAAATGAAAATGTGGAAAACTTATCCATAACAACCACTGTTCAAGCTGAGAAACTCAAAGAACAAGACAAAAAGTTGTACACTGCTTACTATTGCTTTGGTACAAAAAAAGAATTAAAAGAGCAGAATATACTAACAGGCGGTGGTCTTTTCTCTAAAACAAAAGCTCTCGAAAATGCTTTTAATGAAGATTATTTTATCCCGGTAGATATTCGTGACGTGACTAAAATTCCATTATACGCCAATAAGGCCAAAGTTCGTTCCAATCATCCGGACAACAGCTATAAGTTTATTAAAGATAATAATGATAACCTGACACTTCTTATTACAGATGTAAATCAATTCTGGAGTTTAGGAAAGTATCTGGTAATTGAGGTTGGATGAAAATAGGCTATAAATCTCTTTTTTTCGATCTCGATGATACACTGTGGGACACACAGTATAATAATAAAGAATGCCTCAAAGAAATTTATATTGATTATAAATTCGCTCGTCACTATGAATCCTTTGAGGCTTTTTATAATATCTATATGCCCCACAATTTAAAATTGTGGGCGCATTATAGAAAACATGAGATCGACAGAAAGACTTTGATTTTGGAGCGTTTTCTACACATACTTCGTCCGATGGGCATTGATGATGAAGATTATACGCTCAAATTAAATCATGACTTTTTACAACGAACTACAACTAAAACAAAACTTATTCCCGGTGCGATCGACTTATTAAAGTATCTCCGCCCATATTACCGTATGTTTATTCTTTCAAACGGATTTCGGGAAATTCAATCTTTAAAGATGGAAAATTCAGGCCTTTCACCATATTTTGAAAAGATTATTTTATCCGAAGATGCCAATATTCAAAAACCTCACAAAGGAATTTTTGATTTTGCACTCACAACAACAAATTCACGAAGAAAAGAATCAATCATGATTGGAGACAGCTGGGAAGCTGATATTGAAGGTGCATTTCAATCCAAAATAGATCAAATATGGTTTAATCCTGATAAACTTGAACATAAAAAATTCCACGCTACATATCAGGTAAATACATTGTTGCAAATTAAAGATATTCTATAAATAACAGAGACTCATTTGTTAAAGAATACAAAATACATGTTTTAAAACATGCTTTTTCGACATATATCCAAAAGTTATGCGTATCTTTGTATCGAGGTTTTAATAGGTTATATTATTTTATGAAAACAATTGAAAGTAAACAAAGCTTGCGCGAATTAGCAATGTTGCAGTATCAGGCTGAAAAATACCGTATAGCGGGAAATGGTTTTATGTGTCAACATTTGAATGCGCAAATTCGCAAATTGCAGGCACAATTAGAACAAAAGGCTTCTTAATTTTAGAAGTATGATTGTAAAAGGTTATCAGATTGTAGTAATACTCTTACTACAATACTCGAAAAGTAAGGATTTGATTCAGTAAGTGAAACAAATCCTTTTTTATTTCCTCTGAGACATCAAACATCTATCAGATATTCGCTTATAAAACCACAAAATTTATTATTGCAAAATACCTAACTATTACTTGAAGGTCATTTTTAGGAAACATAAAAGGTTTACAGTAAATTTGCACCTCAAATAAAAGAATATGTTAACATTTTAAATCCTAAAAAGCATGCAATCATCAACGACACTAACCAACAATAATCGCATAGAAATAGCAGATGTATTACGTGGTTGTTTATTTCAACCTAAAAGTATACCAGTGTTTCAAAGCAAAAGTATACCATTATATTTAATATCCAAAGGTATCTTTCGTGTAGTAGATGCCGGAGCCCGTATATTTTTTTTGCCGT
>JAITVY010000007.1 GCA_031285565.1 Tannerella sp. | reverse complement strand
GCCGATAACATTTCCATATCGCCGCTGACCTTCTCGTCGATCACTTTGGCGTAAATCTGCGTGGTGGAAATATTCTTGTGTCCCATCGTCCGGCTGATGGATTCTATCGGCATTCCGTTCTTCAGGCAGACCTGCGTTGCGTAGGTGTGCCTTGAGACGTGCCAGGTCACTGTTTTCGGGATGCCGCATTCCGAGGCTATCGCCTTGATCCCCGTTCGGGCCGTCGAATAGGTCGGAACGGGCAGCAGCCTGTCGCCTTTGGCCGTCCCTCTGTATTTCTCGATGATTTTCAGCGGAATATCCAATAGGCGGATATTCGACTGTACGCCCGTTTTCTGGCGGCGCGTAATGATCCATGGTTTGCCGTCGAAAGCGATTTGCAAGTTTTCTGTGGTTAGGTTTCTCAGGTCGCGAAACGACAGGCCCGTGAAACAGCAGAAAATAAACATGTCGCGTACCAATGCCCGTTTCGTGCGGCGGAATTTCATATCCATCAGGGATTTGATCTCGTCCGCACTCAAAAATCCCCGGTCTTTTTCTTCGGGAGCGATCTCATATTCCCAGAAAGGGTCGCGGTGAAGCCAACCGTGATTGACCGCCAGTGTTATCATCTTTCGCAGGGGCATCATGTAAATCCACACCGTGTTCGTGTCGCATCCCTTGTCCATTCGCAGGAAAAACTCGAAGTCGGTGATGAAAGCGGGCTGTATCTCTTTTAGGGCAATGTCGCTCCGGTTGAATTTCCGTCGGACAAATTCCGCAAGCAGGGTATATACGCGCCTGTACTTGCATAAAGTGGATTTACTGCGGCTGCCGGACTGGCACATCTTTTCGAAATCGTTCAGAAAATCACCGTAAACCGCCAGCAGGGTGTGGAGTTTGCAGTCCAGACCCAGATAGGCGTTTCTTACTTTCTCGGCGTTCACATAACCTTCGCGCTCGAAAATATCCTGATAGTGTTTGGTGATTCCGGCGCGTATCTTATCCATCAGCCGGTTGGCGGCCACGGACTGATCGCTGCGACCCGCCGCCCGCCCTGCGGCGGTATCCCACAGTCGGGGGTCGATGTCCAGTTTGCAACTGAACTGGGAGATGGTTCCGTCGATAGTGACACGGCACATAACAGGAACCAAGCCGGTCTTCTTCGGGGCGTTCTTTTTCAGGTAGAACAGAACCTTAAACGTGCTTCGCATAACTCAATTTTTAATGGTTCAAAATTACTTCTAATTGAGTTATTTGAAGTTACGCAAAACATTGTGATTCAATACATACGAATCAACGTTCCGTCATTTTTTGCTCTTCCCGCCGCAAATGTATATCTTTGGCAGGTGAAAAGGCTCTTTGACAGATGGTCAGACAACGTTCTCGATACCGGAATAAATCCCAAATGGGGAATGATTTGGTAATGGAACTTTGACCTAACCCGTCGTCAGGATGGCATAAGGTGGATTCGCAAAAACCTCGAACCGATACCGAAAACACTAACTGTCAGCCAATTTACACCATTTGTAACTAAATTGCTTTTTGCTATCTATTTTTTTGACGAAAATAGATCAGACGTTCAAATTAATCACTCAGTACTTTCTCGTAATATCCGGGAGAATTAATGATGCGTAATGCCTCTTTTAAGCTCTCGTTTTCATCGTTAATGATTAGGAAGTATTCATTCATGTCAAATAAATCGCGTGCAATGAGAGCCTTTATTTGAAGCGAAATGAGGCTTTTTGATTTATTATATTGTTCCTCGTTGAATTCTATATTGTCTTCTTTCGCTAATTCTATTAATTCCTGTAACATGTCGTCAGTAACTTCGAATCCATCCTTATAAACATTAATTTTGGAATATTTTTTACTTATCTCTTTCCTGTTTTTATCGAGATAGTTCATGGAAACCCTGTTGATAAGTCCTAAAGCAGCTACTTTACGATGGTAATCCGTATAACGTGTCGAATCAAATGGAATAAATACATCAGGCATAATACCTCCGCCGCCATATACAGTACGTTTTGAAACTAATGTATTAAACTTTAATGAATCAGGAAAATGAATACTGTCGGCACTCATCAATTCCCCCCGGTTGTAACGGTCTATCAAATCACTATTGTATTCTTTATCATTACCTTTTGTATAAGGTTTTTGAATATTTCGACCAGAGGGAGTATAGTAACGTGCTACTGTTAAACGTATCATTGAACCATCCGGAAGAGGAATAGGTCTTTGAACTAATCCTTTACCAAAAGTACGGCGTCCGACAATCACACCCCTGTCCCAATCCTGTACAGCACCTGAAACAATTTCGCTGGCTGAAGCTGAAGATTCATCTACCAGAATAACTAATTTTCCATTTTCAAAATCACCTTTTTGTGTTGCATATGCATCACTTCTGGGTTGTTTATCACCTTGAGTATAAACTATTAATTTTCCATCTCCCAAAAATTCATCAGCCAGTTCATTTGCAACATGCAGATAACCGCCCCCGTTGCCTTGCAAATCCAGAATAAGGCTCTTAAGTCCTTGTTTTTTTAATTTTGCAAGAGCTTCTTTAAATTCCTGTGTAGTTGAGACAGCAAAACGATTTAAACGTATGTAACCCGTTGTTTTATCGATCATGTAAGAAGCATCCAGACTGTAGATAGGTATTTTTCCACGGATAATTTTAAATTCCAACAAATCTTTTACACCAGACCGTTTTACTTTAACCCGTACTTCAGTTCCTTTCGGTCCTTTCAAACGTTTCATTATATCCGTATTTTTCATTTTAACACCGGCAATAATTGTATCATCCACTAAAATAATACGGTCACCAGCCATTAAACCTACTTTTTCCGATGGTCCTCCCGAAATAACCTGTATAACATACAAGGTATCAGTTAGCATATTAAACTGAATTCCGATACCATCAAAATTACTTTCCAGAGGTTCGGTTAAATCTTTAGTTTCTTCTGCATCGGAATAGTTAGAGTGCGGGTCGAGTTTTTCAAGCATTCCAATAATAGCATCTTCAACTAGTTTTTTTTCATCGGTTTCATCGACATAAAAATTTGATATTGCATATAAAGCTAACGATAATTTCCGGGCATCTTCGTTTACCTTTTGTTGTGCATTAGCAGAAGAAAAAGTAAAAATGAAGAGTATAATAGCACCTAATAGATTATTTTTCATCATTTTTCGTTTAATAATAAATTAATTTCTGTGGGTATAAAATCTGAAATATCTTTTTTGTAATATAATAGTTCTCGAATGAGACTTGAGCTCACATGTGTATATGTTGGTTCGGCAAATAAAATAAAGGTATCAATTCCTGTTAATTTCCTATTGATATCAGCTATGTCTTTTTCATATTCAAAATCACTAACCGTCCGGATACCTCTCAATATGAATTTGGCATTCACTTTTTGTGCGAAATCAACTGTCAGTGAATCATAAGTTGCTACCTTTATTTTTGATTCATTTTTATATACATGCTGGATGAATTCAACACGTTTTTCAACAGGAAAATAGCCTTTTTTTTTGCTATTTATTCCGATTGCAATTATAATTTCGTCTACCAGGTTAAGGGCACGGTTCACTATAGATTCGTGTCCAATTGTAAAAGGATCAAACGAACCCGGAAAAATAGCTTTTTTCATCAATAAGTAATTTAATTTACTAAATCTTCTTCTACAACTAAATTATCAATAATAAAGTTTTGCCTGTCCATTGTATTTTTTCCCATGTAAAATGCGAGCATCTCTTTTATCAAATCCTCTTTTTTCATTTTAACAGGGTCTAATCTAATATCTTTGCCTATAAAGTTTTTAAATTCATCAGGAGATATTTCACCTAATCCTTTGAATCGTGTAATTTCAGGATTTTTTCCTAATTCGTTAATTGCGTTAATACGCTCTTCTTCAGTGTAACAATAAATAGTTTTTTGTTTATTCCTTACACGGAAAAGAGGTGTTTGAAGTATATATACATGATTTCTTTTAATCAAATCCGGGAAAAACTGTAGAAAGAAAGTTATTAATAATAAGCGGATATGCATGCCGTCTACGTCTGCATCTGTTGCAATAATTACTTTGTTATAACGCAATCCTTCCAGACCTTCTTCTATATTCAGGGCAGCCTGTAATAGATTAAATTCTTCGTTTTCATAAACGATTTTTTTGGTGAGTCCATAGCTATTCAAAGGCTTACCACGAAGACTGAATACAGCCTGAAAATTAGGATTTCGGCTTTTAGTTATAGATCCGCTTGCCGAGTCTCCTTCCGTAATAAAAATACATGATTCTTCTCTATCATCTCCTTTTGCATCGTTTAAGTGTATACGGCAATCGCGAAGTTTTCTGTTATGTAAATTTGCTTTTTTAGCACGTTCGCGTGCAAGCTTGGTTACTCCTGCTATTGCCTTACGTTCTTTTTCTGAATCGAGTATTTTTTTTAGTAGTATATCTGATATTTCCGTATTGATATGCAGATAATTATCTAATTCTTTTTTAATAAAATCACCTATAAATTTTGTAATACTGGGACCTTCAGGACCAATATCTTTTGAGCCCAATCTTGTTTTAGTTTGACTTTCGAAAACAGGTTCCTCTACTTTAATGCTAACAGCTGCTACAATACCGGATCGGATATCCGAATATTCAAAGTTTTTATTATAATATTCTTTTATAACCCGACCCAGTGATTCTTTAAACGCTGAAAGATGTGTACCACCCTGGGTAGTATATTGTCCGTTTACAAATGAATAATATTCTTCACCATATTGGTTACTATGTGTAAGAACTACTTCAATATCTTCTCCTTTTAAATGGATAATCGGATATAGCATTTCAGTAGTCATATTTTCTATCAATAAATCTGCTAATCCGTTTTCCGAACGGAATGTTTTTCCGTTATATATAATTGTTAAGCCACTATTTAAAAAAACGTAGTTTTTCAATAGCTTTTCAACATATTCGTCATTAAATGAATAATTAGTAAATATTTCATTATCAGGAATAAAAGATACTAGTGTACCATTTTTTTCTTTTGTGTCAGTTATGGATGATTCATTAATGACGACAGCTTTATTATATATAACTTCTTTCGATTCTTTGTCGCGGTAACTAATAATTTTAAAATAACTGCTTAATGCATTTACTGCTTTTATACCTACCCCGTTTAATCCTACAGATTTTTTAAAAGCTTTACTGTCGTATTTAGCACCGGTATTCATCTGGCTGGATACATCAACCACTTTATTTAATGGAACCCCACGTCCATGGTCACGGACAGTTACGGTTCCATTTTCTATACTAACTGAAATGCTTTTACCATATCCCATCATATATTCATCGATGGAATTATCTAATACTTCTTTCAGCAATACATAAATTCCGTCATCAGGTGATGTACCGTCTCCTAATTTACCAATATACATTCCAGGACGTAAACGAATATGTTCGCGCCACTCGAGTGTTTTGATATCATCATCATTATAATCTGTCTGTTGCTGTAAATAAGAATTAAATTCGTTCATAAAAATTATAATTGTTTAATAAAAGCTCTTCTTGTTTTGTGATGTACGTGTTCAAAGTAACTCCATTGAGATTGTACAGCGCTATTCGTTTCAAGTTCGGGATTGGTTTCGGCATGTTTTATGCCTAATTTATTATATATTGGTATTAAGTCATTAAATAATAATGCATTTACTCCTCTGTTTTGATATTCGGGAAGAACGCCTGTAAGATAGAAATCAGCTAATTTAGGTTTAGAATGAAGCGCTTTTAGTAAATGAATAAACCCAAAAGGAAACAAATGTCCTTTTGCCTTTTGTAATGCTTTGGAAAGGCTGGGTAATGTAATTCCAAACCCAACAACTGCGTCATCTTCTTCACGAATAATAATAGTAACTAAATCCAGACGAATCATCGGAATATATATATTCACATAATAATCAATTTGTTTGGGAGTAAGTCTTGCAAATCCATAAAGAGGCGTAAATGAATCATTTAGTGCATCAAATATTTTGTGTGCATAAGGCCATATTTCTTTTCTCTTTTTAAATTTCAATACTTTAAGTCCATATTTCTTTTTCACAATTTCACTTATACGGGCATGTTTTTCAGGTATTGCATCAAGAATTGTTATTTTGAATTCATACCAATCCTGGTCTTTGACGTAACCCATACGCTCCATATGTTGTGGATAATAAGGATAATTATAAATTGTAGCCATTGTTCCAAGTTGGTCAAAACCCTTAACAAGCATGCCTTCGTGATCCAGATCAGTAAATCCTAAAGGACCATGCAAGTGAGTCATTTTGTTTTCTTTTGCCCAGTTTTCAACAGCTTCGAAAAGTTTATTAACTACTTCCTCATCGTCAATAAAATCAACAAACCCAAAACGTGCATTTTGTTGATTCCAGGTTTCATTACTTTTATTATTAATTATGCCGGCAATACGTCCTACTATTTTTCCGTTTTTATATGCCAGAAAATAAATAGCTTCACTAAAATCAAAAGCGGGATTTTTTTTGCGGGATAATGTCATCATTTCCTCGTCAATTAATCCGGGAACTTGATAAGGATTATTTTTATATAAGTCAATATTGAATTTAACAAAGTTTCTCAACTCTTTTTCGGTTGTGACTTCTTTGATAATTATACTCATGTGATTAAATCGTTTTTAAATAGCAAAGGTAGTGATTTCATTTTATTATTCGTTTGTTCAAATGATTTTTAAAAAAGCGAAAGGAACAACTCTTCTGTAGCATGTCTCATCTGATTATTTTTTCCGGAGAAATTATTAATTAATAAAGATACGGCATATTGTTTACCATCTTTTATAATATATCCTCCATAACAACTTACACGGCTCATACTTCCACTTTTTAAATGTGATTTTCCTTGTAACTTAGTTCCTTTAAACATATTTCGTACGGTTCCCTCTATTCCGGGTTGTGGAATTGATTTTATAAATGCTTCAGAAACAACCGATTTATCCATGTAAATATAAATATTACATAAGAGGCTGGCAGTTACTTTATTCGTAATAGCAAGTCCGCTCCCGTCATATATCCATAATGAAGAAGTATTTATTCCATTTTTTTCCAAATGATTTTTAATAACTACCGCTCCTTTTTCAAAAGATGAAAGGTTTTCCTTCGGACCTGTCTTAAGTCTTAATCCAAGTGTTTTTAATAAAGCATCTGCATACATATTATGACTTACAAAATTGGTAATCTTAACAATTTCTTTGAGAGGAGGTGAATAAGTTGTTATAATAGTTTGTTGTGGGTTTGTATTCCATTGACCTGTTTGTGATAGTAACCGATAACAGGAGGCTTCTTTTTCAACTATAATGCTTTTATTTACGAAGAGATAATTTGTAAAATATTGTGCCAGGTATAGTGCCGGTTCAGGAATATCTCCTATGATCTTAGTATTATTCCGGTTGGTACGTAATGTTCCATATAGATAACGATCATTAGAATATGGGAATCCGACTATATAAAAGCTATCTTTCGGTACAGCAAGTGTTTGAAGATAATTATGAAATGAAACGGATGCCATAGATGGTTCACTATGCAATATAGATGGTTTTGTGCCAGCTGCTCCGGTTTCAAGATAAAGTGCAAACTGGTTATCAAAAATGTTGATACCATAGGTTCCTTGTCCGTAATCGCTTCCTAAATCTTCCCTTAACCATTTCATAGAAACACCTTCCGTATCGAAAATACTTTCATCAGCAATTATTCTTCCGGTAATTTTCTGTATTCCGGCATTTTTTATAGCTGTAGCCCATAGTTCTATGATACTATCTTTTTTTGCTTTTAGTTCGGATGAATTAATAGTAGGGTCACCACTCCCATGGATATATATATTTCCATTTAAAATACCTTTTTCTATTTCTCCATCATAAGAAACAGACGTTTCAAAACGAAAATCTTCTCCTAAAATATCCAATGCAACAGCAGTTGTAACTGTTTTCATTACAGAAGCAGGGATTAATTCCCGTTCAGAATCATAAGAATAAAGGATATTTCCACTTTTAACCTCTTTTGCCATAAAGGAAACAGACGCTCCGTTTAAAAAAGGTTTCTCTATAAAACGTTTAAGTGGGAGTGGAGTTTGTGCATCAATTTTTAAGCAGAAAATGAAAAAAATAGTAAATGTAAAAATTTTATTGGACTTATATTGTATTTTGTTGTTCATCAGTATTTTATTATAAATCAATCACTATTATTACAAATTGCAAATATAAAATTATTTGCCAGTAAAAAGGTGTGAATGAAGAAAAAGGTGAAGAAAAAAAACGAAAGTAGTTGTTTTTCTAAATAATTGTTTTACCTTTGCACCCGCATTCCAATTGAATGCTCGGGTCGATTCACTAGCTCAGCAGGTAGAGCACATCCCTTTTAAGGATGGGGTCCTGGGTTCGAGCCCCAGGTGGATCACTAGAAGAAAAAGACACTTAGTGTCAAAATAGGACAAAAGCCTCTTGAACAGTAGTTTGAGAGGCTTTTTTTATGTTCGCCCAGCATGGTTCTATTCTAATATCGGATCACCGTAAAAACTTGGGATCACCGTAAAAACTTGAGGGATTTTTGTATTATGCATACAATTTACTCAATCTAAACAAGAAAAAGGCTTTATCTTTCACCCCCCTGAAGACTCTTCTAAATGCTTTAATTTTT
>JAITVY010000069.1 GCA_031285565.1 Tannerella sp. | reverse complement strand
TCGCATTACCTAAACATCATTAATTTCTTTGACAGGCGTTCTACGAATGCAGCATCCGAATCATTCAATGCAAAAATTAAAGCATTTAGAAGAGTCTTCAGGGGGGTGAAAGATAAAGCGTTTTTCTTGTTTAGATTGAGTAAATTGTATGCATAATACAAAAATCCCTCAAGTTTTTACGGTGATCCTATTCCATTACAAAAAATGTAAGTGCTTAAAAAAGAAAAAGGGATAGAATTTTGAATTCTATCCCATCAACATATCCAGAGGTTCCTGGCGGATTCGAACCGCCGTAGACGGTTTTGCAGACCGGTGCCTAGCCACTCGGCCAAGGAACCATTTTGTGATTGCGTCGGCAAAGGTATGACTATTTTAATTTATTTGCAAATAAAATGTTTCTGTTTTTTTCGCTGTTTTATTTAGAAATAAAAAAATGGCCAAAAGTTTCTAGCATAATTGATTCGTGAAAAAAACAATAAAGTCTGGTATTGAAATATGTATATCTTTTTGTTAATTCTTTAAAAAGTGTTTACTTTGTTCTTCTATTCTTTCTTTACGATAAAAAAATATTATATGAAATATATAGAAACGAGCATTCCTGACGTTTGGATTATTGAGCCGGTTGTGCTTAACGATGCAAGAGGGTATTTTATGGAAACATATAAGCAAGCTGATTTTGAACAGCATATTGGTCCGGTTAATTTTGTACAGGATAACGAGTCGTGTTCGTCAAAAGGGATTTTGCGTGGCTTACATTATCAGTTAGCGCCATATTCACAGGCGAAACTTGTACGGGTAATTGAAGGTGTGGTGATTGATATTGCAGTTGATCTTCGTAAAGGCTCTCCGACATTCGGCCGTTCAGTCTCTGTGGAATTGTCGGCTGATAATAAGCGTCAGTTGTTTATACCCCAGGGATTTGCACATGGGTTTTATGTAAAGAGTGAAAAGGCTATTTTTACATATAAAGTAGATAATCCGTATATGCCGGCTTATGAACGCGGTATCCGGTATGACGATGCTACAGTTCAGGTTGATTGGCAGATTGATACGGATACTATTGTACAAACATCAGAGAAAGATGGAAGGTTACCTTTATTACAGGATGCAGAAATAAATTTTAAATATTAAAACAGATCATAGATGAATACTTATCTGGTAACAGGTGGAGCCGGTTTTATCGGTGCGAATTTTGTGAAATATATGTTGGCTACGTATCCGGACATACGTTTGATAGTATTGGATTTGCTGACATACGCCGGAAATCTGGGAACTATCAAAGATGATATTGATAACGAGCGTTGTATTTTTATTAAAGGTGATGTATGCGATCGTATATTAACAGAAAAGCTTTTTCTGGAATATGACATTCAATATGTAGTGAATTTTGCAGCTGAAAGCCATGTAGACAGGAGTATTGAGGACCCACAACTGTTTTTGGTAACCAATATATTAGGAACACAAAACTTGTTGGATACGGCCCGTAAATTCTGGGTGACAGGTAAAGATGAAAACGGATATCCCATATGGAAGGATAACGTACGCTTCCATCAGGTTTCAACAGATGAAGTTTATGGTAGTTTAGGAGCAGAAGGATATTTTTATGAAACAACGCCGCTTGATCCGCGTAGCCCATACAGCGCATCGAAAACCAGTGCGGATTTATTTGTAAAGGCATATGCGGAGACATATAAAATGCCGGTATCTGTTACACGTTGTTCAAATAATTATGGTCCGTATCATTTTCCGGAGAAACTGATTCCTTTAATTATCAAAAATATACTGGAAGGGAAAAAATTACCTGTTTATGGCGATGGCAGTAATGTCCGTGACTGGCTTTATGTCGAAGATCATTGTAAGGCAATTGATGTGGTGATTCGTAGAGGCCGGGTAGGAGAGACCTACAATGTTGGCGGTCATAACGAACGGCAAAATATAGAAATAGTCCGGACAATTATTCGTATTATCCATCAACTGATGATTGAACAACCGGAATACCGGAATGCTTTGAAAAAACAGGAAACGGACGACAAAGGCGAGATCTCTGTAGATTGGATTAATGACGACCTGATTACATTCGTGAAAGACCGGCTGGGACATGACCAGCGATATGCGATTGATCCCGGTAAAATTACGAAAGAATTAGGCTGGATGCCGGAAACGGATTTTGAAACCGGAATTGTTAAAACGATACGATGGTATCTGGAACACCAGGACTGGGTAGAGGAAATAACAAAAGGCGACTATATAAATTATTATGACCGGATGTATGCCGGTCGTGAACTATAATTTGCCGGATGAATCAAAAATATCCTTCTGTTTTATTAGAAAATGCAGTGAATGAATTGGCTGCTCTTCCTGGTATTGGCCGGCGGACGGCGTTGCGTTTAGCATTGTATATGCTGAGGCGCGATGCTGATTATACCGAACGTCTTTCGTTAGCTTTATCTGCATTAAGGCGTGAAGTAAAATATTGTAACGTCTGCCATAATATTTGTGATGATGATTGCTGTGCAATCTGTGCTAATCCGATGCGTGACCATTCAATTGTTTGTGTGGTAGAGAATGTCAAAGATGTGATGGCGATTGAAAATACGGCTCAGTTTAATGGCGTTTATCATGTGTTGGGAGGAATAATTTCACCGATTGATGGTCTCGGGCCGGGAGATATTGAAATTGATAGCCTGGTAGAACGTGCAGCTTCCGGAGAAGTAAAAGAAGTTATTTTAGCATTGAGTACAACGATGGAAGGGGATACGACTAATTTTTTTATTTACCGTAAATTGGCTCCGTATGAAGTTAAAGTGACGTTAATAGCCCGCGGAATTTCTGTCGGTGATGAGATTGAATATACGGACGAAGTAACATTGGGACGTTCTATTCTGAATCGTGTCAACTTTAATGATTCAATGAAATTGATGTAAGTAAGATGACCGGCCAAGTACAACTGTCAATTATTATAGTCAATTACAATGTCAAATATTTTTTAGAGCAATGCCTGTATTCTGTCCGTGCAGCGGTAGAGGGATTAGTAACAGAAATATTTGTCGTAGATAATCATTCTGCGGATGGTTCCATTGAATATCTGCAGCCTAAATTTCCGGAGGTTATTTTTATTGAGAATAAAGATAATCCGGGCTTCTCAAAAGCAAATAATCAGGCTATACTGCAAAGCAGAGGGGAGTATGTACTATTATTAAATCCGGATACAGTGATCGGAGAGCATATCTTACAACATTTGTATGCTTTTATGAGTGATCATCCAGAAGCCGGAGGAGTTGGGGTAAAGATGTTGGATGGACATGGGCGTTTTTTAGCTGAAAGTAAGCGCAGTTATCCTTCTCCCTGGATATCGTTTTGTAAACTGTTTGGTTTATCAAAATTGTTCCCTCGTTCCAAACGATTTTCGGCTTATAGTTTGTTGTATTTGAATGAAAATGAGTTGCATCAGGTAGATGTATTGTCCGGCGCTTTTATGTTACTTCGCCGTGAGGCTTTGGATAAAGTCGGGCTACTGGACGAAACATTCTTTATGTATGGAGAGGATATAGATCTGTCTTACCGGATCGTACTAGGCGGATATAAGAACTATTATATACCTGAACGGATTCTGCATTATAAAGGTGAAAGTACCAAGCGGGGCGATAAAAAGTTTTTGACGGCATTTTATGGCGCTATGCTTATTTTCTATAAAAAATATTATCCGCAATCCGGGAAGTTGATGTCCGGTTTAATTCGTATGTCGATTGCTCTTCGAAGTGCATATTCCGCATTATTCGAGAAGGCAAAACAGAAAAAGGCTATAGCAAAGCACTGCCGGTTACTTGTTGTCTCTTTAGAGGAACATTTTGATGAAGCTAAAAATGTTGTACATGAAAAGATGCCGGAACTACTGTCGGTAGATTTATTGAATTTAAATGAACCACAAGATATAAATACTGGTTATAATGAAGTAAAAGAATATACCGACATTGCATTTTATTATCCGGATATCTCATTTTATCAGATGTTAGCTTTTATGGACAATACAAAAGATAAAAAAATTACATATCATATATATCATAACAAAAGCGGACGACTTATATCTTCCGGGCAATAACACATAAAATAATTAAATTATGATGAAATTATTAGAAGGAAACACGATTCGTTTAAGGGCATTAGAACCTGAAGATCTGGAGTTTTTGTATAAATGGGAAAATGACACTACGTTGTGGCGTTACGGAACTACGCTTGCTCCTTATTCCCGGTTTTCTTTACGGGATTATATTGCAGATTCCCGTTTAGATATTTTCCAGTCGCGCCAGTTACGCCTGATGATCGTACTTCAGTCTGAAAATGTAACGATAGGAACAGTCGATTTATACGACTTCGATCCGATTAATTGTCGTGCCGGGATTGGAATTTTATTAGATGATGCTTATCGTAAGCAAGGTTTGGCTACAGAAACATTAAAACTTGTGGAGAAATATGCATTTGAGTTTTTAATGTTGAAACAAATCTATGCATATGTTCCCGAACGTAACGAGCCAAGTGTGAAACTCTTTTCAAGGAGTGGTTATATAGAAACCGGAAAATTGGTTTCATGGGTTAAGAATGGTGATCTTTATGAAGATGTTTATTTTATGCAGCTAATTGCACCTTAAATAATTGAAAATGGAAAATTGAAAATCATTTGTCTTTCATTTTCCATTTTTTCTATGTTTGATTTACGTTTCGCTCCAATTCTACTCTCCACTATTTTTAATTCATATCAGGGTTTTTCGGATAGTTTATCCAGGTGGAGTAGGTATCCCCCATCAGTTTTACTGATTCTTTCCAGAAAGAATCATCATCGGCCTCCATAATTTTTTCATATGAAGAATGACTCACCAG
Source organism: Tannerella sp. (assembly GCA_031285565.1). Classification (GTDB taxonomy): domain Bacteria; phylum Bacteroidota; class Bacteroidia; order Bacteroidales; family Tannerellaceae; genus Tannerella. Next base: position 35,402 of record JAITVY010000069.1, on the reverse strand, counting down.
CCATGAATTACTCATGATTTCACCATTTAGCTGATTTTCTGTCCAACCCGAATAACCGATAAAAAATTTAATTTTCCCTTCAATGGAATTTCCGCTAAGTACATAATGCTTTAATGCATCAAACTCTCCGTCGAAATATAATTTGTTATCAATCTTTACACCATTGGGAATAATATTTTCTCCCAACGAATGAATAAAGAACAGACGATTTGAATTTACAGGTCCTCCCAGGTAAATAGGGATATTTGGTAATTCTTCTAATTCAGGAAAAAAATTATTAACAAATAAATCTGTACGTTTATTTAATACAAACCCCATAGAACCCTCGATATTATGTTCAACCAAGAGCACAACAGAACGTTGAAAATAAGCGTCCTGCAGGAAAGGTTCCGATATTAATATTTTTCCTTTCCCGGGGCGTAAATCATTGTGCTTTATTTTAAAAAGATCTTTATATTGAGACATTTACTTCCTGTTTTAGGTTTTAATTTGGCTACAATATAAATGAAATACAATAAACACCCAAATATAACTACTGTAATATTTGTTAAAAATAACTAATGAAAGGGCACGGGTTTATGCTGTATGATTCTTTTCGAATAGTGCTAATCGTTTGTCCAACAGGTCATATTGATGCGGCTTGATGAAAGATGTACAAGCTCGCAAGCCTTCCTGATTACTGTCGGTTGTGCTTAAAGAGATTGCGCTAATCCCGTAATAAATAAGTTCTACCATTAATTGGCTGCCGGTCATTCTCGGATAAGCGATTGTGAAATAAAACCCATCGGCAATAGGCTCATCTAAATCAAGGTCATAAACAATTTTGAAGCCATGACGCAGGAATATTTCTTTAAGCCGGGCTGCACGGCGTCCGTACTCTTTCGTCTCATTTACGAAATCGAATGTCCCATCAGATGCTGCTTTAAACATAGCTGCTAACGCAAATTGTGCAGAATGGCTGGTTCCGGAAGAAAGTGCGTATAGGACCCGGTGAATGTAAACCGTTCCGAATGTGCCCCCACCATAACGTTTTGTCAATCCCGGATAAGCACGATGATATAACTTGTTGGAAATAGCAGCTACACCAATGCGTTGACCTGCATAACTAAATGCTTTTGAACCCGAAATCTGTAAAATATAGTAATCCGTATAATTGGCTACACTGGGTTGATAAGGAGGCTGAAAAGGCATACCTAATTCTTTCCGGAAATCCATGGCAAAATAAGCAAGGTCTTCGATTACGATGGTATCATATTGCGTAGCAATTTCGCCAATTGTTTTCAATTCGCTGTCTGTCAGACAAAACCAGGCCGGGTTGTTGGGGTTAGAATAAACGATGGCCGCAATATTCCCTTTTGAGAGGAATGTTTCTAAGATAGCATGTAATTTATCTCCCCTGTGTTCATATACATCAAAGGATGCATATTTATATCCCATTACTGTGATTTGCTGTTTTTGTACCGGAAAACCGGGGTCAATAAATAAAATCGTATCTTTATTTTCATCACATTGCCCGCATGTCAGAAACGAGGCATAGGTTCCTTGCATCGATCCGGTAACAGGAACACATCCTTCAGGTGCAAGATCTATGTTAATGAATGCTTTGATAAAGCGCGATGCTTCGTCTTTTAATTCTTGCATCCCGTTAATATTCGGATAAATGGCGGCAATCCCGTTTTGTAAAGCTTTAATTTCTGCATCGACACCTATCTGGACAGGCTTTAAACCCGGAACTCCCATTTCCATATGGATGAATTCGGTATTTGTTTCTTGTTCTAATTGTGTGGATATAGCCACAACTTCGCGTATGGTAGCTTTACCGAAATCAGAAAGTCCATAACCGGCAATCACTTTCTTTGCTGTTTGATAATCTATCGGGGTTTTGTTATTCATATGATGATATTTTATTTTTTTACACTAAAGTCGCATAAAGGTAATTCAAGATTTAAGATTCAATATTCAAAATTGAAAAAGGCATTTGATCAAGAATTTAAATTTTAAATATTGAATGTCGAATATTGAATTAAAATGTGTTTCATTTAATCGGGGAACAAAGGTAACATTTTATAAGAAAATATGTGTGGATGCAATTTTTTTATTAAAAAGAACGTTTTACCTTTGCACCTGACAAGGTAGTCAGACTATTTAGTCAGATTGCCCGAAAGTGGAACGTAATGTATTTATCGATAAGGAGATAATTGCAATGAAAGATTCTAAGAGTATATACAATGTTGGCATCGATGTAGGGTCTACTACATTGAAGATGGTTGTGTTGGACGCGGAATGTGCTGCTTTATATAAAGTGTATAAGCGTCACAAGGCGGATATTAACGGAGCTTTTATAGAGGAAATAAAGAATATTAAAAGTAAGTTTCCGGATAAGTCATTCCGTATGAATATAACCGGATCTGCCGGAATGGGGATTTCGGAGCGGACAGGGATTCCTTTTGTTCAGGAGGTTGTTGCTTCTGTAGAAGTAATAAATAAAATATATCCGGAGACACATGTGATGATCGATCTGGGTGGTGAAGATTCAAAAATGGTCTTTTTTCAGGATGGCAGGCAGCCGGATATCCGGATGAACGGTAGTTGTGCCGGAGGTACAGGGGCTTTTATCGATCAGATGGCCGACCTGATGAATATTTCAGTAGATGAGTTGAGTAATCAGGCAGTGAAGTCTGAAAAAATATATCCTGTCGCTTCGCGTTGTGGGGTTTTTGCTAAGACGGATGTTCAGAATTTAATAAGCCGTAATGTCCCTATCCCTGATATTTCAATGTCAATACTCCATACGGTGGCATTGCAAAGCATTACATCGCTTGCCAGGGGATATAAAATTTCATCCGGAATTTTATGCATAGGTGGCCCGTTAACATTCATTCCATCTCTACGGGAATCGTTCCGGAAAATACTGAATGTTGATAACGAAAACTTTATTCTTCCTGAAAATAGTGAATATTTTCCGGCATGGGGATGCGCTTTATGTTGCAGGGAAGATAGTAGTGTGCAGGATCCGGATACATTATTACTCCAATTAGCAGAGAAAAATGATTCGAAAGAAAAAAATACATTGCCTGTCCTGTTTAAAAATGCAACGGATTATTCCGAATGGAAGAAGAACCGGAAAATAAAATCATTGAAGCGGGCTACACTGGGTGAAACAAAAGAAGTGAATTGCTTTTTAGGTATAGATTCCGGTTCTACCACTACTAAAATCCTGGTAATGGATGAGGATGAACGGATATTATATACTTTTTATGCTCCGAATGAAGGTAATCCGTTGAAAAAGGTGATTGAAGGATTGCAGGGATTTTATAAAGAAGCCGCCGATAAAGGTGTAGCATTCCGGTTTATCGGTTCAACGGCAACCGGATATGGCGAAGACCTGGTGAAATCTGCATTAAACCTTGATTTTGGGATTGTAGAGACCATGGCGCATTTGTCGGGTGCACAGTATGTTGACCCGGATGTTACTTTTGTGCTGGATATCGGCGGACAGGATATAAAATCTATTTTTACAAATAAAGGGGTTATTTCCAGTATAGAGCTGAACGAAGCATGTTCATCGGGATGTGGTTCTTTCCTGCAAAATTTTGCTTCGACTATGAATCTTCGTTTGCCTGATTTTACGGAAAAAGCATGTATGGCTGTATATCCGGCTGATTTGGGCTCACGCTGCACTGTTTTCATGAATTCTAAAGTGAAACAGTCATTACGTCAGAATGCCGGGTTAGGTGATATTGCAGCCGGATTGGCATACTCGGTAGTGAAAAACTGCCTGTTTAAAGTGCTTAAAATTTCAACACTTAATAAACTGGGCAACCATATTGTTGTACAGGGAGGTACGTTTCGTAATGATGCTGTTTACAGGGCACTGGAACTTTTGTCCGGAAAATCCGTTAGTTCAACAGACCATCCTGAATTAATGGGCGCTTTGGGCGCAGCGTTGTATGCAAAGAAAAGGTGGCTTTCAACTTCATTCCAAACTGCTTTCACCGGGGAACAATCTTTGCCGGATGCAAAACATATCCAGACAAAAGAAGTCCAGTGTAAAGGATGTACAAATACATGTTCGGTACTCCGGTTTAAATTTGAAAACGGCAATATTTGTTATGCAGGCAATAAATGTGAAAAAGTTTTTTACAACAAAGCTACTATGCCCGAAAAAGGCATAAATGCTTTTGAACTCAAATCAAACCTGATATTCCAACGGAATGAACAAGTTGTGGAGAAAAAGCAGGCAGGAATAAAAATCGGTATTCCCCGTGTGCTAAATATATTCGAGGATTTCCCTTTTTGGCATACTCTTTTCACGGAATGTGGATTTGAGGTTGCTTTATCTCCCGAATCAACTCCTTCACTATACCAAAGGGGGGTCGGCAGTGTAATGTCGGACAATATTTGTTTTCCGGCGAAACTGGCACATGGTCATATCCTCTCATTGATAGAGCAGGGGGTTGACCGGATATTTTATCCGATAATTCCTAAAGAAGAGAAGGATTTTAAGAGTTCATGTAATTCTTATAATTGTCCTGTAGTCAGCGGTTACCCCGATGTAATACGGAGCTCGATTGATCCGGCGGCAAATTATGGTATTCCCTTTGATAAGCCTGTCATTACTTTCGGTGATTATAAAGCTTTGAAGAAAGCCTGTTACAAATATGTGGCCGCCTTAGGTGTAACAAAACAGGTGTTTAACCAGTCATTTAAAAAAGCACAGGAAGAACTTCATAATACAAAGAAGCTGTTAGGTGAAAAGCAAAGCCGGTTGCTTCATGAAGCGATTGATAAGCATGAACTGGTCTTTATTGTTGCCGGACGGCCTTATCATACGGATCCGCTGGTACACCAAAAGATAGGACAGATTCTTTCTGATTTGGGAGCAACAGTTCTGACGGACGATATTTTCTGTACTACAGAGAATAATGGTTTTTTGAACCTGAATATTGTTTCGCAATGGTCATATCCTAATCGTGTGGTGCAGGCAGCAATGGAGGTTGCGAGGTTGCCGGAAAATGTACAGTTGATACAGCTGAATTCTTTTGGTTGCGGCCCGGATTCTTTTTTTATGGACGAAATAACGGAAATCCTGAAGCAGTCGGGGAAGAATCATACCATCATACGTATTGATGAAATAGCCAGTCCGGGATCAGTTCGTTTACGTTTGCGTTCGTTAATCGAGTCATTGAAAGTCACCAACAAAAATACAGATTCTAAATCCGGGGAGACTCATTTTAAGGCTTACCCGACAGTCTACTCGGAAAACGACCGCCGGAAGTCTATTCTTATACCCTGGTTTGCAGATTTTATATCGCCTTTTGTACCGGCTATTGGAAAATTGGCCGGATACGACATTGTAAATTTGCCAAAGTCATCCAAAGCCTCGGCCGAAGCCGGACTAAAATATGGTCATAATGAGGTCTGTTATCCGTCGACTCTTATCCTTGGGGATATGATTACTGCATTACAATCAGGAGACTACGATCTCGATAATGTAGTTATGGGGATTACACAAACAGGAGGGCAATGCCGGGCTACCAATTATGTTTCACAAATTAAAGCCGGCCTGGCCAATGCTGGTTTTGAATCTGTACCGGTAATTGTTCTTTCTACCGGAAGTGTTTACCAGAATGAACAGCAGGCATTTAAGTTTCCCATCATGAAACTTGCGGGAATAATTGTTTATGCAGTGCTATATGGGGATGCTTTGCAACAAATGTATAGCGCAACCATAATCCGTGAAAAGAAGAAAGGCGCCACACAACAATTATTCGATTTTTATGTCGAAAGGGGGATTGAAGCTATTGAGGCTAATGATTATAAAATGTTGCTGCAATTACTCAACCAGGCTGTAGGCGATTTTAATCAGATAGCAGTTCATGAGCAGGAATTCTCGAAAGTGGGCCTGATCGGGGAGATCTATGTGAAATACAATAATTATGGGCAGGCCTATATTACACAATGGTTGCGTGAAAAAGGAATGGAAGTCGTCACACCACCGATTATTGACTTTTTGATGCAATATTTTGTCAATTCCGAAGTTAATGATAAAAATGGTGTAAAACGGAGCATACTGAAGACTTTCCTTAATCCTTTATTCTGGAAGTATATGAATGTACGAATCAGCAAGGTAGATGGACTTATGAAAAAATTCCGTTTTTATCAGGCCAATGAATCTATTTATGTGAAGGCTAAATATGCTTCGGAAATATTAGACCTATCCAATCAATTTGGCGAAGGATGGACGATTGCGGCAGAGGTGGCAACATATTCGCATCATGGTATCAAACGGATTGTTTGTATACAACCTTTCGGTTGCATCGCTAATCATATTGTGGCTAAAGGGATTGAAAAACGGTTAAAGAGTTTTTATCCGGATATCAGTTTGCTTTACCTGGATATTGATGGCGGAATGGCAGAGGTGAATTTACAGAACAGGCTTCATTTTTTAATAAGTTAGTAGATGAATCATACAAATAAAAGCAAAGAAAACGAAAAACTGGAGTCTCAGATTCTTGAAACAGCTAAAGTACTGTTTGCCAAGAATGGGTACAAAAAGACAAATATGAGTGATATTGCTGCGGCAGTAGGTATAAACAGGCCTACGCTGCACTATTATTACCGTACAAAAGATATCCTTTTTGAATCAGTGTTTGCCCAGTTGATGCAGTCATTTATACCCAAAATAGAATTGATCTCTGTTGAAAGTATTTCGTTTGAAGAAAAGGTTGACCGGATAACGGACGAATATATGTCGATTTATATAGATAATCCTTATTTGCCGCAGTTTATACTTAGTGAAATCCAGCGTGATCCTGATTATTTGATGTCAGTGATGGAGAGGCTTTATTTTGATAAATACCTGCAGATCCTGGAAAAACTGATTAAAAATGAAATCAATGAAGGCAAAATTAAAGATATACCTTCATCTATTATTTTTCTTTCCTTTTTTAGTCAAATGGTGTCTCCTTTTTTATCCAAAAATATACTTATTAAACTCTTCCTGAAAGATGAGGCCAATTTTATCCCGTTTCTTTCCGAATGGAAAAAATATGTAAAAAAGCAAATGAAGGTCTTGTTATTTAGTGATGAAAAGTGAGTATTCCGGATACATATTTATTTGTTTTCGTCAATCCATCCAAATGATTTCGCTAGCGATTTACTGATCCGGGCGCCCGGATGTTTGCGGATATTCATCTCTTCTTTTGCTATCAGGTAAAAAACCGCATCCAGAATTTTTTCGGTAACAAACTCGTCCAAAGCAACTTCGGCAGGTTGCAGATCAGCAAGTTTTCCGACTTTCGATTCTGCTATTTTATTATAATTATCAGCAAGCGTACTCCATGTATTTCTGGCTGTTATATCGGCAAAGACCTTTTTATCCAACGATTGTAAAATGATGGGTTCACAAGCTACCTGTAAAGGTGCACGGGCTATTTTTTCCAGGTAAGCGGTTGCTGCAGCGCTATCTGCCAGAAGAATCTGGTTGGCTTCTTCGACCGACATACTATCAATAGCAGCATTAATAACAGGGGCGATAGCGTCAATAGAACTTCCTGCTACCTGATTGATTTGGGTGAGTGCATTATTGATAAGTTCATTTCCCTGGGGTAGTTTTTTAACAGTTTCAACAAGTTGCTGAGCTTCTGCGGGTAATGTTATCTTTAAGGAATCATTGTTTAGGAACCCATCTTCGGTACTGAGTATCTTCACGGCTTTATCCAAACCTGCTTTCAGCATTTCTTTGATAGCTTCAACTTTTTCTTCTTCAGTTGGTATTTCAGCTTTGATACTCTCTGATTGTTTGAATTTACAACCTGTAATCAGTATTAAAAACAGGACTGATAGTGGAAATAATTTTGACATATTGTTGTTGTTTGTTTTGGTAAATGCAAAGTTAATCATCCTTATTATAAAAACAACTTCATTTAATTATAATTACTCTTCAAAACTGCCTGGCTTTTTTTATCTTTGCATTTCAATCAACAAAGCTTAGCAGAAATTATGAATATCAGGAATTTTCTTTTATTAACAGCCTTAATCATGTTTTCGTTTTCTTGTGTAGACAAAAAGGCTGAAAATAACAATGAATCGTCAGTTGATGAAAAACAGGAATCTGTAGAAGTTCCTGATTCGGCTGGGGTTGATGACAGGGGATATCTTGTTAAAGTGGGAGATATGGCTCCCGATTTTACATTGCAAACCATATCGGGCGAAACAGTTAAACTTTCAGATTTGCGTGGAAAAGTTGTTATGTTGCAGTTTACAGCCAGTTGGTGCGGTGTCTGCCGGAAAGAAATGCCGTTCATAGAAAGTGATATCTGGAAAAAGCATAAAGATAAACCGAATTTCTATTTATTGGGGATTGACCGGGATGAGCCTATAGAAACCGTGCAGAAATTTGCAGAGCAAACCGGGGTAACGTATCCGATGGGACTTGATCCGGGTGCTGATATTTTTGCTTTATATGCAGACCGAAAAGCCGGTATTACACGAAATGTTATTATTAATCCTGAAGGCAGGATTGTCATGCTTACTCGTTTGTACAATGAAGAAGAGTTTGCGGAAATGTGTGCGAAAATAGATGAACTATTAAATTGAAATAGTTGAAAGGTAAAAGGAACAAGTTTATATAAAAAATAAAAAACCGTATGAAAAATGTATTTTTAGGAATTGACCATCCGGCTATTGCAGCCGATGACGTGGTGGCGTTAAGTAAATGGTATTGCGAAGTATTGGGGTATGAAGTATTTTTTAGTACGGAAAAACCAATTTATATTATTAAAGCTCCCGACGGCACATTCATCGAAGTAATGCCTAAAGACGAAAATCTCCGTCCGGATCGTACCACCTGTACGCCTGGTTGGTCGCATCTGGCATTGCGTGTCAGTGATATGGATGCTGCAATGGCAGCATTAGACCGTCATGGCGTTGCCTGGGAAGGAGCCGAATTTGAAGCTGTGGGTGGCGGACGTATCCGAAACTTTACAGATCCGGAAGGAAACTTATTGCAGATTGTACAACGTTGAATACTTTAGAAGTTTAAGTAGAAATGCCTTTAAATTTACCGAAAAATCTACCTGCAGTCGAATTACTGAAGGAGGAACATATCTTTGTGATGGATTCGTTACGTGCCGCGGAACAGGATATTCGTCCGCTCCGGGTAGTGGTTTTGAACCTGATGCCTTTAAAAATAACCACAGAGACAGATCTGGTGCGTTTATTGAGTAACTCATCATTACAGGTGGAACTTGATTTGATGAAAATTAAAGGACATTCTCCCAAAAATACGCCTATAGAACATATGCAGACATTCTATCGTGATTTTGATGAGATCAGAGATCAATATTATGACGGGATGATTGTAACCGGAGCGCCGGTAGAGCAATTACCATTCGAAGATGTAACGTATTGGGAAGAATTAAAAGAAATTTTTGATTGGGGACGGAAACATGTTACGTCTACACTATATATCTGTTGGGCGGCGCAGGCCGGACTTTATCATTTTTATGATGTCCCTAAGTATGATTTGCCGGATAAGATGTTCGGAATATTTAAGCATACGATGAATGATCCGTTTCAACCCATATTCCGGGGGTTTGATGATGAATTTTATGTTCCCCACAGCCGGCATACTGAAATTCGTCGTGAAGATATTTTGAAAGTGCCTCAGTTGACACTGCTTTCCGAGAGTGATGAGTCTGGTGTATACATGGCTATGGCGCGTGGAGGGCGTGAATTCTTTATTACAGGTCATTCCGAATATGCTCCTGATACGCTTCATAATGAATATGTGCGTGACGTAAATAAAGGATTGCCTATTGCCGTTCCGGCAAATTATTATAAAGACGACGATCCGGCAAAATCTCCGGTAGTACGTTGGCGTGGACATGCGAACCTGCTTTTCATGAACTGGCTGAATTATTATGTTTATCAGCAAACACCGTATCGTATTGAGGATATTCAACTGTTGGGTGATTTAATATGATTGCAGCACGTCCGATCGAGTTACTGGCTCCGGCCAAAGACCTGGCATGCGGTATTGAAGCTGTCAGGCATGGAGCTGATGCCGTATATATAGGCGCTCCGAAATATAGTGCCCGTTCGGCTGCCGGAAATTCTATAGAGGATATTCGTCAATTGTGTGATTATGCGCATTTGTTTGATGCGCGTATCTATGTAGCACTCAATACGATCTTAAGAGATGAAGAGCTACCCGAAGTCGAAAAATTAATCCGTCAACTATATCAGGCTGGTGTAGATGCGATCATTGTGCAGGATATGGGAATCACGCAACTTGATTTGCCACCCATACCATTACATGCCAGCACGCAGGCGGATAACTGTACGCCGGAGAAAATAGATTTTTTATATAAAGCGGGATTTACCCAGGCTGTATTAGCGCGTGAGTTAACACTTGAAGAGATCCGGAAAATCTCCGGACAGACTCCTATGACACTGGAAGCTTTTGTTCATGGTGCATTATGCGTAAGTTATAGCGGAAAGTGTTATTTGAGCGCGGCTTTGAGTGACCGTAGTGCAAACCGGGGGATTTGTGCACAATATTGTCGTTTGCCCTACTCCTTAATTGATAATGACGGGCGAACCATCATTGAGAATAAGCATTTGCTTTCGTTGAAAGATTTGAATCGTTCGGTAGAATTAGAGGCAATGATGCAGGCAGGTATTTCTTCGTTTAAGATTGAAGGGCGCCTGAAAGACATCTCGTATGTGAAAAATGTTACGGCTTATTACCGCCGGAAACTGGATGAGATTTTTCGCCGGAATCCTTTGTATTACCGGTCATCGGCTGGTAGCCAGGTTTACTCATTTGAACCGAAACCTGAAAAAAGTTTTAACCGTGGCTTTACGTCTTATTTCCTGCATGGCCGGATACCGGATATAACATCATTTGATTCACCTAAATCGATTGGTGAGGAGGTAGGTTCTGTGAAAGAAATAAAAGGAAATTCATTTACATTGGCAGGATTGAAGCCTGTACATAATGGTGATGGTTTGGCTTTTATCAATATGAAAGGTGAGCTGGAAGGATTCCGGGTGAACCGTGCCGAAACCAATCATATCTTTCCGCATAAAATGCCGTCGTTACGTCGAAAAATGCCGCTTTACCGTAATTACGATAAGAACTTTGAAGAACAATTGGCTAAACCTTCTGCCGAACGGAAACTGTTTGTCGATATAACTTTCTCAGATGTAAGCTTTGGTTTCTCGCTCTCTGTTACGGATGAAACCGGGGCGCGTGTTATAATAACAAAACCATTTAAAAAAGAGCAGGCAAAAAATAATTCAATTGAATATATTCGTACACAGCTATCTAAATTAGGAAACACACCTTTCGAGGCGAAAGAAGTTGTTGTGGATATGTCCGCTTTGTGGTTTGTGCCTGCTTCATTATTAAATGAAATGCGCCGTGAGGCGATTGATAAATTAACGTGGTTGCGCCGGATACGCTATCAACGTCCGGTTGTGAAGACACAGGTTTATAAACAGGACGTTGTTTTTCCGCAAAGACAACTGGATTATACCGCCAATGTGGCCAATAAAAAGGCCGAAGCATTTTATAAATCTCATGGAGTACAAACCATTGAACCGGCTTTTGAAGTTGTTTCCCGCGACAATGTACCGCTAATGTATACCAAACATTGTTTGCGCTATAGTATGGGATGGTGCCCGGTACACCATCGCCGGCAAAGCCCGTATAAAGAACCGTTTTATCTGGTACATAAACAAACCCGGCTACGCCTTGAATTTGATTGCAAGGCTTGCCGGATGCTGTTATTCAGGGAAAAGTGAAAAGGTGAGATCTCATCGGTGATGAATATTCCTTTACTTATGAACGTCAGTATATTACTTGTTTTTAGTCTTCAAAAGTATAAAAGACGATAATATGCAAGCAGACTTTCCTGTTGGGTGTTCGGCATTCTCTATTGAGCTTTTTTGCCTTCCACTAAATTTTGCATTTGTTGTTGAATTTGAGTTGGAACGACTTCCGATAATTTCTCGTTTTCAAATTCGTATCTCAATATTTTTCTCGGTTTATATGATTTGAATTTAACATCTTTGTATTGGCTTAATGAAAACTCAATAAGCAAATCTTTTGAATTTTCAATGAATTGGTAGTCCGTTATCGAATTTTCCCCCTCTGCTATTCGGTGCATTTTTCCACTCTTCAAAGAATAAATGCAAAGATTTGTATCATCATTGAAATTAACTAAACCGTCCTTATTGTTATCTTTTTCGGCAGTGTAAAAAACGAGCAAAATATCATCCTTGAAATTATATGCACTAAGTCCACTCAACATTATTCGTTCGTTAAACAGTAATACGGTTTTATTTTCAGCAGGTTTATACACAATTAAATTGGCAAATAATCCATCAAAATAATTTTCAGGGTAATATCCTTTTTTTCTCATAGAGCCATAACTATCCATTAGAGCCATAAGTCCATCGCTGTTTGCCTCTACAACTGTTTCAGGTTTATCTAATGTAGAAACTGAAATAGGAATAATATAAACGGCATTTAGTGTATCTATCAACTTTGGCGACTCATAGGAAATGATTTGTAAACGCATATTTTCCTGATTGAGTGTTTCAACCTTTTCCTCAGCAATTAAACTGTTCGTAATAGTTGTATTTCTACCAGAGCCAAAATCCCAAAAGTCTGAAATTACCACAATGATAAAGATAAGCATTAAAATAAGTCCCAAAATACCTGCTATAGCAAGTATTACTTGATTGAAATTTTTAATTTTTTCGATTTTCATTTTTCTAAAATTATTTTATTATCTATTACTTTCTAATTTTTTCTGTCAAATCGTGCAGAATTTTCAAGTTTATTTTGTCTTATCCATCGCTGACACCCGACTAGATTATAGCTGACATTGTTTATGATTGCTGTACCTTTCTCTATTTTTAAATTTGCGAGAAACTTTCTCACAAATTTGTACTTATTTGAGTAATTTACGGTTTTCGACTTCATGCAGCACTTTCATTTGTTGGATGGCTATTTGATTCAGTTTTACCAACCGTTCTTTTTGAGAAAGTCCTTCGTTGATAAATACAGCGTTTAGGTTTTCCATGTTTGACAAACATATTAATTCATTGATTGTGGCGTAGTCACAAATGTTTCAGTAATCCATTTTTGAGGCGACATCCAAAAATGTGGTTTTGCCGATTCATTTTTAACCCCCTCATAAATGTGGGGGTTAATAATTCGGATTGTTCAGCATTTCCCATAGCCCAAGATATTCAATCGTGCTGTATGTTCTTAGCCACAAGCTGATTATTTGTGAAGGATTTTCTCTATCGCGAACTTTGGCAATGTCGGTCAATGAAATGTAATCTTCCTGTTCGTTTTTGTAGAATACGATTTCTGTGTTTTTTACTGTAATTTTTGCCATTAGGTACAATATTTAATTTTCACAAATTTAAGATTAAAACTTATCAATAAAATGTATTTCACTGAATATTTGCACAATCTCTCACTTGCACCTAACGTGTCGGCGCTCGCTTTTCGGGTGGATTGCGAGCGCATCACTGTCCGCCGAGACAAACGGTGGCGCGGGTGACGAACGGTGCTAACCACTCGTTACCCCGCTTGAAGGCAGGTTGTTAGTTGGGGGCGTTTATTTCAATCGTTCGAATATTTGTCCAATTGTCAGTTCGTTCTCCATTTTTGCAAATTCATTATATGTTATGTCTGGCGATACTTTCATAATCTCAAATATTTTTTCTTTCAGTTTCCTATTTTTAGGATGATTCAAATCTGTATCCATGTAAAAACCGTCATCTTTAGGTGTAACAATCGAAGAGTGATAAACCACATTTCCTGCATATCTTACTTCATATTTGATTTCTTTAATCAGTGATTTTAAAGACACTACGTTTATTTCTTTCTCGATAAATCCCCATTGAAAGTAATATTTACTCATATCTGCACATAAAACCATAGGAAAAAGCATCTCTTTTTCTTCTACCTTTCGGTTCCCAATAATCGGACAAATATTGTTGTAAATCATATAATCATTGGCATAAAATCCACCTGATGAATTTGATTGTAACAATTTATCCAAATCTGGGTTGGAACTATCTGAACAAAATTCAAATCCTCGAACTATTAATGGATTTCCAAACATTGCGAACCTGCCAACTTGAACTATCATCTTTTCTTCGGGAAATTTTTCGCAATTTCTGATTTTCCACAAGTCAAGTAATACTTGCCCGAAGCAAAATTTGTTTTTGTCGGATTGATAGTAAAAAATGTCTCCTTGCTTATACGAACTGTTTTTCTTTGGTTTTGGTGTCTGCTTAATAATTTGCAGTTGTTCGAAATGATTCTTGGGTACGGAAGATATGAAGTTCTTAACCCAAGTTTCTAATTCTGCAAATGTCTCAAAACGTTCTTTATCGAAAGTCTTTGCTATAACAATTGAATTATTTACACACTCAACCCGTACAGTCTCGTATGTCCACTTAAATGTCACATTGATTGGTTTAAAAGCCAATATATTTGATGAAGTCACTTTTTTCGGTTTACCTCTATCGGTTTTCGGTTGTATGAACTCGCGATTTTCTGTTTGCAAGTCATAATCTCGCTCTATATATCCTGTGTGAAAATTAGGATGTGGGTCATAATGTATGATTTTTCGTATTGTGTTTCCGTCAAAGAAAATGTACGATGTGTCAAGCCATTGAATTCTATCCCAATTGTCTTCAATGGGATTCAGTCCAAAATATTTTCGCTGTTCATTTGTTAATTCAAAGTTTTCCATATTATAGATTGTTTAATTGTCAATTCTGCAATGTCGGGGAATGCCACCGAACTGTAAGTCTGCCGAATCTGTCTATGTATTGTTGTCTTCTTTTGCATATTCTAAAATGTTGTCATCTGAAATAACAAGTCGGAACCCGAAATCTTCGAGAGTTTCTTGTAGTAAGATAGTCAGCGAAGCCCCAATAATCGTAAGTTGCGAAAATGGTGGATTGTGGGATATTTCGCCATGATGTTCATCTATAATATCAATCATGCTTGCGGCTAAAGCATCAGACATAAACTCTGGTTTGTCCCGAAAAGATGTAAGTCCAACCAAATGGCTCTCATATTTTTCTGCCCAACGAGCATGGATAAATGGTTTGTTGATTTCGGTGTCCACTATCCATATTGGCGTCTCTTTTGGTAGTTCTTGTAAACGCTCCCCGAATGCACGATCAACAACAAGTATTACTCTATATTTTTCCATATTCTTCAATTCTGTTTTTACTCTGCGTCACATTGCGCCCAACGTGCCGCTGGCTGGTGGCGGGCGGGTTTGCGGCGCACGTCATTGTCCGCCGAGACGAACCGTGATGCGGGGCACGAACGTTGACTTCCGCACATCGCCCCGCCTGCAAGCAGGCCAGCAGTTGGGTGCCGTTTTCTCAGTCATCGTTTAATTTCAATATTCTCGTTTCCAAAATCATCTTCCTCCAAAAACAATTTCCAATTCAATTTTTCAGCAATGTTCAAGAACACATTAGTGTAAACCGATTGGTCAATATTATCTCCCTTTGAACAGACTATCGAAATGAGGTTTACATGACTCAACGGTTTATTATCTACCTTGAAGTTCCCATTTTCTGTCATTGCTATAGTAATGTCAAGCCACAGAAAATTGTCGGAATTTTCAAAGGATTGATGATGTTCTTGTACAAGGCAATTGGTGTCCAATAATAACTGAACTACTTTTTCCACCTCTACTTTTTGAGAAAAGTCAAGGTCGTTTTGAATATTGTAATAAATGTATTTATCGCTCCACATGTTTTTAGACTACATTGTTGGTTGCTATGTGGACAGAAGATTTTATAGTTCTCATCTATGGAATAATTTTAGCCCTCAGGCCTAAAATGAAATTCAAAACCACTGTCTTTTAATTTTATTAATTTATTTAAATCCTCTGCATATTCTTTATACACTTCAACGAATTTCCTTAACTTCTCTATATTAATTTTTTCGTTTATAATCTTATGTTGATTAAAGTCCCACGCATCTGATATACCTAATAATTCAGCAAATTCTCTACTTAACGAAGAACCTTCAGAAATTCCAAAAAGTCTTACTGTAATGATTGAACCATTATTAAGGTTTATATACATTTCTTTTGGATATTCAAGAACGTCAATAATGTTCTTTGTATATGGACCAACTGCTATTAATTCAGCACACATTCCCATTTTATTTCTTTTAGTTTATTATCGTTTGTTTGGATTTATTTTTCACATGAATATTGTTTTGTTTTCCGCTTCGCCATTATGGCCCCCAACGTTCCGCTGGCTGGTGGCGGGCGGGTTTGCGGCGCGCGTCATTGTCCGCCGAGACGAACCGTGATGCGGGGCACGAACGGTGACTTCCGCACGTCACCCGCCCTGAAACCAGAGGGGCAGTTGGGTTTTCGGCTTTCTGTCTCACGATATTGTGTCTCAATTGTAATAAGTCAGTTTTAAGTAATTTATCAATTGTCTCAATTTATTTCTATACACTTCACTTTCAAATACAGGTTGAGATTCACACTGAGAAGCAATATTATTAAATTCACTAAAGTTCTTTCCATTTAAAGCCGCCAATGTTATGACGTTCAACGCATTTTCAAGATTCGGTGGAATTAATAATGTTCTTTGGTTTCTATAAATCGGTTTATATGTATAGTCAAACAAAAAATTAATGTTAGATATACTCTCGCAAAATGGCTCAACAAGCCTGTTAACAAAGCAAAGCCATTCTCTTGCCGTATTTTCACAATCATTTCGGTTCTTAATTTCACGAGGAAAGTCTTCACTCCATTCATTTTGTCGAAATTCTGAAATACTTTTCAGACTACCACCCAATATGTTATTTGACATTATTCCACAACTTTGTTCAATTATTGCTCGCACTTTTCCGTATCCAATGAAAAACGTACTGTTCAATGAAAAACAGTCTTTCCAACGGGTAAAACAGAACCAATAGTAATAATCAAATCCCTTGTCACTACGATGAAACCACCGTTTTGTCTTGAAATACTTGAATCCTTTTTCTTTCAATTTCGGCTCAACTATTTCGATAAAACAATTTTCAATTTCCTTTACATTCATATCGTATTATTTACTATCTCTCGGCTGAAACCCAACGTGCCGCTGGCTGGTGGCGGGCGGGTTTGCGGCGCACGTCATTGTCCGCCGAGACGAACCGTGATGCGGGGCACGAATGTTGACTTCCACACATCGCCCCGCCTGCAAGCAGGCCAGCAGTTGGCTGCAGCGTTTGTCATTGGTTTATCTTTCGCTGCACATACTCTGTCACCTTGTTCCAAAACTCTTTCTCTTCAATAAATTCTCTTAGCCTATCGTCAATTTCGTCAACTTTTTCGCCGATTTCAGGATAATCCTCTAAATTCAAGTCGTCTTCAGAATTTCGTAAAATGTCTGGTGATAAATCAACACTTGCCAATGTGTCTTGCAATTCTACAAGGATATCGGCTATGTCGTTATTGTCAGTGCGTTTGAAACTTTGTATCGTTTCGGGCAAATAATGTCCTGTCGAATTTACAAGATATGTAGGAAGTCCTTGCATTTCGTATTCCGTTTCAAAGTCAAGTATGAATACTATATCCTTAATCCATTCGGGCAATTGTTGAAATTCATCAGATTCGAGATTTTCGAAACTGTCGTAACGATTTATCGCCACATATTCTATCAATTCCTCTGCATCTTTAATTTTAGCGATGTCTGTTTTTTCGATTTTCATATCAATATTTTTGTTTCTCAAATTTTCTGCACTCTTGTCAGTTGCGCCCAACGTGCCGCTGGCTGGTGGCGGGCGGGTTTGCGGCGCACGTCATTGTCCGCCGAGACGAACCGTGATGCGGGGCACGAACGTTGACTTCCACACGTCGCCCCGCCTGCAAGCAGGCCAGCAGTTGGGTGTTCGGCTTCCTGTCGTTCGGTATCTGTTGATTTATGTTTCAGCAATTCCATCAACTGCCACCACTTTATTATTCACTATTTTCAATTCAAGTCCATGTTCCTCGTCTAATGCATATGAAATAGGAATTTTTAGTGTATTGTTGTCCAATACACGAATGTAACCGAGGATTTTTTTCATATAATCAAAATGTTTTTCTTTATTGTCCATATTGAGTGGCGGATGAAGTTCTCCATTTTCAGTTTCCTGAACTTTTGTATTTTCAAATAGAACTTCAAATGGTTTTTCGTAATAGTCTGCGTATCTTTTTTTATAATACTCAAAGGCTTTTTCTTGAATATCAACAATTACTCTATCAATTTCTATCAAGAAGTTTTTGAGTGTTTTCTCGTATTCATCTAATTGTTGCTGTTTAGGAGGCATCTCAATTTTTTTCCAATTTTCATCATACTCCTCTCCCAAACAAACTTTTACAGACGTAGCATTATTGTATGTTTCAAAATATGGAATTTCAAATGTGTGTTCTGCTGAAAATCCGAGTGAACCTTTTTTTATTTGTCCAAAATAACTCTGTTTTGTCATATCTTCCACTTTTTATGCCCCTTTTCGGGCAGTTTATAGTTTGCTTAATAATTCAATTTCCTTTTCCTAGTCTATGTGCTGTCGGGCTGGCACCCAACTGCCCGCCTGCAAGCAGGCAGGCAGTTGGGTGCAGGTGTTGTCAGCCATTGTCGTCCGTTACTGTCTTGTCTTCCGTTTCAGCCGAGCGGATAATCAAAAGTCCGTCCATTACTGTCACGCTAACATAATTGTCCAACGAAAATCCTGCTTGTTCTAACCAATTTCCACGCAGTCGTAATTCGGGAACAGTTTTATAACTGTAAGTTGTCTGTCGAAAAAACGGTTGAAGTTTCAAGTAACGAACTGTTGGTTCTTCTACTCGTAAATTTACGGATTCTTCTTCAATTGCTTTTCGGATTACCTTTTTAAAGGTCGAAGTCGGTTTGACTTCTTTGGTTGGATTCTTTTCTGTGTAAGTCATTTCAGAAAATTTTTAAATTGGCGGAAAATTAAAAAACGGTTTCAGCCTTTCCCGTTGACTTACACCTCTGAGGGCAGTGGGCGCATTAACGCACCACACGGGGGTACTGAAACCGCATAATATATTACACAAGCATAAAAAATGCTCGCAATAATTTGGCGAGCTGTCTCGCCCTCAGAAATGTAAGTCACTACAAAATTACAAATTTTCTCCAATATCATCACAGTCCTCCGAAAATTTATTTTGAAGTTGTCAACCTGCACCAAAATGTCAATGAACGTTATGTTTTTTATTTTAATTCCACCGAGACATTTTTCTTATCCTTAATGGTAAACCCAATGTTTCAGATAGTATATTTGTTTTATCCATGATAGATTCCTTTAAGTCATCTATCTGTTTTCTTTCATCCATCGTTAAGCAAAGACAATATCCATTACTTCGATTTTTCGCTTTATTGTAGATTTGTATTATCGTTGAAATATCATATTCGATATTTCTCAATTCATTTTGTATGGGTTGCGTATACTCAACTAAGGCCTTTGCTCTGATTGATTTTCCCGATATCTGTCCTGTTGTAATAATTTCTTTTATTTCAGATAGTCCTTTTTCCATTCTTTCATAACTACCCTCAACTTCTGTATAATCACGCAAAGCACTCCTGTCAATTACCTTGAAGACTATTTCAAAGCAAGTTTTATCATCAATTGGATACAATGTATTTAGTGGGATTTGCCTATGTAAAATATCATACAACTCATCTTTTTGAGCATTAGTCGCAAATTTCGCCTTGTTTATTAAATATTCTATGCCGTAAACTTTTACATTATCTGTGTTTTTTGTTGAATAAGATGAATCTAATCCAATTATTATCAATTCAGAAAAATTCAAATTATATCGTTTGTAAGTTTCTATTGTTTCTTTCACTTTTTTTGTATCCGCAGTTGTTGTTACTTGAATTGCCACATGTGATTTTTTGCTAATCAAGTCAATTGCAGGATAATTTGGTCGCACTTCATTGATATTTGAGTAGAAGTCACTTTTATCTTGAAATACATTTAGATAATCCTTAATTACAGTTTCTAATTCAAAAGATAAGTCTGCAAATGAAACTTTTACATTATTTTTGATGTGTATTTGTAAAAAAGTCCACAAAGAAATAATGTCGTCAATTTTTTGTTTTTCAGTCATAACTGTTCTCTTATTTATATATTTTAATTTGCACTTCTGCTACTTGCGCCCAACTCGATTATAGCTGTCACTCGTTATGTTATTTATGACAGCAAGCATGCCAAAATTAGGATGCTTGCTGTACCTTTTACTCATTTTGGGAGATTCTTTGTTCATAGGTCTAATGTATCAAATGGCGATTGTATTTTGCTTATCGACTCGGAATTTACATGGAGATAAATTTCGGTTGTTTTGATGTGCCGGTGTCCCAAAAGTTCCTGAACATACCGCAAATTGACACCCGCTTCCATCAAGTGGGTAGCATAACAATGGCGCAGACCATGCAGCATCGTAGCCGAAAATCAGCTTGACGACCGCTTTCCCGTTATGCAGGGTATGTTCGGTTTTAATCCGGTTCATTCACTTCGTTGCGTTTAACTATCGTTTGCAAATCTACGATTAAAAATTAGCAAACGATGGCTTCGATGTTCATTTATTTTTTACAACTGTTTAATATGCAAGGATAACGGACAGTAAGATATCTGTTTTTTTACCACTTTTCTTTCGTAAATCTTTATAAAAGGAATGAATGGCAACGCGAATCCTGTCCAATGCGGCATTGACCAAGGTTGCGGTTTTACCTTTACCGGTAGCCCTGCCGGATGGGGTATCCCAAAGGGATACCGGAACACTTACTTTGGCACTGAATTGCACCACTATAAAACAAAACAGAGTGTTACGAACGCTTTTTCAGGTAATTCGCCACACTCTGCTTTATACTTAGAGGTTTGTTTAAAAGAATCAGATCAATGCGGCAATAGCAGCTCCAACCATGTTCGGATTCTTCATCTCATCTATGATGGTCACCGTAACACCTTCGGGCAGCAATGCTTTTAGTTCTTCACTGACTTTATCTTTATAAGGGGTTGTATTCTTCTTAGCGTCTTTACCCCAGAATACACTTCCGTCAGCAGCCAGACAAATTTTCTTTGTGTTATTGGGGCGTTGGGCTACCAATACCTCTACTAAGCCGGCTATAGTAGCAGCAACCAATTGTGCGGATCTGTCAAAAATCCATTTCGCTACTTTAACCTGTTCTTCATCATACCCTTCAGGATCATTAATCATTTTAGCCATATCCCCACCATTAAAGTCAGCATCAAAAAGGGAGGTGTTGAAGATCGTTTGGTGAATGTCTGCTAAATAGCCACCCGATACAGCTTTTTCCAGGCGCTGGCTTCCTTTGTTGTTTGATATGGCGTCTACCATCCTGTCAATAATGGTCAAATAAGGAGGATTGAAATTTCCGGACTCAAGATTGACAGGAATCAAATCTTCGGAAAACTTCATATTCAGTTTTGCGATCTTATTGAGAGGCATCAAACAAGCCATATTTGTTCCGGTTCCTACGATTAAACCAATGTAAGAATCATAACCCACTTCGCCGAATCCTGCAAACAGACAAGCTATTGTATCATTAACAACTTTAATGCTATCAAACATTATTTTTTTAGAACTGTTTTTAAACCTGTTGTTTAAGTATTTAAGCAAAGGTTCTCCTACAGGCTCTCCAACCATACCTGGTATATCCATTCCCTTTGTCCAGCGAAGAAGTACTGCATCTCCGTTAAGGCGTGCTGCTGCCGGATACGAAAAGCAGTAACCAATGTGTTTTACCGTTTCGTCCAATTCATTCAGCTCTTCAATCCATTCAGCCATTTTCTCATATAAATTATCGCGGCTATATCCTGATGTTATCTTAGCGGATAGTTCATAATATCCGGCTTTTACTTTTTCCGGCTTAAATTCTTCAATAATCGTGGCTTTTCCGTCCTTAAATTCGACTATCGCAGCCCTGAAATTTGTTCCTCCCCAATCTATGGATAAAACCTTTCCGTTTTTAAGTGTTGATAAATTTACCGGGTATTTAGGATTAGGTATGTGCAGGGTAGGTATATTCAGGATTTCCATACCTTCTTTTTCTATACCTTCTGCGACTTTTTCCCTAAAGTCATCTCTTGTTTTTACCAGTCCGGTTCTCTCTTCTTTAGACTCTTTTATAGTCTTCAATTCAAAAATGTTCTTTTCCATATTTTGGGTTTGTAATTAAGGTAAATATTTTAAAATTGGTTTCGAAATTAAGAAAGTTATATATATTTCTCGTCTAATATTTGTTAAATCAGAGATGCAACATTAATTATGCCAATCAGGAGTTAAAAACTATAACTTTCTACATATATCCTCCGAATCCCCAATATTCCCAGGGGAGCCCATAAGATAAATTATAATGGTAAGTAACTAAAAAGAACGCTGATGAGTACAATGTAATTAGCTTAATGACAAAAAATGTGATGTTTACTGACAGGGAATAAAAACCCGTGGAACAATTTGTATTTTTTGCCAGAGGCCCGGGTGGGGTTTTCCTACTACTTTCCTACTACCCTCCTACAACCAAGTCCGATTGTGGAACATGGAGAAAGACAGACGGAATAATTGAGTAAAACCAGACAAGATTACATAATACACAGGATTAACAGAATCGATTGAATAACTGAGAAATAAAGAAATTAAATGATTTAATGTATTGGTTTAAATTGCTGAAATACATTTGTTTGAGTGTTGTGTAAACCGGCAATTCGCAGCAATAATAGGCAACAATAGGCAACGAGTGGCAACAATAGGCAAACTGTACCGGAATGAGAAATGGGGCAGAATCATGTTGTACCTTTGTAAAAGGAAAGGGGCGAAATCGTCATCAGCTGACCCCAATCCTGCAAAATAATATTAATTCTATTAACTAAATCAAATTTTTAATCCTATGGGCAAAATAAACCAGGGAATTTTAGGCGGTTTTTCCGGCAAGGTCGGAACCGTCATCGGTGGAAGCTGGAAAGGCATCACCTATATGCGTGCCAAAGCGGTTTCGATCGCTGATCCCAAAACAGAGGCACAATTGAGTCAGCGTGCAAAGTTTGCATTGGTATTGCGTTTCTTGCAACCCTGTACGGATTATGTGCGTACCGGTTACAAGAATTATGCCATAAAGCAATCAGCTTTTAACGCGGCCACGTCTTATACATTGGCGAATGCTGTAACGGGAACATATCCCACATTTGGGATCGATCCTTCGAAAGTAATGCTCTCGCGGGGTGCGTTGACGGTAGCCTCGAACGTGCAGGCTGCTTTATCGGGAAATCTTCTAAAAATAACGTGGGACGATAATTCGGGAATGGCTTCCGCCAGGAATACGGACAAGGCTTTAGCGATAGCCGTTAATCCGGATAACAGTGAAGCGGTTTACCGGATTGGCGGTACCACACGGGATAGTGGTGAAGAGTCGTTAACCATCCCTGGTGACTGGACAGGTGATACGGTAGAGGTGTACCTGGGCTTTATCTCCGCAGATGGTAAGGAGGTGTCGAACAGTGTGTATGCGGGACTGGTAGTGATTCCGTAAGTAAATTCAAAGTAGAAAGGTGAAAGATGTACAAGTTACAAACTTGCGCCAGAAGCGGGGCCGGTCTTCGATTCGTAATTCGTAATTGGTAATTCGTAATTGGTCTGTGCCGGGATTATCCTTGTTGATTGATACACAGGGGAAAGCGTTCATTGACATGTTGAAATATAAAAATAAAGGGCTAACCTGATGTGGGATTAGGCTGTTAAGTCCTATAGCATCACTTTTGGTGGTGGTAGGGCTTGACGGCCTTTTGTTTGGAATGGTCATGCTATTGTTAATATCGTACATGAATAAAACGAATACAAGTGATCTATACGATTGCTTCAGGCTTCGCCTTCGCAATGATGGTCTAATAAGCAATGCCGTTTAGTCAGGCATTGCTTTTAATATATTCGTTTGGTGACATACCATAGAACTTCTTGAAACATCGCGAGTAATAATTGGGGGATGAGAAGCCTGTTCCGTAAGCTGCTTCTGAAATATTTTTTCCTCTGGCCAGAAGTTTGACCGACTCGTTCAGTTTGATCTTATTGATAAATTCGGTGGTGGATAGTCCTACGATACTTTTTAATTTTACATGTAGTAAAGTCCGTCCGACTCCTACTTCTCTTAACAGGTCATTCAGAGAGAAAGTACTATCATCCAGATGCTCTATGATTGTTTTTTCTATTTTTGAGATCAGTTTTTTATCCTTTTCATTTACATCGAACTCAATGATATCGATTTCGTTGGCTTTATATCTTTTTTTCTGATTTTCCTTAGTGGCAATCAGGTTGGATATTTGTTTACGGATGAGGGTAGGATGGAAAGGTTTTTCGATATACAGATCCGCTCCGCTTTCATATCCTTCCATTTGGGCTTCTTCGCCGGTCTTTGCTGTCAGCAGGATGACCGGAATATGGCAGGTGTCCAGCGTTGATTTGAGCTTATCAGTGAGTTCAAAACCATTCATTCCGGGCATCATTACATCACTGATAATCAGATCCGGTAAATGGGTTATAGCGCTTGAATAGCCATCATCGCCATTTTCGGCAGTGAGTAGGGTATAGGTGTCCTTGAAAATCTCTATGTATGTATTCAGCAATTCTTTATTATCTTCAACGATCAGTAATTTATACTGTTTGCCGTTGATTTTAACTTCATTGGCAGCGTCATATGTGTCTTCCGTGCTTTCAGCTCTTACGATAAGGTATTTATAATTCTCAAGAAACTGATTGTCGGCATCTTTATCAGAGATTTCATCCGGCTGATACGCTTCGGCCGAT
Source organism: Tannerella sp. (assembly GCA_031285565.1). Lineage (GTDB taxonomy): Bacteria > Bacteroidota > Bacteroidia > Bacteroidales > Tannerellaceae > Tannerella. The sequence goes on along the minus strand of JAITVY010000069.1, from coordinate 10,512 downwards.
ACATTGATTTGTACCGTAAATATAGTCCCTTTGTTCAATTCGCTGTCTACCCGGATATCCCCTTTATGCAAGGCTACTAATTCCCTGACTAATGCCAGTCCGATGCCAAATCCTGTTTTCTTGCCGTTTACAAAATCATTCACCTGATAATAATTCTCAAATATCATTTCTTTTTGGTCGGGACTGATACCTATGCCAGTATCTGTGACAGTCAGGTGAAGATAAGTAAATCCGTTGATATGTTTATAAGATGCTTTTACGATGATTTCTCCTTCATCCGTGTATTTGAAAGCATTCGATAATAGGTTGTAGATGATTTTTTCAACTTTAACCGGGGCAAACCAGACTTCGTTATCTGAGGTGGAAATGTCTGTAATGAAGTTCAATCCTTTCTCTTCGGCCAGAATTTCAAAACCTTCACAAATTATTTCGATGAAGCTTAACAGGTCTCCTTTTTTTACGCGAATCTTTTCCTGTTTGGTTTCAATTTTTGTAAAAAGGATTAACTCATCGACGAGATTATTCATTCGCCGGGCATTGTCGGCAACTAACTTCATTTTAGACCGAATCTCCGGCCTGAATATATTCTTATCCAGATATGACTGGATAGGGGTAAGGATCAAAGTTAACGGCGTTCTTAATTCATGGGATATTTTGGTGAAGAAATTGAGCTTTAAAGCGTTTATCTCCCGGATTTTTTCTTTTTCCAGTCTTTCCGCCAGTATCATCCGTTTTTCATCCTGTCTTCTTTTTACAGACAGAAAGATTAGAAATGCGGAAAGTATTAACAATCCCAGATAAATGATGTATGCAATGGTAGATTTCCAGAAAGGTGGCGATATAATAATCCGCATGGATTTGACAGGCTCGTTACCTGTCCACCGGTTGTTGAATGCCGCTTTAATTTGTAACATATATTCTCCCGGAGGTAGATTGGCATACGTAATGTGATTCTGTGCGCCGATATAACTCCAATCCCTGTCTGTATTGAGTTTTATGGCGAAGAAGATACTGTTTGGATGGCTCAGTGTGGGAACGGTGAAATCCAGTGTGAAAGATTTTGCCTGCTCACTGTTCAATTTGATTTCTTCGGTTTCTGCAATACTTTTGTGTAAAGGTGAATTTTCATCTTCCGGCCTTATGGTATTGCCCAGTATTTTTAAAGACGAAAATTCAACTTTGGCTATGTTTTTTATCGTTTGCAGATCTTCGGGGTAAAAGGCAATCATCCCGTTTATTGTACCGAAGAATAAGAGTCCGTCCTGCGCTTTCCAGGCAGAGTTATAATTGAATTGTTTATTGGGTAATCCTTCACTGACGGAATAGTTGGTGAATGTGTAATCATCTATATTCAGGCAACTTAGACCGTTATTCGTACTGATCCATAAATTGCCGTTGTTGCTTTCAATAATGCTGTAGATCGTATTGGATGGCAAACCGTCTTTCGTTGTAAATGTAGTGAATGTATCCGATCGTTTATTGTATTTGCAGATACCTCCTTCATGGGTGGCTATCCATATGTTCCGGTCGCTGTCTTCGAAGATATAATTGATAAAATTATCAGAAAGTCCGGTGCCATCTGCATTATAGGAGAAATTCTGCAAATCGTCATTTGATTTGTTATAGCAATAGATTCCGTTATTGCGGGAGGCAATCCATATACCTCCTTCGGAATCTTCGTATAGATAATCTATACTTCGCGAGCCGAGTATCGCAGATTTAAACCGCTGGAATTTATTTGTCTCCGGGTCATACACAGTTAGCCCGTTTGTTGTGCCGATCCATATTTTTTTATCCCGGTCTTCCAGTAGAATAAAAACATTATCGACAAGCAATTCCGGATAAATGAGGTACGAATAATGGGTAAACGTTTTTGTGGTAAGGTTATATTTGTTTAACCCTCCCAGATATGTTCCTATCCATAAGTTACTATACGAATCGAGCAGTACGGAATGTACGTTATGATATGAGATACTATTCGTTCCGGTTTTGGGAACAAAATGTGCAAATTGATCTTTATCCCGGTTGTAATAATTCAATCCCCCGTCTTCTGTGGCTATCCATAGATTTTCATTTTTGTCACCGGTAATCTGTCTGACCGCTTTACCCGAAAGATAATTATCTGAATACCCGTAGTCGTAATAAAGAAACTGGCGGAATGAACTGGGAAAAATATTGATCCCTCCGAAATAGGTCCCCATAAGGATATTATCCTCCCTGTCGCGGAATATCGTGTAAATCGCGTTATCATTCAGGGAATACCTGTCGTTGTAGTTTTGTTTGTAGTTGGTATATTCTCCTGTTTCCGGGGAATAAATATATAATCCGTTTTCGGTTCCCAGCCATAAATTACCGCTTTGATCTTCGGCAAAGGCGCGTACACATATTTCCGGGAATCCTTTAATGGAATGAAATGTTTGGGTTGCCTGATCCAGATAACAGACACCTTTACTTTCGGATCCGACCCAGATATGACCTTTTTTGTCTGTATAAATTGCTACAATACGGTCAGAAATCAGGGAATGCGGATCATTGGGGTTATGCCTGTAACTGATTTGTTTACCGGTTTGGGTGTCTACGGAGACCAGTCCCCTGGAATTTTTCCCCAACCAGATTTTTCCATCGGTATCTGAAGTAATAGAGTTGATATTTTCAGTAATGTTTGTATCTATTTCCGGATATATGGTTTCGAATTTTTTTTCTTTTTCATTATATACCTGAACACCTGAACCCGCAATATAAATAACCCCCTTATTATCTTCACAGATGGTTTTACGGAATGTAAATGAAGAATCTGTTTCAATGTAACTGAACATATCTTTTTCCCGGTCATACAGATTTACACTTTTCTGTGCAACGACCCATAATCTGTTTTGGCTATCCTGAAAAACCTGCCGTACTTGCCCGTTGCCGGATCTTACTCCGGAATGTATTTCCAGATCATAACCGGATACGGTATTACCATCGTATTTGCACAGTCCGCTTTTAGTCCCGATCCAGATGAACCCCCTGTAGTCCTGGCAAATAGAATATACGCTGTTTCCCGGAAGCCCCTCGTTATTAGTCAAATGAATAAAACGGATATTCCGGTTAATAGCAGCAGGGTTTTGTATAGCGAGAAATACAAATAACAATGTTAGACAGCATAGCCTGTATGTGGTAGAGTATTTCATTCTTCAGCAAGTAACTCAAGATTCAGAGTTTCCGGTTTGGCAATTCGCTTTAATAATTCGGGTTCAGACATGTGGTATCATTATTGTTCCTATTATCCGTTCTCCTCTTCCTGATTTAATTCTCTCTCTATTTCTTCAATAGAAGGGAGTGAGGATTTGAAGTTTTCCGGCAACAATTTTGAAAATGTATATTCTGAAATACCTATCGGCTGACTACTACTTTCTAATGAGTATTGAGCTTCAATATTATCTTTTGTCTTGCAGATAAGTAACCCAATTGTAGGATTATCTATATCTTTTTTCAGTTGATTATTAACTGCTGCTATATAATATCCGAGTTTACCGGTATGTTCCGGTTCAAACTCCTTGACTTTAAGCTCCAAAACTACATAACAACGCAGTTCTAAGTGATAGAATAGTAAATCTATGTTCCGCTCCTTACTACTGACTTTTATCGGGTATTGCTTCCCGACAAAGGCAAAACCTTGCCCTAACTCCAATAAGAATGTTGTGATGTTTGTAACTAAAGCATCTTCTAGTTCTTTTTCTTTATAGTTTTCTGTTAATGTCAGAAAATCAAAATTATATGGATCTTTTAAGGTTTCTTTAGCCAAATCACTTTGAACATCAGGCAATAATTTGTCAAAGTTATTAATAGATTTTCCTTGTGTTTGGTATAAATCGGCATCAATAAAATTCATCAATACAGCTCTGCTCCAGCCATTCTTGATTGTTTTTTGAACATAGAATAAGGCTTCATGTACGGATTTGCATTTAGTGAATATTTCCACATGATGACGCCAGGGAATTTGAAATATTGGGTGGTCTCCTAATTCGTCACCAACTTGGTGACGAATTGTAATTTCTTTATTTTTAGCTGTTTTGAAATTTCCACCAATCTGGTGGAAACTCTCTCCTGCTTGAGTATAAAAAAGATAAAACTGTTTGACGTAATATAGATTTGACTTTGAAAATCCTTTCATGTCTGGAAACTCCTTCATCAATTCATTGCTTAACTTATCAAAGAATCCACTTCCCCAAACAGCATCCATTTGACGCACAACTATATCATGTCCCAAATCCCAATATAAGTGCAATAATTCGGAATTGACTTTTATAGCTGCTTTCATCTGGCTTTGACGGATACGACTTTTCAAATCGACAAGCCATTGCTTAAATTCTGAATCTTTTATTAAATCAGCACCCATAAATGACATTTATTAATATAACACTAACTAATAGCAAATTAATATGTTATGAATTGCGACTACAATATAATTGTAATCCAGATCATTTGATCTTGAAATATTTAATCTGTCAAATTTACAAATTCTTTTTTCATTTACTTATCAAACCTATAATCGATTTTGTTATGTGGTTATTTAAAACTGTTGTACTTCATCAGGGCCGGGGTGGGCATATCTTTCGTCTTTTGCACGAATGTAAATATCTCCGTCTTCTAATATTTTTACTTCGAGCGGAACGATCGTTGTTCCCTGTTCGTTAATACTCTGTGCTGTTTCGCTTAAGTCGCAGTTCTCGATATCCGTATCATCGATCGGAGGTACGTTTCCATTGAAAAATGCCGTACACCACCAACGACCTTCTTTATCCTGAAAAGGTGTCCCGTGTCCGAGGAAACGTCCGGCGAACTTTCTTTCTCCATACGGACCGGTTATAGAATCGGCTGTACAATAATACAGGTTGTAAGAACCTTTTCTTCCCTGGTCGGTGGACCATGCTGTACCGAAGTGCACATATTTGTTTCCAATCTTGCGGATGGTTGCACCTTCGTGCCCGATCCTTCGGTTAGACGGATCAATACGTACCGGTTCGCCGGTTAATCCAGTAAATCCCGGTTTAATGGGCTGTATCATAGTATTACCCCATAACAGGTACCATGTTCCGTCATTATCTTTAAAAAGGGACGGATCATGTTTGAACTGTATATCTTCTCCCATTGGGAACTCAAACTGATCGCTCATTAATCCTTCTTTTTTTACGACAAGGTTAGCTCCTCCTTGTTGCGGACGTGGAGAGGTATGAACAAATATCCAGTCGCCATCAATATTAAATATTTCCGGCGCCCAGAGGAACCATTCGTTTTGCGGTACTTCTTTAAATGCTTCAGGGTTTTGCTTTGCCCAGTATCCCTGATCCAAAGAGAACGGTTCTCCCAGATATTCCCAGTCAAGCAGATTGTCGCTACGCCATACCCTTATTTTATAACCAACAATACTGGGATTCAAGCCGATTTTTAGGGCAGCTTCGGTTAGCCCGAGGTTGTATTTGTCATCTTTCTCGCGTGGATCATTGGGCACAGGCGTAGTTCCTGTAAGGTAGTAGTAGCCATCCGGAGCCAGATAGATATAGGGATCCCGAATCCAACCGTCTTTTAAATAGATGGCCTGATTGTGTTCTTTCAGGGCTTTCTCTTTTTCTTCTCTATCTGATGGAGGCATATTACATGCTGCAAGAAGAATGACGGATGTAATGAATAGTGTTATTTGTTTCATCGTTATTTGTTTTCATGTGATTCGTTGTGTTAAGTAGGAAATTATAGAGTCAGCCTTGTGGAAATGATAAAACAAAAGCAATCGTCATTTCGACCAACGAGAGAAATCGCCATAGCCACAATGCGATTCCTCCTTTCATTCAATTAAATTAGTTGTTTTGCGTGACTCGGCATAATCCAAATAAATTTGGCTTCTGCGCTCGCTACTTAAAACATTCGGAATGACGGAGTGTTTTTGATATTTCGATTGTATTATCCTACGTTTAATACATCTTCAACGGAACCTTATGACTTAATATGCTTTCAATCCATAATCAAAGTTCATAGGATTTTTCGTATCGTCATGAACAACTTCTATTTCAAGTACATTTTCGCCTATCTTCAGATAGTTTGAATAATCGCTTACATTATATTGATTATGGCTACGCGTTTGCCTGACCCATTGTTCGTAGATTGTGATGCCATTCAGTTTAACTTTTGTATTTCCCCTTACATTCAGGAACAAAGACAGGTTTTCGTAAGCTTTATCAGCATTGAATGTCTGTTTTGAATAAACTGTTTTTGTTCCGTTAATGGCAAATGGTGTTGTCACTTTTTGTGAAACGCCGTCGATACTTATCTCACGTTGTTGTGTTCTTCCGCCTTGTGCATCATCGATTAATGTTGTCGCTTTTATGGACTTCGTTTTGTATAATCGTGAGTGCAGGATGTTCAGGTATTCTTTCGGTATTTTAATGGTCTTGCGATCATAGGTTATCAGACCATTTACTTCGCCTTCCACATCAGTGGTCTGTGTATAAATTGCTGCGCTTAGTCCCTGTGCGATGAGGGTCTCCAGATCGAACATCAGACGGCCGTAATCGCTTATAAGGTCAACGCCACCTTCAATGTTTTTGTATCCCCAGTTTCGCATGTTCGGATCCCATAGGGAGCCCTGGATTGGTAATCCCAGTCCACCGAATTCACCTAATACAGATATTCTGTCATTGGTATATGCCGGGAGAATCATGGACGTGGAGGGATAATTGTGAACATCGTACATATCGCCGACATTACGATCTGTCCAGCCGGTTACTCCATCGATGATGCGGGTTTTATCCATTTGCATCACTTTCTCTACATTTTCGCGGGTATTATGTTGCCCCCATCCTTCGTTAAACACAACCCATGTAGTGATGGAGGGAAAAAAGCGAAGGTCGTTGATCATTTCGGTTAATTCTTTCCACCATTGTTGTGCAGTAGCAGCCGGTGCATCCCAATCTGTTGCTGCATTATGTTTGACATGTTCCTGCTCTTTACGGGCTGTAGCAAATCCTGACGGCATATCCTGCCAGATCATAATGCCTAAGGAGTCGGCATAGTAATAGTAAAGCGCGGGTTCTACTTTGATGTGCTTGCGGATGGTATTAAACCCCATTTCTTTCAGTTGAATCATATCCCATATCATTGCTTCGGGCGAAGGAGGGGTGAGTAGCCCATCAGGCCACCATCCCTGGTCTAAGGGACCGTACTGGAATATGGGTTCGTTATTCAGGTGGATCCTGTAATATCCTTGTGCATCTTTCTTTTTGGATACTTCACGCATGGCAAAGTAGGTCTTTACTTTGTCAAGCTCCTGATTATTTCTGACCAATGTGACTTCCAGGTCGTATAATTTAGGAGTTTCAGGGGTCCATAATTGAGTTGCTGGTAATGGTATTTCAATGTTTTTTGTTGCTTTTTGGTTTATGGAAGCTATTTCTTTGCCATTATCCATCACCTTGATGTTCAGGGTTTCGTTTCCTGCTGATCCGTTGATGTCAAAATCTAATGCAATGGTGTTTTTATTGATATCGGCTTGAGGTAATATGCTTTTGATATTGGTTTTATTTACAGGTTCCAACCAGACTGTTTGCCAGATGCCGGATACGGGAGTGTACCAGATGCTTACCTGGTTAAGCTGCTGTTTGCCACGGGTAATAGATTCTGTGTCTGTCGGATCAACAACACTTAATTCAATCGTTTGTGTTCCGCTTCCTTTCAATTGTTTGGTAATATCAAACGAAAAAGGATTATTCCCACCTTTATGGCTTCCGACTAATTTGTTGTTTACCCATACCTGGCATTCATAGTCGACTGCCCCGAAATGAAGTATGATTTGTTTGTTTTTCCATGATGGCTCTAAGGTAAATTCTTTGCGATACCAAAGCTTGTCGGTAGGGTTGAACGTTTGTGCTACCCCTGATAATGACGATTCGATAGCAAATGGAACAAGAATTTCATTTCCGTATTTGACACTGTTTTTTTTAGCTGCCATATCGGTTACCTGGTATTCCCACAGACCATTGAGGTTTTTCCAGTCAGTACGTTTCAGTTGCGGACGGGGGTACGTTTGCCATACGTTTTGCGGTGTAACCTCGGTAGCCCATTTTGTTTTGATTTTGTCTCCTTTTGGTGTCCATGCAAAAACAGGCATGCACATGATTGCTGATAGTAAAGAAAGTGTTAATCGTTTCATGTTTATTAAAAGTTTATGTTGTTCAATGTTCAATGTTTAATGTTTCAAGTTAATATTAAATATTTATATCAATAAAACAGACAGCATCCAAAATCACTCTTCTTTCGACCTTGTGTGGTGAGCCATAAAACAAGTGAAAGCAGTGTGAAAATCTATGCTGTCTGAGCTTCTTACGGAAGCGAGTTCATAGATTTTAGCTGCTGAGCGCAGTTTTATGAGTGAAGCACACGAAGTCTTGATTTTTGTTTCTTTGGATCAAGCCAAAGAAAATAAAAACTATATTACCCAATGTTAGCAGCATTCGCTAATGCTTTTCTTCATATTCCTTTAAATCTGCCTTGCGACCTTTGGCATATTTATTATACAGTTTAGGGAAATAGATCACATCGGATTTGTCTGCCCATTCGAAATAGGCTTTTGTCAGATCTTTCACTTTTTCAGGATATTGCGGAGCCAGGTTATGTTGCTCGGTTCTGTCGACAGCAATATTGTAAAGCTCCCACTGATCTTTGTTGAAATGGGCGGAAACCAGCTTCCAGTTTCCCTGACGTACCATTCTATTGCCTTCGTGTTCGGCATAAATATACCTTTCCGGCATTTTTTCGCCTTTCACAACCGGAAGAATCGATATCCCGGCTATCGGTGTTATTTTATTTCCTTTATATGTTTCGGGGTATGTTGTTCCGGCCAGTTCAATACAGGTCGCCATAATATCAGAGAAGTGACAAGGTTGGTAGTCTATTCCGCCTTTGTCTTTTATTTTATTTCCCCAACTGACTATGCAGGGTGTTGAAATTCCTCCTTCGTGGGCAAAGTGTTTGTAAAGGTTCAACGGTGTATTACATGCGTTCGCCCATCCGGTTCCGTAGTGGTGGTAGGTTCCTTTTAGTCCCATGCTATCCAGTTCCTGCCCAACATGCGTATGATATTTTACTCCTGTACGGAAATCGAAGCCAAACTCATGCCATTCGGCACATGCGCCATTATCGGACATAAATATGATAAAGGTATTCTCGAACTGGTTATTGTCTTTTAATGTCCGGATGACTTTACCGATGTTTTCGTCCATAATATCTACCATCGCTGCAAAGATTGCCATACGGCGTGCGAGGTCTTTTTGCTGATCGGATGTGAGGCTGTTCCATGCCGGCAACGGATAGTTTTCGTCAACATGGAAACTTTCGGTTACCATTCCTCTCGGACTCAGATCCGGATTGCCCTGCATAATTCCCATCTTTGCAATACGTTTCCAGCGTTCGTCTCGGATTTGATCCCAGCCTTGCATATAAGTTTCCATATATTTATCGGTAACTTCTTTTGGGGCTTGCAATGGGAAATGTGGTGCATTATATGCCAGATAAAGGAAAAGAGGTTGCTTTTTGTCATTAGCCTGATTGATGAAGTCGATTGCATAATCTGTTATTACGTTAGTTGCATAGAATTCATCTTCTTTATATGTACGTGATGTTCTGTCTTCGGGTAACCGGGTATATACATCGGGGTTCCAGAATGAATCAAAACCTCCCAATAATCCGTAGTATTCATCAAATCCGCGGTCGATGGGGGTTTTTGCTTTGCCAACATGCCATTTTCCGGCCATTGCTGTAAAATAGCCGGCGTCTTTCATTACTTCGGCAATGGTAACATTGTCGTTACTGCGCATTCCTGCATATCCGCGCGGCCATTCCGGACTTTTACCGTCCATATGTCCGAGACCTGCCTGATGAGGATACAAGCCTGTTAGCAGGCAAGCTCTGGATGGGCAGCTTCTGGCGCTATTATACATTTGGGTGATACGTAAGCCGTTTTCAGACAGTTTGTCAAGATTAGGGGTGTTAATTTCTCCGCCGAAACAACCCAGGTCGGAAAAGCCGAGATCGTCTGCGAGGATGACGATGATATTCGGTTTCTCCTGGGCGAAAGAGAATGTACCCGTAACTAATGCGCTTAATAGGAATGTTGCTTTTTTCATGAATATTTCCTTTGGTTTGGTATGGATAACAAAAATAGGGTTAATGACTATCAGCAGTTAGTACATATGTTTTCAATCCGTTCAATATTGTTCATTTCATTATTTTGGGAGTAAAATAGGTGTATTATTGTTTATTGAATGTTGAACAATAATGTAATTTTGGTGATGAATAGGTGAAAAAGATTGATGTTGAATATAGAATCGAAGATTGGCTATAGCCGGTTTGAAATATGGAATTTTTAATTTATAATTCTGGGATGGGTGAAATCCCCCGCCTTTAGGCGGAGAAATTATATATTTGCAAAAAAGAGTTTTATGCAAACGTATAAAAGTGGTTCCCACACCCGTTATGATA
>JAITVY010000024.1 GCA_031285565.1 Tannerella sp. | reverse complement strand
GCGGGAACGGTGAATGTGTATAACATGACTGGTGTACTGGTGAAACAACTGGATGTAAATGAAGGGGAAACTTCAATACCGCTTTCACCAGGTGTGTATGTGGTGTCTTTCGATGATGGGTTCCAACAGAAGGTGGTGGTGAAGTAAGAATAGGATCATCTTTACTTAATCGAATTAAAAAGTGCTCCCGACCTAAAATCACAAAGTCGGGAGCATTTTTTTACTAAATCACAGCTATAACTTCTATATAAAAAACTGATTACGTGTTTTTTTTCAAGATTTTCTTGTTGATAAAAAAAAAGTTAGTATCTTTGCAAGCCAAAATCCGAAAAAGATAACAAAATAAAATAGAGATAAAATAGTAGAAAAATGCCTACAATTCAACAATTAGTAAGAAAAGGAAGAGAAAGCTTGGTCGTGAAAGGAAAATCTCCGGCCTTGGATGCATGTCCTCAAAGACGTGGTGTTTGTGTACGCGTGTATACAACTACACCAAAAAAACCAAATTCCGCCATGCGTAAGGTTGCTCGTGTTCGTTTGACAAACCATAAAGAAGTAAACTCTTACATTCCGGGAGAAGGTCATAACCTACAGGAACACTCCATCGTGTTGGTGCGTGGAGGTCGTGTAAAAGATTTACCAGGTGTACGTTATCATATCGTTCGCGGCACTTTGGATACTGCAGGAGTAGCTGGTCGTACGCAACGTCGTTCAAAATACGGAGCTAAACGTCCGAAAGCTGCGAAGAAATAAAGTTTACAACTATTTTTTTTAAAGAAAAAGTAATAACAATTCGTTTTAGTTATTTGGATTTCGATGCAGGTTGAGTAAATGATTCAGAGGAATCGTTGAAGACAAAGAAGCAACAACCAAAAACAAGAACAAAAATTTTGGAAACAAATGAGAAAAGCAAAGCCAAAAAAACGGCAGGTATTGCCAGATCCTGTCTACGGTGATGTAAGGGTTACAAGATTTGTAAACCACTTAATGTATGATGGTAAGAAAAACACATCATATGATATTTTCTATTCCGCTTTGGAAAATGTAAAGGCTAAATTGCCTAATGAAGAAAAATCAGCGCTTGAAATATGGAAGATGGCGCTTGAAAATATAACTCCTCAAGTTGAAGTAAAGTCTCGCCGTGTAGGTGGGGCAACTTTCCAGGTTCCTACAGAAATCCGTCCGGACCGTAAGGAATCCATTTCAATGAAAAATTTAATTTTATACGCCCGTAAACGTGGCGGGAAAACGATGTCAGACAAACTGAGTGCTGAGATTGTTGATGCATTCAACAATCAGGGTGGCGCATATAAACGTAAAGAAGACATGCATCGTATGGCTGAAGCAAATCGTGCTTTTGCTTATTTCCGTTTTTAATTTAAGTCAAGATAGAAAAAAAGAAGATGAGTAAAGCAGATGAATTATTAAAATATACCAGGAACATCGGTATCATGGCGCATATTGATGCAGGAAAGACTACTACATCAGAACGTATTCTTTTCTACACCGGTTTAACACATAAAATTGGTGAGGTGCATGATGGTGCGGCTACGATGGACTGGATGGAGCAGGAGCAAGAACGTGGTATTACCATTACTTCAGCTGCAACCACCACTTTCTGGAATTATAATAACGATAAATTTAAAATCAATCTGATTGACACCCCGGGACACGTTGACTTCACGGTTGAAGTAGAACGTTCTCTACGTATTTTGGATGGAGCAGTTGCAGCATTCTGCGCTGTAGGTGGCGTTGAACCACAATCCGAAACTGTATGGCGCCAGGCAGACAAATACAATGTACCTCGTATCGGTTATGTTAATAAGATGGACCGTTCGGGTGCAAATTTCTTCGAAGTTGTTCGTCAGTTAAAAGATGTATTAGGAGCAACTCCTTGTCCGATTCAAATACCCATTGGCGCTGAAGAAAAGTTTAAAGGTGTTATTGACCTGGTTACAATGAAAGCAATTTTCTGGCATGATGAAACAATGGGTGCAGAATATTCTGTTGAAGAAATTCCTGCCGACTTACTTGCAGAAGCACAGGAATGGCGTGACAAAATGTTAGAAACAATTGCTGAATGCGATGACGTTCTAATGGAAAAATATTTTGATGATCCATCAACTATAACTGAAGATGAAATAAATACAGCTATTCGCAAAGGAACTCTGGCGATGCAAATTAATCCGATGATTTGTGGCTCTTCATTCAAGAATAAAGGAGTTCAAACATTACTGGATGCCGTTTGTAAATACTTGCCAAGTCCGAGCGATACGCCAACTATCGTGGGTCATGACCCTAACGATGATAGCGTTGAAGTTATTCGTAAAACTATTTCTGAAGAGCCGTTAACAGCTCTTGCATTTAAAATTGCAACAGATCCATATGTAGGACGGCTTTGTTTCTTCCGTGTTTATTCTGGTAATTTAAATGCAGGTTCTTATATATTTAATACACGCTCTGGTAAAAAAGAACGTATTTCCCGTTTGTTCCAAATGCATTCGAATAAGCAAAACCCAATGGAGCAGATTGGTTGCGGTGATATCGGAGCAGGTGTCGGGTTTAAAGATATTCGTACTGGAGATACTCTATGTGACGAAAATCATCCGATTACATTAGAATCTATAGACTTCCCTGATCCGGTAATTGGTATTGCCGTAGAACCAAAAACTCAAAAAGATTTGGATCGTCTGGGAGTTGGCTTATCAAAATTAGCTGAAGAAGATCCTACATTCCGTGTAGAATCAAACGAAGAAACAGGTCAGACCGTTATTCGCGGTATGGGTGAGCTTCATCTTGAAATCATTATTGACCGTTTAAAACGTGAATTCAAAGTAGAATGTAATCAAGGTCGTCCATTAGTTTCATATAAAGAAGCAATCACTCAATCGGTTGAGTTGCGCGAAGTATACAAGAAACAATCTGGTGGTCGTGGTAAATTTGCTGATATTATTGTACGTATTGAGCCTGCAGATGAAGGATTTGAAGGACACTTGCAGTTTATAGATGAAGTAAAAGGCGGTAATGTGCCAAAAGAATTCATCCCATCTGTACAAAAAGGGTTCGACAAAGCGATGCACAATGGTATTTTAGCTGGTTATCCGCTGGATTCAATGAAAGTTACATTGACTGACGGTTCTTACCACACAGTGGACTCAGACCAATTATCATTTGAGATATGTGCTATTCAAGCATTCAAACATGCTGCTGAAAAAGCAGGTCCTGTATTAATGGAGCCAATTATGAAAATAGAAGTAGTTACTCCGGAAGAAAGTATGGGTGACGTGATTGGTGACTTAAATAAACGTCGTGGACAGGTAGAAGGTATGGAGTCAAGCCGGACAGGCGCACGTATTGTAAAGGCTAAAGTGCCTTTGGCTGAAACATTTGGTTATGTTACAGCATTACGTACAATAACCTCCGGTCGTGCTACATCTTCTATGCAGTTTTCTCATTATGCGCAAGTTTCATCAGCCATTGCCAAACAGGTATTGACTGAAGTGCAGGGGCGCGTTGACTTAGTCAAATAATATCAGAAACTAACAATATGAGCCAAAAAATTAGAATTAAATTAAAATCTTATGATTATTCTCTGGTTGATAAATCATCAGAGAAAATCGTTAAGACGGTAAAGGCTACCGGAGCTGTGGTAAGTGGACCAATTCCATTACCTACGCATAAACGAATTTTCACGGTAAACCGTTCCACATTTGTGAACAAAAAATCTCGTGAACAATTCGAACTGTCTTCTTATAAAAGACTGATTGATATTTACAGTTCAACAGCAAAAACTGTAGATGCATTAATGAAGCTGGAGTTACCCAGTGGAGTAGAAGTAGAAATAAAAGTGTGAGAATTAAAAAGTAAATGAAATGCCAGGATTATTAGGAAAAAAAATCGGAATGACATCCGTTTTCAGTGCCGAGGGAAAAAATCTTCCATGCACTGTTATCGAAGTAGGTCCTTGTGTTGTTACGCAAATTAAAACAATGGAGAATGATGGCTATACGGCTATTCAGTTGGGCTTCGAAGATAAAAAAGAGAAGCATACCACAAAGCCGGAAGCAGGACACTTCAAAAAAGCAGGCGTAACTCCCAAGAGACACTTGGCCGAGTTCAAGGAATTTGAAAATGAATATAATCTGGGTGATGTAATCACCGTTGATTATTTGAGTGACGCTGCATTTGTGGATGTAGCAGGAACATCTAAGGGTAAAGGATTTCAAGGAGTTGTAAAACGTCATGGTTTCGGTGGAGTTGGACAAGCCACACATGGTCAGCACAATCGTTTGCGTGCGCCAGGTGCCGTAGGTGCATGTTCATATCCAGCCAAAGTATTTAAAGGTACACGTATGGCCGGACAAATGGGGAATGAACGCGTTACAGTTCAGAATCTACAGGTGATCAAAGTATTACCGGAACAGAACCTTTTATTGGTAAAAGGTTCTGTTCCAGGAGCAAAAGGTTCAATTTTAATAATTCAAAAGTAATGGAACTGAACGTATTAAATATAAAAGGAGAGACTACCGGAAGAACGGTAACTCTTAACGATGCAATATTTGGTATTGAACCGAATGATCATGCTATTTATTTAGATGTTAAACAACACCTGGCAAACAAACGTCAGGGTACACATAAGTCTAAAGAAAGAAGTGAAATGTCCGGAAGCACCCGTAAGTTAATCCGTCAAAAAGGTAGTGGTGGAGCCCGTCGAGGTGATATCAATTCTCCTGTATTAGTTGGTGGAGCCCGGGTATTTGGACCAAAACCAAGAGATTATAGCTTTAAACTAAATAAGAAAGTAAAATCTCTGGCTCGTAAATCAGCTCTTTCATACAAAGCAAAGGAAAATTCAATTGTTATTTTGGAAGATTTCTCATTTGAAACACCAAAAACAAAAGATTTCGCAGCAATGATAAAAGATCTAAAGCTTGAAAACAGCAAAATGCTTTTAGTTTTACCCGAAAATAACAAGTTTGTATACTTGTCGGCACGGAATTTACAAAGAGCATCTGTAGTTACAGCTTCAGAACTAAACACATACAAAGTATTAAATGCTTCAAATTTAATACTGACAGAACGTTCTGTTGAGATGATAGAGAAACTTTTAAATGCATAAGGAGATAAGAAAATGGCAATTATCATAAAACCAATTATAACTGAGAAGCAAACAGCGGTTACGGATAAAACTCCGAATCGTTTTGGTTTTCGCGTATCTCCGGATGCTAATAAATTAGAGATAAAGAAAGCCGTGGAATCAATGTATAGCGTAACCGTTGTAGATGTAAATACAATGAATTACAGAGGAAAACAAAAAAGCCGTTATACAAAATCCGGAATCATTAACGGACGTCAGGCTTCATACAAAAAAGCAATTGTAACATTGAAAGAGGGAGAAATCATTGATTTCTTTAGTAATATCTGATAAAAATGGGAATACGTAAATTAAAGCCCACAACACCGGGGCAAAGACACAAGATTATTGGTGCATTTGATAAAATCACTGCAAGTACACCAGAAAAATCTCTTGTAACTGGTAGAAATCGTTCAGGTGGTCGTAACAATACCGGTAAAATGACAATGCGTTATATCGGAGGTGGCCATAAACAACGTTTACGTCTTATAGATTTCAAGAGAAATAAAGATGGCATTCCTGCAACTGTAAAGTCAATCGAATACGATCCAAATCGTACTTCCCGCATTGCTTTGTTGTATTATGCTGATGGAGCAAAAAGCTATATTGTAGCTCCAAACGGTCTGGAAGTTGGCCAAACAGTGATCTCAGGAAAAGATGCAGCTCCTGAAATAGGAAATACATTACCGATACAGAATATTCCTATTGGTACGATTATTCATAATATTGAACTACGTCCTGGACAAGGTGCAAAATTAGTGCGTTCGGCAGGTGCATTTGCACAATTAACCTCAAGAGAAGGTAATTATGCAATCATTAAAATGCCTTCAGGTGAAACTCGTAAAATTTTATCGGCTTGTAAAGCAACGATTGGTAGCGTAGGTAATTCCGATCATGGATTGGAGAAATCAGGTAAAGCAGGTCGTTCAAGATGGTTAGGACGCCGTCCACGTGTCCGTGGTGTTGTTATGAATCCGGTTGATCATCCCATGGGTGGTGGCGAAGGCCGTGCATCCGGAGGACATCCACGTTCTCGCAATGGACTATATGCTAAGGGCTTAAAAACAAGAGCTCCTAAGAAACATTCTTCTAAGTATATCATTGAAAGAAGGAAAAAGTAATCTGATTAATTAAAAAACTATGAGTCGTTCGTTAAAAAAAGGTCCAAATATTAACGTGAAATTGGAGAAAAAAGTCTTGGCGATGAATGAATCCGGAAAAAAGTCTGTTATTAAGACATGGGCCCGGGCTTCTATGATCTCGCCGGATTTTGTAGGACATACAATTGCCGTTCACAATGGAAATAAATTTATACCGGTATTCGTAACTGAGAATATGGTAGGCCACAAGTTAGGAGAATTTTCACCTACACGTACGTTCCGTGGTCACTCAGGAAACAGGAAGTAAGAAATAAAAAGAATAAATATGGGTGCTAGAAAAAGAATATCAGCAGAGGAAATGAAAGAGGCCCGAAAATCCGTCTATTTCGCAAAATTGCGAAACGTTCCTACTTCTCCCCGCAAGATGCGTCTGGTGGTGGATATGATTCGTGGAATGGAAGTATTTAAGGCGTTAGGAGTCTTGAAATTTTCAAACAAGGAAGCTGCTGCGAGAGTAGAAAAATTGCTGCGTTCAGCGATCTCTAATTGGGAGCAAAAGAATGAGCGTAAAGCAGAAGGTGGAGAATTATATGTGTCGGCTGTAAGCGTAGATGGAGCAACAACATTGAAACGTATGCGCCCGGCGCCACAAGGAAGAGGATATCGGATTCGCAAACGTTCGAATCACGTGACCTTGTTTGTAGATACATTGAATAAAGAAAGTCAAAATTAATACAGATGGGACAAAAAGTAAATCCGATTAGTAATCGTTTAGGAATTATCCGCGGTTGGGACTCAAACTGGTATGGTGGAAACAATTATGGCGACACCTTATTAGAGGATAGTAAAATCCGCAAATATCTGAATGCCCGTCTGGCAAAGGCCAGTGTATCTCGTATTATTATTGAGCGTACGCTGAAATTGGTGACAATTACGGTATGCACCTCCCGTCCGGGTATCATTATCGGTAAAGCCGGTTCGGAAGTGGATAAGTTGAAAGAAGAGTTGAAAAAAATCACAGACAAAGAAGTTCAAATCAATATCTTTGAAATTAAGAAACCGGAATTGGACGCTGTGATTGTAGCAAATAATATAGCTCGCCAGTTAGAAGGAAAAATAGCTTACCGCCGTGCTGTAAAAATGGCTATCGCATCTACAATGCGTATGGGAGCTGAAGGTATCAAAGTGCAGGTTTCAGGACGTTTGAATGGTGCTGAAATGGCTCGTTCAGAAATGTATAAAGAAGGTCGTACACCTTTGCATACATTCCGTGCGGATATAGACTACGCTTTGGGAGAAGCTCTGACAAAAGTTGGCCTGTTGGGCGTTAAAGTCTGGATTTGCCGTGGCGAAGTATACGGAAAAAAAGATCTTTCCCCATCATATACTTCAACCAAAGAATTCAACCGTGGTGGCGGTGACAGATCACATGGTAGGGACAGAGACAGAGATAGAGATAAAGGCTTTAAAAAAAGAAAAGCGAATCGTTAAATAATTTATTTAGAAGTAAACAACCATGTTACAACCTAAAAAAACAAGATTTAGAAGACAACAAAAAGGCCGTCGGAACAATATGGGCATAGCCCAACGTGGTGATCAGTTGGCATTCGGTTCGTTTGGAATTAAGTCTTTACAGTACAAATGGATTACAGGACGCCAGATAGAAGCAGCTCGTATCGCTGTAACACGCTATATGCAACGTCAGGGTCAGGTTTGGGTACGCATATTCCCGGACAAACCAATTACAAGAAAACCGGCAGACGTACGTATGGGTAAGGGAAAAGGTAATCCGGAAGGATTCGTTGCACCTGTTTGCCCCGGACGTCTTCTTTTTGAGATTGAAGGAGTACCTTTTGATGTAGCAAAAGAAGCATTGCGTCTGGCTGCACAAAAACTTCCTGTAACAACAAGATTTGTTGTTCGTCGTGACTATGATATGCAAAATCAAAATGTGTAAATGTTATGAAGATTAAAGAAGTAAGGGAATTAAGTACCAAAGAAATAGAAGAAAGAATTGATGCAGAAATTGCTTCTCTGAACCAAAAGAAGATTAATCATAGCATTTCACCGCTGGATAATCCTGCACAAATCAAAGAACAACGTAAGACAGTTGCTCGTTTGAAAACAGAGTTGCATCAACGAGTACAGAATAACAAATAATATTGAGCCTGATGGAAACAAGAAATTTAAGAAAAGAAAGAACGGGCGTGGTATTCAGCAACAAAATGGACAAAAGCATTACCGTTGCAGTAAAATGGAAAGAAAAACACCCCATTTATGGAAAGTTTGTCAATAAGACAAGGAAGTATCATGCTCATGATGAAAAAAACGAATGCAACATTGGTGATACAGTAAAAATAATGGAGACTCGCCCTTTGAGCAAAACAAAAAGATGGCGATTAGTTCAAATATTGGAAAGGGCTAAATAAAGATGATACAGCAAGAATCAAGATTAATAGTAGCTGATAATAGTGGTGCTAAAGAAGCACTTTGTATCAGGGTATTAGGAGGAACACGCAAACGTTATGCTTCTGTAGGAGATGTTATTGTTGTTGCAGTAAAAAGTGTCATCCCGGCAAGCGATGTTAAAAAAGGTGCAGTGTCTAAAGCAGTCATTGTTCGTACGAAAAAAGAAGTGCGTCGTCAGGACGGCACATATATTCGTTTCGATGACAATGCATGTGTTTTATTAAATGCAGCAGGAGAAATCAGAGGCAGCCGTATTTTTGGTCCAGTAGCGAGAGAACTACGTGCTACAAACATGAAAATTGTTTCACTTGCACCGGAAGTACTTTAAATTAGTAAAAAAATCATTGTAATGAGCAAGTTACACATAAAAAAAGGCGACACCGTATATGTGAACACCGGCGAAGATAGAGGAAAAACCGGACGTGTATTGCAAGTGTTTGCTAAAGAAAACAGAGCCATTGTAGAAGGCGTGAATATGGTATCTAAACATACCAAGCCAAATGCAAAAAATCCGCAGGGCGGAGTTGAAAAGAAAGAAGCTTCTGTACATCTTTCCAATCTAAATCCGTTGGACCCTAAATCAGGTAAACCAACACGTATCGGACGGAAAGAAAATGCAAAAGGAGTATCAGTACGTTATGCTAAAAAATCAGGGGAGGAAATTAAGTGATGAGTAACACAGACAGTCTTAAGAAAGAATATCAGGAAAGAATTGTTCCTGCCTTAAAGAAAGAGTTTAGTTATAAGTCAGTAATGCAAGTCCCTGTTTTGGAAAAAATCGTTGTTAATCAGGGATTAGGCATTGCTACGGGCGACAAGAAAATCATCGATGTTGCTATCGACGAATTAACAAATATTACGGGACAGAAAGCAGTAGCTACTTATTCGAAGAAAGATATTTCTAACTTTAAGCTACGTAAAAAAATGCCGATTGGTGTAATGGTTACATTGCGTCATAAGAATATGTATGAATTTCTTGAAAGATTAGTACGTGTGGCATTACCTCGTATCCGTGACTTCAGAGGCATTGAAAGCAAGCTTGACGGAAGAGGAAATTATACGTTAGGAATTCAGGAGCAGATCATTTTCCCGGAAATAAATATTGACAATATTACTAAAATATTGGGAATGAATATTACCTTTGTGACCTCTGCGAAAACAGATGAAGAAGGTTACGCTCTTTTGAGAGAGTTTGGATTACCTTTTAAGAATTCAAAAAATAATTAAAATATGGCGAAAGAATCAATGAAAGCTCGCGAAGTGAAACGAGCTAAACTGGTTGCTAAATACGCAGCAAAAAGAGCACAGCTGAAAGCCGAAGGCAATTATGAAGCATTGCAGTCGTTGCCTAAGAATGCTTCATCGGTACGTTTACATAATCGTTGTAAACTAACCGGCCGTCCGAAAGGATATATGCGTCAGTTTGGTATTTCTCGTATACAATTTCGTGAAATGGCTTCTCAGGGCTTGATTCCGGGAGTTAAAAAAGCCAGCTGGTAAAGAAAAGCGGTTGTTAAATATTGTCCGGGTAGTCCGGATCAATTTAATTAAATATTTATGACAGATCCAATAGCAGATTATTTAACCAGATTGCGTAACGCAATCAAGGCGCAGCATCGAGTAGTCGAAATGCCTGCGTCTAACTTGAAAAAGGAGATAACAAAAATCCTTTTCGATAAGGGCTACATCCTTAATTTTAAGTTTGTAGACGAAGGTCCACAGGGCTCTATAAAGATAGCCCTGAAGTATGATCCGGTAAATAAAGTGAATGCAATAAAGAAATTGCAACGCATTTCTACACCGGGTTTACGTAGATATGTAGGTTACAAGGATATGCCTCGGGTATTAAACGGTCTGGGCATTGCAATCCTTTCTACTTCTAAAGGTGTGATGACGGATAAAGAAGCTCGCGATCAAAAGATCGGCGGCGAAGTATTATGTTACATTTATTAATGTAGGAAGGAGTAAATATGTCAAGAATTGGAAAATTACCCATTCAGATTCCGGCCGGAGTTACAGTCACTGAAAAAGATAGTATTGTAACAGTTAAAGGGCCAAAAGGAGAGTTAACTCAAACAATCAATCCGGATATCAAGATTTCGATTGAAGACGGAGTATTGAGTTTAACAAGACCAAGTGATGAACGTACACATCGTGCGATACATGGTTTGTATCGTTCGTTGATCAATAATATGGTAGTCGGTGTTTCCGAAGGTTATAAAAAAGAACTTGAATTGGTTGGTGTAGGTTATCGTGCAAGTAATGTAGGGCAATTATTAGAATTGTCATTAGGCTTTACACACAATATTTACCTTCATTTGCCAAACGAAGTAAAGGTGGAAACAAAGTCCGAACGTAATAAAAACCCGTTGATTATATTAGAATCAGCCGATAAACAACTAATCGGTCAGGTTTGTGCAAAAATCCGCTCATTCCGTATGCCGGAACCTTATAAAGGAAAAGGTATCAAATTTGTGGGTGAAGAAATTAGAAGAAAATCAGGTAAATCTGCAGCTAAATAAGCTACGCAACGATAATTGATATGGCGAAAGATAGTAGAAGAATAAGAATTAAAAGAAGCGTACGTAGTAAAGTATCAGGCACTTCAGAATGCCCTCGTTTGTCAGTATTCAGAAGTAACAAGCAGATCTACGCTCAAGTGATTGATGATACAACCGGTAAAACATTGGCAACAGCCTCTTCATTAAAGTTGGCAGAGAAGATGCCTAAGAAAGAAATTGCCGGAAAAGTAGGAGAAGCGATTGCTAAAACTGCTCAGGAAGCAGGTGTACAAACAGTTGTTTTCGACAGGAACGGTTATTTGTATCATGGTAGAATTAAAGAATTAGCCGAAGCAGCACGTAATGGCGGCCTTAAATTTTAAAGAAAGATGGCAATAAATAATAGAGTAAAATCGACTAACGATTTAGAATTAAAGGATAGACTAGTAGCTATTAACCGTGTAACAAAAGTTACAAAAGGAGGACGTACTTTCAGTTTTGCAGCAATTGTTGTTGTTGGGAATGAAGACGGAATCGTAGGTTGGGGCTTAGGAAAAGCAGGTGAAGTAACCACCGCTATTGCAAAAGGTGTTGAAGCTGCAAAAAAGAATTTAGTGCGTATTCCGGTTCATAAAGGAACAATTCCTCATGAACAAACTGCCAGATTCGGAGGAGCCGAAGTATTAATAAAACCAGCTACTCATGGTACAGGAGTAAAAGCCGGAGGTGCTATGCGCGCCGTACTTGAAAGCGTTGGTATTAAGGATGTGTTGGCTAAATCAAAAGGTTCATCTAACCCTCACAATTTAGTGAAAGCTACAATTGAAGCGTTAAATGAGTTGAGAAGTCCGGCAATGGTTGCTCAAAACCGTGGTGTTACAGTAGAAAAAGTATTTAAAGGTTAACGAAGGAGGTATTGATAATGGCAACAATCAAAGTAAAACAAGTAAGAAGTAGAATCGGATGCCCTAAAGACCAAAAGAGAACGCTTGATGCGTTAGGTCTGAAAAAAATGCATCGTGTGATGGAACATGAGGCTACTCCTTCAATCATGGGTATGATAGAAAAAGTGAAACATTTAGTTTCTGTCGAAAAGTAATAAATTGAGCGTAAAATAAATAATTGATATGAACTTATCTAATTTAAAACCCGCAACAGGCGCCACCAAAGATAGAAAACGTATTGGTCGTGGCACAGGTTCCGGATATGGAGGCACTTCAACAAGAGGACATAAAGGTGCAAAATCACGTTCCGGATATTCCAAAAAAATTGGTTTCGAAGGTGGTCAGATGCCTATCCAAAGACGTTTGCCGAAATTCGGATTCAAAAATATAAACCGTGTAGAATATAAGGCGATCAATCTTTCTACTCTGCAACAAATGGCAGAAGAAAAGAATATTTCGAAAATAGGCTTAGAAGAATTGAGAAGTGCCGGATTTATTTCTGCAACGCAGTTAGTAAAAATACTTGCTAAAGGAACTCTTTCAGCTAAAATAGATGTTGAAGCTCACGCTTTCTCTAAAAAGGCAGAAGAAGCCATTACTGCAGCAGGTGGAACGATCGTTAAACTCTAAGTTATGAGAGCTATTGATACAATAAAGAATATTTGGAAGATTGAGGATCTGAGAAATCGGATCCTGATCACGCTTCTATTGGTTGCAATATATCGTTTTGGAACATTTGTAGTACTTCCAGGTATTGATCCGCAGGCATTAACTGCTTTGCAGGATCAAACACGCGGAGGTTTGATGGCATTATTGGACATGTTCTCCGGAGGTGCATTTTCTAATGCATCCATTTTCGCATTGGGAATCATGCCATATATATCTGCATCCATTGTAATGCAGTTATTAGCCATCGTAGTTCCATCATTTCAGAAGCTACAACGCGAAGGCGAAAGTGGCCGTAAGAAGATCAATCAATGGACACGTTATCTGACAATTATTATTCTTATTTTCCAAGGTTGGGCATACTTGATAAACTTAAGCGTACAGATGCGTAGTGCAGGCATAGCGATGCCCGCGGATCTATGGTTTAAGATCTCTTCAACCATTATTATGGCTGGAGGTAGTATGTTCGTATTATGGCTTGGTGAAAGAATCACTGATAAAGGTATCGGTAACGGTATTTCATTCATCATCCTGGTGGGTATTATTGCCCGTTTACCGCACTCATTGTTTCAGGAATTTATATCCCGTATGGGCGATAAAACCGGAGGATTAGTGATGTTCCTGTTTGAAATGTTATTCCTGCTGTTAGTGATTGCTGGTGCAATTCTGTTAGTACAGGGAACACGTAAAGTACCGGTACAATATGCGAAACGAATTGTTGGTAATAAACAATATGGAGGTGCAAGACAATACATCCCGTTAAAAGTCAACTCTGCCAATGTAATGCCGATCATCTTTGCTCAGGCAATTATGTTCATCCCGATTTCAATTGCGGGATTCAATGCATCTGGTGAAATGAGTTCATTCTGGGGTGCATTTATGGATAATACCGGATTCTGGTATAATTTCACATTTGCGTTATTAATCATTGCATTTACGTATTTCTATACGGCAATTACAATTAATCCGACGCAGATGGCTGATGACTTAAAGCGTAATAATGGTTTCATTCCCGGTATAAAACCAGGAAAAGCGACTAAGGACTACTTAGATGAAATCATGAGTAGAATCACGTTGCCGGGAGCATTCTTTTTGGCATTAGTTGCTATCATGCCTGCATTTGCCCGCTTAGCCGGTATTAGTATGGAATTCTCCCAATTTTTTGGAGGAACTTCTTTATTGATCCTAGTGGGTGTTGTTCTGGATACGCTACAACAAGTTGAAAGTCATTTGTTGATGCGTCATTATGATGGTTTATTAAAATCCGGACGAATTAAAGGTCGTGCAGGATCAGTTGCAGCATATTAAAAATGATATATCTGAAGACAGATGAAGAGATTGAGTTGATGCGCAATGCTAATCAACTAGTAGGTAAAACACTAGGCGAATTAGCAAAGCATATCAAACCGGGAGTTTCGACACTCCAGTTAGATCAGATAGCGGAAACGTTTATTCGTGATCATGGAGCAGAACCAGCCTTTTTAGGGTATGGAGGATTTCCGAACTCAATCTGTGCATCAGTTAATGACCATGTTGTCCATGGAATCCCTTCAGCGCAAACAATTTTAAAAGAAGGTGATATTATATCAATTGATTGCGGAACTTTTTTAAATGGATTTGTTGGAGATTCTGCTTATACATTTTGTGTAGGCGAAACATCAGAGGAAACAAAACAGTTACTGAGAACAACAAAAGAATCACTTTACAAAGGTATAAGTGAAGCCAAAGCCGGCCACCGTGTAGGCGATATCAGTAATGCAGTTCAAACATATTGTGAATTAAGGGGCTATTCCGTTGTCCGTGAATTAGTAGGACATGGCATAGGGAAAAAGATGCATGAAGAGCCTGAAGTTCCTAATTACGGACGGAAAGGAAACGGACCATTATTGCGAAACGGAATGTGTATATGTATCGAACCGATGATTAATATGGGAGTGCGGAATGTTGTTTTCGAGAAAGATGGATGGACAGTGCGGACAAAAGACGGAAAAAAATCAGCACATTTCGAACATTGTATAGCAATACGACCCGAAGGGCCAATGATTCTATCATCGTTCGATTATTTGGAAGAAGTAATTGGAAAGGATATATAAAATATGGCTAAACAAGCTGCAATAGAACAAGATGGAGTAATCGTGGAAGCGCTATCCAACGCTATGTTCCGCGTAGAATTGGAAAACGGACATGAAATAACAGCTCATATCTCTGGAAAAATGCGTATGCATTACATTAAAATACTTCCGGGAGATAAAGTGCGCGTTGAAATGTCTCCATACGATCTAACCAAAGGTAGAATTGCTTTTAGATACAAATAAAGAAAATAAATTAAAACAGATATACGATGAAAGTTAGAGCATCTTTGAAAAAACGGACACCCGAATGCAAGATTGTAAGGCGTAAAGGGCGTCTATATTTGATTAACAAGAAAAATCCTAAGTTTAAACTACGTCAGGGTTAATCCTGTTATTTGTTTGAATAATAAATAATATCAAAAAATATGGCGATAAGAATAGTTGGTGTGGACTTACCACAAGACAAGAGAGGTGAAATCGCTTTGACCTACATATATGGTATTGGTCGCAGCGCATCCAACTCTATTTTAGCGAAAGCAGACGTTGACAAAAATATTAAAGTCAAAGACTGGACAGATGACCAAGCTGCAAAAATACGTGAGGTTATAGGTAACGAATATAAAGTAGAAGGAGATCTTCGTTCTGAAGTGCAACTTAATATCAAACGCTTGATGGATATTGGTTGTTACCGCGGCATACGCCATCGTATCGGACTTCCGTTAAGAGGACAAAGCACGAAAAACAATGCCCGTACACGTAAGGGTAAAAAGAAAACTGTTGCTAATAAGAAAAAAGCTACTAAATAATAACTAAATATGGCAAAGAAATCAGTCGCAACAAAAAAAAGAAAAGTCAAAGTTGATGCATATGGTCAAGCCCATGTTCACTCTTCTTTCAACAACATTATTATTTCACTTGCAAACAGTGAAGGACAGGTGATCAGTTGGTCATCAGCAGGTAAGATGGGCTTCCGGAGTTCAAAGAAAAATACTCCTTACGCAGCTCAAATGGCGGCACAGGATTGTGCAAAAGTAGCATACGATTTAGGCTTGCGTAAAGTAAAAGTATATATAAAAGGCCCGGGTAATGGTAGAGAATCAGCGATTCGTACTATCCATAGTGCCGGAATTGAAGTCACTGAGATTGTAGACGTTACGCCATTGCCACACAATGGTTGCCGTCCTCCTAAGAAAAGAAGAGTGTAAATAAATGATTGTATGAATCTTGATTTCATGAATAGATTGCATTCATCCTCTCGCAATCGCGGCTGCATGATCTGAAGATTTAGTTAAACGTTAAAAAAACAAGAAATGGCAAGATATACAGGCCCAAAAACAAAAATTGCCCGTAAGTTTGGCGAAGCTATATTTGGTCCGGATAAGGTTCTTTCAAAGAAAAACTATCCTCCAGGACAGCATGGCAACAATCGTAAACGGAAAACATCGGAATACGGTATCCAGCTACGGGAAAAACAAAAAGCAAAATATACCTACGGTGTATTGGAAAAACAGTTTAGAAACATGTTTGACAAAGCATCCCGTTCAAAAGGTATTACAGGTGAGGTATTACTTCAATTACTGGAATCCAGGCTGGATAATATCGTCTTTCGCTTAGGACTGGCTCCTACGCGTGCGGCTGCCCGCCAATTAGTATCCCATCGTCATATCGTAGTAGATGGCAAAGTTGTTAATATTCCGTCTTATTCTGTTAAACCCGGACAACTCATTGGTGTAAGAGAAAAATCCAAATCTCTTGAAGTGATTACAAATGCACTGGCAGGTTTTAATCACAGCAAATATCCCTGGATAGAATGGGATCAGAGTTCTTTAACCGGTAAATTGTTACATCTCCCAGAAAGGGAAGATATTCCAGAAAACATCAAAGAACAACTGATTGTAGAATTATATTCTAAATAATAAACTCATGGCGATATTAGCATTTCAGAAACCCGATAAAGTATTAATGTTAGAATCGGACGATTTCTACGGAAAATTTGAATTTCGTCCGTTGGAACCGGGCTATGGTATTACAATAGGTAATGCTTTGCGTCGTATCCTCCTCTCTTCGTTGGAAGGCTATGCCATTTCAACCGTTAAGTTTGATGGAGTTAACCATGAATTTGCATCTATTCCCGGAGTAATGGAAGATGTTACAAACATTATTCTAAACCTGAAACAAATACGTTTCAAAAGTCTTTCCGAAGAAGATGATGTTGAGAAAGTAAATGTTATAATATCCGGATCTGAAGTCTTTAAAGCTGGTGATATCGGCAAACAAATAGTTGGGTTTGAAGTATTAAACCCGGACTTGATAATTTGCCATTTAGATCCCGAAACTTCATTCCAGATGGAACTAAACATCAGCAAAGGTCGCGGATATGTACCTGCAGAAGAAAATGCAGATACAGCTAACAATGATACACAGGCTATTGCTATTGATGCTGTATATACACCAATTCGTAATGTTAAATATGCGATAGAAAACTTCCGTGTAGAACAAAAGACTGACTATGAAAAACTAGTCTTCGAAATTTCTACTGATGGTTCTATCCATCCGAAAGATGCATTAAAAGAAGCTGCTAAAATATTAATTCATCATTTCATGTTGTTCTCTGACGAGAAAATAGCAATGGAAATAATTGATATTGATGGCAACGAAGAATTTGATGAGGATATATTACATATGCGCCAGTTACTGAAAGGTAAATTATCTGATATGAACTTGTCGGTACGTGCATTAAACTGCTTAAAGGCTGCAGATGTAGACACGGTTGGTGATTTGGTTACATTTAATAAAAATGATTTGTTGAAATTCCGGAATTTCGGGAAGAAATCTTTAACCGAATTAGATGAGTTGCTGGAAACGTTGAACCTCTCATTTGGAATGGATATTTCAAGATATAAATTAGATAAAGAGTAAGTTAAGTAACAACGATGAGACACAATAAAAAAATAAATCATTTAGGCCGTACAAAAGCTCACCGTGAAGCTATGTTAGCTAATATGGCATCTTCATTGATTATGCATAAGCGAATCTTCACAACTACAGCAAAGGCTAAAGCTTTACGTAAATATGTAGAGCCGCTGATTACAAAATCAAAAGAAGCGTATAATAAAACTCAGGAAGAATCGACACATTCACGTCGTACAGTATTTGCTTCTTTGCAAAATAAACATGCTGTAGCTGAATTATTCGGTGGTGTAGCTGAAAAAATAGGAGACCGCCCGGGCGGATATACTCGTATTATCAAAACCGGAAATCGTCTGGGCGATAATGCAGCAATGTGCTTTATCGAATTAGTAGATTTCAATGATAATATGATGAAAGATACTAAGAAAGCTACTACTAAAACAAGACGCTCACGCAGTCGTAGTAAATCAGCAGATGCAACAACCGCTGTTGCCGCTGAAACGAAAACTCAGGAAAAAGCGCCGAAAGAAGTAAAAGCGGAAACGGTACAGGAAACTCCGGTAGAAGAAATGGAGACTGAAAATGCAGTAACCATTGACGAAACAGAGGCTACTGAAAATGAAGAAACTTCTGAAAACAAAGAAGAAAAAGCAGCTGAATAAAAATTAAACAGCTTTTGAGCTTTCAAATAATAAAGCGGCCTTTCAAAAAAAAAAGCCGCTTTTTATTTTATTCATTCATATCGTCAATTGGCAAATGCCTTTTAAAGCCCTCTTTGAAAGAAATCAGTGTTTCGGTTCGGGCTAGACCCAGAGGTTGCAATTTATTATGGATCACATGGAGAAGATGCTGATTGTTTTTGGCATATATCTTTATAAATAAATCATATTGTCCGGTCGTATAATGGCATTCTACAACCTCAGGAATTTTCAATAATGCCTCTGTAACAGTTGGAAACTGCCCCGGATTTTGTAAATATAACCCCATATAGGCGCAAGTTTCATAACCGATCTTAGTGTTGTCTATGACAAGCTCAGAACCTTTTATAATGCCGGCATTGATAAGCTTTTGAACCCGTTGATGAATAGCAGCCCCGGAAACATTACATTCCCTGGCCACTTCCAGGAAAGGTTTACGAGCATCATCAACAAGAAGTTTTAGTATTTTTTTATCCAATCCGTCCAATTCATGATGTACCATCGCATTTTTTTAGTTTACATTCAATACAAATGTAACTCTTATTTTTTAGATATTATTTGTTTTTTGTTGTTTTTACGTATATATCGTTAGTTGTAAATCAAGTTTAATTATGAATTATAATCATATCACTACATTATGAATGGAAATCAACGCAAAGTCAATCTTTAAGCGGATACCGAAACCTCAAATCCGGCTTTACGCACACGTTCTGCAATAGCATTTAATTCGTCTAAAGAAATCTTCCGAAGCGATTTCACCGGTGTTTCCCGATCGATGGTATAAATCATGACCTTTTGAGGATTAATTTCTTTCAAAGCAGCAATCCATGCCGTGATTTCTTCGTCCGACGTATTATCAATCATGATACCATCACGTTCTCCACGTAGAAAAATAGTCTGGATTATCAGTTTACCATGAAAACGTTTCAACTGACGTATTAACTTTTCAGCAGTAAAATCCTTCATTTCCGGATCATCTATCTGGCAAATCCGTTCGTCTGACACAGAATCCAATTTCATTAAGTTCTCATCCACCTTCAAAAGAGCCTGAAAGACCTCTTCCTTATGCAACATTGTAGAATTGGAGAGAACCGCAACTTTAGCTTCCGGGCATAACCGGTCACGTAATGCAATCGTATCATCAATAATACCGGCAAACTCAGGATGCATCGTAGGTTCCCCGTTTCCTGAAAAGGTTATTACATCCGGATGAATCCCTTCACCTTTCATCTGTAATAATTTAGATTCCAACGCCTGCTGTACCTCTTCACGTCGCGGAGCACGCCTATGTGCAGGGCGTTCTTCATTCAAACCACATTCACAATAAATACAATTAAACGAACATCGCTTTCCATCGGGAGGAGAAATGTTTATTCCCAGCGAAACACCTAAACGGCGGCTATGAATCGGACCATAAACAATCTGGTCAAAAAGAATTGTTGACATCTTCCTTTTTTTATTACAAAGATAGTGAAAGCCGAATGCAGAAGCAAATATTCAAAACTTCCATTGCAACATCAGAGACAAATCAGTTTTATCTTTACCGGTAATTGCTTCTAACCCTGTACCGATTGTTTCCCTGTCATCCAGATAGTGTGTCCATCCGGCTTTAGCTGTTAAAGAGAGCCTGGATAATAAGTAATAACGCAAAACGAATGCCATACGCATTCCTTCACCATAAAAAGAGGGTGTATTATATACATATAATAAATTCTTTTCGTACGAGATCAGCCGGCTTGCATAATCATCCGTATGAAAATAAGCGATATATAAATCCGCCTGCAAAGGCAACTGTCCGGGAGTCCATCCGGCACGTTGCGAAATCATCCAGCCGTTACTGCTACTCCCCTCCTCTTCTTTATACATCGCGAAATCTACGGACGAACGTAAGTTCAAACAGGTAGTTGGTGTATAAATCATTTGCCATCTGATACGATGCTGCTCATAAGGAAGCACGGATACTTCCGGCTGGTTTTCTATGGTTTGATTCGATTCTTTCTGCCGATACCGGTAGCGAAGGTAAGTTGAAAGCTTCCTCCAGACAGAATAGTCTATTTGAGCCATATATTCTTTTCCTGACGAAGGAGCATCAACTCCATATTTCAACCATGGAAAACGAAAAAAGTCGGCATAAGCTGAAACTTTCCAATTGGCTACCGGTGTTAATTGAGCGCCGATATAAAAACCCTGCTCATTTTGCACTGTACTACTTTGCGAAAAAGCATTTCCAAAATAGGCCTGATAATCTTTCGCATATGAACGATAAAGCACCAGGCCGGAAACATACGAAACAGGTGTCCATTGAAGTGCATTCAGCGTTGCCCAGGCGCCATTCTCAGATATGGCCGTTTCACCATATACCTTTGTCCTGCCATATTTAAATAAATAGTCAATACTTGCATTTACATTCTGAGTTCCCCGGAAATAATACAAATTATATGGTTTCAATTCCTGGTCAACCCTCAACTTTCCAAAATCATAAGCAATACCGGTCACTCCTATCACTATGTTCGGGCTTGCATACCGGATATTTCCCCCATATGTCTGCATTGTTACCGTTCGTCTCTTCTCCCAGTCACCTGTCGTACGGTGCAAGCCATCTGTCTTGAACGACGTAATACTGGTATCAGCCACTGTAGCATCCAATTTCCGGTACGAATAAAAAAGGCTTACTTCAATATCATTCCAACGAACCGCAGAAGCAACACCCCGCAGGAAATCGGCCTCATTCGTTGAATAATGACGGCGGAAACCATTATTCCTACGTTCGGCCTGGGTGAGTATTGTACTTCTGCCAGGTGTAAAATCATGGCTCAACACGAGACCTTGACCAAAGGATGCTTTATAGTCACCTATTGTAAACGTTTTTAACTTCCCCATATTCCGTAACAATACATGGGCCGAGTAATAATCATACACTTTATGATGTGCATTCCAGAATGGCTCCCCGGCATCTTTTTCTGCCACAAATCCGGTCTGCAACCGGTCATCAAAAGTGTACGAATAACGAAACGAGTGATAAAACGGCTCACCCAAATATTTCCGGTTCGGATACTTCTCCAATATACTATCCGGCTGCTCCTGGTATCCTTGCTTTTCCTGCAACGAACGGTCATATCGCATAACCAATTCGTTTGCGCCATATTTCAATATATTTTTAGGGGTTAGAGGCCGTTTTCGCTGTACCTGTTCGGCTACATAAACAAATGGAAGCAATAGTTCAATTGTTTCCCAATCTAATACTGTAATATTTTTAAGTTCATAAAGGGTCGCCATATCCCCATAGCGTTTCCGGTAATTCAAAATAGCATCTATTTGTACATCCGACAGGAAAGGTAACCGTTTAAATTCTTCCGATGTAGCCGCATTGATATTTAACGGGTGCTGTGTCATATTAGATAAATCAGAATATAAGATTTCGACCTGTTCGGTATCTTCCAGTTCTTCTGCTAAATCGTCTACGTATTCCATCCATTTATCAACAGATTGAACCGTCTGGCTGACTGCCTGATAACAGGATATCAACAGCGTTATTAACAATATACACATCAATCGCTTTTTCATAATCACAGGTATAAATTCAAAAAGAAATTGATAACCCGATTCCGGTACTGATTCCTAACACAGGATGATAAATCATGACAACATCCGCCATCACTATAGACAAGCGGTAGCTAGCACCTAATGAGGGAAGTAAAGGATTGGTCTTCACACCTGCACGCAATTGAAAATCCGTAAAAGGTGTATATTCCATTCCTACTGATGCGGAAAAAGGAGTTTCTTCCTGATAAGTTGCACCGCCGGTTATCAACAGGTTGTTAATAAACTCCCAGTTGAAACCGGCTTGTACCAAAAAGGGGGTCATATGCTTAGTTGCAATATCTTCGTCCGATAACGATACGGTAGCACAATTAATTATCGACAACCCTATCAACCAGTTATCAACCGGACATAGTGTAACACCAATATCAGTAGAAAACCTGGAAGCATCCGTCTCAAATAAGTCTGATTGCAATATCACATATTGTGCACTTATTCCTAATGAGCACCAACTATTTAATTGTTTTCCTGCCGACAAACGAAACAGGCTTTCACGATATTCATCATACCCAAAAGAAGCAGCATGCAATCCTATTGGTAATATTTTATTAAAAAAGCACAAACCTCCGCTGACGGCAGCTAACTCTTTCAGCGAATATCTGTTATAATAGTCTATCCGTAATTCTTTTTTTGTCCGTATAGCAAGCAATGATGGATTAAATAAAGATGAATGTACAACACCGTTTCCTCCCATTCCCAATGTCCGGACATCCGGCGAACGAAGATTATCCGTAGCTTTTATTGTAGAGAGAAAGCCACAAAATAAGAGGTTTACAAGCAGCAACTTTTTCATGGTTTGACAAATATATAGAACGGGGATAATTAATACAAATATTTTATGGTTATTTTTACGGTTTAAAGTAGATTTGTTTCGTTTAGCAAATAAATTACAGGATATTGAATTGTGTGTTTTCAGTATAAGGATAAAATAATAAAACTATGAATAAGTTAAAAGTCTTTGTTGCTTTATGTTGTAGCATTTTGTTTTATAGTCTCTCCGCACAAACAGAGATAGAACAGAAGTTGCCGGTCGATCCGAAAATCCGGTATGGAAAACTACCTAACGGAATGACCTATTACATCCGTCATAATGAACTGCCGAAAGAAAGGGCAGATTTTTATATCGTACTGAATGTCGGTTCGATGCAGGAAGAAGACAACCAACGCGGATTAGCGCATTTCCTGGAACATATGGCTTTTAACGGGAGCAAAAATTTCCCCAAAGAAACACGGAGTATTGACGATTTCACAGAGAGTATAGGTATGCGACTCGGGGAAAACCTGAACGCATATACCGGCTTTGATGAAACAGTCTATATGCTGATGAACGCACCGGTCACCCAACCTGAAATAGTCGATTCATGCTTACTTGTTTTACATGACTGGTCAGCCTTCCTGGCGCTGCCGGATTCCATGATCGAAAAAGAGCGTGGTATTATCCGTGAAGAATGGCGCAGGCAAGCAGATGCACAAACGCGCCTCTGGGAACAACAGTTACCTAAAATGTATCCGGGCAGTCGTTATGCATACCGGTTACCTATCGGAACAATCGATGTAATCAACAATTTCAAACCGGAAGAATTAAGGGACTATTACAGGAAATGGTATCGTCCTGATCTGCAGGGTCTCATTGTCGTAGGTGATATAGATGTGGATAAAATTGAAAAACGAATCAAAACAATGTTTTCGGATATCCCCGTAATTGCAAACCCGGCCAAACGGGAATTAGCTACTGTACCGGATAATGAAGAGCCACTTGTTTCAATAGCAAAAGACAAAGAATCCACCAATATCATTTTAAGCATATATTATAAACATGACAAATTACCGGAAGAACTGAAAGGAACCATTACGGATTATGTCATAAACTATATGCAACAAGTCATAGGAACGGTTATGAACGAACGTTTCAGTGAAATTGTTCAAAAAGCAAATCCCCCGTTCGTATATGCATATGCCGGCGATGGTGATTATATGATTGCCAAAACAAAAGGCGCATGGACTTCAGCGGCAATGGTAAAACCGGGAGGTGTCGATGAAGCGCTGACAGCCTTGGTTACAGAAACGAATCGCGTCAAACAATTTGGGTTTACTGCTGCAGAGTATGACCGGGCGCGTACAAACATCCTGAAAGGGATGGAATCCATTTATAACGAACGTGAAAAGCAAAAAAACAGTTCATTTGCCAGTGAATATGTTCGTAATTTTACAGATGGGGAATACATACCCGGGATCGAGATGGAATATGAAATCCTAAACCAAATAGCCCCGGGTCTACCTGTAGAAACCATAAATGAATATGCCCAAAATATTATTGGAGATAATAACATTGTGATCAGCCTTATGGGGCCTGACACAGAAGAATTAGTTTATCCGACGGAAAACGAATTACCGGCAATGTTTGCACAGGCACAAGCGATTCCGGTTGAACCATATGAAGAAAAAGTGTCCAGCGAACCTTTGATTTCGTCGTTACCAAAACCGGACAAGATCGTGGATACCAAAGAAGATCAATTATTCGGGACAACTGTTTATACACTTAGTAATGGAGTGAGAGTTATCCTGAAAGAAACAGATTATAAAAAAGACCAGGTTTTGATGGTGGCTTCCGGCAAAGGAGGAACAAGCTTATTCGGAAACAACGATGTGTTAAATCTTAAATTATTTAACCATATTACTGATTTAGGAGGTTTAGGTGAATTTTCAACAACGCAACTATCGAAAGTATTAACCGGGAAGAATGTTTCCTGCAGTACCAGTGTCGGTCAGGATTACGAAAGTCTAAGCGGCTCGGCCGTCCCCTCAGATATCCGGACGCTTTTCGAACTTGTCTACCTGTCATTCACTGCGCCCCGGAAAGATGAAGAAGCATATACATCTTTCATCGGACGCATGAAAAGTCAACTGGAAAACCTGCAGTTAAACCCGATGGTCGCATATAATGACTCTATTACAAAAGCGTTTTATAATGATGATCCGCGGGCCAAACGAATCGAACCCGGAGAATTATCCGGAATCAGCTACGATCGCATAATGAAAATGTACAAAGAGCGTTACGCCGACGCATCGGACTTCGTATTTACATTTGTCGGGAATATCGACAAAGATAGCATGATACCAATGATGGAACAATACCTCGCTACATTACCATCGCTAAAAAGAACTGAAGCCGGGGATGTCAATAATATAGCCAAACTTCGGAAAGGATCATATACAAATCATTTTAACCGCACCATGGAAACGCCAAAAGCAAGCATCCTGAATTTATATTCAGGAACAATGCCTTATGACGAAGAAACCCGGCTAACCGCTTCAATCTTAAAACAAATCCTTGATTTGGTTTATATGGAAAAAATCCGCGAGAATGAAAGCGGCTCCTATAATATCAACTCATCAGTCAGTATTTCCATTTTCCCTGAAGGAGAAACAACATTACAGGTTTATTTCGATACGGAACCGGAGATGAAAGAGAAATTATCTGCGATCGTAAAAGATGAATTAAAAGAACTTATCAGCAATGGCCCGCGCAAAATTGATTTTACAAAAACACGCGATAATATGCTGAAGAGGCATGATGAATCAATGCAGGAAAACGCGTATTGGTTAGGCGTTCTGGATGCATATTATTTCCGTGGAAACGATTGGCATACCCGGTATAAAGAAATACTTAATCAAATAACGCCAAATGATGTCCGCGGATTCCTAAAAAAACTGTTTGAACAAGGCAATCATATTGAGGTGACCATGGAACCGTAAGGAAAGTATCCTGTTAGTCTCTGCTTTTGTAATAATACGGTTTATTTGCTGAATGCAACAGTAGTACAGTGGACATAGAAAGGGCGCTGTTGGAAATATCGCCTGCCGCATCGTTTTGAAATATCAAAAAAAAATGTAATTTTATGGGCTCAAATGGCGTCTCACGAAACAGAAGTAGGATAATGTAGTATTAACGTTGAAATAATGTAATAAATATGAACATGTATAAAGCACTATTGTTAAAAAATGTAACTCCGTGTATATGCTGTGTAATGTTAACCGGAGCGTTTATGATGCAAAAGGCAAAGCGATTATTTTTACTGCTGCTGATAGGGTTGCCGGCAGTGGTGTCACATGCCCAGGATACGGAATACTGGTTTGTCGTGCCGGATATAGATCATATAAATTCAGCTTATTGCGGCGATACGCCGGGCCAGTTGATATTAACCGCCGGAGAAAAAGATGCGAACGTCACCGTGAAATACAAAGGGGGAGATAAACAGGTCACCCGGTCTATTCCGGCAGGTACGACCCAGATCATTACCTTTGCCCGGAACCCCGGGGCAGGCCAGTACAGTATGGCCGACCTCGAAAACATACCCGCCAATTCGTCCGCGACAAAGAATAAATTCGGCATACATATCACTTCCGACAGTTATATCTACGCAAGCTACCAGGCTGACGGATCTTGCCTCAGGGATTTGTTTACCTTAAAAGGGGAGAGGGCTTTGGGAACGCATTTTTACCTGCCGTTCCAAAACAAAACTCCATTGCAAACTGTTTATCCCAAGCCCGAGCGAAGTTTTAATATCGTAGCCAGCGAAGACAATACGAATATTACGGTAAATTTAAAGAACGGAACCCTTAAGAATTGCGGCGCAGCCACCACACTCAACTTTACGTTGAACGCCGGAGAAACATGGGCGGGAGTCGGAAGTTCGCATACCCAGCTTCTTTTTGGAACGGAAATCATATCCGACAAGGATATTGCTGTGACTGTTCATGAAAATACGCTTGACGGCGACCTGATCGGCGACCAGATTGTGCCGGTAAGCAACCTGTCTAAAAGCTATATTGTTTTACGTACGTATCCGGTCGGGAGAACCCCCAACAGAGCTGAATACGCTTTTATCATGGCCACCGAGAATAATACTACGCTTTCCATCATCCGTTCTTCAAGTGCAACGCCTTCGACCGTTACCCTGGCAAATGCCGGCGATATGTACGAACTGGCTGTTTCTGAGGAATATTACGCCATCCAGGCAAGTCATCCCGTGTCCGTTTATCACTTGGCCGCATATCTGTCGGATCAGGAGCCGGGAGCCTCCATACTTCCGAGCATGTATTCCATACAGAGCAGGGATATTTCGTTTTACAAGCCTAGCGAATCCATGAATCATTACATTTTTATAATAGCGCATAAAGACAATGTAGGCAATTTTCTGGTGAACGGTTCTTCCACAGCTATTCCAGCCGGCAATTTTACGGCGTTCAGCAGTGCAAGCGGATTATCCGATTGGCGATACCTGCGTATGAGCATTGCTTCCTGGCCAAGTGGCATCAACAGGGTAAGAAATACGAAAGGCGCTTTTTCTTTAGGATATATGCTGGGTAATAACACAAGCGGGAGCTACGGCTACCTGTCTGCGTTTGGCGAGTTCAAGTTTGCGAACGACACGGTGTATAAATGCCCGGGCAGTTCGGTTACGCTGGACGGCAGCTATGCGAAGAGCTACCTGTGGATCTATCCTGACGGCACGACGCAGTCGACCCCTTCCGTAACCGTCACGCAGCCGGGGAAGTACAAGCTTGAGATGAACCAGGATCCGCGCATTGTGGTAGACTCATTTACGCTGGTCGACATCCATTACAACGCCTCCGTCAGCCATGCCCCGGCGGGCGCCGTAAAGGCAGGTACGCCCGTTGCGCTGTCCGTGCAGATGAACCGGATCCCCGGCCTCCCGCTGGGTTACCAGTGGACTTTCCCTTCGGGCAGCAGTCCGGCATCGTCCACCGCCGC
>JAITVY010000011.1 GCA_031285565.1 Tannerella sp. | reverse complement strand
GCGGGAACGGTGAATGTGTATAACATGACTGGTGTACTGGTGAAACAACTGGATGTAAATGAAGGGGAAACTTCAATACCGCTTTCACCAGGTGTGTATGTGGTGTCTTTCGATGATGGTTCCCAACAGAAGGTGGTGGTGAAATGAACATGATATAAATCACAATTACTTACTTGATAAAAAAGACCTTCCCTGTTTGAAATGGGGAAGGTCTTTTTATTTGAGCCAATTACTGCATAATGCTTAGATCATGCAAAGATCGAATAAAAACGTCATGACTGTTATATTTATTCGCTACTTATTCGACAATTATCATTTTAAGATCGAACAATTGTCGATGTTATATAGGCAAAACACAGACTGTAAATCTATTAAATGCAGTGTGGTTTAGAGTTGTTTAGTGGAAAAGAGTGAAAAGAGCCCTTCCTTAATTCGTTTAAAATCTTGTTTTGTAGGTAATAATTCCAACAAAGAAGTTTTCGTAAATCTTACAAAAGCTGTTAACGAAAAAATAAGCATCATCAAAAAAGCTATACTCGTTGAAATCGCAGCACCATACACACTATAAGCCGGAATAAGAAAAAAGCCTGTAATTAATAAGACCAATAAACCGATGCACGAACTGAAAGCACTATATTTTACTTTTCCGGTTCCAATAAAATAATGACTTAAGACACTATTACTCCCCAAAGCAATGATACCTACAGATAATCCTTGTATAACATGGCGTACGCCTTTAAAACCCTCATCTGCGAACAAATATTCCGTATAAATCCATTCCGGAATAAGTAGTATGAATACCATTATTATGATAAGCGCACAATAAGTTAGTTTAAGAAAACCAAGCGTTAACTGGCGTTGAGTTTCGGGTTCGTGCGTTTTAGCTGTTTGGCTATATGAGATAGTACTTACGCTTCGGCTGATATGCCAAACACTTTCCGAAATCTTTGTTCCAGCATCTAACAACCCAACTTGTCCGTATCCACCCAATTGTCTCAATAAAAAATAATTCAACCGGGATGTTAAATTTTCTGCTAAATTATCCGCACTTCCCCATAAACCATAAACAAACATTTGCCTGATTAATTTACCTGTAGAAACAGGGGGAGCAAACGTCGGTTTACGAAGAAAAAAAGGCACAATCAAAATTAGACTTACCATCCATGCAATGCCATTAGCAATGAATAGCCCCCATACATATGCTTCAGCATCTTTCTTGCCTATCCAGTAATAAAAACAAAGCAAAATAAAAAACAATGATCCTGCTTGAAGCATAAAGGTTATATTAAATCCTTTAATACAATCTTTACCCAACAATATACGCGAATGAACTGCGACTAAGGATAATAAGACTGATAATCCATAAATTGTCAACTCAAAGCCCTGGGGCAGCATATTAAACACAAACATGATACTACAAGCTATTGCCGAACCGATAAATGACCAGATATATGCCGGCCAAAACACATAACGAAAGTCGTTACGATTCATAAAATACACGATAGTACTACCGCAAAGTACACTATTGAAGATTAAGGCTATATTCGCTGAAGCATAAATTATACCTACTAAGCCCAAGCCTTCCAGCCCTAAAACCCTGGCATTGATAGGAATCAGTAGCAAGTTCAAAAAAGCTATTAAGTAACGGGTACCAATTGTAGCAAGTATTTTCTTCAGCATTTAAAAGTCACTATTGATTTTAAAACATGACACATCTGTTTTTTACTATACGCAAAGTCCGTCTAACATCCTTGCATACATATCAATCGCTTCTCTTATTTCAGAAAAACAAATGAATTCGTCTGCCGTATGCGAACGCGCCGACAATCCGGGACCTATTTTAACCGTAGGAAAAGGTAACAAAGCCTGATCACTTAAGGTAGGAGAGCCAAACAGTTGTTTATCCATTAAAACCGCACGTTGTATAAATGAATGACCAGAGTCAATCCGTGAAGAATTCAAACGAAAGCTGCGTGCTGTTATATCACAATTAACATGTTTCTTTATCTCATTAAAGAGTTCCTCATTCAGGTAAAATTCATTCGTACGAATGTCTACTGTGAAATTACATATGTCGGGCACTACATTATGTTGGGTTCCCGCTTCAATCATAGTCACTGTCATTTTCACAGGACCTAATAATTCACTTTGCTTAGGGAATATATAGGTATGAAACCATTGAATATCTTCTATTGCATGCGAAATAGCATTAATTCCTTCATTCCGGGCTGCATGGCCGGATTTACCATGACTTATGCAATCCAATACCATCAATCCTTTTTCTGCAATGGCCGGATGCATATCAGTCGGTTCTCCTACAACACCAAATGTAATCGGGGGGAGTTCCGGTAAAATACTTTCAATTCCATTCATTCCTGAAATTTCTTCTTCTGCCGAAGCTAAAAAAATCAAATTATAGGGTTGTGTCTTTCTACTCAATAAAACAAATGCAGCATACAATGATACCACACTTGCCCCGGCATCATTACTACCTAACCCATATAAGCAATCGTCTGATTCTACCGGATCAAAAGGATCTTTTGTCCATCCCGCAACCGGTTTAACCGTATCAATATGCGAATTCAGCAAAACAGTAGGCTTCCGCTCGTCAAAATCAGCAGCAAACATCCATAAGTTATTTCCTTTACGATGCACCCGAAATGATTTTTGCCATTGTTCTTCTAAAAAATCAGCAACATCTTTCTCGTTTCGACTAAAAGAAGGTATTTTAATCATTTCCTTCAGCATGTCAATCGCATCATAAAATTGTTCCATACAGAAATAATTATTCGTTATTATAATGAAAGTATATTTTCAACGACCTCTTTATCATTCATCAATTGTGCTATTAAGGCCTCTACAGTATCAAATTTCTTATTCTCACGAAGATACTCTATGAATTCAACTTCAATTTGTTCCTGATAAATATATTCTGAGAAATGCAGCAAATGAACTTCTACTGCAAGATTCTCATCATCAAATGTCGGCCGCCCTCCAACAGATAGCATTCCTTTATAACGCATTCCTTTAATGTACACCCAAACAGCATAGACACCTGTGCCCGGCCATACCTTAAACGGCTCATCAACTTTAATATTAGCAGTCGGGAATCCTAGCTTTCTCCCAACCTGATAACCACTGATAACATGCCCTTTCAACCGGTAAGGGTATGTTAATAATTCTGCAGCTTCCTTTACTTTGCACTGCGATAACAACAGTCTGATCTTAGATGAACTAACAATTGCTGTATCCTTCGTGTATGAAGATGCCTGGATAATCTGCATCCCATGCATTGAACCATACTTTACATATTCGTCAAAACCTTCTGCACGATTATGACCAAATCGATGATCATGCCCAATAAGTAGTGTACGAACACGCCATTTGTCAGCTAATAAAGAAATAAAATCTGACGCCGAATAATTGGCCAATTCTAGTGTGAAATTCAATACTGCACAAAAATCTACACCCGTCGTTTCCAGAAGCTCCATTTTTTCTTCAAACGAATTTAATAATTTAGGCTGATAATCAGCCTGCAAAACAATACGAGGATGCACAGGAAATGTAAAAACAGCAGAAGGTAAATGTTGTTCATCAGCCAAATGACGTAATTCGTTAATCAGAAAACGATGGCCAAGATGTACGCCATCAAAAAAACCAACTGTAGCTACCCATTCCTTTCCAACTCTGTTCTTTACATCGTTAATTATTATCATAGTGCAAAGATATAAAATAAAAAGACTGCTTTTCCTATCTGCTGGTAACATAAGATATCAATTTGTATTATCAGAATATGTTTATGGGTTGATCTTACTGCAATTCTAATTTGTGTACAGAAACCTTATTAAAACAAAGTATGGATGAAATATGTTATATAAAATGCGACAAACCAACAGGTTGTCCGGAAAATATCGTGATCTTATGTTTTTTTTTCGAAAAAACACATTATATTTGTCCATTCAATCATTACCACTTTGTAATGATTGAATGAATATTTAAATGATATATACGAAAACTATAAGTGCATGGAAAAAGAATCACTTTTGTCCTTTATCTTCTGATATATCTAAAAAACAACTAAATTTATTAATACAAAAGCGTATGAAAAAGAAATTACTTTCATTATTTATTTCTTTACTAAGTTTAACTGCTATTGCACAGGATACGGAGTTTTGGTTTGCACCATTCTCTGTTTACGACGAGGCAACCTCCAGTGCCTATCGGGGGCATTCCGGATTTGTGATCAATAATCCTACTCACCGACAGGCTACAGTGACTATTCATCATTACAAAGATGATTCTGATATTACATTAATAATTCCGGCTTATGGATACCAGCAATATAGCTATACATATGCTGATTTACAGGCTAAAGTAGAAGTTCCGAACGGGACACATCTGGGATTGCCTTATACCGGAGGAATAAAAATCACATCTAATATTGGGGTGGTAATTTATTATATTTATGATTATCAAGCACAACAAGAAACAGCATTATTGAAAGGGGGAGCTTCCTTAGGTAAATCTTTCCATGTCACGAGTAGTAGAGGTG
Source organism: Tannerella sp. (assembly GCA_031285565.1). Taxonomy (GTDB): domain Bacteria; phylum Bacteroidota; class Bacteroidia; order Bacteroidales; family Tannerellaceae; genus Tannerella. The sequence goes on along the minus strand of JAITVY010000011.1, from coordinate 1,150 downwards.
GAAATATAAGAAACACCAGCAGTTTAAATGTTGGATATGGTTATTATCCCTATATTTCTATTATGGGTACTGAAGCAAATACAGCCGTTACTTTTACAATTCCTGTTGCCGTTACAGGCTTTTCAGCAGGTACGCATACGGTAACGTTGAATGAAGGCGAAATTCTTAACTTAAGAACAAGCTCTGTTGTATTAGCAGGATCAATTGTAACTTCTGATAAACCGATCGTTGTAACTTCCGGAGAAGAATGCCGGAACTCTATCTCCGGCGCCTGCGACCAGTGTGCCGATCAGCTCGTAACAGATCATTATGCTGCCAACGTATATGTACTTACCCTTAGCGGTGGATTCAGAAATGCGAGTAATTATAATTCGATTAACAATTATGTAGAAATAATTGGTCTGGAAAATGGAACCAACGTTGAAATTGATTGGGGAAGTGGATTGACATCACTATGCACCTTAAATAAAGGACAAACATTTGTATCTGATACATTTAAAGTAAATCGTGCGAATGCATGCGCTACAATTAAGTCTAGCCACCCGATCCATATTATGCAGAACACAGGTCATGAAGCAACGACCTGTCATTTGCCTAATTTTTATGGAACCAATACACATAAAACATCCTTTTTTACGTATTGGGAAACATTTAACAATATGTATCCATCCGTTATGTTAGTGTATCGTGAAGGCAGTAAAGAAGATTTTATAATTTCTTATCCAGGGCAAACGGACACACCTTTATTTGACTGGATTACAGCCAATGCACGTTGGATTGACAGTGAAGGAGATGTCCCTCAGTTTACAGGATGGAAATATATTCGCTTTACTTTGCCGGATGCAGCAATTAATCAAATTGTAAGTATAAATAATAACTCCTCGGTCTTTCAGTTAGGTTTTACATCTTCATTTAATTATGGAACTAACCTTACTTATTTTTCGGCTTTCAATTCCGATTTCTCATTCGACCCCGATACCGTCTGGACCTGTCCGGGTATTTACACCAACCTGATTGGGGGTATCGCCGAATATTATAAATGGATCTTCCCTGACGGCACGATCAAAGAAGGCGCCAGTATGAATTCCGTGAAAGCGGTACAGATGGGGATGTACATCCTTGAGATGACACAAGGCTTCAATACCATCAC
>JAITVY010000079.1 GCA_031285565.1 Tannerella sp. | reverse complement strand
ACAAATATTCAAAGAGCGATGAAGGTCAGATCTACACCTGGGCTTCTGGTACATACGATGGGAAAAATCGCCATCGCATTCATTTATCTAATTTTTTAAATACTGATTCGCATTAATATCATATTTAAATAATGGATTTGCTTAGTAGAGAAAATATAGATGAGAATTCCATAATAATTAATTAAAAAATTTCCTCTTTTCTATTGCTTAGCAAATTCCGTTTGTCTTAAAAACGTTAAATTCCGAAACTTATAGGCTTACGCATTGTTCAAATAAACAATGGTTATTCATTAAAAAACTAAATGTATGTATTATAGCAATGGTAATTACGAAGCATTTGCACGTCCGGAAAAACCGGAAGATGTAGATCAGAAATCAGCCTATCTGATTGGTGCCGGATTAGCATCATTAGCCGCAGCAACTTTTTTGATTAGGGATGCACAAATGGAAGGTAACAGAATCCATATTCTGGAAGAATTAGATCTGCCTGGCGGAAGCCTGGATGGTATCCGACAGCCATCGAGGGGATTTATTATCCGGGGAGGTCGAGAAATGGAAAATCATTTCGAATGTTTATGGGATTTATTTCGTTCCATTCCTTCATTGGAAATAGAAGATGCATCTGTGCTGGATGAATTTTATTGGTTAAATAAAAAAGATCCGAATTTCTCTAAAATGCGGGCTACCATGAATCGAGGAGAAGATGGACGTACGGATGGTAAATTTGCATTGACTGATAAGTCAATAGAAGAAATTATGAAATTATTTATGACATCGGAAGACCAGCTAAACGATTTAAGGATTTCAGATGTATTCTCGCAGGATTTTTTCGAATCGAACTTCTGGTTATACTGGCGAACAATGTTTGCTTTCGAAAGTTGGCATAGCGCGATGGAAATGCGCAGGTATATCCGCCGGTTTATTCATCATATCGGGGGACTACCTGACCTCTCCGCATTAAAATTCACAAAATACAATCAATATGAATCGCTGGTTTTACCATTGGTAAAATATCTGGAAAGTAAAGGTGTAAACTTTTATTACAATACAACAGTTACCAACGTATTGGTCGATACTAATCCGGATAGGAAAGTAGCGAAAAAGATCCGGTACGAGCAGAAAGGAGAAAATAATGAAATTGAATTATCGGAAAATGATTTGGTTTTTGTGACAAACGGAAGCATAACCGAAAGCACAACATATGGCAGTCAACATGATGTGCCGATTTTGAACTCCTCTCCGGGAGGTAGCTGGAGTTTATGGAAAAATATCGCAGTTCAGGATCCGGCATTCGGTAAACCGGAGAAATTTTGTGATCATATCCCGTTAACAAACTTTGTTTCAGCCACTCTTACTACATTGGATGAACAAATCCCACCTTATATTGAAAGAATTTGCAGGCGTGATCCGTTTGCAGGTAAAGTTGTTACGGGAGGAATTGTTTCGGTAAAAGACTCTAATTGGCTATTAAGCTGGACATTGAATCGTCAGCCTCATTTCAAAAAACAACCGGATGATCAGTTGGTTGTATGGATATACGGATTATTTTCAGACAGACCCGGTAATTATGTGGATAAACCAATGAGAGACTGCACGGGAATTGAGATTGCTGAAGAATGGCTGTATCATATCGGTGTTCCTGAATCGGAAATACATATGATGTCCATCAATTCTGCAAATACGATTCCTTGTATGATGCCTTATGTAATGTCATATTTTATGCCTCGTGCATTGGGTGATCGTCCCAAAGTTGTGCCTGATGGATCTGTTAATCTTACCTTTATCGGGAACTTCGCAGAAACAGCAAATGATACGGTTTTCACGACCGAATATTCTGTACGTACAGCGATAGAGGCCGTTTATCAGCTATTAAATGTAGACCGGGGCATACCCGAAGTATTTGCATCGGCTTACGATATCCGTGCACTATTAAAATCATCAGCCCGCCTGATGGATGGTAAAAAATTAACGGAAATGAACTTACCGTTTGTTCTTAAATACCTTGAAAAGAAAGGAATTGAAAAAAGTAAAGGAACTATCATTTTCGAAATGCTGAAGGAAGCAGGATTAATTTAAGCGCTTCTCATAAGAGACTGTTTAAAATTTAAACAGTTTCTTAATATATGACCGGTAAAAGTAAAGCATATTAATGAGTCACGTGTTAATAGGCATTTACTTCCGGTCATATTATTATTACTTGATTAATGAGATAAAACAGATTATTAATGGAATAACCACTACTGGTAAACAAAAACATGTCTATATTAAAATCAGCTGGAGAAAGGGCAATAATTGCAAATTCTTATTTCTTTTTGTTCTATATTGGCGGTTTGTAATATATTTGTAGAAAAAAAGGAAGAGATGAGAATTGTATCTATCAGAGAAAATCCGGAATATAAGGATAAGGCTATCGAATATTTCAGTAGTAAATGGAGTGCCCCGCGGGTTGTATACGAAGATAGTATTACACATAGTATTACGACTCCAAATCCATTGCCTCAATGGTATCTTTTAGAGAAAGACGGAGAGATAATAGGATCTGCCGGGCTTATTACCAATGATTTTATCAGCAGAATGGATCTATATCCCTGGGTATGTGGTGTCTTTATTGAAGAAAAACACCGTGGAAACGCTTACGGCTCCCTTTTATTGGAAAAGGCAAAAGAGGATAGTAAAAAAGGAGGGTTTGAGAAACTATATCTTAGCACGGATCACACCGGCTTTTATGAAAAATACGGATTCCACTATATCGGACAAGGTTATCACCCCTGGGGAGAGGAATCACGTATATATGAAACATGCCTGTAAGTAGCTGTCAGGAATTTTTTCTTGTAAAATTCCTAACAGTTACTAAGATTCAATAGAAGCACACAAACTTCATTTTAAGCCTGTGATGGTATTGCTTCCCACGACATTACAGGAGCAGATAGAAAACAACCAATCACTGTTAATACCTTATTATCTATAAGTATTTTATTTGTATTGGCTGCAAAGTTTCACATAAGGTTGAACTTTCATGATAATTTAATTGTTTTTTTTATGAAGATTGTAGATTTACTGTGGGAATTGAAAAACATTATATTAACCGGAGTAACTGGCTTCGTGCAGCCGTATTGGGTGCTAACGATGGGATCATCTCTACTGCCAGTTTGATCATAGGTGTATCGGCTGCTTGCAATACGCGCTATCCGATTATTCTGGCCGGATTAGCGGGTTTGGTAGCAGGCGCTTTGTCTATGGCTGCTGGCGAATATGTATCAGTTAGCTCTCAATCCGACATTGAAGAAGCAGACCTGGAACGGGAAAAAAAAGAGTTGGATTCAAACCCGAGCGATGAACTAAATGAACTTGCCGAAATTTATGAACAACGAGGGCTTGATAAAAAACTTGCCATGCAGGTTGCTCTTAAACTAACAGAACATGATGCCTTAGCCGCCCATGCACGCGATGAATTAGGTATTAATAAGCATACATGTGCCAACCCGCTTCAAGCAGCTTTTGCTTCGGGGGGAGCATTTCTCTTTGGAGCATTTCTACCTATGTTAGTTGCTACATGTGCGCCTTTAAATCGTATAATTATCTGTCAATATATATTTACAATTTTCTTTTTAGCTATTACAGGTGCGATCGCATCAAAGGCCGGAGGAGCAAATATATTTAAAGGTATTCTGCGTGTATGCTTCTGGGGAACAATCGCAATGGTATTAAGTGCGCTTGTTGGGTATTTATTTGGCGTCAAACTACACTAAAAAAGCAGGCACAAGAAGATAGGTAAGAGTGGAAAGCTGGAAAATGTTGATTTTTTGTATTTTTGTTTGATATAGTCATTGGTAAAATGAAAAAGAAACAAAAAGAGAAAAAAACATTTCCGCTATATATGCAGATCTTAGCCGGAATGATTTTAGGCATTATCATTGGTCTTATAGCACTCCGGTTTGGAGGTGAAAGATTTATTAAATACTGGATTGAACCGTGGGGACAAATCTTCATTCGTTTACTACAATTGATCGCAATACCATTGATTTTTGTGTCCTTAGTAAAGGGAGTGATGGGGCTTGAAAGTATTAAATCATTTTCCCGGTTAGGCGTAAAAACCATTATTTTATATCTCTCAACAACCCTTTTTGCAGTACTTTTAGGATTATCAGTCGGTTTAATCGTCAAACCCGGTAATCTGGTTGATCATTCACAAGTAAAACATATTCAACAAGACTATGAAGCATTCGCTCAAGAAAAAAAGCTCGCAGCAGAAAAACTGGAAGGGCAAGGACCACTTTCTTTCTTAAATGACATCATACCCAATAATATTATGGATGCAGCATCCAATAATTCCAGTATGTTACAGGTTATTTTCTTTGCTGTTTTTTTTGCAATTGCAACATTAGCACTCCCGGCAGAAAAAACAAAAACAGTAAGAAACTTTTTTGATGGACTAAATGAAATCATTTTTCGAATGGTTGATTATATTATTTCTTTTGCTCCAATAGGTGTAACAGCGTTGATGACCGGATTAATCATTTCATACGGAGGAGAAATGAGTATTTTCGTTGCCCTGGGCGCTTATGTTGCATGCGTAGTCGGAGCTATATGTATAATAGCATTCATATTTTATCCTTTGTTAATCCGTTTGATCACAAAAACTCCTGTTCGAAAATTCCTAAAGGCTATTTATCCGGTTCAATTGTTTGCATTTACAACGAGTAGTAGTGCAGCAACGTTACCGTATACAATGGAGACGGTGGAAAAAGATTTAGGTGTGTCAAAAGAAACTGCCTCATTTGTTCTTCCTGTCGGTACAACCATTAATATGGATGGGACGAGCTGCTATCAGGCTATAGCGATCTTATTTATTGCCCAGGTATTAGGTATTGAATTAAGTTTACAGCAAATGTTTACAATTGTTGGGATGACTATTCTTTCATCAATTGGAACCCCTGCAATTCCGGGAGGAAGTTTTGTTATCCTTACAATGGTACTCACTTCCATAGGTATACCGGCTGAAGGACTGGCATTAATCATAGGCATTGATCGCCCGTTAGACATGCTGCGTACAGCAGCAAATGTAACAGGCGATGCCACTATATCTATAATTGTGGATAAAAAATAACTCTAAAATGATTCACTAAAAAATTCCTAACAGCTCTACTAAGCGATATATGTTTCCATAAATTTTGCTTCCGGCGAGGGATTTATTGAAACATGTTGTACTTCTGCCGGAATCAGGACTGTTTGTCCTTGATGCACGGTTAATTCATTACCTTTATCATCACAGATTGATGCCGTACCATCCATACAAATATATACAACAAAGGAATCTATCAACGAAAAATCCCGGTTCATCGGTTGATCAATATCAAGCAGATTCGTTGTAAAATATTTACACTGCACTAATTCAACCGGTTCGTCTTTTTTAGATTGGTAATGTGTACGATAATCATCACTAACAGTATAATCTATCGCATCCTTTGCCAATTCCGTATGTAATTCGCGACCATTTCCATTGGCATCTTTCCGGTTGTAATCATAAATCCGGTAAGTAATATTACTTGTCTGCTGAATTTCGGCAATAAAACATCCTGCACCAATAGCATGTACCCGACCTGCCGGTAAAAAGAAAACATCCCCTTCTTTCACTTCATAGCACTGAAGTACATCCATGATGGTATTATCCGCCACCCGGCGTACATATTCGTCAGCATCAATCTGGCTGGAGAAACCGCTATAAAGAATTGCATCCGGAGCTGCCTTTACTACGTACCACATCTCTGTTTTGCCAAATGACTGGTGACGCTTCTGTGCCAGTTCATCATCAGGATGTACCTGAATAGAAAGATTATCCCTGGCATCAATAAATTTGATCAACAATGGAAATGTTTTCCCAAATTGATCCATCACTTTTTTACCGAGTAATTTGGCTCCATACGATTCGATCAATTCGTCAATAGTCTTACCTTCCAAACTTCCATTGGCTACAATGGAATAATTACCTTCGACATGCGAAAGTTCCCAACTTTCACCGATTTTTGCATCAGAAGGTTCTAATCCTTTGAAAGGACGAATATCAGTCCCTCCCCAAATAATTTCTTTTAATATAGGTTTAAATACAAATGGATACATTTTAATTATGAGTTATAGTTATAAATTATAAAGCCCCATTATGTGTTTGGGGCTTTTTACTTTTTACTTTTTCTTTAATACCATAGCCGTACGGGCAGGAATATATAATTTCAGCCACTCCTTTTTTTCCTTTTCATAAAGCGGATCGAATTGTGTCAGATGCTCTATCGAATCATCTGTCAATCCATTACCTCCAAAACGAGGATCATCCGTATTCAGTACTACTTTATAAGAACCAGGGGGAGTCAGGAAGCCATAATTTGTATACGACCGGTTCGGGCTGAAATTAAATACAAACACCAGGTCATTGCGCATGAAAGCCAATATCTGGTCACCATCACTATCCCATATTTTCTGAATAGGTGTAGCCTGAAAGTTATTTACGCTATTAATTAAAGAAAGCATTGCGCAATCAAAATCACCTAAAAAATGATATTTAAGATCTGGATTATCAACTAAATTCCATTGCCTGCGCGCATATTTATGCGACCATCCGTTTCCTTCGCGTGGAAAATCAATCCATTCCGGATGTCCAAATTCATTGCCCATAAAATTCAGATAACCTCCGTTTATAGTAGAAGCTGTTACCAAACGTATTATTTTATGTAATGCAATACCGCGGTCCACCACCAAATTATGATCATCCACCTGCATATGCCAGTACATATCGGCATCAATCAGCCAGAAAATAAGCGTTTTATCTCCGACCAACGCCTGATCATGGCTTTCGGCATAACTGATCGTTTTCTCATCGGCACGACGGTTTGTTGTTTCCCACCAGATAGCAGACGGATTCCAGTCTTCATCTTTCTTTTCTTTCAGGGTCTTAATCCAAAAATCAGGGATATTCATTGCCATACGGTAATCAAATCCGTAACCGCCGTCCTTTATTTTTGCAGCTAATCCGGGCATTCCACTCACTTCTTCAGCAATTGTAATAGCATTCGGATTCACTTCATGAATCAATTTATTAGCCAATGTCAGATAAGCTATAGCATCTCCATCCTGATGTCCATTATAATAATCGCCATAATTCGAAAATGATTCGCCCATGCCATGGCTATAGTATAACATTGAAGTAACCCCATCAAAACGGAAACCATCAAAATTATATTCTTCTATCCAGAATTTACAGTTTGACAACAGGAAATGTAAGACTTCATTTTTGCTATAGTTAAAAGTCAGGGAGTCCCATTGCTTATGCTCCCGGCGCGCACCTGTATGAAAATACTGGTGATATGAACCATCAAAACGCCCTAAACCTTCTACTTCATTCTTCACTGCATGACTATGAACAATATCCATAATTACTGCTATTCCCATCCGGTGGGCATCATCAATCAGGTGCTTTAAATCGTCCGGTGTCCCGAAACGGGATGATGCCGCAAAAAAACTACTCACGTGATAACCAAACGAACCATAATACGGATGTTCCTGAATAGCCATTATCTGGATCGCATTGTAACCGTCCCTCACAATACGTGGCAACACATATTTTCGGAATTCCTCATATGTTCCCACTTTTTCTTCTTTAGAAGCCATTCCAATATGGCATTCGTAAATCAATAAAGGAGATACATTGGGTTTAAATTGTTTCTTTTTAAATTGATAAGGTTTATCCGGATTCCAGATCTGCGCTGAAAAAATCTTTGTTTTGTCGTCTTGTATTACCCGGCGACACCAGGCAGGAATACGCTCACCACTTCCTCCCTCCCATTCTATCAATAGTTTATACAGGTCTTCATGGTGTAATGCTTCTACCGGCAATTTGATTTCCCATACACCATTTTCGATCCGTTTAAAACGAAATTCTTTATCCTTTTGCCAGTCATTGAATGTTCCTACCAGATAAATATCTGTTGCATTAGGAGCCCATTCACGCAAAATCCAACCATCTCCGGTAAAATGCAAGCCGAAATATAAATATCCCGAAGCAAATTCAGATAATGACTGTTTTCCCCCTCCGGTCAGGCTATTTTCTCTCTCTATTACATATTGATAACGACCTTCGATTGCATCCCTATAAGGTTCTAACCATGGATCATTCTTTACTAAATTAAGTTGTTTCATAAAGATTGGGTTTTCTTTTCAACAAAGATAAAAGTTTCTTCCAAACGAACAAGAAGAAAAATCAATCTATTTGGCTTTAACATCGCTACTCTTATCGGCAGAAATATTTTTATCAGACGGATTACCGGTATATCTCAGATCACTGCCTCCACTTAATGTCGCATTTAATGTCCCGGTAACGTATATATCCGCATCACTGCCTCCACTCATAGAAATATCTGCATTTTTAGCCTTCAATCCGGAAGTCATCAGGTCACTACCACCACTCGCCTTTACTTTCAAATGGTTAGTTGATCCTTTCAGTTTGGCATCGCTGCCACCACTCATTGAGATAGTAATCATATCAGCTTTCAGATCCAGTTCCAAATCGCTTCCGCTTGATATAGAAACTTCAAGATCCTTAAATGTTAAACGCTCCTGGCTATTAACATCACTTCCCGATGATGCCGTTATTTGATTTATTCCGTCTGCAGGAACATATACTTTCAGTTTAAGATTCTTATAATTGTTCCCTGACTTACTCTCAAATGTGATATTTAATGTATTTTTGTCTACACTGGTTTTAACTTTACTGAACACTTCCTGATGATTGGATTCAATACGTATCTTACCCGAACTTGTTGATTTATTCGTCAGTATCACATCAATCCCCTTTGATACAGAAATAGCCGAATAATCATTCACACTACGTTCTTCAGATGACATAGATTGCCCGTATGTTGTAAGTGACAACAAGCCGGCTAATACAAATAAAATAAATCCTTTTTTCATAATGTTAAACTTTAATCATTTAATATAGGTATAAAAATCAGAAGCAAATGTATGTTTTTTTTAGGATAAACTATGTTCCGGAAGGTTATTATATTCTGTCCTGATCATTTTGTAAAGAAACCAGAGATGTAAAACGGCTGATATAATTGAAAAAAAACAAACCAAAAGGTTGTTAAAATTAAAATGCCCATTCCAAAACAGCTCAACACAAGATTAGTAATAAAATTTCAACAATCTCTAAAAAACAGACTAAAAAAAATATTATCTTTGTTACCTAAACAGGACATCAGATGAATGAAAAGCTAAAAAATAATATTTTTTATGTAGTTATGATTTTGCTGTTCAGTTCATTGATTTATCTTGTAATACAACAAGGAGAAAATCGCCAGGTAATCGATGAATCAAGTATTATAAAAGATGCTCCCAACACACTTTCGGAAGGTTTTCATTCATTTAAGCAAATCATAACAGAACAAATCATCTCTCCTTTTTCACTTTTATTGCTGCAGATCATTGTCATTCTAATCATGTGCAAAATGGTTGGATGGCTTATGAAAAAAATCGGACAGCCGGTAGTAATTGGGGAAATTCTAGCCGGAATAATCCTGGGACCATCCATTCTGGGATATTTTGCTCCGGAAATAACCCTCCGTTTATTTCCGGAAGAGTCGCTTTCTAACATCACTACGTTAAGTCAATTTGGCTTAATATTATTCATGTATACCATTGGTATGGAGTTAGATATGGGAATCGTTAAGAAAAAACTGCAGGAAACGCTTCTGATCAGCCATATATCAATGATTGTTCCATTCTTTTTAGGAATACTCGTAGCATATTATATATATAATAACTATGCTTATAGTGACACACCATTTATATCGTTTGCTTTATTTATTGGAATCGCTATGTGTATTACGGCTTTTCCTGTTTTGGCACGCATTATCCAGGAACGGAAATTAACACGTACCCATCTGGGATCGATAGCTTTGGCAAGTGCTGCTAACGGAGATATTACTGCCTGGTGTTTGCTGGCTGTTGTTGTTGCGATATCACAGGCAGGTAACATGTATAGTGCCATATATAACATACTTTTTTCGGCTATTTATGTTCTGATCATGTTTTTAGTAGTCAGACCATTACTCAAAATGCTCGGAAATCTTTACCATAATAAAGAAGTAATAGGAAAAGCGCTGGTATCCACGATGTTTTTATTACTGCTTGCATCTTCTTATGTAACAGAGATTCTGGGTCTACATGCGTTATTTGGAGCTTTTATTGTCGGACTAGTCATGCCGAATAATCAACGTTTCCGCAAAATCATGACAGAAAAAGTTGAAGACGTTGCATTAGCTTTATTTCTACCCTTATTTTTTGCATCTACAGGACTACGTACCGAAATCGGATTATTGAATTCCAACGAGATGTGGATCTTGTGTGGAGTTTTTATTTTGGTTGCAATTGTAGGAAAATTCGGTGGCACAATTATATCCGCACGATTTGCGAAAGAAAGCTGGAAAGATAGTTTTATCCTTGGGGCAATGATGAACACCCGAGGATTAATGGAACTGGTAATTCTGAGCATTGGTTATGAATTGCATATTCTACCTCCTGCTATTTTTGTGATGCTTGTTTTGATGACTTTAGTTACAACATTCATGACTACACCGCTTTTGGCTGTTATTGATTGGGCATTTCGTAAAGCAGAAAAAACAAAGATACATCGGGTTGAGCAAACCAAAAAAGACGTATTTGAAGTCCTGTTATCATTTGGGCGTGCCGGCAACGGACAAATTATGTTGGATGTTGCACACCAAATGTTTTCACAAAGAGAAGAAAGATTGGATATAACTGCGCTTCACCTGACGGTCGGATCAGATGTTAATCCTTCACAAACCGAAAACTTCGAACGAATCAGTTTTAGTCCTATTCTATATGAAGCAAAAAAACTAAATCTGGATATTAAAACACGATATGAAATAGCCCAAGACGCAGGTAGAACGATTGTCAATATGGTTAACGAAGAAGCATTTGACTTTCTTTTGGTTGGAGCCGGTATATCATTGAGCAACTTAGCATCGGATGTTGATGCACAAAATATTCATAAATCATTCTTCCGGTTTTTTGACCGTTTTAAAAATCAGAAGCTTTTATTCTCTGCCGGCTCCTTGGTTAAAGATAAAACGAAAATATTTATAGAACAAAGCCGGTGTTCTGTCGGTGTTTTTGTCAACCGGGGGTTTACCCATGCTGACAATATTATCGTGATCATCAATTCTTCTGACGATTTATTCTTATTAGATTATACACGTTCATTAGTACGTGCGACACAAGGAACGGTCAGCTTATTAAATCGTATAAGCTATATTTCGGAAGAAAGTGAACGGGTAGTAAGAACACTGAATAATTTTGTAAAAGAAATTCCAGGAACTATTTTATTACCTGAAAAAGACTTACTGAATGAGTCATTCAATGGACAAGATTTTATGTTGGTTAGTTATACATCCTGGAATATCATATCAGAAGAGGCAAATGAGCCATTACAGGATATGCCATCCACATTGATAATCAATCATAAAAGCTAAAGGCACACCCCCCAAAAAGGAGTCATGCCTCGTATTCTAAAGTTTCAGGAAAACTACCGCTTATAAATAATAAACGATTCCGAATGTTTTTTCAGGATTAGTTGATTCCCTTCCACTGAATAATTTGTTATTTCTTCAAAAGCGCTACGCAGTAGGTCATCCACTAGCTGCTCATCCAAACAGGCTTTCAATGTAGATATAGCTGATTTAAAAACTATAGAATCCCCGGAAAAAGTACAATTCCCATGAAAGTTATTGCATCCGTCATATCCGCTGTATTTCCCATCCTTATCAACTTGTAATGTCGGCAGACGATCCGGACTTGGATACTTAACATTACCCTGAATATCATTCCGGACAGAAACCAATAGCCACTCTCCGGTTGTAAGAACGGCTTCCTTATCAACAGCCACATGACTCTTATTACTACGTTGTGAAACACAGCTATTCAATCCCCAAAATAAGGCTAAAAATGTAAAGTATAATCCTATCTTTTTCATCACGATCTTTTTTAATAGCAAAAATACAACATAAATGCCTTTTCTGACTTCTTCGAATCAAAAAACTCCACGAATTGAATCATCGAATGCTGTTAACGCTACTTTAGCAGCATCTCCCATTGAAATAATAATTTGTTTATAAGGAATCGTTGTTACATCACCGGCAGCATAAATGCCAGGAATATTTGTCCTGCCAACCGTATCTACTTCAATTTCTCCGATCCGGTTTGCATTTATAATATTCTGGAAAGGTTCGCTATTCGCCTTTAAACCGATTTGCACAAAAATACCATCCAGCTTAACTTCATATTCTTTTTCCGTAGCCCGGTCTTTTACCCGGAGAGCTGTTACATTTTCACCATTCCCTATCACTTCGGTTGTTTGGGTATTCAAGACAATTTCTACATTCGGCAAACTAATAGCTTTATCCTGTAAAACCTTATCGGCTTTTAGTGTTTCCATAAACTCAAACACTGTTACTTTCGAACAGATTCCAGCCAAATCAATAGCAGCTTCAATACCGGAGTTCCCACCTCCGATTACGGCAACCTCTTTCCCTTTGTAAAACGGACCATCACAATGCGGACAAAACGCAACACCACGACCGATATAATCAGTCTCACCGGGTACATTTAGTTTACGCCAACTGGCGCCGGTAGCAATAATTATAGCTGGGGCTGCAAACTTCTCACCTGTATTAGTGGTCACCACCTTATACCTGCCTTCAATTGCAACAGACTCTACCCGCCGATGTTCCAATACCTCTATCGGATAATCATGTATATGTGTCTTAAGATTAGCTGCTAATTCCTTGCCGGTAGTCTGACATACAGAAATCAAATTATTAATATCAACAGTATCCATAACCTGCCCCCCTATCCGATCAGCCACAATCCCGACATTCAATCCTTTCCTGGCTAAATAAATAGAAGCCGAAGAACCGGCTGGTCCCCCTCCAATGATAAGCATATCATAATATTTAGTTTCAGTGATTTGTATTCCATCATTTGTCAAACCATATAAATTTTCAAGTTTAGACAACAACTCACTAAAATCACCACGCCCTACATGCAGAATCTGACCATCAGCTATTACAGTAGGCACACCTTGTATTTTTAACTTATCAACTTCTTCCTGATTAATTGCACCATCAACCATTTCATGCTCTAATCCGGGATGAAGCACCGCCATCAAATTCAATGCCTGAACTACATCCGGACAATTGGTACAAGTCAGTGACACATAGGTTGTCAGATGAATTGGTCCTTTTAAGCCCCTGACACGCTTAAGAATACCTTCGTCCGGTATATTCTTACCCTTTCCGTCACTATTTAAGATAGCCATCAATAAAGACGTAAATTCATGACCCGTAGGCACCCCGCGAAATTTAATTCCAGTTTTACGACCATTCTTAAGCAGAAAAAACGCCAATTCATCTCCCGGATTTATCTGACACGATATTTTATCGGATGTAGAAGCGACTCCTTCTAACAAATCGATTAATTCACTCCGGCTTTCATGATGGTCAGATACGTATATATCAAATAAATACGCATTGTTCAAATCGGCAAAAATGCTTTTTAATTGTTCTTTTATTGAATTATCTAACATAGTTATTTATATTTAAAGTTAAACTTAAACTTAAAAAAAGCCGGCGTATACTGACCGGCTTTTCTTTCCATACTATAAAATCAAATCTTACCAACCAGGTCGATACTGGGTTTTAGCGTCTGATCTCCTTTTTTCCATTTAGCAGGGCATACTTCACCATCATGCGAGGCAACATATTGCGCAGCTTCTACTTTCCTAAGCAATTCATCAGCATTACGCCCAATTCCATTATCATGAATTTCTGCAATCTTAATCTTTCCTTCCGGATTAACAACAAATGTACCACGATATGCAACACCTTCTTCTTCAATCATTACTCCGAAGCCACGGCTTAAAACACCGGTAGGATCAGCCAACATCGGATACTGTATCTTGCGGATAGTTTCAGATGCATCATGCCATGCTTTATGCACAAAATGAGTATCTGTGCTTACAGAATATACTTCTACACCCATTGCTTTAAACTGATCATATTTTTCTGCAACATCTACTAATTCAGTAGGACACACAAAAGTAAAATCAGCCGGATAAAAGAAGAAAATAGCCCATTTTCCTTTTACATCTTCGTTTGATACTGTCTTAAAAGCTCCATTTTGATAAGCTTGTACTTTGAATTCAGGAATACTTGAATTAATAATTGGTTCCATTGTATATTTATTTTTGATTTGATATCACAAAAATAATATCATTTCCATCTATAAGAACAATATAACCAATTGATAAAATTTATCAAAGCATAGATGAAGGTAATCATGTAAAAACCACTCCTGTTAGCTTATGAATAAACCAAAGGAGTGGCAAAACACTACAAATCCTGACTCTTTATCTCAAAGAATCTACAACACAAAATTCAAACCATCTAACACTATTAATACTAACCATTGTCTTTCTTTTTGAAAAAAAGATATCCTTCTTTATTATATGATCGGTCTACGAATAAAAACCCTATAAAAAAATGAACTTATTTTATTCCACAGCACAAAATAATTATAATAATAGGATGATATCTAATAAAAAAGATGCTTCCCTTATGAGAAACATCTTCTTAAATCATTATCTATTAGAATTTAGAATTTTACTCCGACACCAATTGATAGGCCCAAAGTTGAATAAATATCTGAATCTCCCAAACCTTGCTTAAAATAGAGTTCCGGTTCAAAAAACACATTATCATTAATATACATAGTTGCTCCAACACCAATCTTAGCCCAATTCTGATAATCAAATCTTTTTGCTTTTGAGCCTAAATATGATACACTACCATACATACAATTCCAGAAATAGTAACGCGGGCCTATTTCAAAGCTAAATGTATTGGAGCTATATGTATCATCATTATCTCCTCCATACATATCAAGATGTATTTTCCCATAATTAAATCCGAGAGCTGCCATCATTGCAAATTTATTCGCAACAAAATAATTCCCTTTTGCCTGAATACCAAATGAAATTTGGTCATCTAAGCCACCACCATCAGTTTGTTTGTTAAATTCCAGACCTAGGCCAGTCAAGTTTCCGGATAATGTTTTGGTACCTTTTTCGAATTGTGCACTTACGGTAGTAATACCTAATGCTGCTATCAGCATTACAAAAACAATCTTTTTCATTTTAAATGTAGTTTTAGTTCATAAATGGTCGTTTTTCTAACGAGCATAAAGATATAAACAGAATTCTATTTGTCAAATTTTAATTGTATTATATCAAGAATTGATACGTTCCTTTTATTTTCTACATTCAGATTTTCATTCAATCATCACTTATTTGTTAATAAAATCAAAACACATATGGAATAGTTCATATTTTTTCATCATATTTGTACCCGACAATAAATTATTATTAACAAAACAAACATTAAAAATGATGAAACGTTTTTTTATCAGTGCGTTATGCACTATTCTATTTGTGTCTTTCAACAATATTCAGGCACAGGATTTATTCTTTTTAGACAAAGAAGGAGCAGAAGCAGAGTATGCAATTAAAGATGCTAAAGGTAATATTACATCTTACGCTAAAACTATTGTAACAAAAGTTGACAAGAAAGATGCAAAAAACTTTACCATTACATACACAAGTGAAGCTTTCGACAAAAACAAAAAATCGTATGCTGCTGCAGTAACCGTAACAACAGAAATTGTTGATGGCAAAATCAAACAAGATCCTGTTGCTTCTATGGGAGAAGCCGGAGCGAATGCTGAATTTACCGGAACATATCCTGAATTTCCATCTGAACTTTCTGTAGGACAAGAATTCGGAGTATATGAATACACATTGAAAATGAGTGGTATGTCAACAAAAGCTTCCGGAAAATCAAAAGTTACTGCTCAAGAAAGCATTACAACAGATGCCGGTTCGTTTGACTGTTACAAAGTAGAAAGTGAATCTACTTCAAAAGTAATGATGACAACAACAAATATAAATACAACAGCCTGGTATGCTAAAAATGTAGGAGCTGTTAAAACAGAAACATACGATAAAAAAGGGAAATTAATGTCAGCAATGGAACTTGTTTCCCTGAAAAAATAATTAATAGATCTTATTAATCCTACTGAAAAGGCTGTCTCAATTTGAGATGGTCTTTTCTTTTTGGGAGTTCAATCGAGTGATTCATCATAGATCCAAAGCATAACAGACTTTTCACTTTTCTTTAAAAGTGCGTCCATTTTTCTCATAATTCCATCCGAAATAACCGGACATCCTAAACTATAGCCTAACGGTAAATGAACTGGATAGATTTCACGTTCCGGTACAGGACCATATGAATGAAGGACAACAATGCGTTTAAAAGCATTATTATTGGTCGCATCCTGTCCATGCAATTTATAATGGATATTAATTCCATACTGACTATAGGATGAAACCCCGATCTTATATCTTCCCAACGAAGAACAATAACTACCTTCAACATTGCTATATTCCGGTTTGGAAGCTGTACTTCCCAATCCACTACCATGTGCGCACAAACTGACATACAAAACCGTATCCCGTGCAAAATCCCATACAAAAAAACGATTCTTGCCTGAATGAATATGGAAATTAACTAAAACACAATATTCTTCGCTAAAACCTTTTGAATGGCAATAGGCTTTGGCTTCAACAGATTTTTTGCGTAAATGATTGATTGTTTTGTCTGGTTTATCGATGCTTTCAATCGTATCCTTTACAATCTCTGTGACATTGGACACTGCAAGTAATTGTCGTTGGTAACATACGATTCCAACGACAACTACAATAGATATAAGAAAAATCAGGATTTTCTTCATTTAATTAATTACTAAACGATTATTTCGACTAAATAATTAATAAACCGTTATTTAATACACATTTTTGCGAATTTAACTTATGTACGAAAAAATAAAAAGGGAATAAGAAGTAATACATGTAATCTGATGTACTACTATTTTAACGGACGTTCCGGAACACCCTCAAATGTCATCTTTACCGGTTTAATCTTTCCATTTTCATCAAATTCCATTTTATCGATACAAGTTACCCGATGGCTTGAATCCGTTTTGCCAAACGGACGGCGATGATAGACCATATAATATTCTTCCGTACCCGGAATATGAATAACCGAGTGATGCCCCGCACCGGTTGCAACAGTTGAATCTTGCTGTAGAATTGTTTCTTCACGATGGAATGGACCATAAGGAGAATCAGCAATAGCATAAGCTACTGAATAATTAGGTCCGGTCCAGCCACCTTCACTCCACATAAAATAATATTTACCATTTTTCTTAAACATAAACGGTCCTTCTACGTAGTTTTCAGGTGTCACTTCCTTATAAATCGTGCCGTCATCATGAGGCACAAACCCTGTAAAATCATCGTTTAGCTTTACAATATTACAATGGCGCCAACCACCATAATACATGTAATAGGTACCATCATCATCTAAAAACACATATTGATCGATCGGTTGAGCGCCATTTACTATCTCATTAATCAGCGGCTTTCCCAACAAATCTTTATAAGGGCCTTCCGGACGATCGCTTACAGCAACACCTATACCACCAATTTCACCCTCATGTACATCATTTGCTCCAAATACAAAATAATATTTACCATCTTTACTGAACACAGCCGGTGCCCACATAGCCCGTTTTGCCCATTTTACTTCAGTAGTATCCAGAATACGTTCATGCTTCGTCCAGTTGACCAGATCATTGGATGAAAAACAATCGAAAAACACCTGATTTTCATACTTATCACTATAAGTCGGATATATCCAATATGTATCACCATAAATAATTCCCTCAGGATCAGCATACCATCCATCAAAGACAGGATTACCACTCATTGCAATCGTTGTTACAACTTCATCTTCCGACTTTGCCGTTTGTTTACTGCCACACGCTGTTCCTAAAAATAGGAAAACCAATAAACCGGCCAACATTTGTGCTCTCATAGAATAATCAAATTATATATTTTATTTAATTCGGTTCACACGTGCAACACTCGATAAATTCACAGCAACAGAAACCCCTAACTGTTCAATGAACAATAATAAGTAATTCTTTTTAACCTTGTGCACTTTTCCCGAGATATTTTTTAATGCTCCATTCAAAATCTCCACTTCTTCACCCTCACAAAGCGGATGTTCAGCCGCTTCTTCCAGAAACAAACGAATCGCATCAATTTCTTTCTGGCGAATAATGGCTGGTTTTCCTGTATAATATATAATCCGTGCAACACCATAGACCTGAAGTAATGATCGCAATTCGTATTCCTTACATCTGATAAATACATAAGAATTAAATAACGGTTTATCAACCATCTTTACCCGATCAGACCAGACTGAAGGAGAGCGATGCAAAGGCAGATAATTCTCCACTTTTAACTCGTCCAGGCGAGTCTTTACCTTTTTCTCTGCACGAGGGAAAGTATATAAAACATACCAGTTTGTATCCATGGGGGCTCTAAATTAAATAAATAAGCATTTATTTTTCGTATTCCGATAAATAATAATATGTTTCATATGAAGGAGTACTCTCAATCCTGTAACGGTTTGAAGTCGTAACAGAAAACGTATATCCTTTTTCTTTGCTGATATCTACCGGTAGAAAAATCTCATTTTTACGCAATCCTGTAGCCAGAATCGACTGTGCCTTTGTCGTATCAATCGAATCCGTTAATGAGTAATAGACTGTATACGTATGTCGATTTGTACCGTCGTCAGGCCACGACAATCTCAACAAATTATGTTCCCTTGTAACAAGTATTTCCGGGGGAGCCTCCGGCTTTAATTCATTATTCAGCCAGGTTAATGGAGGCAATTGCGCCGGATATTTAAAATAATTATTTTTTAATTCGGAATAAATTCCTTTTTCATCATCTACAACAAAACGAGCCCTGAAAAAAGCACAGCCATTAACACCCTGTTGACGAATATAACTGATCTGGTTAATTATTTCAGACAAATTCCAGTCTCCCTCCTGTTTACTTAACCGATACACGCCCAGGCCTGCAACCATATTGCGTTGTTTTGCCTGCTCCTTCCAATTATTTACAAACGGATAAAAATCCTTTTGCTTATAATACATCATAGGCACAATCATATCCTGCTTTCCTGCCTGTAACCAGGCTTTCGGATCCTGATAAGCATCCTCATAAGCAGTCCATGTTGCATCAGGGCGTTCAGCAATCCTACTATATTTACCTAAAGGGCAACTACTAACCTGCACCCATGGTTTTTCTTTCTTTACCCAATCATGAATACGTCCAACCAAACGATTTATATTTTCACGGCGCCAATCCGCCAGTTTCTTCCCTTTTCCATATTTTGCATATGATTTGTTATCAGGAAAATTCTTAGCCTTGTCGGGATAGCGGATATAATCAAACTGAATGCCGTCAATATCATAGTTCGTAACAATTTCTTTCACTAAAGAAAGTATATAATCCGTTGTTTCCGGAATCCCCGGATCCAAATACCAATGATCATCATGTTTCAGACATAAGTTTGGTTTACGTTTAACAACAGAATAAGCACCTTGCTCTTTTACAGCCTTCTCCGAACCAACAGGAAAAGTCACAAAAAAGGCATGGCATTCCATACCACGTTTATGACACTCTTCAATAGCATAAGCTAACGGGTCATATCCTGGCAACGATCCATATTTGCCGGAAAACACATTTGAGGCTGGTTCTATTTTTGAAGAATAAATCACATCGCCACGTAAACGAGCCTGAACAAAAATCGTATTGAAATTAGCCTCTTTCAATCGATCCAGAATTGTACACAGTTCCTGCTTTTGACGTATTTGCTCTCTTTCATTGGTTGCCGGACGAGTCGGCCAATCCAATCCATAGATAGTTGTTAACCATACAGCCCGAATCTCTTGTTTCGGAAAGTCATAATCTATGGCATAAACAGTTACTGCTAATAAAGACAATAATAATAACGAAATCCGCTTCATCATTTATTCATCGTAGATATAAACTCCAGTGCATCAACAGGAATATCCGTTGTAATAAAATCTGCACCTAAATCAATCATTTCACGCATTAATGTAGTATCATTCACTGTCCATACATTAATACCCAATCCCAATTTCTTTGCATCCGCAAACCATTCGGTATGCTGCTTTAAAACATTATAATGATAATCCAAACCGGCAAACCCCAGATCTTTTAATTCTTGCGGTGATAATTCTCCGTTTAAATAATAAATCTTAGCTTCAGGAGCCAGCCTTATTAATTCTTTACCGGCATCCAGATTAAAAGTAATATACTCCGTACGATGCGCCAGATTCTTCTCATTAATTAATTCAACCGAAGCACGTGCCGCCTCGCGATTGCGTTCCGGAGTTGCATGTGGCTTTAATTCAAAAATTAATTGAATATTCGTACGTTTGGCCGCTTCGAGGTATTCGCGTAAAGTAGGGATTTTTTCTCCGTTCGACAGTAATGAATCCTTAATTACGGCATACGGCATATTCTGAATCTCCACCTCATTTATTTTATTATCATGAAATATCACCAACACGCCGTCAACTGTCATATGCACATCAAATTCAGAGCCATATAGATTCATACGATTAGCTTCTTCCAGCGCAACTATTGAATTTTGTGCCGAACCGTCCGATTTCCAGAATCCGCGATGAGCAATTACTTGCACCTCTTGTCCTGTTAAAAAAGAAGAAAAGGACAGAAATACAATAAGCAAAAAGGTCACTTTTTTCATGAAGACAGTAATAAGTTATTCAAAGCAATGAACTTTATTTTAATGCCCATTCTTCAGCGACAATATATAACGTTCTGCTTCAATACCAGCCTGGGCTCCGCTGGCCGCTGCAATAATCGCTTGCCTGTATACCGGATCAGCTACATCACCTGCAGCAAATATACCTGGAAGATTTGTCAATGGAGTACCCGGCTTTGTCTTAATATATCCTATTTCGTCTGTCTCAATCCATGGAGTGAAAACTTTCGAGTTAGGATTATGACCTATGGCAAGGAATAAACCATCAATAGCAATATCAAATTTCTGTTCATCCGGTTCACCCAGGCGTCTCACCAAATGTGCGCCTTCAACTCCGTCTTTACCATATAAACCCACAACATTATGTTCGAATAATATTTTGATATTAGGCGTACAAAATACCTGGTCCTGTATAATTTTTTGTGCACGCAAGTAAGGTTTACGTACAATCATGTAAACCTGAGAAACTATTCGCGATAGATAAAGTGCTTCTTCACAAGCCGTATCACCGCCACCAACAACAGCAACCACCTTATTTCGGTAAAAGAATCCGTCACAGGTAGCACAAGCTGAAACGCCCATTCCGGCATATTTTTGTTCATCCGGCAAACCCAGGTATTTAGCCGATGCCCCGGTCGCAATTATTAAAACGTCTGTTTCAATAATCTTCTCTCCGTCAATAGTCACTTTATAAGGGGTAGTCGATAAATCACTTGAAGTTACGACACCAGTCCGTATATCGGCGTCAAAACTAAGCGCTTGTTTTTTCATCTGTTCCATCAACTCAAACCCTCCGATTTTTTCTGCAAACCCCGGAAAATTTTCAATATCAGTAGTAGTCGTTAACTGTCCTCCCGGTTGAATACCTTCATATAAAACCGGAGTAATATTTGCACGCGCAATATAAATTGCAGCTGTATATCCAGCCGGACCTCCACCTATAATCAAACAAGATACCTTTTCGTATTCCATAGTAATTTTCTTTTTAGTTAGCGTAAGTCATTCTCCAGTACATTCGGATAATCCTTCGGATTAAATACAAATAACTGATCCGGATGATTCATACCAGTCTGCATTTTACTGATACGTATCACACTCCGAAGACCATTTTTCATAATCACAGTGAGCCGGACTGGAAATGAGGTTGCTTTTTCAACTTGCATTTCTATTTTTTCAATATCATTTTTACCTTTTGAAGTCAGTAGCACATCATCCGCCATCTTCCCATTATCAGCAGTACTTTCACCTACATACGAGAAATCAAATCCTTTTTTATACGTTCGAAGTAAGATCATCGGATTAATAACTTGCAGTTCTTCATCCCCCGATGGATTATAAATATCTACTTCTCCTCTTCTTACCTGATAGCTCCATTGCGTTTTTCCATCGTACCACGTACGCATATCAGGAGTAATCAATAAGAATTTATCTCCTTTCATCTGGATCGTGCCTTCGAAACTTTCCGAAATACCTTCTTTTTCATAACGGATATTAGCCGCAAACGTAGCTGTGATCCCGTTGGATGATTCATAAACCGATGCTGCGTTATCCAATACCTTTTCTGCACTCTGTGCCACAGCGTTAACAGCGATTAAGCAACAAGCTGTAAATATATATATTTGCCTTTTTATGTACATAGTAAGTTCTGAATTTAAGAAAAAACGTTCTTCTTCCCGGTTGTTTTTAGTTTTTTAATAATGTCAATTTTTGTTCCAATGAATATTCATCCATCAACACCTGGCGCGCTTTACTCCCTTCATAAGGACCAACCACACCTGCTGCTTCCAACTGGTCCATCAAACGACCGGCACGGTTATAACCAATTGCAAATTTACGCTGTATCAACGAAGTAGAGCCCTGTTGCTGAATTACAATCAAACGGGCTGCTTCATCGAACAACGGATCACGATCCGATAAGTCGACACTTCCCGGCATTTTATCGCCATCGCCTTCGGGAACATATTCCGGTAATTTAAATGCTGTTTCATATCCGACCTGTTCGCCAATAAACGTAGCAATACTCTCGACTTCAGGAGTATCTACAAATGCACATTGCACACGGGTTACTTCGCTACCCTGCGAAAATAATAAATCCCCCCGTCCGATCAATTGATTAGCTCCGGGCGAATCCAAAATCGTACGCGAGTCAATCATAGATGAAACCCTGAATGCCATACGCGCCGGAAAATTAGCCTTAATCGTCCCGGTAATAATATTAGTCGATGGACGCTGCGTTGCAATAATCATATGAATACCTACGGCACGCGCTTTCTGTGCAATACGTGCTATCGGCATTTCAATATCTTTACCAGCTGTCATAATCAAATCACCAAACTCATCAATCACCACCACAATATAAGGCATAAATTTATGTCCTTTTTCAGGATTCAACTTTCGGCTGATAAACTTTTCATTATAGTCTTTGATATTACGAACATGCGCTTTTGTCAACAAGTCGTAACGATCGTCCATTTCCCGGCAAAGTGAATTCAACGTATGAACCACTTTGGTAAAATCAGTAATGATGGCCTTATCTTCATCAGGCAATTTTGCCAGATAATGTCGTTCGATCTCTTCATAAATACTAAATTCCACCATCTTGGGATCAATCAGTACAAATTTCAATTCGGCCGGATGCTTCTTATATAACAAAGATGTAATAATTGCATTCAGCCCTACAGACTTACCTTGTCCTGTCGCACCAGCCATCAGCAAGTGGGGTGCTTTACATAAATCAAAGATAAATACATCATTCGTAATCATTTTACCCATTGCTACAGGCAAATCATATTTACATTCAATAAACTTGCGCGAAGCAATTACAGATTGCATCGATACGATTTGTGCATCTTTATTCGGCACTTCAATACCAATAGTACCTTTACCCGGCATCGGGGCAATAATACGAATTCCCAGAGCAGATAAACTTAAAGCGATATCATCTTCCAGATTTCGGATCTTCGAAATACGGACTCCTACAGCAGGAACAACCTCATACAATGTCAATGTCGGTCCTACAGTCGCTTTGATCGATGAAATACTAATGCCGAAGTTCTCCAACGTCTGTTTAATGCGTCGCTGATTATCGGCCTGTTCATCCATATTTACAACACCATCATTCTGATCGTATTTTTTTAGTAATTCCAGTGTCGGGAAGCGATAGCTCGATAAATCCAAACGCGGGTCATATTCTCCCATCGAAGAAATATCGTACATTTCTGCCGTATCACCGGCCGGGACATCTACTGTAAATTCTATTTCTTCGTCATCACCGGTCATCACCGAAGTCGTAGCTTGAATAGTCGGAACAACTTTTGATGGTTGAATAATTTCATCCGAATCATCGTCATCATCTTCTTCGTCTTCTTCATCAAAAAAGTCATCCGGATCTTCATCGCCATCATCTTCAACCGAAGCCAAAAACTCTTTCTCTTTCTTTATTTTTTCACGTTTTTTGCGCCAATTTGCAAACCAGTTAAAATTAAACATACGCTGCAAAAACGGTATTGTTTTGCTGCTTGTACAAATAGCAATCACTAAAAAACTGACAATTAAAAATAATATCGTACCGGGAATACCTAAATTCTTAATCATAAGATCAGAAAGGTAGTAGCCATGCTGACCACCAACATATATGAAAGAATCTTCGTACCCTTTCAATAATACAAATGAGAGGAATAAAGAGCTCCATAACATCATAGCCGAACAAAGCAAAAAGCGTTTTATCAACGACATTTTACACAAATTCATCAACCTGACGCCCAGGGAGCCTAAAAAAAACAAAAGGAAGAAAGACGGAATACCAAAACCACGGTTCATTACCAGGTCTGCAATATAAGCGCCCCGTACACCCGCCCAATTCTCAATCCGTCCACGGTTTGCCAACAAATCCCTGATAGAGACATTCTCGATCGCACTTTGATCGGCACCTCCGGTAAAAAAGAAAGAAATGAGTGCAACACCCACATATATTACGAAAAAATTTAAAACCAGACCCAATAAAAAACGGACTCGTTCACTTGTTATAAAGGAACTTACCGAATTTAAAATGTCATCTATATCGTCCGAGCCTTTTTTCTTCTTTGCAGCTTTTTTTGCCATACGTCTTTTTCTATTCCTTTCAGAAACTGTTCAATTTTTTTTCCCAAAACATAAAAAACAGTTAATCATAAAAATTTCAAACAATTTCTCAATATTTGAGGGAATAATATAATCCGCAAAGATACGGATTCTTATTTAAAATTTCAATAGCAGTCTGATATAAAACAGACAAAAGACTTTTCCTACCTGCAAACTTCCTACAAAATTTCACTATATTTGCTACAAAAATCACCAAACAACATACCTATGATGAAAACGTTTTTTATGCTTATATGTCTGTTTTTACTTACGACAGGTTATGCACAAACAAAATATCAGACTTTACAGGATATCCCTTATCACAAAAGTTCCGATACATACACGCTGGAACGATGTAAATTAGACATTTATTATCCCGAGAATACAAATGGTTTTGCTACTGTTGTATGGTTTCATGGTGGAGGACTGTCATCCGGAAACAAATTCATCCCTGAGCAGTTGAAAAATTGTGGATTAGCGGTTGTTTCTGTTAATTATCGTTTGCTTCCTAAAGCTACTCTGCAAGACTGTATAGACGATGCAGCTGCCGCCGTCGCATGGACATTCAACGAAATTGAAAAATACGGAGGCGATGCAAAGAAAATTTTCGTTTCCGGTCATTCGGCCGGAGGTTATCTGACTTCTATGATCGGACTGGATAAAAAGTGGTTAAATACATATCAGATTGATGCAGACGCTATTTGCGGGCTTATCCCGTTCAGTGGTCATGCCATTAGCCATTTTGCATACCGGCAATCCAAGGGTATGAAAGACACGCAACCCAGTATCGATGAATTCGCCCCTTTATACTATGTCCGTGCAGATGCGCCACCATTAATCATTGTTTCGGGAGATCGCGAACTCGAAATGTTAGGTCGTTATGAAGAAAACGCTTATTTCTGGCGTATGATGAAAGTAGACGGACATCAGCAAACCTACATATACGAATTAGACGGATATGACCATGGCGCAATGGCGGATCCGGCATTTCATATCCTGAAGAATCATATAAAACAGATACTAAATGAAATAAAATAATAGTGGGCTGTCCGACAAAGACTCCATAAAAAAAGGCAGAAATCTTTAAGTTCCTGCCTTTTTAATAAGTATATTGATACTAAAATTATTTACTCCAGTCTTGCGCTAACATCCGTTGATAACTATTGTAACGCCATTTGGCATTATCCTCTGCAGCATTGAATAATTCAGCTGCTTCCTGCGGATACTGTTTAGCCACAGAAGCAAAACGAACTTCACCTTTAAGGAAATCCTGGAATTTATCCCATTGTGGTTCCTTACTATCCAGGGTAAACGGGTTCTTGCCTTCAGCTTCCAACGCAGGGTTATAACGCCACAAATGCCAGTAACCACATGCCACGGCATCTTTTTCTTCTGCCTGGCTCTTACCCATACCCTTACGTATACCATGGTTAATACATGGAGCATACGCAATAATCAACGATGGTCCATCATATGCTTCTGCTTCACGGATAGCTTTTAATGTCTGCGCCTGATCCGCTCCCATGGCTATTTGTGCTACATATACATATCCATAGGTCGTAGCAATCATACCAAGGTCTTTCTTACGTATTCGTTTACCGGAAGCAGCAAATTTTGCAATTGCTCCGGTTGGAGTAGCTTTCGAAGATTGACCACCCGTGTTTGAGTAAACTTCCGTATCCAATACCAGAATATTTACGTTTTCACCGGAAGCAATCACATGGTCCAAACCACCATAACCAATATCATAAGAAGCGCCATCGCCACCAATAATCCATTGTGAACGTTTCACCAGATAATGGCTCAATTCCACAATCTGTTTGCATATATCACATTTATCTGAATTTGCTTTTACAGCTTCGGTAATTTTTGGAGCAAGTTCTTTCGTCTTATCGGCATCGTTCATATTTTCGATCCATTCCTGGAATAAACCTGTAGAAGCAACAGTACAGTTCTTTTCGATCGCTTCCTGCATCAGTTTAACCAAACGGGCACGCATCTTTTTATTAGCCAGTTCCATACCCATACCAAATTCGCAAAAATCTTCGAACAATGAGTTAGCCCATGCAGGACCTTGTCCGCTTTCATTTTGTGTATAAGGAGTCGATGGTATCGAACCTGAATAAATAGAAGTACAACCGGTAGCATTCGCAATCATCTGACGATCACCAAACAATTGTGAAACCAGTTTCACATAAGGCGTTTCACCACAACCCGAACATGCACCTGAAAACTCAAATAAAGGTGTTGCAAACTGCGAATTCTTCACATTCATCTTGATATCCACCAGATGTTGTTTTGATTTCACATTTGATGCACAATATTCCCAGTTTTTCTGTTCTTCCAACTGGGTTTCCAATGGCACCATTTTCAAAGCCTGGTTTCCTTTGAATCCCGGACAGATATCCGCACAGTTACCACAACCCAGACAGTCCAATACGTCTACCTGGATACGGAAACTCATTCCCTTT
This sequence comes from Tannerella sp., assembly GCA_031285565.1. Taxonomy (GTDB): domain Bacteria; phylum Bacteroidota; class Bacteroidia; order Bacteroidales; family Tannerellaceae; genus Tannerella. The sequence goes on along the minus strand of JAITVY010000079.1, from coordinate 170,468 downwards.
AACGTTGCCGGAGCTTTTACATCCAGTGTATCAAATGTTGCTCCTGCTTTTTCTGTTTCATCCAATACAAAAGGACGGATGGAAGCATGCGGACAAACATATGCACACTGATTACATTGAATACAATTATCTTTATCCCATACCGGAACAAAAGCCGCTACACCACGTTTTTCATATTGAGCGGTTCCCTGCATCCATGTACCATCTTCACTTCCTTTAAACGCAGAAACAGGAAGCAAGTCCCCATCTTGTGCATTAATCGGACGTACAAGTTCATTGATAAATGCAGGATCATTATTTGGAACAACTTCATCGTCTGCCAAATTAGCCCATGCAGGATCAACAGTAAGTTGCTTATATTCACCACCACGATCAACAGCTGCATAGTTCTTATTTACAATATCTTCTCCCTTGTTTCCATACGACTTAACGATGAACTTCTTCATCTGTTCGATAGCCAGCTCAACAGGAATCACCTGAGTAATACGGAAGAATGCAGATTGCAGAATAGTATTCGTACGATTACCCAAACCGATTTCCTGGGCTATCTGCGTAGCATTTATATAATAAACGGAAATATTCTTCTTAGCAAAGTAACGCTTGATTTTATTTGGTAAATGAGTTGCCAGCGTATCACCCTCCCATATCGTATTCAACAGGAATGTACCATTCTCACGTAAGCCTCTTATCACATCATACATACGAAGGTAAGCCTGAACGTGACAAGCCACAAAATTAGGTGTATTCACCAGATAAGTCGAACGGATCGGACTATCTCCGAAACGAAGATGAGAACAGGTAAACCCTCCTGATTTTTTTGAATCATAAGAGAAATAAGCCTGACAGTATTTATCCGTATTATCCCCGATAATCTTGATGGAATTCTTATTAGCTCCAACCGTACCATCGGCACCCAGACCATAGAATTTGGCTTCGTACATACCATCACCACCCATTGCAATTTCTTCTTTTTGCGGAAGTGAAGTATACGTCACATCGTCAACGATTCCGATTGTAAAATTGTTTTTAGGCATACTCATCGACAGGTTTTCGAACACCGAAAGAACCTGTGCCGGCGTAGTATCTTTCGATGAAAGACCATAGCGACCGCCTACAATAACAGGAGCATTTTCCTGTCCATAGAAACAATCTTTCACGTCTAAATACAATGGTTCGCCATTAGCTCCCGGCTCTTTTGTACGATCAAGTACAGCGATACGTTTGGCTGTTTTAGGTACAGCAGCAAGAAAATGTTTCGCCGAAAACGGACGATATAAATGAACAGCCACCAAACCCACTTTTTCACCTTTGGCAACCAAATAATCAATCGCTTCACGGGCTGCTTCAGTTATAGAACCCATAGCTATAATAACACGGTCAGCATCATCAGCTCCGTAATAATCGAACAAGCCATACTTACGACCTGTGATTGCCGAGAGTTCTTTCATGTACTCTTCAACAATTTCAGGAACTGCTTCATAATACGGATTAGCTGCTTCACGATGTTGGAAGAATGTCTCCGGATTTTCAGCCATACCACGGGCAACCGGATTTTCCGGATTCAACGCCCTTGCACGAAATTCCGACAACGCTTTCTGATCGATCAGTGGAGCAAGATCTTCATTTTCTAATGATTCTATTTTTTGAATCTCATGTGATGTCCGAAATCCGTCAAAGAAATTCACAAACGGCACACGCGATTTAAGAGTCGATAAATGTGCAACTGCAGCCAGATCCATTACTTCCTGAACAGAACCCTCTGCCAACATAGCAAAACCGGTCTGACGACAGGCCATAACATCCTGGTGGTCACCAAATATAGATAATGCATGTGAAGCGATCGTACGAGCCGACACATGGAATACACTCGGCAATAACTCACCGGCTATCTTATACATATTCGGAATCATCAATAATAATCCCTGTGAAGCCGTATAAGTGGTCGTAAGCGCACCCGCCTGAAGCGAACCGTGAACAGCACCGGCAGCACCAGCTTCCGACTGCATTTCCTGGACCAAAACTGTTTCACCGAAAATGTTTTTTCTTCCGGCGGCAGCCCACTCATCCACATACTCTGCCATCGTAGACGAGGGAGTGATCGGATAAATCGCAGCTACTTCACTGAACATATACGAGATATGCGCAGCAGCCTGATTGCCGTCACAAGTTAAAAATTTCTTTTGCTTAGCCATAATCTATAAGTTTTAAAAATTTAAATGAAATTCCTAATATAAAAAACCAAAAAGCCAAAGCGGAATAACATTGCCCTCTCCTACTTCCATCTTATCCACAGCATAATACCAGGAGGGGTTATTCTTTACTTTTGCATTCGTCTCAATCCGGAAATGATGAGTTCCATTTACCAAAAAGTCTGCATTATCTTCACTCTGATTCAATTGATTATCTTTTAGAAGCTGATTATAAAAGAATGTTTTATTTACAGCCAGATCATCAACAGGCAACTGATTAATTGCATACATCAGATTCGAATTATACATATATACTTTCGAAGGTTTTTTGGATTGTTCCTCATTTACAGCATATAATAAATTAATTAATCGCGCTTCTTTCAAATATTGAATATAATTCATTACCGTTGCACGGGAAGTCTCAATGGCTTTGCTCAATTGACTGACATTTGGCGTACAAGGGACATTTAAAGATAAAAGATATAACAATTTACGCAATTTAGGCAAATAACTTTGCTCTATTTGCTTAATATATAGTATATCTACTTCCAATGTCATATTCATGGTTTTCAGCAGGTTCTCCGAGAAATTCCGCTTTTCCAGGAAAAACGGATAAAAACCATGATGCAGATAATCCTGAAAAAATGCTCTGGGCTTTGTTACAGAACAGATTTCAGTAGCTATTTTCTGATGGTTATTCAGCACTTCCTCTAAACGATATGCCTTGAACTGAGTTCCGGTTGTCAGATTTAAAAATTCACGAAAAGAAAATCCACGCAAATAATAAGCAGCTACTTTCCCTGATAAGTCTGGATTTTCATTTTTCAGACGCATTACTGACGAACCCGTAAAAACAATCCGCATATCCGAAAAATGATCATAACAATACCGCAACTCTTTCGACCAATTCGGATATTTAAAAACCTGATCAAGCAATAGCACTTTTCCGCCCTGTGCACGAAATTCACCGGCAAAATCAATCAGTGTCCGATCCGTAAAGATAAATTGATTTAGATTAATATACAAACATTCTTTATTATCCGGTCCGAAAAATTCTTTGGCATATGACAATAAGAATGTCGTTTTCCCAACACCTCTCGAACCTTTAATGCCGATCAACCGGTCATTCCAGTTAATCTCATCCATCAAACCACGCCTTACAGGAGAGTTCAAATGTGCTAAAAGGTATCTATGTGTCCGATAAAAGGCTTCCATCCCATTCTAATATTGAGCCACAAAGATAGAACAAAAACACAATATTGCAACATGGAGATAGCAAAAAACTGCTAAAACTGCAAACTATCGCTTGCAATTTTAGCAGTTTTATATGTTATTATACCTTTTCTACTCAATTATTTTTACCCATCCGTATGGATCAGGTTCATCTCCACATTGAATCGCACGCAATTTATTGTATAATTTTTCACATACAGGTCCCGGATTCCCATCTTTAGAAAAAACATATGATTTATTTTCATCCAGATCATCGATTTGTGAAATCGGAGTAACCACAGCAGCCGTACCACATTCTGCAGCTTCTTCAAAGGTACTTAATTCTTCAACCGGAATAGGACGACGTTCTACTTTCAGACCCATATCTTCTGCCAACTGTATCAAACTTTTGTTTGTAATAGAGGGTAGTATCGAGCTTGAGACAGGAGTTATATAACTTCCGTCTTTAATTGCAAAAAAGTTTGCAGGACCGCATTCATCCAGAAACTTCTTTTCTTTTGGATCCAGATACAACACAGCAGCATATCCCTTTTCACGAGCAATCGTACCGGCAAGCAGACTGGCGGCATAATTTCCACCTACTTTGATAGTCCCGGTTCCATTTGGAGCAGCCCGGTCATAACCACGCATAACACATACTGGAACAGGTTTGAAACCACTTTTAAAATAAGGTCCTACCGGGGTTACAAAAATCAAAAACATATATTCATCAGCCGGACTTACCCCTACCTGCGCACCCAGACCTATCAATAGCGGACGTATATATAATGAAGCTCCGCTTCCGTAAGGAGGCACAAAACGTTCATTTAGTTTAACAACCTTGCGTACAGCTTCCTCAAACCTGTCAACCGGAAATTCTGCCATTTTAATACCCTGGCTGGACGATTGCATACGTTTAGCGTTTTCTTCCATACGGAATACACGCACCTTACCGTCTTTGCCTCTGAAAGCTTTCAAACCTTCAAATGCTTCCTGCCCATAATGGAGACAGGTTGCCGCCATGTGAATTGTTAGAATTTCGGATGAAGAAACTTCAAGTTCACCCCATTTACCATCCCGGTAATAACATCTTACATTATAATCCGTCTTGATATATCCAAACGGAAGTTCCGACCACTTTAAGTTTTCCATAGTGACTCTTATATTTTCATTTTCAGATCACAAAGATAAGCCATTTCACTATAGATTATTCTTTTTTACGAAAAATTCTTCTCCTCTTTATCCTTCATCCTATTACCTTTTATATCTTATTATCTTTTACGGTTTCTCTTCTTCTTAAGTTTTTTGTATTTTTGCGCAAATTAAATTTCTTTTTTTATGAGAGTGATCGATCATATAAAAAACAGCCAAAGCACAGCTTTTTCTTTTGAAATATTGCCTCCGTTAAAAGGTAACAGTATACAAAAAGTATATAATGTCATTGATAAATTACGTGAATTCGACCCTAAATATATCAATATCACATCACATCATAGCGAATACATTGAAAAGCAACAGCCGGACGGCAGCATTCATAAAGTCAATATTCGTAAACGTCCGGGGTCAGTAGCAATTGCCTCCGCCATTCAAAATAAATATGGTATAACGGCTGTGCCCCATATAATATGCAAAGGATTTACAAAAGATGAAACCGAATATGCATTAATCGACCTTAATTTTCTCGGTGTACACGATTTGCTGCTATTGCGTGGTGATATTAAAACATTAGATGTCGGCAAAAGTGCAAATCTGTATCATAATTATGCCACCGATCTGCAACAACAGGTTAATAATTTCAATAAAGGAATTGCATTAGACGGTTCGATCTTCGAAGGTATAGATACACCATTTTCCTATGGAATGGCCTGTTATCCGGAAAAACATGAAGAAGCACCTAATCTGGAATCCGACATCTACTATGCAAAAGAAAAAGTAAAGAACGGTGCAGACTATCTTGTTACACAAATGTTCTTTGACAATTCTAAATATTATGCTTTTGTAGAGCGTTTACGTAACGAAGGCATTACAGTTCCGGTAATTCCAGGGATTAAACCTATTGTCTTTATAAATCAACTTACGGTATTGCCTAAAATTTTCCGATCGGAAATACCGGAACCATTAGCTTCTGAATTACGTAAATGTAAAACAGATGATGACGCTAAAACTGTCGGCATAGAATGGAGCATACAACAGTGTAAAGATCTAATTGCATATGGCGTACCCAGCATCCATTTTTACACATTAATGGCCAGTGAAAGCGTACGGCAAATAGCAAAGGCAATCTACTAACTACCGACTATAATCCATTAACGACTAAAGATATGAAACGAAGAAATTTTATCCATTATGCAGGAGCGGCAGCAATTACAGCTTCAGCAACCGGTTTCCTAAACAGTTGTTCTCCTGATACGGAATTAAAAACCGGAGAAATTTTACATACGGTTATTTTTGACTTAAAACACCCTGTAGGATCACCCGAAGCAAATCAATTCATGGCTGATGCCCACAAAATACTAACAACCGTACCCGGAGTACGCAATTTCCAGGCATACCGGCAATGCAGTCCCAAAAATGATTATCAATATGGATTCTTAATGACATTCAACAATCAAACCGAGTTCGATGCCTATACAGCTCATCCCGATCACAGCAAATTCGTTACAGAACGTTGGGATACGGAAGTAAGCCGTTTTCAGGAGTCCGATTTTGTAAAAATGTAATTCAATAAGATATTTCACACTATTTTTATTTAGTAACTGTTCGAAATTTGTACATTACTATGCATGCCCAAAACCTTTTAACATATAAAATTGTTTTTAATTTAACCAGGAGTCAAAAAAGGTACTTTTAGAAATATAAAAGATTATGAGACATTTCTATCTTACGATTGTAGTAACATTCATTGCTTTTGCCATAACAGCTCAAAACAATATGCGTTCGGTGCATGAATTAATCAACAGTGATGATCCGGGTTGGGTATATATAGATAGTTGGATCAAAAAAGCCAAAAATAAAGTTGAAGTTTTACCGGCAGATCTTGAAAAATCCAAAACAGCTTTATACCAAACACAGGTAACAACAAGCTCTCCCATGGGAGCAGTAATTTATATGACAGGAGGAATACTGATTGATAACGGCTGGATCAGGATTCTCGGTTCGGGAAATGAAAAACTTAACCGGTCGCTTCCTGAATGGAACAAAGACAAGACATTCGAAGAGTACGGCGAAACCTCCCCATTCTTATTAATAGCTGACGATGTGATTGGAGGATTTTACATGATAAACGGAGGCGGATTAGGAAAAGATTTAGGTAACATATATTATTTCTCACCTGATAATCTTACCTATGAACCCTTAGACATATCCTATACTGAATTTCTGCTTTTCTGCTTCAATGGCGATCTGAATGAATTTTATGGAAATTACAGATGGACTAACTGGCAGGATGAAGTATCTAAACTGGACGGAAATAGTGTATACAGCTTTCATCCGTATCTCTGGACAGATGAAGGAAAAAATATAAAAAACAGTACCCGAAAAATTGTTCCTGTAGGAGAATTATATATTGTAAACCGTCAAATGAAATCGAAATTTGCCTTTTGACATCCTATAATATGAAGATCTGTATTATCGGTCTCATCATTATACTTTTAGATTCCTGTGCACCTTTTCACACAATGCGTACGGGAGCCGGACGAACAAAGAAATACGAATTTACACATAACGACATTCCTCAGGCTTTCGATAATTTCAAGATCATTTTTCTTACTGATTTCCACTATCAAAGCCTTTTCACCCGGAAAAAATTAAACAAACTCATTAAAACCGTAAACAAATCAGATGCTGATTTAATACTATTAGGTGGAGATTACCACAATGATTGCTGTTATGTACCGGAATTGTTCGATGGCATATCTCAACTAAAATCTACACATGGTACCATTGCCGTAATGGGAAACCACGATTATGCAGCCTGCTATCAGGAGATTGTCGATCATATGAATATATATCATATCCGTTTACTGGAACACCAATCAGATACCATCAAACTACATAACGAACAGATCATTATTGCAGGTGTACGAAATCCTTTTGATTTACAAACTAATGGAGATGCCCCGACACTGGATCTATCGTCTGATGATTTTGTAATTTTACTGACACATACGCCGGATTACATAGAAGATGTTCCAGTAACAAATACGGATTTAGCATTGGCTGGACATACCCATGGCGGACAAATTACATTGTTTGCCATTTATGCCCCGGTAACACGTTCTAAATACGGTCGACGTTTCCGTAGTGGACTAAAGTATAACTCTGAAAAAACACCTATAATTATTTCCAATGGTTTAGGAACCTCAAGAAAAAACATTCGTTTATTTGCACCCAGCGATATTGTGCAAATAAAACTTAGGATTGAACAATCCCCCAAATGAGGAATATTAAAAATTTTATTTACATTTATCCCACATTTGCAAAAAATAACAATAGAGAGGTCTCACTAAAGTAGCCTATTACTTAAATATTATCGTATGAAAATAACACACTTATCATTATTAATTTTTGCTTGCTCTATATGCACAAATATACCAGTGGTAAGCTCTCAGAACACCCTGGAAAATATCAAAATAGAAAATCTGGTAAATGACAATTCCGGTTATGATGTTCTGAAATACAAACTTGAATTTGAATCCAATCCGGAATCAGAAGATTTTTCCGGAAAGACTACGGTATATTTTAAAGTATTAAACGAAACAAGTCAGTTAGAATTAGACGCAAAAAATAACCTTAAGATTAAAGAAGTTGTTTACAAAAAACAGTTGATTTCTAACTATAAACATGAGAACAATAAACTTATAATCAGTTTACCTTCTGTTTTGACTCTTAATTCTATGGATACAATATCTGTTTCCTTTTCCGGAAAAGCTGATAATTCATCCGGGTACCATATAGCATTATACCTATTTGATGATTCAAAAAAACGTTGTGCTTCCTATACTTTTTCCGAATCCGATACAGGTCCGGCATCCTGGTGGGTCTGTAAAGACGGATTAACCGACAAAGCAGATGAAATAGAATTGTACATTACCCACCCTTCAGCTTTTAAAGCGGTTGCAAATGGTCTGCTTATATCAAAAACAGATAACAATAATGGAACTGCTACTACTATCTGGGAACACAAATATCCAATACCTCCTTATCTGGTTGCATTCGCAGTTGCAGAATATGAAGAATATCATCAAACAATGAAAATCGGAAATACTGAAATGCCCATTCAGAATTACATATATCCGGGAAGAACACAAGAGAATTATAATTTTGTACTGAAAACCCTTGATGAAGTACCTTCCTATATTACTTACTTTAACGAATTGTTTGGCGAATATCCATTTAAAAATGAGAAATATGGTCACGCAGAATGGGGAAATAGTGGCGCAATGGAGCATTCAACAATCACTTTTATGCATCAGAGTTGGCTCAGAAGGATTATAATCCATGAATTGGCCCATCAATGGTTTGGGGATCAAATCACATGTGCTACATGGAGTGATATATGGATAAATGAAGGTTTTGCTACTTTTGCAGAATTATTAATGGAATTATGTGAAGGAAATGATTGTATTGAGAATCGTCACATCCAGCTCAGTACAATTTTTGAATATGCCAAAGAAGGCTCTGTCTATAATCCGGAACCTGATAATTATGACAGAACTTTTGATTATTTCCTTACATATCAAAAGGCTGGCTTTGTAATAAATCAATTAAAAAACTATTTGGGGGAAGATGTTTTTTTTGAAGCAATCAGAAATTTCTTAAAAGAAAAACAATTTGGATTCGTAACAACCGAAGATTTAAAACAAAGTTTAATGAATTTCACAGGAGTAGATCTAACCGAATTCTTCAACGACTGGATCTATGGTGAAGGCTATCCTGTATTTGATCTGGCAGTCGTCAGTAATGCCGTTAATGATATCATTTTAAAAGTAGATCAGTCGCAAACCCATCCTTCGGTATCTTTCTTTGAGACTCCGTTTAAAGTCGAATTTATAGGTGATAATAATCAGTCTGAAATAAAAGAGTTTAATCTGACCCATAATCATCAGACTTTTCATATTACGGATCTTCCTTTTGCTATACAACAAATCAGATTCAATCCGCATGCAGAAATCATTGCAAAGGAAAATAATATCAGTGTGAATAACGAAAAAATCACGAGTGAAGATTTTGTAAAAATAGAATTAAATCCTGTATCTAATTTGCTGACAATTTCATCGCCCGAACCTATCATCAATATTCAGATATTTGATATATCCGGCAGACTGGTTCAAACATATAAATGTGACAATATTTACTATTCAATTCCAACTTTTGATTGGAGTAGCAACATTTATCTTATAAAAGTCAATCTATCCGAAAGATCTATTTCAAAAAAAGTAAAAAAATAACATAACTTACAAAAATGAAAAAGGAGTAGCTTAAACTACTCCCTATTTCATTTATTTGAAACTTAGTAATTTCGTGACTTAGAAGATATAACCAAACCCAAAGCCCAGTACTTCTTTCAACTGTACTTTGGCCCCTTCCGGATTTCCGTCTTTATCAACATTCTTAATATCATTATCATACAATAAGAAAAGATCGACTTTCAATGTAAAATATTTATTCAATTTCCAATCCAACGAATTAGCCCAGTCTACATCCACATTTCCGAATGATTCGTAAGCAGTGAAAAGTGAAAGCGTACTCTTAAATAATATATTTTCTGCGAATTTCTTTGAATAAGTAGCTTTCGCCATCGAACCGAATTCAGCAAAAACCTTCTTTCCCGGATCAACACCATATGCACCCTGGTTTGATAACGAATCATCCAAAACGAATGTCATTTTCTCTGTTACAGGCGACAAAAGAATCTTCAAATCTTCTGTCGGATGAGTATAATTCATCCCTAACGAGCCATACACATAGCCCGGAGCCATAAATTTCGAAATGTAATACTCTCCGTCTTCTACCGGATAACTACTATATCCCTTATAAAATTGTGATTTGAAACTCACTTCTGCCGCATACGACCATAACTTTGATGCTTTATATCCTACCCGGGTAGCCAGGATAATGCGGTCATCATTCTTAATCTGATCGCTCCCCTGATATGAAAGTCCATAGCCTAAATCAACCGAATTGTCCCACGTCCATTTGCTTTTTTCATAATTCATATTTGCAGAAAAAGCGCCAAGGACAGAAACAGAATTCTCTCCCCCTGCGGCCCAGTTTGAAAAAGATGTTTGACCAAAAGTAAGCGATGTAGCCCCACTCTTTTTCCAATAAGTTGTATCCTCCTGAGCAAATGAAACTGCTGAATAAAAAGCAATGATAACCAATAAGATCGTTTTTTTCATTTTTACCTATTATTTAACCTGTAATATAAAAACACATATTTTCACTAAAAAGTTGCAAACTTACATTTTTAAATTAACAAATCCAACCAGCAGTCAAAAAAGTTATCACCATTCTAATAATCAGAAAGTTAATATCGATACTGATATATACTTACTGTCTGAATATTATTCGTTGGTAATAAAACAACTTCAGAGTGTTTCAGGTAAATATGTCTTATTTTCCGGCCCGGCTTGCCTCTTCATCAGCCCCGGAAGAACGCTGGCGAATAGGACGCAGTTTTTCGTTTCCAAAACGCCAGGTCAGGTTAATCCGGAAACGACGACTGTCAAACCCCTGCTTCCCAACGACATCCAAATTATCGTAGTTAAAATGATAATCATTGCTTAACGTATTAAATACATCCGTAACACCGGCCTTCAAAGTAAGTTTCTTATTCAGCAATTGTTTTTGAACACCGATATCAACTGATCCTCTTGCGTCAAAATGCCCCATTCCATAAACCGTTTCCGATTGATACCAACCGAATAACTCCACGCTCCAGTCTTTTGGTAAAGTAACCGTATGAGTCATATTTCCCCGGAAACTAACCTGCGATTCATCCAGTGTTTGCCCATATAAAGGCGACTTGTAGCGAACATAAAACAACGTCATATCCGCATTCATTTTCCACCAATTGGTAAACTCAACCGGTACAACTAGCGTAAGATCCATGTTGTCTGTCTTGCTTAAATTCTCCCAACCGATAACTGTAATCTTCGTTTCATCATCCTGCCTGAATACTTGTGTATACTGTTCATCAGTTACACTATAGCCAGCCGATAATATATATTTTTGCATCAGGGTATAAGATAATTTTACCGAGTGGGTAAACTGGGGTTGCAGATCTGGATTGCCCTGGTTATATGTATATGGGTTCAACATCCATATAAAAGGATTCAGTAACCAATAATTAGGACGTCCGATCCGGTACGAATATGAAGCAGTCAACTGATGATTATCCGTAAATTTCTTGCTGGCAAACAAAGTTGGAAATAAATTAATATACCTGCGTTTATTTAAACTGTCAATTGTAATATTATAACCTTTCATAATGGTTTGTTCGGCACGTAACCCCGCCTGTATGTCAAAACTTGGTGTAAAACTATGATTAACACTCAAGTAAGCAGCATTAATATTCTCTTTATAATCATAATCATTGCTCATCCCCCGTGTATCGTACCAATTCCCGATACTATCCTTTTCCCTGAAAAAGCTACCGCTCGAAATATCTACCTTCGAAAATTTCAATCCCGCACTCAGTTTTGTTTTGTCTGTCAATGAATTTTCATAGTCAACTTTAAATGAATAAATATCTGTTTGCGAATTCTGTTTATTTAAAGTAATATAAGGGTTACGAAATGGTTCATAACCGGTATTCATATTTGTTTCACTATTATACTTATACCGAGCATAATCTAAATCCACAGTCAGGTTACTTGTTGAGTCGATATCCCAGCGATAATTTAAATTTACATTAATATCAAACCCGTCTTCCGTAGGTTTTGAATTTGTTTTCTCTCTTTGATAAACGATGTCGTTTTTTGATATATCCGTATTAATGAGTTGATTTCCACCGTTCCAGTCCCAAAAACCATAACGTCCCATAACTCCGATTACATGGTTTTTATGCAAACGGTAGTCCGCTCCTATTTTACCTCCGCCATAATTATTTTTCGACTCATTTTCTCCGTACTCCTTGAATAAAGTGCCATCCTCAAACTTTCGTTTCAAATCAATTGTATTCTCCATATTATTAAATCCACCGTAAAAATTTCCATAGAAATTCCACTTTTCATTCCGGTAATTTAAATCCAATCCATTGTTATTCCTGAACCGTTCGCTATACTGTACTCCGGTTGTAACCGAACCATTCCAACCCTGCATAGCTCCCTGTTTGGTCTTGATATTAATAATTCCGGAACTTCCTTCGGCATCATAGCGTGCCGGAGGGTTTTCTATAATCTCAATACGTTCGATCGATGTAGACTGCATATTGCGGAGCATGGCAGCCAATTGCTCACCTGATAAACGGGTGGGTTTATTATCAATCAACACCGAAATACCTGATTTACCTTTTACCGAAATATTTCCGTCTTTATCAACAACTACTCCCGGCGATTTGGACAGTACATCCAATATATTTTCGGAAGCCATTGTGATCGAAGCCTCAGGATTAATCACCATTTTATCGGCATGTTGCTCAACAAAACGTTTTTTCGCTGTTACCGTAACACCTTCCAGGATTTGGGTATCTTCCGACAAAATAATGTCATCCAACGTGAAATTTTTAGACACTTTTAAAGGTTTAGACGTATATGTAATATATCCTATAAAACTGGCTGTTATATAACATTCATCAAGGCTTTGACTGGTTATTGCAAACTGTCCTTCAGCATCAGTTATCGCATGGGAAACCATAACTGAATCTGAATTTTTATATAAAACAACATTGGAAAACTCAACAGGTTGCAGTTTATTATCCAGCACTTTGCCTTTCATAGTGTACTGGGCAGCTAAATCTGTTTCTATTATACAAACACAAAGGAATACGAAAATAAATTTCCAGTTCATTATATTTTAACTTTATATGGTTTATTACTTATACCAATCAGAAGTCAATGTAGTCAAGTAGTTAGTGCTGACTTTTTAACCCATACATGCATCAACGCCTTAACAATTAAACTTCTCAACGCTTATAAGACGTATAAAATAAATATTTGTTACAATAAATAGCATCTATTTCCCCGTGAACATTTCCCATATTACTCATAACCACTCCATTAAACTGTTATTTTATATACTATTTAATAATTACACTACTCTTCTTGAATAATTTTAAACTATTTCTCTTAAATGACAATTGAACCGGGAATTTGTAACATATAAACGTTCAGTTTTATCAGTAGTCAAGAAATTATCCATCGCTACATTCATACAAAACGAACACCAGAATTTTAGTTAACCTCGTTGAGTAACTTAGTTAACTAAGTTGGGTGTTTTAGTTGACTTAACCGGGCATCTTAGTTAACTTAGTTTGGCAACTTAGTTAACCTAAATTTTTTAGCAGATCAACCGACAATATAACATTAACAATCAACACATTACGCCACAAACAATTTGTATAATATTTATATTGCTAATTATTTTAGCATTACTATTCTTTTTTTGTTTTTTAAACGGATCGGTAAAAGTATATTAAGACCGGAAATATTGGATAAATTCTCATTTTTGCGTAAATTTGTTTCAATTATCAAATTTATAACGTATGTACAATTTCACATTTCAGAATCCGGTAAAGCTAATCATGGGAAAAGGCATGATTTCTCAGTTAACAAACGAGATACCTGCCGGAAAACGTGTCATGATCACGTTTGGCGGGGGCAGCGTTAAGAAAAACGGCGTTTACGACCAGGTAAAAGAAGCGCTAAAAAATCATTATACAGTCGAATTCTGGGGAATCGAACCCAATCCGTCAGTTGAAACACTTCGTAAAGCAATTGCACTGGGCAAAGAAGAAAAGATCGATTACCTACTGGCTGTAGGCGGCGGATCAGTGATTGACGGTACCAAACTAATTGCTGCAGCTATCCCTCGTGATACAGATGCCTGGGATATTGTACTTGGTGGAGTATCCAAATGGGAAACTATTCCTCTTTCAACAGTACTTACCTTGCCAGCTACCGGTTCGGAAATGAACCGTGGCGCTGTTATATCTAATCATACAACCAAAGAAAAGTTTGCTTTTTATGGAGACTATCCGGTGTTCTCTATCCTGGATCCGGAAGTGACCTTCACTTTACCGGATAATCAAATAGCGAATGGGATCATCGATACGTTCGTACATGTTATGGAACAATATCTTACGGTTACAGGCGTAAATCGTTTGATGGATCGCTGGGCTGAAGGAATCCTGCAAACATTGGTTGAAATTGCGCCTAAAATACGTAAGAATAAACAAGACTACGACCTGATGGCAGACTTTATGTTGTCGGCAACGATGGGACTGAACGGGTTTATTGCACTGGGAGTTCCGCAGGATTGGGCTACCCATATGATCGGACATGAATTAACTGTCTTACACGGACTTTCACACGGGCATACACTTGCTATCGTATTGCCTGGTACCATGCACGTTTTGAGTGATTCAAAAGGAGATAAAATCCTCCAGTACGGCGAACGGGTATGGAATATTACCACCGGAACACGTGATGAACGCATCGAAGCCACCATAAACCAGACAGAAGAGTTTTTCCGTTCATTGGGTGTAACAACACGTCTGAGTGAAGAAGGTATCGGTGATGAAACAATCAATGAAATTGAAAGGCGTTTCAACGAACGCGGAGTAGCTTTCGGAGAAAACAAAAATGTAGATGGTGCAATGGCAAAAAAAATTCTGCAAAACAGAAAATAAAAAACAGAAAATATTTTGAATGCCAAAATAAATATTACCTGATGAGATCATTTTCATCAGGTAATTATTTTATGTATATATTGCAAAAGGATCAAAACAACAATTCTTTTATGAAAAATGTTAGCTCCTTTTATTTATATCCGGAATAAAATTCTTTACTTTTGAACTATGAATAACCTAAGACCTATATTATGAATATAAAACTATTATTTTTATCAGCACTTTTTTTGTTTACGGCTTGTCAATCAAAAGAAAAAGACTCTTTAACTCTCTGGTATAACGAACCGGCTGCAAATTGGAATGAAGCGCTTCCAATCGGTAATGGTCATGCAGGCGCTATGATATTTGGCGGTACTGATAATGAGTTATTACAGCTAAATGAAAATACGCTTTACAGCGGAGAGCCTTCCGTCATTTTTAAAGACATAAAAGTAACACCTGAATCACTTGAACAAGTAGTATCGCTTTTGAAAAAAGGAGAATATACAAAAGCAAATGAAATTGCTACAAAACAATGGCTTGGACGTTTGCATCAGTATTATCAACCTTTTGGCGATTTACATATCATAAATAATAAAAAAGGAGACATATCAGGTTACAGAAGAGAACTGAATATCTCCGATGCTATTGCTAAAACTATATTTATTCAGGAAGGAATTACATATACACGTGAAATATTCGCTTCACATCCTGACAATGTGATTGTGATCCGGCTAACAAGTGATCAGTCGGCCGGCATCGACATTAATATTCAATTCGACAGCTCCCACCCTACAGCATCTCAAAGTATATCAAACGGACGCCTTATTCTTCAGGGAAAAGCACCCGGTTATGTAGAACGCCGCACATTTGAGCAAATAGAAACCTGGGGCGACCAATATAAACATCCTGAATTGTACGATAGTAATGGTAAGCGTAAATTTGACAAACGTGTACTTTACGGAGATGAGATTGATAACAAAGGTATGTTATTCGAGGCACAGATACAACCAGTATTTCCGGGTAAAGGGGAAACTGAGATCACAGAGAATAAAATACGTATCTATAATACAAATGAAGTATATCTGGTGATGGCTTTAGCTACCAGTTTTAATGGATACGATAAAAGCCCAAGTCTTGAAGGAATTAATCCAACACAGAAAAACGAAAGTTTGCTAAAAAATGCACTGAAACATAATTATAAAGAACTGAAAGAGCGCCATACCAATGATTATAAATCTTTTTTTGAACGGGTTTCGCTGACACTTCCCTCTACTGAAGAGCAAAAAGTGCTTCCTACTGATCAACGGATCATTAATTTTGCATCGAATCCGGATCCGGATCTGGCGGCATTGCTATATCAGTTTGGGCGTTACCTAATGATCAGCGGTTCACGTCCGGGCGGACAACCGTTGAATCTGCAGGGAATGTGGAATAAAGAAGTTGTTCCGCCCTGGAATTGCGGATATACACAAAATATCAATTCGGAAATGAACTATTGGCCGGCTGAAATAACCAATCTGTCGGAATGCCATGAACCGTTATTCAGGTTAATAAAAGAACTATCAGTAACCGGAAGTGAAACAGCACAACATATGTATAACCGTCGTGGGTGGGTAGCACATCATAACACCTCTATCTGGCGCGAATCGTTGCCAAACGACAATGTACCAACAGCTTCCTTCTGGCCAATGGTACAAGGATGGTATAGCAGTCATTTGTGGGAACATTATCTTTTTACCTGCGATGAAGGCTTTCTTAAGAATGAAGCCTATCCGGTTATAAAAGGGGCGGCAGAGTTTTATGCAGATTGGCTGGTAGATGATGGAGAGGGTAATCTGGTTACACCTGCCGGTATATCTCCGGAAAATGCTTTTATCACGGAGAAAGGTGAACGAGCTGCATTGAGTATGGGACCGACCATGGATATGACGATTATCCGTGAGACATTTACACGCACTATTAAGACTGCTGAAATATTAGGCGTAGATGCTGAATTGCAAGCTGAACTTAAAGAAAAACTACCCCGGCTGCTGCCCTACCGGATTGGAAAACAAGGTCAGTTACAGGAATGGATGTATGACTTTAAAGAGGCAGAACCCAAACACCGCCATATTTCTCATCTGTACGGACTCCATCCTGGTGATCAAATAACAGCCGAAACACCGGAACTGTTTAATGCAGCTGAAACATCGCTCGAATTGCGTGGTGATGAAGCAACCGGTTGGTCTATGGGATGGAAAATTAACTGCTGGGCACGTTTGCTTGATGGAAATCATGCGTATAAAATCATAACCAACTTGTTTAACCCTGTAGGTTTCGGCGAAGACGAAAAAAGCAAAAGCGGATCCGGCACAATGACTGGCGGAGGTTTATATAAAAGTATGCTGGACGCACACCCTCCTTTCCAGATTGACGGCAATTTCGGGTATACCGCCGGAGTAACAGAAATGCTGCTGCAAAGTCATGCCGGTTATATCCAGTTATTGCCAGCCCTACCCGACGCCTGGCCGGAAGGTTCGTTTACAGGCTTAAAAGCCAGAGGAAATTTTGAAATATCCTGTTGTTGGACAAATGGAAAATTAGTAGAAGCAATCCTACAATCTTTTGCAGGCAAACCATGCAACATACGAACTTCGCTTCCCATAGTTATTATGCATGATAAAAAGAAAATTGCAAAATCCGCTCCTCAGGTTGAACCCAATGGCAAAACATATTACGAAGTATCTTTCACAACAAATATAGGGGATTGTTTCAAGATACATTCTGAATATTAAATAAAGACCAAGGATATTCCTGATAGAACAAGTTATTTTACAAAAGGTTTATCATTAACTTTAATTAATCAACCATCAAAAACAAGCCGTATCGTTTTTTCCGACACGGCTTGTTTTATGAATTGCTTATTGTATTTTTGCAGTTAATATTGATTTTTATAATAATTATGACATTAAAAAAAGCACTCACCTTATTATTTTGGGGGCTGTTACCCCATATATGTTTTGCTCATGTATTTTATATTGATCCTGTAAACGGAAACGACTCCGGAAACGGTTCCATTTCTAATCCATGGAAGACGCTTGAATATGTCGTAAATAACAACTTAATCGAAAGTACAGCCTATGCGACGAAATATGATAGTAATAACCCGCAAACTATAATAAAAAATGCCGGAGCGCCGGTTCGTGCAGGCGACACGCTTATGCTATATAACGGACTACATGGTAATATATTTATACTTAGCTATATTAATCCTTCTTTTATTACGATTAAAGCAATGCCCAGTCAAACACCTATTTTGGAAAAATGTCATCTCAGAGGAGCTAAAAATTGGAGATTCGAGGGGATTACAATCAGTAGCGAGCCATACGGGAACTATCTTAATGACGTGCTTTTTTATCTTGATACCCATAGCTGGCACGGTCCGGTGTCTAACATTGAAATAAAAAATTGCATCTTCTATAGTACGGTTAATCCCTGGATTACAACAGAAGACTGGAATAATAAATCCAGTCATGGAATCAAAGTGAACGCCGATAATATTCTTTTACAAAACAATACATTCAAAAACGTAAACTTTGGCGCCATTATAAGAGGTAATTATAATCAGATTATAGGGAATTCTATCATTAATTTTGCCGGTGACGGAATAGCAATGCAAGGTTCAAATAATTTGCTCGAAGCAAACCTGATCAAAAACTGTTATAAGGTAGACGATAATCACGACGATGGTATTCAATCTTATGCATTAGGAGGGATCGCTGCTGATAATAATATAATCAGGGGAAACATGATCCTCAATTACGAAGATCCCAATCAACCTTTGCTTGGTCCACTACAAGGAATTGGTTGTTTTGATGGCCCTTTTCATTATTGGATTGTCGAAAACAATATAGTCATAGTAGACCATTGGCATGGGATTGCCTTTTATGGCGCTATTGATTGTGTAATCCGAAACAACACGGCATTAGACCCAGCCCCTTCAAATGCATCCGGTCCATCATGGATAGATATAAATGAAAAAGAATCCAACGGGGTGAAAAGTGCTAATTGTATAGTAAAAAATAATATTGTAAATACTCTACGTATCAAATCAAATTCCAATACACAGGCTAATAACAACCTATTAATCACTGCGACTGAAGACTATATCAAAAATTTTGTGAATTATGCAAACTATGATTTTCATCTTTTACAAAGTTCACCAGCTATTGACAATGGAGATGCTACTTGTTCTCCTACAATTGATTTTGAAGGAAATACAAGACCACAAGGAAATGCGCCGGATATCGGCGCATACGAGTTTGTTGTCGTTCAAGCAAATGTAACGTTAACCGTATTGGCATCACCAACAATAGGAGGTCAAGTGAATGGAAGTGGAAGTTTTCTTCCGAATTCAGCAGTAACCGTTAAGGCTATACCTGCTATGGGCTATCTGTTTAAGCATTGGGAGATAAATGGTATTGCCGTTTCAACAGAAGAAATCTACTCATTCAATATAAGCTCAGATACAAAGCTTATAGCTATTTTTGCAGAAGACAAAGCAAACTCAGTTTCCCAAATCTCTACAGAAATAAAGATATCAGCTTATGAAGGAACTATCCACATTCAATCTGATAAAAAGCTGGGAGTAGTATCCATACATACAATAGGTGGCCAATGTTTATATCATCAAGAATCATCCGATACTGATGATTTACATATTACTGGCTTACCCAAAGAAGTTTTGGTTGTAACCATAGGAAAACAGCGAAAAAAGATATGGATGAAGTAGTTTTCAAATCCTGAAAACCGCCAATGCCAGCAATTGTTAAATCAAATGCAAAATGCCGGTAAACTGCATTTATTAGCTTCTATTTTATTTTAAGCACCCCGAAATTTTAAACACCCATGCATAATCGCAGGGAAACTGACCTTCTGTTAATACAGGAGGTTGAATCGTCAGGCTTTGCCCATTATGTGTATATGACACTTTGGGGTTAACTCCAAGCATCTTAACAGACGCAGGCTTTTTAGCTATATTTTTTATTGTTACAGCCTTTGTTGGATATTTTGTAAAGATTATATATAAGTCTTTCCCCTTTGTTGTATAATAAGCTGAAATATCATCGCTTTTCGAAGTAACATCCCATGGTTGGGTTGCATAAATAGCTTCACCATTTATATTTAACCATTTTCCCATATCCGTCAACCGTTGCTGCATAATCACCGGAATGCGTCCGTCGGCTGTAGGACCAACATTAAGCAACAAATTTCCTCCCAATGCAACTTTGTCTATCAGTAAGTGAACCAATTCTTCCGAAGTACTATATCTGCCAAATTTTCGTTACGATTATACCCAAATGAGTGGCCTATACCACGACATTCTTCCCATGGATGATAGATTCTGGAGCCTTTTATATTATCACTATGTATCAGATCATATTCGGTTGTATAAAATCCGCCATGTTTACTACGCGTCTCTTTTCCCCAACGGTCATTAACAACAACCGACTCTTTCACCGGAGAATCATTATATAACCAGGACAAAAAATCAGTGCTGCGAAGTATGTCGGATGTATAATCCCATTCACCATCAGGCCAGAATATGTCTGGCTCATATTTGTTAACCAGTTCTTTCATCTGCGGGATCATATGCCGGTCTACATATGCATCTATATCATTCTGATATAAAGGATTAAACCATTCTAATAATGAATAATAATATCCCATATGCAATCCTGTTTTTTTTACTGCAGTCGTTAAATCCCCTAAAATATCACGATGTGGTCCGACATCTACTGCATTCCAATTCCATGCATATTCACTTGGCCACAAGGTAAATCCTTCATGATGTTTAGAAGTAAGTACAACATATTTTGCACCTGCATCCTGAAAAAGCTTAGCCCATTCTTCGGGATTATACATTTCGCATTTAAAATCCCTTACAAAATCCTGGTATTTAAAATTTTCACCATACATTTGATTATGGAACTTTACAAACAAAGGATTATTATTGGCCAATCGGTTCCAGTAATGTTCCGAATAACATTCGTAAATACCCTGTGTACCATCTTTGGGTAACGGCCCCCAGGCAGGAACACTATAAACACCCCAATGAATAAAAATTCCAAACTTAGCATCTGTAAACCACTGAGGAATCGGACGACTGTTAATTGACTCCCAATCGGATGTATAGGTTTTCTGTGCAAAACCAGTAAATGAAGATACACAAATCAGAACAAACAAGCCTGTAATTTTTTTAATTGATGCTTTTTTCATAAGAATATAATGTTAAAAGTTAAGCCTCCTTTCCAGAGGGTAATAGAGTTTTATATATTTACGCCAACCTATAGTTAATCAATACGTTTTTTAGTAGTCTAGAAGTTAAGAATAACACAAATGTATTTCTACTTTACTACGAAGTTGCGAAACAACTGATTACTAATTTACTACTTTTGACTACTGATTCTCATTATTTAGTAATTTCCGATAACGCAATAGTGATTCTATATAATAATAGTCGGCATAAGTAAGTGGGACATCCACTTCAGAATTGCCGGGTAAATGGCCTACAGAATGCATTAAAATGAAGTTTCCATTCGTGTTTTTCTCCGCAAAATACGCGGAGGATGAAAGTGCGCGAATTTGTCTTTCTGCAACCGTCAGATATTTCTCAGCCAGTATTTCATTGACATATTGGCTCAATTCAATGAGTCCTGATGCCATAATAGCACCTGCAGATGCATCACGTTTTGCTTCTGGTATATCCGGTGCATTAAAATCCCAATAGGGTATCATATCTTTTGGCATATTCGGATGATCAATCAAAAAGCCGGCAATATGTTTTGCCTGATCTAAATATTTTGAATCCTTTGTTTCGCGATACATTACTACATAGCCATATAAACCCCATGCCTGACCACGCGCCCAGGCAGTCTCATCTCCGAATCCCTGATGCGTATTTTTCTTTTCAACTTGTCCGGTTATCGTATCATACGAAATCACATGATAGGAACTATAATCAGGACGAAAATGATTTTCTATTGTTTTATCGGCATGTGAAAGACTTATATCCGTATATTTGGGATTATTGGATTGTTTTGATGCCCAGAACAATAATTCCAGATTCATCATATTATCAATAATTACCGGGAATTGCCACTTCTTATTTGAACCCCATGACTGTATACACCCTATAACAGAATCATACCGGGTTGATAAAGATTCCGCACCGGTCAACATTATACTTTTATATGCAGTATCACCAGTCAACCGGAAACCATTACCAAAACTACAATATAACATGAATCCCAGATCATGTGTTCCCGTATTAAATTGTTCCTTTTCGATACGTTCCGTATAATTCCGGGCATATCCCAGAAGCTTTGGATCATTACTATACTCATATAAATACCAAAGTGTTCCAGGGACAAATCCGCTACACCACCACTCCGAGCCACTTGTTACCAGATTTCCATCTTTATCTGTCGTTTGAGGCAAACGATCAGTTTGATCGATGAGCGATTCTGCCATCAATTCATACTGTTCAACAGATCGATTCAATCGATCCTGAATTAATTTTTCCATTGACTCTTCTTTTGGTTCACACGAAATAAATAGAGCACAAATTATGCCGGCAATGGCTGGTATACTGCATTTCATAAGTATAGATAATAAATTGAATATTTTAAGTAGCAATAGCATAAGCCAAACAAGTTTGATTTATGCTGCAAGTCATGCAAAAGTGCATTTAAGTAAGGATAATAAATATGCTTGCATAATTATTATCGAGCGCTGCACTTTCTATTATATGAAAATGACTATTTTAATTGAACGATGGTAAAAATACAATTATGATTTGAAATAAACAAAGCCTCTACATTCCCTTGAAGTATTTTATAGAACTAAGTTGCATAATTAAAACTTTCAATATGAGTTATTTTGCATAACCAAAGAGTATAAAAAAATTACACTACCTTTGTTCTTAAAAAAATAACAATTAACATCTGAAAATGAAAAAAATATCATTAATAGTACTTTTCTCCTTAATTGGATTATCACATATTTGGGCTGGAACTCATGCAGTACAGGATAGTATTGAAAAACAAACATTTCTATATGCAGTAAAAGAAACCGATAGTCTTTTTCTGGATTGTTGGATTAACCCTACTCTACCGTCAATTGAGAAACGACCAGTTTTAATGTTTGTATTCGGAGGCGGGTTTATGGGAGGCAGTCGCTGGCTTGACTTTTATTCATCTTATTTCAATCACTTTACAAAACAAGGATTCATGGTTGTTTCCATTGATTATCGACTCGGCATAAAAAAAGCGAAAGATGCCGGTCAATTAACAAACGATACATTTGCTAATGCTTTAGTATACGCTTTATCAATTGCTGTAGATGATTTAACTGATGCAACTGCCTTTATCGTTAATCACGCAAATGAATTAAATATAGATGTCAATAACATTATTATTTCAGGTTCGAGTGCCGGTGCGGTTACATGTTTACATACCGAATATGAAATATGTAATCAAACTGAAGTTTCAAAGCGACTACCTGCTAATTTTAATTATGCAGGATTAATATCATTTGCAGGTGCAATTTTAACTGTAGGAGATAATTTAACATGGAAAAAACCACCCTGCCCTCTCCTGCTCTTTCATGGCGACGGGGATAATTATGTCCCATACAATGTCATCCGCGAAAATGGTTTTGGTGGATTCGGCTCAAAATACATAAGCGAACAAATGACATTTATGAATGTTCCCCACTGGTTTTATTCCGTTGAGAATGCTGCGCATGAATTAGCAGAAAAGCCAATGAGTGAAAATCTGAATGAGCTGGATACATTTATCGATAAATTGATATTCAAAAAACAGCCGCTTATTATTCAGACAAATATAAAACAAACCGATAAGCCTGGAATCCGAAAAGATTATACTAAAATCAGTGATTTTATTCACTAAAAATCAATAACCCAATTTTAAATCCACATTCGAGAAATAGCCTGTTTCAACGACATTCGCTTCGTGCGAACAGATAAATAAGCCAATATAACAGGTCTCCGGAAAATCAAGCATGATTTCGCCATCCGACTGTTCTGGATAATAACCGGAACCTATTTTTATAATCACCTTGCTACCTACCCGTTCCAACAAAATATTATTAGAAAATATATTAGACAAAACAACCTCCTCTGTTTCAGCACCTTTTTCTGATCGATATTGCAAAGATGTCAATCCGTCACCATGAACAGCGATATCTGCATATTTGGCATTTGCATCCAGCGATTCACGAATAATTAATCCCATCTTACGATGCGGATTGGCACCTTCTCCTTCAAAAGCAATTTCTGATGACAAAATAAAATCGCCGGTAACTTTTTTCCATATCATAAAAAATTCATCGGAAGTATTCCACATATTAGTTCCTGCTCCCTGTAATGTATAAATATCAGTGGTCTTATTATAATTAACACGACCGGAGAGTTTTGGATTTCCAATATTATTTACACCATCAAATATGCCATTATCTGCAGAACAAGAAGTCATGATCAAAGGCATAAGTAAAAATCCCATAAAAAGCCACAATCCGGAATTAATTAAAAAATCTTTCATAGGTATATCATTTTTCAAAACAAATATAGTTGTAAAAAATAATAATACCCTTTTTATTAACAAGAATTCATCACTTACCCGGCTTTCTGAAAGAATAATTGAGCAATTAACATCTTCACTGACTTTAAAATAAGATGTATAATATCGATTTTTCCATAAAAAAAGAGGACTCTTTTATCCTCTTTCTGTAAATTTAATATTTCGAAGGGCATATTATAACCCAAAATGTGATGTCAATAAACCGGATAAATCCTTTCGGGTTGTTTATTCTGATAATCCAAACCATCTCCCTTTATTACATTGCCCTTGCAGTCCCTCATTTCCTCATACATTAAACCACCACTTCTGCCATAATTAAAAAGGAAATAGTGTTCCTTTTCCAATTCCAACACATAAATCTGGACCGTTGCACGTTTTCCATTCGCATCTTTGTAATATCCATTTTCAGCTTTCGACATAATTTTTCCTAACCATAGATATTCTTTTGCCCACGGACTATCCACCTGAATTTCATCGTCTTTATCGTTACATGACAATACACATAAACACAAAAACAGAGCCCATAATTTGTTCATAATATTTTATTTAAACAGTTCTGCTAAAACCGTATGCAGTTGTACTTTGGTTTCTTCAAAATCAATTTCACAATTGATTTCTTTTGCTAACGAAGTTACTCCTTTATCTGTAAATCCACAAGGATTAATTAAAGAAAAATAGGATAAATCAGTCTGAATGTTAAGTGCAAAGCCATGCATTGTCACAAACCGGCTGCTTTTTACACCAATGGCACAAATTTTTCGAGCCCGCGAAGTATCCGGTTCCAACCAAACGCCAGTCGCTCCTTTCAATCGCTCACCTTTCAAATCGTACAACGACAAAAAACGAATGATCCCTTCTTCCAATAAATCAATGTATTGTTTTAATCCAATCCGGAATTGCTCCAGATCCAGTACAGGATAACCTGTAATCTGACCGGGACCATGATAAGTAATATCCCCTCCCCGATTCGTATGATAAAAAGATATTCCTTTTTCTTTTAATTGATTCTCCGCAACTAACAGATTGGATGCTAATCCGCTTTTTCCTATGGTAAATACCGGATTATGCTCACAGAAAAACAGTTTATTTTCACCGGCGTAACCCTTTGATTTCGCCAAAAGAAGAGACTCAAAAGCATTTGTTTGAATATGAAGTGCTTCTTCGTATGTTATCCGGCCTAAATCTTGAAAAGAAAACATTTCCATTATAAATAATTGATTAACTAAGTAATTGATTGAATAATTAAACTTAGCTGTAACTAGATCATTCTTCCCTCACTTTCAATTAATTAAGGACGATATCCTATATCTATTCGTTCAATCTTACGCATTAGTGACAATATATTCTGTTGTCTTTCCTGAAGATAGGCTGAAGGTTTGGATGGATTTCTTTTCAGGGGATTCGGAAGGATAGCAGCAATCAGGGCTGATTCACCATTTGTCAACTGATAAGCATATTTACCATAAAAATTCTTAGCGGCAGCTTCCACTCCATAGACACCCTTTCCCATTTCAATCGAGTTCAAATAAACTTCTATAATACGCTCTTTACCCCAAATCCATTCAATTAAAATAGTAAAATAGGCTTCCAACCCTTTCCTTAAATAGCTTTTCCCCGGCCATAGAAAAACATTTTTAGCAGTCTGCTGTGAAATTGTACTGGCACCCCGTATACGTCCGCCTTTTTTGGCTTCTTCTCTGGCTACCCTGATTTGTTTCACATCAAAACCGTTATGCTCCATAAATAAATTATCTTCCGAAGCAATCACAGCCTGTATCATTGATTGAGAAATCTTCTTTACCGGGACCCACTGATGTTCAATCTTTATAGTTTTCTGCTCATACATACGTATAAACATCAACGGCGTATAATAGACGGGAACGAATTTATATATAATAACAAGTAAAATACTGAATATAAATAATAATATCAGAATGTTTCGGCACCAGATTAAAATACGTTTAATGATTTTCATGATGCATTTTCGTTCCGGAGCTTTTATCTCAAACGTTCCAAAGAACGTACAAGCGCTTCATCAGCCCCGATATTACGTATCGCCAGATAATCCAAAATAAGAGAAATCAAAGGAAAACTTAATGCTATTCGCGGACTGAAATGAAATATATCAGCTTGCCCGGATATCTTCCATGTAAAATAAGCCACTAACCCATAAAATCCGATTAATAGAAGTGCATTAAAAACACAGAACCGAATTTGTAAGACACGTTTTTTATAAAGAAATATAGCAGCAAAAGCAATTAATATGATAATGGCAGCAATAGCCATCAGTGCCCATAACGGGGCAACTAATTCTGTCGGGGTTGTCATTGTATTCAAACCCGAAACATCTAATGTATAAAAAGAATCTCCAGATTGTATGACTGCTACCGGCAAGAAAAACATAGCCGTCGTTAAGGCTACAATTATCAGTAAATAAACCGTTTGAATGCGTTGTATCATTGTGTTCTTCAATATGGAAAGGCCGACACTAAAAGGGTCAGCCTTTCTCTATATAAAATTGTTTCTTTAAAAATTATTTTTTTCTTTTATCGGATTCCGATAATATATCTTTCCATCTTCGAATTCCTGAGCTGCAATTAAAGTTGATTTAGGTAATTTTTCATAATACCTGGAAATTTCAATCTGTTCGCGGTTTTCGAATACTTCTTCCAAATTATCGTTAAATGAAGCAAATTCCTGGAGTTTCTTTTCCAATTCATGTTTCATTTCCGCACTAATCTGATTCGCTCTTCTTGCAATAACCATAACCGTTTCGTACACATTACCCGTATCTTTGGATAATTCCATCATATCACGTGTAATCGTAGATTTCGGTGCATTTGTTTTACGATAATCCATAAATCTTTTTTATCCTCTTTTTAAAAAATATATAATTAATAATTTGTCGTTATACGACTATTTGCATAATCAAAGAAACGTGCTACCTGCTTCGTGTATTTCCCTTCCGGAAATTCGTTAGTATAATTGTAATATTCATCAACCACTTCACGATAACGTCCCTGTAAACGATCATCAACACTCACAAGCGCTAATTCATATTTTGCACGGATTTTTAAGAAAATCAGGTCTTCTCTGTGCTTCGAATAAGGATAATCTTTCAATGCATTATCTGCCGTTATGATGCAGGCACGATAATTATTACCCATATACGTTCCCAGATTAAAATAGAGCCTACTATTTAATAATTCTTTGTAAGCCAACTTTTCCTGTAATTCAAATAAAATCTCCTGCGCTTGTTTTGCCCGTTCACTTTGCGGATAATATTCCATATATAATTGCAATTGTGCAATTGCTTCATATGTTTGAGTCTGATCTAGACGCGGATCTGCCGAATCAAGATACAACCCATAACCGGAATAATAACGGCTGAGCTCTGCATATTCCCCTTTGGGATATGTATTATAATATGTTTTAAAATATTCGGCTGCCGTCTGATAATCTTTCATACCATAATAACTTTGAGCCAATAAATACAGGGACTCTTCGGCATGCGTAGATCCCCTGAAAATAGTGACAACCTCTTCTAACAGTGTGGCAGCTTTCGTATACTTCTTTTCATTAAAATACTTTTTCGCATATGAATATTTCAATTCATAATCCGTACTCTTAAGTATTTTATTATACTCTCCACATGAAGAACATAATAAAACAACCGTAATCAAAAAGAGAACTTTCTTCATCCGCACTATTTTTGACGGCAAAGGTAATGGTTCCGGACGAACTATCACAACAAGAAACGTTAATAAATAATTATATTTTATACAATTCGTTGATTGCAATAAGGTCTAATTTATTATCATTTAGCACCTTTGCACACTTTTCCAGGTTATCCGGGCGAATTACCACATTTGCTGAATCGCCTTCTGCAAAAGCATACATATATTCGATAAAAATTTTGGCATTTGTAATGATATCCATCACTTTGCCTAATGAGCCCGGTTGATTCGGACAACACAGAAATATAACGTCAGCTTCCGTTACAGCGTATTTATGATCACGCAATATCTGGATCGCTTTATCCGTATCAGACACAATCAGGCGTAAAATTCCAAAATCAGAATTTTCAGATACGGTAAATGCCCTCATATTAATATCTTCTTTACCCAGTAATTTAGCTACTTCGGTAAAGCGTCCTCTTTTATTTTCCAGGAAAATAGACAATTGTTTTACTAACATAATTCTAATTTTTAAAGGGTTATATTAATTTTCTATGATCAATCACATGTTTTGCCTTGCCCTGACTGCGTTCAATACTACGTGGTTCCATTATTTTTATATCCGGCTTGAGGCCAATTACATTGTGTAACCGATCAGCTATCTTCTTCTTTAAAGCAATCATCCGGTTCATTCCGTCCGAATAATATTCACTACGTAATTCAACCTGTACTTCAAACGTATCCGTATTATTTATCCGGTCTACAATAATCATATAATAAGGTTCGAATTCTTCTAATTCTAAAATAACAGACTCAACCTGGGAAGGAAAGACATTTACGCCCCTGATGATTAACATATCATCACTACGACCCAAAATACGATCCATACGAACAGCTGTACGCCCACATTCGCATGTTTCATAAGTCAGAGAAGTGAGATCGCGTGTACGATAGCGTATCATAGGCATCCCTTCTTTTGTCAGCGTGGTAAATACCAATTCGCCTTGCTGCCCCGGTTCAACTGGCTGTAATGTGTCCGGATCAATAATTTCAGGAAAAAAGTGATCTTCCCATAAATGTGTTCCATGCTGGTGTTCACATTCACCCCCGACACCCGGTCCGCAAATTTCAGTCAAACCATAAATATCATATGCTTTAATCCTTAATTTATTTTCAAGGTCTTTACGCATATTTTCCGTCCATGGTTCAGCACCAAAGACACCTACTTTCAGCTTAAATTCTTCCAATGGAATACCTGATTCATGAATTGTCTCCGCTAAATGCAATGCATACGAAGGGGTACAAGCCAAACCGTTTGCTCCAAAGTCATGCATTAACTGTATTTGCTTCTGGGTATTACCACTACTCATCGGAATCACGGTTCCTCCAATCGTTTCAATACCGCTATGAGCGCCCAACCCACCGGTGAAAAGACCATAACCATACGAAACCTGCACAATATCATTTTTGGAAAGACCATAGGCTGTTAAACACCGAGCAACCACTTCGCTCCAGACATTCAAATCTTTACGCGTATATCCTACTACAATAGGTTTACCTGTCGTACCTGAAGATGCATGCAAACGAACTATTTCTGACATGGGTACCGCCATCAATCCAAACGGATAGTTATCACGTAAATCCTGTTTTACCGTAAATGGTAGTTTTACAATATCATCAATTGACCGGATATCATCCGGGGTAATATCCAGTTCCTGCATTTTTTTACGGTAAAAAGGAGTATTATGATATACTCTCTCCACAACATTACGTAAACGGATAGATTGCACCTTGCGCATTTCAGCACGCGTCATACATTCCATCGTGTCATTCCAAATCATAATTTATAGTTTTTAATTTCGTTAGTCGTTTTGTGTAACCCTACTCTGATGCAAATATACACATTTCTCTTACTTTCTATCGAATTCGTTTCTTAATTATTTTCCAACCACAGATTACTTTTATTCGAAACAGCTTCTAAAAATCACAGCAATCAGAACAAATTCTTATACAAAAATCGTATATTTGCCCATAATTATACTAATTAAAAATACTGATATATATGAAACCTACATTATTCGTGCTTGCAGCTGGAATGGGAAGTCGTTACGGAGGCTTGAAACAATTGGACGGACTAGGCCCAAACGGTGAAACAATCATGGATTATTCCATTTTTGATGCAATCCGAAGTGGATTCGGAAAGGTCGTTTTTGTTATCCGGAAAGATTTTGAAGATGACTTCCGTACTAAAATTTTGAGTAAATATGAGAATCATATACCCGTAGAAGTTGTTTTTCAGTCAATAAACGATTTACCCGAAGGATTTACATGTCCTCCCGAACGTACCAAACCCTGGGGCACCAATCATGCGGTATTAATGGGTAAAGATGTGATTAAGGAACCTTTTGCCGTAATTAATGCCGACGATTTTTATGGCCGGAACAGTTATGAGACACTCGGAAAAAAACTAACGGAACTTTCCGGTAAAACAAATGAATATTGCATGGTAGGATTTCGCGTAGGTAACACTTTGAGTGAAAGCGGATCCGTTGCCCGTGGTGTATGCGAAACAAACGATGAAGGCTATCTAACCGGTGTTGTAGAACGTACTGCTATCGAACGGATTAACGGAGAGATTCAGTTTACTGACGAAAATGGCAAAACAATCATTTTAGAGGAAAACACCCCTGTATCTATGAACATGTGGGGCTTTACACCTGATTATTTTGCTTATTCGGAAGACTATTTTAAAGATTTCCTTCGTGAAAATATTGACAACCTGAAAAGTGAATACTTTATACCTTTAATGGTTAACGAGTTGACAACAAAAGGAACCGCCAGTGTAAAAGTACTGGATACAACCTCCAAATGGTTTGGTGTAACCTATGCCGATGATCGACAAAATGTAGTCGACAAAATCCAGGCGTTAATAAATGCCGGAGAATATCCTGAAAAGTTATTTTAACAATCAGTCTGTTTTTTTGAGACAACAAAACAGATTGCTAATTCGTTTAATAAATTGACAATAATGATTAAGATAAAAAAAGTCGTTTGCTTTATCTGTAGTTATTTACTGCTTTCTTTTAGTTTCAACAGTTATGCTCAGGAAAAAGAAAAAATGGTGGTGATTGACACAGATATGGGAAAAATAAAGGTGAAATTATATAATGATACACCATTACACCGGGACAATTTCCTTAAATTAGTAAACGAAGGCCAGTACAATGGCTTGCTTTTTCATCGGGTCATTAAACAATTTATGATACAGGGGGGAGACATAACATCGAAAGATGCCCCTCCTGAAGTTAAATTAGGAGATGGAGATTTAGAGTATACGATTCCGGCGGAATTCGTATATCCGAAATATTTCCACAAGCGAGGCCAGTTATGTGCTGCCCGTACAGGCGATGATCTGAACCCGGAGAAAGCGTCTTCTGCGTCACAATTTTATATTGTAACCGGAAAGCATTTTACGGAAATGGAGCTGGATAAGATGGAAAAAGAAAAGAATATCCAATTGACTGCTGAACAGCGCGAAGCCTACATGATACAAGGCGGATCACCTCATTTGGACGGGGCGTATACTGTATTCGGTGAAGTGGTAAACGGAATGAAAGTAGTGGACAAGATTCAGTTTGTACAAACAGATATTAATGATCGTCCGTTGAAAAACATCAAAATCAAGTCCATGAAAATAGTTGATAAATAATTGCGAAAAAGCTCAAAACAGCTTCTAAATAGATGATAGAAAAGTAAATAATGAAGCGGTATTGGATAATCTTATGTTCCTTAATCCTTTTGATTAGCAATACGGGAATTTCACAAGTCCCACAAAAAAAGCCTCCAATCAAAATGGTAGTTCCCGATGGGCATCAACGTGCCTATTTAGAAGGGAATGATACGGTTCCGATTGTACATTTGCCCGTTGTATATGTTTTTCCCGATATCAAATTCAAAAATAAAAAAGAACAACAGAAATATAATAAGTTAGTGCGCGACGTAAAGAGAACATTACCATATGCAAAACTTATTTATAATACACTGATTGAAACATACGAATATATAGAAACGCTTCCCGACGACAAATCGCGTGAAGCTCACCTGAAACGGATGGAGAAAGAGTTGTTTCAACAATATAAACCTGAACTCAAAAAAATGAGTTTATCCCAGGGAAAACTCTTAATTAAATTAGTAGATCGCGAATGTAACCAATCCAGTTATAATCTGGTCTCTGCTTTTTTAGGCAGATTCCGTGCCGGATTCTGGAATCTGTTTGCAGGTATTCTCGGAGCCAGCCTGAAAAGTGAATACGACCCTAAAGGCAAAGATGCTATGACTGAACGCGTCGTTTTATTGGTCGAAAACGGACAAATCTGATAGTTGCTTAAAAAAATCCCATATCACTATGCCGGCTGCTACCGACACATTTAAAGAATGTTTTGTTCCATACTGTGGTATTTCAACACAAAAATCGCATTGATCAACAATTTCTTGTTGTACGCCTTTTACTTCATGTCCCAAAATAAGCACATATTTTTTATCTGCATCCAATTTTAATTCATTCAATAAAACACTTCCCTCCGTCTGTTCTATAGCACATAATATATAACCTTGTTCTTTCAAGGTATTAACTGCATCAACCGTATTTTCATAATAATGCCAGTCAACAGTGTCTTCGGCACCTAAAGCCGTTTTATGTATTTCCGGATGCGGAGGAGTAGCTGTAATACCACATAAATAAACTGATTCCAGACGGAAAGCATCTGCCGTACGAAAAACCGAACCGACATTGTTCAAACTTCGTACATGGTCGAGTACAATCGTCAGAGGCATTTTTGAACTTACTTTGTATTCGTCGGAAGTCAGCCGGTTTAATTCGGTTATTTTTAATTTACGCATGAATATAGAAGTCAAAGGAGTATCCACTTTGTTAGTAGTCAAGAAGTCAAGTAGTAAAAAAGAGTTCAAAAACCCGATTGCATTATCTGCCGATGTTTCTACTTTGACTCCTAAGGAGCAATGCGACTAATGACTCATTGACTACTTTACTCCTGATTTATATTATTTACTAAACAAACGAATAATATCGATAAGTTCACCTCCCAGACGTTCAGCTTCATCCATAGTCTGCGCTTCGGAATAAATACGGATGATCGGCTCCGTATTACTTTTCCGCAAATGCACCCACTTATCCGGGAAATCAATCTTTACTCCATCAATATCTGTAATATCGTAAGCTGCAAATTTTTCCTTTACTTTTTCTAAGATTGCATCGACATCAATATCCGGTGTTAACTCCACTTTCTGCTTTGAAATAAAATAAGACGGATATGTAGCCCGTAATTCACTTACCTTCATCTTCTTCTTTGCCAGATGTGTTAAAAACAATGCTATACCCACCAAGGCATCCCGTCCGTAATGGCTGGCCGGATATATGATTCCGCCATTTCCTTCACCTCCGATTACAGCATTGACTTCTTTCATTTTAGCTACGACATTCACTTCACCTACAGCAGCTGCGTAGTATCGACCACCATATTTCTGTGTCACATCGCGTAATGCCCGGCTCGAACTCAGGTTGCTTACCGTATTTCCGGATGTATGACTTAAGATGTAATCACTTACCGCCACCAATGTATATTCTTCACCAAACATTTCACCATTTTCGCAAATGATGGCTAAACGATCTACATCAGGATCAACAACGAACCCTACATCTGCTTTAGCTTGTTTCATCAAAGCAGATATTTCGGTCAGATGTTCAGGTAGCGGCTCCGGATTGTGTGAAAAATTTCCATGCGGATTGCAGTGCAATTTAAATATCTCCTTGACACCCAAAGCATACAATAAATCCGGTAGCACAATCCCTCCGACTGAATTAACAGCATCAATAGCTATACGGAAATTCGCAGCCCTAATCGCATCCACATCAACCATTTCCAATTCCAGAACACTCTCTATATGACGTTCTTTATATCTAGAATCTACAATTACCTTGCCTAATGAATCCACATCAGCGAATGAAAAATCTTCTGACTCTGCCAACGCCAATACTTCAGCGCCTTCCGCAGCATTCAGAAATTCACCATATTCATTCAACAATTTTAAAGCATTCCATTGCTTCGGATTATGACTTGCCGTTAAAATAAGTCCTCCACAGGCTTTTTCCATGCCTACGGCTAGTTCAGTTGTAGGAGTGGTAGCCATACCAATATCCACAACGTCAAATCCCATACCGGTAAGCGTTCCTATCACGACAGATTTCATCATTTCGCCTGACATTCGTGCATCGCGACCAACCACAATACGATTCGTTGTAGCTTTCGCATTTTTACGTATAAATGTAGCATATGCCGCCACAAACTTCACAATAGCTAATGGACTTAGTCCGTCATCCGGTTTCCCACCAATAGTACCACGGATACCTGAAATCGATTTTATCAGTGTCATAAGAGTTCTTTTTTATTAAGATGCAAATATAATTATCTTTGTGGGCAAAAACAATCCGGATATTGAGAATTATTCAGCGTAGAGAGGATTATTAGTTAAAAATTGATTATTCAAAATATTAATAACGAATATTGTCTACATTTGCACGAGTTTTTACAGACAAATAGGTTTATGAAATAAAGCACTCATACGACCTTAGTGCAATAAATTAATTATTATCATATGAAAATAAAAATAGGTATCTTAATGCTTTTAGCTGGCGTAGTTATTTTTTCTTCCTGCAATAATAACAAGACATATGCTGATATGAAAAAAGCGCAGAAAAAAGCAATTAATAAATTTATTTCAGCAAGAAATGTCGAGGTACTACATAAATGGCCGACTGACAGTATTTTTGAAGAAAACCAATTTTTATTACTTGATAATGGGGTTTATTTGAATATAGTTGATTCAGGAAACGGGAACAGAGCTATCCAAGGTAAGACTAAAATATTGATGCGTTGTAGTGGAGAATATATTTTTGATACTGATACCGGAGCATTTTCTCTTTTCACAAATAGTAATAGTCCTATTGAATTCACTTATGGATATGCATCCGATGTAATAAGTCAAAGTTCTACCCTTTATTCATACTACAATACTACAACCCCTGAATTCTATTATTTAAGTAAAGGTATTGAATCCATATTAGAATATGTGGGCGAAAATGCTGTTGTAAAACTAATTGTTCCATTTGAAGAAGGAAGTGGCTACCAGACAAATGGCAATTACGGTGCTCCCCTCTATTACGATAAAGTCAGATACCAGTTTTATTAATACTGATTAGGATTCAAATCTTTGACTCCCTTTTCAAAAACACTTTTAGCCTCATTTAAAGTTCCGAAGAATTCACCTCCGGAAGCATTTTTATGGCCTCCTCCATTAAAATAAGTAGTTGCAAACGTATTGCACGGAAAATCGCCTACTGATCGTAAAGATACTTTTATATAATCCGGATCTTCACGTATAAATACGACAAACTCAATGCCTTCGATACTCAAGGGCATATTTACAAAGCCTTCGGTGTCACCCTGTACATAATGAAAACGTTTTAATTCATCCACAGACAGTGTGATCAATGCCGCTTTTTCATCCGGATATATATTCATTTTTTCATGCATCGTATACCCCATCAGGCGTAATCTGGATTCGGAATATACCTGATATACTTTTCGGTAGATCGCATCTTTATCAATCCCTTTTTTCAGAAGTTCCATTATTATCAGATAAAGCGCCGGGTCATTCGATTGATAGGTAAATCCTCCGGTATCCGTCATCATTCCGGTATAAATACATTGTGCGCTTTCTTTATTGATATCATCAAACCCTTTCAATGCACAGATCAACCGGAATACCATTTCGCAAGTAGACGACATTTCGGGATAAGAGATTACCAACTTAGCAAAATCGCCCGGGTTCAGATGATGGTCAATCATTATCTTACGACCATCCGCTGCTTCAACCAACGATGCTAATTTTCCAATTCGTTTTAACTCATTAAAATCAAGGCAAAAAATAACATCCGCTTCCTGTATCAGACGTTCGGCATATTGTTGCTCCTCCTGGTTTTCGTAAATCATAATATCTTTCGCTCCGGGCATCCATTTCAAAAATGCAGGAAAAGCATTCGGCACAATAATTCTCACATTATCTTTTCCTATAACAGATAGATAATGATACAATCCTAATGAGGATCCGATAGCATCACCATCCGGAGATATGTGAGTTACAATGACAAAACTATCTCCTTTTTCTATATATGTCTGGAGTTTATGGATCTCTTTTTCGTTAAATATTTTTGTTAACATTCGCTGATTAAATTTTCTTTGTTTACAAGACAGAACACTTTTATTATAAAGTTAAAACCACAATTTATTCCATGCAAAACACGCGGCATTTAGCACATCAAACGCCAAAATACTAGCACAATAGCATCATTTTTTTCTAAAAAAGAATATATCCTGCTAGTCCGGAAGCTATAATTAACCGGATTGTTCCGACATTGCAAAGATAAGCAAAAACAAATACACATACAGCAATTAATACACTGCGATAATCGATAAAATTCTGATTATTTATCAACATCAGTGCAGCAGCAGCAATCAAACCTATAGCAGCAGGTTTCATCCATAAAAGAGCAGATGTAAGGTATTTATTATTCTTTAAAATAGAAAGAAAGCGACAAATGATTACCATTATTATGATAGAAGGCAAACAAACTGCAAAAGTGGCAATAAATGAGCCTAACAAACCATGATTCGCAACAGTATAACCAATATAAGTAGCACTATTGATACTAATAGGTCCCGGTGTCATCTGCGAAACAGCAACAATATCCGTAAATTCGCCAATAGTCAACCATTGATGCGCTTCGACTACCTCATATTGAATCATAGAGAGCATAGCATATCCGCCGCCAAACCCGAACAGACCAATCTTAAAAAAGGTGATAAAAAGCTGTAAATAAATATTCAACATCATTCTTTGCGTATAAATATATGATATATAATCCCACTTAATCCGGCAACGGCAATAACAATAACGGGTGAAATAGAAAGCCACCAGACAGCTATGGCAGAAACCAGTGCAATCAGCACAATACCCCATTTAAATCCGGATTTTTTCAACATATTAACTACCGGAACAGCAATCAAAGCTACAACAGCCGGACGGATACCGTTAAAAACACGTTCGACAATTTCATTTTCACGAATATCCGTAAAGAAAGATGCGACTAGCAAAATGATTACAAACGAAGGAAGAACTGTCCCTAAAACAGTAAATATCAAACCTTTAAACCCGGCTTTTTTATATCCGACAAATACAGCTGCATTGATAGATATAGGCCCCGGAGCTGACTGCGCCAGGGTTAACATCTCTGAGAATTCATCCGGTTCAATCCAATGACGATTTTCGACTACTTCCTTTTCAATCAAGGGAATCATCACATACCCTCCCCCCAGGGTAAATGCCCCGATTTTAAAAAAGGAAGTAAATAATTCTATATATTGTTTCATAACACTTAATATGAAAATCAATGCGAAATAAAAAAGACTTCGCAATCAGAATTCATTTCTTATAAAACTGAAAAAGGATCGATTTGTTCTTTAATTATATGCATAAAAAGCGAATAGTAAAAGAATTACTATCCGCTAATAAATAATAAAGTATTTATACTATTTTATATGTCAGGCGACGTCTTATAATGCCAAATCTGCAAATGCAGCTGCACCTACAACTAAGTAATAGATAAGAGAACCCACAATACCTAAAATAGCCAGTATTAAACTGATAATAGACAATATCTGAGCCGTTTTAGATGCACTTTCCGCACCTGCATAGTCGCCCATATTGTATTTGGAATCAACCTGAGTCGAAAAAATGATAGAAACAATTCCCAATATTAACGGCAAACAGGAACAAAA
The DNA here is from genome assembly GCA_031285565.1 of Tannerella sp. Lineage (GTDB taxonomy): Bacteria > Bacteroidota > Bacteroidia > Bacteroidales > Tannerellaceae > Tannerella. Next base: position 132,002 of record JAITVY010000079.1, on the reverse strand, counting down.
GCCTATTACTGTAGCAATAATAGACATTACCAGATAATTATCAGGCTTTGGCGGTCTGTTTACACCTGTCTGTCCGTATGGTGACTGTGTCTGATTATAAACCGGAGAAGATTGATTAAATCCGGATTGTCCCGAAGGAGGTGTATTTGTAAAATCATTCATAATGTTTCATTATTATTAATTTATAAACTGTTCTAATACTTTAGTCATTTGTCAAATATACATAACATTTACATAATAATTATCAAAATTCATTGAAAAATAGCCATTTTGAGCCAGTTTCGCTTTTCTATTACTGCTTAACAGCAAATGCTAATTCATATCCAATAAACTTGATTCTACTCTAATATGCGGCAAAAGTATCAAAAACAAATAATATGAAAAGGTTTTTCATCTTTTATTTTCAATTATTTGTTTTTACGATAGTCCAAAGGCTGAATTCCGGTCTTGTTAAAAAAAAGGAGAGGCCATTTTAGAATATGACCTCTCCTATCAAGAATAAATTGTCTTTTCAAATGATTACAATGCAGGAGTAAACTTTGCAAACAGGTATAAACCATCTTTACCTGCCACTACTTTATGTAGAGTATTTGCAGGTATAATGCAAATACGCCCTGTAGAGTAAGAGATTTCTTTATTGTCAAGAGATATCATACCACTACCACTGATAACCTCATGAATTTCTATTTTGCCATCGTGTAAATGAGTATCTAAGATGCAGTTTGATTCTATTTTTACAATATGGCAACTCAATGCATTATCCGTATCTTTTCCTGTAACCAAATGTTTCAGAAAAACACCTTTAAATGCCGGATGAGGATTCCATATTAATGTGTCGATGTCAACCTGTCTATCAATAAAATAAACCTTTTCTGACAATACTTTTTCCAGAAATGTTGTTTCATCATTTACAGACTCTATACTTTGTGACTTAACTAAACTATAAGATGATATAAGAATAGATAATAAGAGGAATGTTAACTTTTTCATACGATTATTTATTTTTACATGAAGGTTGCATGGAACTTCGTTTCATACGTCTTTGTTTTTTTCAATTACTAATTCTGTATGCAAAAGTATAGAGCTTCTTCTTCTGTCGATTGTAAATTCTTGCTATTGTTTTGTTATTGTATCCTGATACTCTTTGGGAGATACAGCCATATATGTCTGAAATGTTCTTATGAAATGACTACTGTCATAAAATCCCGTTTTAATAGCGGTGTCAAAAACCGGGAGATTTTCCCGGAGACACCTGTAGGAATAGCTCAACCGACATTGTTTAAGATAGTTATGGGGTGATATACCTGTCAATTGTTTAAATAACCGGCAAAAATGGAAAGTGCTCATACAATCTTGCTTTGCCATATCACCTACTGATATTTGCAATCGATAATTTGTATGGATATATTCAATTGAATTCCTGATATATTTTCCATAAAAGGATACATCTTCCGGTAATACCTGGGCTGTATCCACCAGATATGCATATAAACTGTTCCATTTCCCGGGAAGTTTATTAGTCTTGTTCTCTACTATTACATTGAATAATTGAATAAATAAATCTACAGATATACCTGACTTTATTACATTTTCAAAGACCAGACCACCCAATTTTTCTCCTTTGATCGTAATCACAATATAACTATGCGGAGCTACCTGGTTAATTGCATGAGGTTGAAGTCGATTTATAACAAATATTTCATTTGGGTTTATAATTTTGGAATGTTCTGATAAAATAAGGTCTCGTTGTCCTTTTGTAATCAAACCAATACATAATGAATCATGAATATGTAAAGGAAATTTATGGAGTACATTATTCCCAACAACACATTCAAATTTCAAATCCAACTCTTCACAATAAATAGAGTAGAAAACGATATTGCTGCTATCCTGATGTTTAGTCCGCTTTTTCAAATTCATGTAAATCGTGTTTAGTACAAATATAGTGGTTCTTCCCAACTTTATGAATTATCTTTGCACCCTTAAAACAAATATAAGCAAGATTTAAAACAGTAAGTATAGCATGAATTATAATAATGATATAGGTCCACGCCCATCAGGTAAAGCATTACTCCCTTTGGGTGTATTCTTTTTGCTTTATATTCTGACTTATATTTTTACCGGAGATTTAAGAAACATGCCTATTTCTGTGGCTTTCCTTGCGGCTTCAGCAGTAGCCATCATGTCATCCAAGGGAAGAAACATGATGCAACGCATAGAAATATTCTGCCGTGGTTCTGCCAACAATACGATCATGCTTATGGTTTTAATATTCATACTTGCCGGCGCTTTCTCAGGTACGGCACGTGCGATGGGGGCTGTTGATGCTACGGTAGACATGATTCTTTACCTACTTCCCGAAAAAATAGTCGTGGCAAGTATATTCATTGCTGCATGTTTTGTTTCCATTTCAATGGGGACATCCTGTGGTACAATCGCTGCGCTTACTCCTATAGCAGTAGATATATCTGCAAAGACTGGTCTCGAACTGCCTATGTTGGTAGGCGTCATCGTTGGCGGGTCTATGTTCGGCGATAATCTTTCATTTATTTCAGATACAACGATCGTCGCTACACGGACCCAGGAAGTTGAAATGAAGGATAAATTCAGAGCAAACTTTAAACTTGTAATGCCGGTTGCCATTATTGTTCTGACAATTTATATTATTCAGGGTTTTATAAATCCGCAAAGCCGTGAAGAGATAGTAAGTATTGAATGGGTAAAGGTTATCCCTTATCTGGCTGTTTTGATTACTGCATTATGCGGAATGAATGTGATAACCGTCCTGAGTATCGGCATTGTGTTATCAGGTATAATCGGATTAGCAACCAGCAGCTTCTCCGTATGGGAGTGGTGCTCTGCTATAAGTAGTGGTATTGTAACCGATATGGGTGAACTTATAATTGTATCGTTGATGGCCGGAGGTATGTTCGAGGTTATACGTTTCAATGGTGGAGTTAGTTGGTTAATCATGAAGCTTACCAATAATATTCATTCCCAAAAACAGGCGGAAGGAGCTATTGCAGGCCTTGTGGCATTTACCGATATCTGCACGGCAAATAATACGATTGCACTTATAATCACCGGTCCTATAGCTAAGCAAATCGGTGATAAATTCAAACTTAACCCGAAGCGAGTTGCGAGTTTGATAGATACGGTATCCTGCTCTATACAAAGTATGTTGCCTTATGGAGCTCAATTATTAATAGCAGCAGGACTGGCTGCTATTAATCCGGTTGAGATTATCCCTTATCTTTACTATCCTTTTTTCCTTGCTTTAATAGTGATTCTGTCTATTGTTTTAAAAAGAATAAAACATTAGGCCTTGAGATGTAGGCTAAGATTTGGAGGACTATGCCTATTATATTATTCACTGTAATTTACCTATATGCCAGGCCAAAGAAGTGAGAGTATTTACAGCCAATCTACATTTGCAGTATTTTTTATATAAGAATTAGTCTCGTTAACGATAAAGTTGAAATACCCCTCTACCTGGTCTTTCAGGTCCTTGTTGTGAACCCTACCCTCTTTATCAAAGATATAATCCTTCCTACTATCTTCGGACTCCACAAGTACGGCATTGGAAAAACTCAGTTCTTCTACTTCATAACCAAGTTTGCCATCTTCCATCCGAATGGAAAGTGTAAATACGATATCGCCTTTTATTGCACCCGTACCGATTTTATTGATACCTATTCCTCCTACGATCACTTGCTCCGGTTCTCTTTCTGTGATATAATCTTCCGGATGGATAAAATGTTCCTTTGCAAATGGCAGGATACGGCTATACAGGTAATTCTGCATAAGGCCTTTAAATTCGTAGACAACGTAGTATTTACTCGCATCATTAGCCGAAACAAGTCCGTCGGGTGTAAGGACAAATTGCGCATTACAAACAAATGTACAAAATAGCAGGCTTATGGATAAGGCTAATATCTTCATAATATATATTTTAAAATATGAATATATAACCTGTTTCCGGAAAGAATAGTTCACTTATTCTTTCCATATATTTTCCGGAATGCATCTATCATCCCTGGAACCGGAATACTTCCATGATTCTCATCAGGGAATATTTTCGAATAATAAGTTAGCTTCCGGCCATTCGGTAGTGTATTTTCCAGAAACTGCTTCATCACATCCATATGTATATATTGGCGATCCGGCCGCATCATACCAGCCACTCCGATATACAATGTTTTATCTTGGAATTGTCCGGTCTGTATCAGGCTCGCCGCGTCCTTCGCCAGTTTTGCATTGTCCCACCACAAACTCGGATCAATCGCAATATATACATCAAATGCTTCAGTATAATGCAGAAATGTATTTAACGCAAATAAACCTCCGAAAGAATGGCCAAATAGTATATTTTCTCCATTAGTCCGGTAGTTTATATCAATAATACTACGAAGTTCTTTAATCATAAAATTAAAAAAGATATCGCTTCCGCCTCCTTCTTCATTATCTTCATCATGCCTTGTTCCATCACGGCGATATGCCGACTTTGTCGGGGTCAGATCGCGTGTTCTGTCTGTACTTATTATACCAACGATTATACCATTCAGGCATCAGCGCCATCCGGCCACGGGAAAAAGTTGTATGTATGGCTGTTAGACTATGAAAAAAAGATTCACTATCCGTCAGATAAATAACAGGATACTTCTTCTGGGAATCTCCGTTTTTTTGGTACGAAGCAGGAAGAAATACCTGATATTCTCTTTCTTCCTGAAGATACCCGGAAAACATCTTGTATTTTTTGCCGATACAAATATCCTCCTGGGAAAAAGAGTAACCGGGTTTTAATATAAACAATAGGGCAATTAAATAATATGCTTTCATCTTACAAACTAATTGATAATATTCTAAATTACCCCGTTTTAAACTTATCAAAACGGGGTAATTTTCAGAGAAAAATACATTTTCAAATACGATTAGAATTGCCGCCCAATGCAGCTTTCTTCTGTGCGTCTTTCTTTGCTTTTCTTAATCTTAGGAATAAATATGAACCATAGATCAGGATAAGAGATATAAGATGAATATATCGTTTTGTCTGAGCACTGACTTCAATATCCGCAAAACCTTTGCTTGGTGCACGTCCGCCACCTGCCGGTCTTGCAGTTTGCTGACTTTGATCTCCTCTTTCCGAACCTGCAACTTCGTTTTGCCCTTTCTGTTCTCCTCTCTCCGGTCTTGCAGACTCACCCTCGCTACTCAGCCTGTTTCGTTCCGGTCCCGCTTTTCCGGCGTCATCCAGTCCTTCGCGTTTATCTGTCTCTGCATTCTCACCACCACGTCTGCCTCGTCGCTCACCTGAACCGGATGTTTCACCCTGTTCACCACATCCATCTCCGGTTGATCCTGCAACTTCACTATCGCGTTTGTCGCCTCTTTCCTGACTGACTTCTGCATCTCTCCGCTCACCGACCTCCATTGGTTTTGCTGCATCTCCATGCCCTTGTCCTACAGCAGCTGTAGTTTCCGTGGCTGGCTTTGATGTATGTCCACCACCTCTTGGATTCAACATACCGCCTATCTGTATACACATAGCATGAATAAATAAAGTTGCATACAAGACATATGACCATCTTTGCAGCTTTTTCCATTTCTTTTGTCCCATCCGTCTGCGTACAGCACCGAATGAAGTAACCCAAAGAGGTATGAAGAGAATCACCATCAGAATACCAAAAACATAACTAAAACTACTTATTCCTGCACCTAGTTCGCTTACAACTTTTGTGTTGGCGAGATATTCTTCATTATTGGTGAAAAATTTGAGCGCATTAGGAAAATTGTTAACAACACGAATCAGCGAATGCGTAAGAACCGGGAAACCACAAATGATCGACAGTTCTTTTCGTATGGACATGAGCCTGTTTACTGCCGGCATTTTAGGATCGAGCGCTCCCATATACATAATAATAATCAGTAAAGGATGCCCGAATGTACCCATATGTATATAATCTCTTATAATTTCTCCAAGAAATGGAATCCTGACAAATCCGGCCATTTCAATCCCAAATATCCGGGCGATGAAAGGTAGCGCAACCAACACAAACGGTATCGCCAATATGCTATAATATACCTTTGAATATTTTTTTATCGATTTGGATAATAAAATACACAATATAGTAAGGGTAACTATATACCACTTTAAACAACAACAAAATTATGGACAATAAAATAAATACAAGAAGTAAACAAAATATTACTCCTAATAGTAATTCTTCAGAAGTAGAGCCAATTTATATTATTGATACAGGTAAACCCGGAATCCCATTAGTTGACAGTGGTAAGCCACCTATTCCTTTGATTGATTCAGGCAAACCACCAATTCCTTTAATTGACACAGGATCTCCTGCAATTCCGATTGTATTTGTAGATTCGGAAGATGTACTTCCGCATAAGGAGCATAGCGAGGAATAGTCCCAATAACCGCCTCACATTCAGTGCATTAAATAAAGTATATTGGGTGATTTTCTCCTGAATGCAATATTTTTATTTCTCTTATTTCAAAATTAGGATTTTCACATTTAGGACATTTTGAATTTTTCATAGGTAGTTCGATTTTAATGTTATTAATAAACACATTTAATATGTCAAATATATAATTTTCAGGACAGTAAACTTTCATTTTACTCATATTTTAACTATATTTATGATAATCAAAGAAAAGAAAGGGTTGAGATATGATAGATATAATAAAATTCAATTCATTATTAGAACTTATGGAAACGTTTAATACAGAGGAAATTTGTATCAAATATTTGGAAAATTTACGTTGGAAAAATGGGGTTGTATCACCATTTGATCCGAAATCAAAAGTTTATGTGTTCAGCAAAAATAGATACATATGTAAGAATACCGGGAAGATTTTTAACGTGAAAACAAAAACAATATTTGAGAACACTAAAATCTCTTTGAGAAAGTGGTTTATGGCAATATGGTTATTAATATCAAACAAAAAAGGCATACCTTCTACTCAACTGGCGAGAGATATAAAAGTTACTCAAAAAACAGCTTGGTTTATGTTACAACGTATCCGGGTCTATTTAATCTGTATGAATAAAGGAGTATTAAAAGAAGAAGTAGAAGCTGATGAAACATTTGTTGGTGGTAAGAATAAAAACCGACATAAAGACAAAAAAGTAAAGCAATCACAAGGAAGATCATTTAAAGATAAAACCCCGGTATTAGGCATGTTACAAAGAAAAGGTAATGTGATAGCCAGAGTCGTAAAAGATACATCTCAAAATGAATTAACTCCTAAAATACTGGAACATGTTGATCGAAATGCTATTCTTTATACTGATGAATGGCATGGTTATAATATCGTCAATAAATTATACGAACATTATAATGTAGATCATAGCAAAGGAATATATGGAATCGGAAATATCTGCACAAATGCAATAGAAGGTTTCTGGACCCTGATAAAAAGAGGATATATTGGTATCTATCATTATATAAGTCCTAAATATCTTCAACGATACGTAAATGAATTTGTCTTCAGATATAATACAAGAAAAATGAGTGAACATAACCGATTTAATTTGTTACTTTGCAATATTGACTATAAAATGAACTATAAGGTATTAACGGCATGAATAAGAAAAAAGAAACAAAAAATACCGGAGAAGAATTTGAAGATTTTATGTCATTTTTAATGACTGATGGGGTTGATATTATGAAAAGTATAGAAGTTGATCCTGAATGTGATAAAGAGCCGGGAAAAGAAGATGAAAATAAAGACAAAAGTGATTAAATAATTTCACTATATTTGCAATAGTTCTATAGGACAAAAATAAAATTCGAGAAGTGCCTTGCATTCGTTGAATCGCCAGTTCAAAAAATAATGCACACAAGGCGCAAGCAATCACTATACCGTATAGTGGGTTGTTTGTCTGCGTGTGCAATGGTCTCTGGCGAGCCTAACGAATGTGCGGATGGGTGGCCCACTTCTTTTGTTTATAAAATTCCTCTGTACGGCTACTAAGAGGACAAAATAAAGAAAAGATGAAAAAATTAGTGATTGTTTTAATTGTAATGTTTGCATCGTTAGAAAATGTCTTTCCTATGTGCCATTATGAATCAAATGGTAGTTTTTCAAAAGCATGGTTCACTCATATGTATTTACCGGATAAAGGTTATAATAGAAATGGAGTTTTTTTAGTTGCTATTGAAGAAAATGAGAAAGAAGCTTCTGTTGTTCAATTTAATTCTCAATTGAAACCTCTTTCAAATGAAAGATTATTTAAATTAGAAGTAACAAGTAAAGGTCTTTTTGAAGAAAGGTATACATGTGAAGATGAAAAAGGAAATAAGATTGCTATTGTTGCAATATGGGGTAAACGAGATAGATCAGATATGATATATCAATTTTATTACATAACAGATTTAGAAAATGTTTTTGTAGCATTTAGTTAGATGTAATAATAATCAAAATACCGGTCTATAATTTATTTTAACAACCGGTATTTTGTATTTTTTAAAATATTTTGTTGCATTTTGTTTACCTTTGTGTGAATCAAAAAATTTTACTTATATGCAATTACAAATATTCAAATATCAAAGTGAAGAAGAGCAAATGTTCAATGAAATAAAAACTATTGAACAAGATGATGGTAAGATATTATTTTGTGCTTCTGATGTAGCCAAAATGCTTGGCTATTCTCGTCCAAATGATGCCATAAACCTGCATTGTAGGTATACGGTAAAATGCAGTATACCCCATCCTCAAAATCCAAATAAAGAAATGGAAGTTGGTTTTATCCCTGAAGGTGATGTATATCGTCTTATTATTAGATCAAAATTACCATCTGCTGAAATATTTGAAAAATGGCTTTTTGATGAAGTTGTTCCTTCAATAAGAACAAAAGGTTATTATGGCAAGATTGATAGAACTACATTACCTAACTTCATTGAAAGATATAAAGACAATTATCATAAATTACCAAAAGATCATTTTTCTGTAATAAGTGAAATGTTTGTAAGACTTTACATACAACTTGAAAAAGTAGGATATCAGATTCCGGATAAAAGTATTGCAGGTAAACAATTAATGCCTGATATTTCTGTTGGGAGAGGATTTGCAAAATATCTTAGAGATCATAATTCAGAATTTTTTGATAAACATAAAACTTATAAACATACATTCCCTGATGGACGTGAGGTTGATGCTAATATGTATCATATAGATGCATTACCAGTTTTTATAAGATATATGAATGAAAGATGGATACCAGATAATGCACAAGCTTATTTTAAAGAACGTGATCCATTGGCATTAGATTATCTACCTAAATTATTAGGTATAGGAAACTAATCAAAAATCCTGACCGATTATTTGGTTAGTTGGTCAGGATTTACTTTAAAGTGATATATAGTTACCATAGTAAGAATAATCAGGGAGGTGAGCAACGGAGCACATGTCCTCAGAAACCCCAACAAATCAATTAATAATTTAACCATCTGTTTGCTTTTTATAATTAAGTTATAGATAATTCTGCTATTTATCACATAAAAATCCTCCTGTTCCGCAATACTTACGGAAGCAGGAGGAATATCAAAGAAATATGATTTCAGTCATATCTATGCAGAATCTCAATTTCTGAGTCAGACAACTATTCCTGATAAGTCAATTTTCCTACACCACTAATCGCTTCTGCCGCAACAGTAAGACCTTTCGTTGCAACTGCCGTTTTCGGATTAATCACGTAGATTGCAGGAACATTACTATCAGTAGTTGTTATCGGAAGATAAGCAATACCGTCTTCAGTATACGGTGTATTTCCGAATCCGGAAACAACATCTGCCGATGGTATACCTGTTACATAAGTAAGTTTCTTGTCCTCACCTTTATAAACAGCCAATTCTGTTGCAACATATCCGGATTCTGTTAAAGGTCTGTCATACATCAGCAACAGGAAATAATCTTCGGCAATATGCCAGCAACGCAGGAATGATTTACCACCGGTTTGTTCTTCAAGGTTACAGTAATAATCAGTATCAAAAGTTTCCGCACCCGATTTGATACGAACCACTCCGGCAGGTAAAGTTGTTTTCTGCACATCAGCGCTCATCGTTTTTGCAAAACTTGGTGAGAACACATAAACATCGCCATTATCAGCAGCCCAGATCGTCTGGTAATACTGCGATTTCATACGTCCGCAGGCATAACTGATTTTATCTGTTTTAATCAGTTTAGGATTCGTAAAATTTTGATCCGTGTAAATAGCAACCCATGCTTCGTTCGGATACTGAGTCCATTGCAATTCACCTTTTAGATAAGAACTACTGTTGCTACCTCCCGATTCTGTTTTTACTAATTCCGGATAGATAACATACTCGCCATTATTTGCCGCTGCACCATATTGGCTCAACCCCATCGGAACAGGAGCCGAATAAATTTTACTACCTACCTGTAGTATACCGGCCAATGTAACATATTCTCCGTTTCCCAGGTAATTTTCAGACAGGATAGCGTCGGTATTTGTTTTATATGTTTCATTCGGCACATCCAGGTAAGAAAACAGGAAACCTTTGGGCAGGTAACCGTTTTCATCGGCATATGTTTCAGCCAAACTGCCTGTAGAAGATGTAATGATATAATCTTTATATGTACCGTAGGAAGTAAAGCGCTTAACTTCATATGTGTAATCACGTTCTTCAACTTTACCGCTCGCATTCAGAATATATGAAGAAGTAACACCCGCATTTCCCTGATTATAAACCAAACGATACAAATATTTATTATTAAAATAAATCCATTGTGTTACATCTTCCGTTGTCAGACCATTATTTACTGTAGTAACAGAACCTTCGCTCAGCGATTCGGCAGTCAGCAGGTAATTAGCGTCATCTACCGAGGCAGCAATAACATAGCCGGATATAGTTTTAGTATCATCATCACCATTTCCATTATCGTTGTCCGGATCATCATCACTACTACAAGATGTAAATATGCATCCTGCCAGCATCGCTGCAGTCAGCATTTTCATAAAATAATTTTTCTTCATGTTGTTTGATTAATTTATTATGTTTGAAATTAATTGTTGATAAATAAAAATATAGAACTGATTTATATTAATTACCGAAGTAAACTCTAACCTTTCCGTAGAAAGCCCGACCGGCCTTTTGTAAACTGAAGTTATCATACAGTTTTTCATCGGTGAAATTCCTGCATTCGAACGATAAATTATAACGTCCGTTTTTGATGCTGTATGAAAAAGTCAGGTTATGCGAAAATTGTGTTGGAACCGTAAATTCCGAATCACTACCCACAGCCTCGGAATAGAGTGGAAAACTATGCATATATAAATTGTCGTAAATAACCGTCAGTACATTTCCTTTCATTCCCAGATTATGCCAATTGAAAGTCACATCCGAGTTAGCAAACCGATAAGGCAGATTGGGCATGCGCGCATCGTATGTCAGGCTGGTCTGATCTGTACCGTTAATAGTTTTCACATTGTCGCGTACGTTCATTTCTGTAAAGTTTCCACCTACACTGATCCATTTTGTAAAACCATAACGGACAGAGAGAGTATAGCCTTTAGTCAATACACGACCATGATTTGAGTAAGCCGCTCCGTATTTCCCACCACTCAGAGAGGTGATTTTACGCTGAATATAGTCTTTTGCACTACGATAGATCAACCCTCCCTCTACATATACAAAATGCTTTCCGAAGGTTTCGTTATAACTTAAATTGAGATTCAGATTATCGCTGTTTTCAGGCTTGATAGATAAATCTCCTGTTTCAAGATCTTCGTCACCAAACATTTCATCGTTAGTAGGCAAACGGTAAGCTTTTTCATAAGACAATTTCGTTTGCAAACTCTTTAGAATAAAATAGGTTCCAGCCGCTCCATATCCCATTGCATGAATGGAATTGCTTATACGTGTATACTCATCCTGAGCAGAAGAAGTAGCAATTGGACCTGCTACATATTGGTCATAGTATTTCCCGAATACAGATGCATTCCAATGCTCCGAAGGCATCAGACGGTAAGAAAGTCCGCTGATATTCTTACGGGTTTCTTTCGGGATCGCATCCGAGCCCGAATTTTTATTCAAAACTGATCTGTTAGAACGTTTGAAATTATTCAGCACATGATTAAATGTAAACACATGCGCCTTGTTAAGGCGATAATTGGCCGTGAAAGTTCCATTCCAGTTATTATTATCTGAACGGGTATGTTGATAAGACTGTTCGCCCGGCGAGCTCATCAGTCTTTTTTCACCGCGCCAGTTAAACTCATAAGATGATGTATCCACATTATAGCTTATATTTTCATTATAATTGGCAGTCAATACGACATCCAACCCTTTAACAACCAGATCTTTTTTGCGATACTCCAACGACGGCATTACAGAATGTCCCTTGCGATACTTCCCTCCGAAAACAACCTCCTGACGTACACCGGTTTGTATCTCTTTATACATACGTGAGTAAGTGAATCCAAACATTAAACGGTCTGCCCATATCTTGTCTGTAATGCCTGCTTTAGCAGAAATCGCCTCATTATGATAGTTGTCGTGGAAACGTTTTACACGTTCTATCTTCTTCTTATTGATAGCTCCTGTCTCGAAATCTTTTACCGAAGTTTCCACATCATAGTCATTATCCGAATAATTCTGGAAAGCATTGATTTCGTAAGTAAGACCACTTTTGAATGTTTGTCCGAAATTGACATACGATTTATGGGTATTGAATGAGCCATACGAATATGACGCATCCAGAAACCATTTATTCTGATTCTTCTTGGTAATAATATTGATTACCCCACCGATAGCATCTGTTCCGAAACCGACAGGAACCACACCTTTATAGACTTCAATGCGTTCCGCATAATTAACCGGGATATTATTTAAACTAAATGAATTACCGACACCTTCCTGTGGCACCCCATCAATGAATATCTTAATATGTTTACCACTAAATCCATCCATCATCAATTGCATATCAGAACCTACACCTCCTGATTCACGAAGTTTCATTCCCGGCGCCTGTGCCAGCGCTTCACTTAGGTTTTGTGTAGAGTTTTGTAAAGATTTGGCATCGATTGCAACAACATTAAACGCCGAACGTTTTAACCGGCCTATCCCATTGGAAATAACAACAACTTCATCCAATTGCTCTTCCTTCGGAATAATTATAATGTTAAGATGTTGATTATTTTCAGCCGTTAACGTTATCTTTTTTTCATATGTTTCATAACCGATAGCCGATACGGTTAATACGTATTCCCCAGCTGGTGCACTTAATTCATATCCTCCGTCAGCATCTGTTGCGCTACCGTAATTCGTTCCTTTAAAAAAAACGGATGCGAAATTTATAATTTCACCATCCGTAGATGTAATTTTCCCTGAAATATCCACTTTAACCTGTGAAAATGCAGGTAATACACCCAATATCATAATATTAATGAGTAATATTTTAATTTTCAGCATATTTAATTGTAATATTTATAGATAGAGTTTGCCGACACAAAAGTCCATAAAATGCGGTCAGCGGACAATACCTATTTATAGGGGGTTTTACACAAAAAAATACCTACAAATGACTAAGCAAGCGCCTTGATTGTAAAAAAAATATTTTTAATGATTCGACCGACCCAATGTTTTAGGTAGTAAAACGGTTGGGGTCGAATGCCTCAAAAGCCCGTATCGTCATTGCGCTGGAGTTTTTACTACTCAAAGTACAAGCAAAGAGCCTACAATGGGCATATAAATACCTTATCCAGAACGAGATACGAATCTTATCAGAAGCTAGATAAACGCTATGATAAATACAACACTTTATCTGCCATTCGATAAAGTGTTGCATTTTCTTCAACGAGAATAGTTTTGTGGAGGTTGTCTCTCTCAAACGGCAAACTTTATTTTCTAAATTATAGCCATTTTTTTCGTTTTTGCCATTTGCAATTCGTTATAAAGCCCGGCTTTTTCCCTTTAACGCTTTTTTCAAGACATATTTCAAGGTCATAAGAAACTAATATTTATCTTTGCAAAAAGGAGTTATTAATCATAAAACAGATATCAACGAATGAAACGTCGTGATTTTATAAAAAGTGGCGCAATTGCCGGAGCAGCCCTATCATTGAATTTTGAAGGATTAGAAGCAGCATTAACATCCAACACTATCCATGTTGAAAAGACACCGGATTTAGTGGCTGTAATGGGAGGTGAACCGGAAGTAATGCTTGATAAAGCATTAGAGGCCTTAGGTGGAATAGGTAATTTCGTTAAGAAAGGACAAAAGGTAGTTATTAAGCCTAATATCGGATGGGATCGCTCACCGGAATTAGCAGGAAATACCAACCCGAAACTGATTAGCGCCCTGATAAAAAAATGCCTGTCGGCCGGCGCTCAAAAAGTTACCGTTTTTGATCATACCTGCGATAACTGGCAAAAATGTTATACATCCAGTGGTATCGAAGCAGCAGTAAAAGCTGCGGGAGGAGTGATAGTGCCGGGTAATGACGAACGTTATTATAAAAAAGAAATATCCCTGCCTTCAGGTGTGGCGTTAAAGAAAGCCAAAATTCATGAAGTATTGGATGAAGCAGATGTGTGGTTTAATGTACCCATTTTAAAGAATCACGGAGGAGCTAAATTGTCCTCTGCCATGAAAAATTATATGGGTATCGTATGGGACCGCCGCTTTTTCCATCAAAACGATTTACAGCAATGTATTGCCGATATATGTACCTGGAATAAAAAGCCGGTATTAAATATTGTGGATGCGTACCGCATCATGCATCAAAATGGTCCGCAGGGGAAAAGCGCTGCTGATGTGGCTACCGTAAAATCACTGATTGCATCGAAAGATATTGTTGCAGTCGATACGGCAGCTTTAAGCTTTTTCAACCAGGTTAAGAAACTGGATATGGATGCAGTAGGGCATATAGGTAAAGGCCAGGCTCTAAAATTAGGCACTACTGATCTGGATAAACTTGAAATTAAAAGAATTAAATTGTGAAACAAATAAACCCATTAAAAGTATTGCGGGTTATTCTCGCAATACTTTTTTTTACCCCACTCCTACTCTTTTTTTTAGACTTTGCTGATAAATTACCGGACAAAGTTCATCGACTTGCCCAGATACAAATCATTCCGGCTATTTTAAGCGGGATGTTTATATTTACAGGAATACTGTTGTTATTAACTTTTTTGTTCGGGCGCTTTTATTGTTCGGTAATTTGTCCGGCCGGTACTTTGCAAGATATTATTAACCGTATATACAGTTTCCGGAAAAAGAAAAATAAAGGAGTACGCCGGTTTAAATATCATAAACCTTTAAATTGGCTGCGATACATTATATTAGTAGCAACGGTAGGGCTGGGAGTTTTCGGAATAATAGAATTATGTCAGTATCTTGATCCTTACAGCAATTTCGGACGAATTACAGCCAACTTATTCAGACCGGTAGTGGTATGGGGTAATAACATTCTGGCTGATATTTTAATGAAATCCGGCAATTATTCGCTATATCATGTGGCTAATAATACATTCACAACGACATCCCTGATAGTGGCCGGTATTGCATTACTTGTCTTTATATTGATGGTTATATTCCGTGGAAGACTATTTTGTAATACACTATGCCCGGTAGGAGCGCTGCTAAGTTTGTTCTCACGTTATTCGATTTTCCGGATTGACATAAAGAAAGAATCCTGTATTCAATGTAAAGCCTGTGAACGTACATGCAAAGCTGAAGCTATTAATGTAAAAGATATGACTGTCGATATGTCGCGTTGTGTCGATTGTTTTAACTGTGTATCCTCCTGTAATAAAGATTCTATACTATATACTTTCAAACCTTCGTTTAAGAAAAGTAAAGAATCCCAAAAAGAAGAAACTGTTCCGGTGCAAGCTACCCGTCGTGCTTTTATTGCTACCAGTACAGGTATTGCAGCTGCATTACCGCTCACACTAATCGGTGCAAACTCAAACGCCCTACAGGAAAATAAAGGAAAAAGTAAACTGCCGGTCACTCCTCCCGGATCCATAAATTTAGAACGTTTCAAAGATAAATGTACTGCTTGTCATTTATGTGTCACACAATGTCCCAGTCATATATTAAAACCTGCCGGACTATCATATGGTTTTGGTTATCTGCTGAAACCCTTTATGTCATATGAAGACAGCTATTGTAATTTTGAATGTACAGTTTGTTCCGAAATTTGCCCTACCGGAGCTATTAAACCTCTTACGGTAGAAGAAAAAAAGACAACACAGGTTGGTATTGCCGTATTCGATATCGATCTTTGTATTGTAAAAACAGAAAATACGGATTGTGGAGCCTGTTCGGAACATTGCCCGACACAAGCCGTACATATGATTCCTTACGAAGGCACCTTAACCATACCTAAAGTGGAACCGGAATTATGTGTCGGTTGCGGAGGATGCGAATCAATATGCCCGGTACGTCCGGTACGTGCCATCATTATCAACGCTAACGAGACACATCTGAAGGCTCAAAAGCCGGAAGAGGAAGAAGCCCTGGACGTAGATATTGATGGCTTCGGATTTTAAATTTATGCTATCTTTACCCAAAAAGCGAAAACAGGCGGCGTCTCAGCAGTACAAAATAAAAAGTAAACTTTTCATTTTGTACTGCTTTCGATTTATATAATCTTTTTAGAAGATAAGCTACGCCTCGGCATTAAAAATAAGCAAGCTTATTTTGTACTCCCCCCGGCTTGCATTATCTTTGCGATAAATTTAACATAGTGGATTTTAAAATACAACATACGGATAATCAATCGCAGGCAAGAGCCGGACTGATAACAACCGATCATGGCACCATTGAAACGCCGATATTTATGCCTGTCGGTACGCAGGGAACCGTAAAAGCTGTACATATGCCCGAGTTGAAAGAAGACATCCGGGCAGAGATTATTTTAGGCAATACATACCACCTTTACCTGCGTCCGGGACTTGAAATTCTTGAGAAAGCTGGGGGATTACATAAATTTAACAGTTGGAACCATCCGATCCTAACCGACAGTGGAGGCTTTCAGGTATTTTCTTTAGCTGAAAACCGGAAATTATCAAATGAAGGCGCTGAATTTCGTTCTCATATTGATGGTAGCAAGCATTTTTTCACTCCTGAGAAAGTAATGGATATTCAACGAACCATCGGGGCGGATATTATTATGGCCTTCGATGAATGCTGTCCGGGAGATGCTGATTATAATTATGCAAAAAAGTCATTGGATCTGACTGAATTATGGTTGGATCGTTGCATAAGCCGTTTCAATGAAACCGAACCTAAATACGGATATAGCCAGTCGCTTTTTCCGATTGTTCAGGGATGTGTGTATCCTGAACTCCGTATACGTTCAGCCGAATATATAGCAAGTAAAGAAGCTGATGGT
This sequence comes from Tannerella sp., assembly GCA_031285565.1. Lineage (GTDB taxonomy): Bacteria > Bacteroidota > Bacteroidia > Bacteroidales > Tannerellaceae > Tannerella. Next base: position 114,618 of record JAITVY010000079.1, on the reverse strand, counting down.
AATGCCATCGGAGGATTGGCTGTAGGCGAACCTACCGAAAAGATGTATGAGATGATTGAAGTAGTCAATCAGGTACTTCCCCGGGATAAACCCCGCTATCTGATGGGGGTAGGAACACCGGTCAATCTATTGGAAGCTATTGAACGGGGTGTCGATATGTTTGATTGTATTATGCCGACGCGTAACGGCAGAAACGGGCAGCTTTTTACTCGTTTTGGAACCATGAATATGCGAAATAAAAAGTGGGCGGATGATTTTTCTCCGATCGATGCGGATGCGAATTCGTTTGTGGATACACACTATAGTCGCGCCTATCTGCATCATCTGTTTAAAGCAGATGAAATACTGGGGCTTCAGATTGCTTCCATCCATAATCTGGCTTTTTATCTATGGTTGGTTAAAGAAGCACGCAAACATATTATTGAAGGTGATTTCACTACATGGAAAAAAGGTATGGTTAATCAATTAGCAAATCGTTTATGAGATTAAAAGACTTCTGGCTGAAAAGAATCGACTGGTATATCATAAAAAAATTCCTTGGTACGTTTGTATTTGCCATAACGATGATGATTGCTATAACGGTCGTGTTCGACTTCAATGAAAAACTGGATCATTTCATGAAGCCGGAAGTAACCGTTCCTGAAATTATATTCGATTACTACCTGAATTTTATTCCTTATTTCATTAATTTATTCAGTCCTTTATTCACTTTTATAACGGTTATCCTTTTCACGTCCAAAATAGCAGATCAATCGGAAGTGATCGCAATGCTTTCCAGCGGGATCAGTTTTAACCGGTTCGTTGTGCCTTATTTAATATCCGCTACGATTATCGCACTGGCAAGTTTCATGTTAAGTGCATATATCATTCCACCGGCCAATGTCACACGTATTGAATTCCAGAATACCTATATCAAAAACAAAAAAGTTGAATATGCAAGAAATATACAATTAGAAGTAGAACCTGGTGTATTCGCCTACTTTGATAGCTACAATGCTCCTTCGTCAATGGGATACCGTTTCTCATTAGATCATTTCGAAGACAAAAAACTGGTTTCACGACTGACGGCACAATCAATAAAATACGATTCGCTGCACCAATGGACCATTATTGATTATATGATCCGTGACTTTGATGGTATGCGCGAACATATCAGCACTGGGACGCGTAAAGACACGACACTCGCATTTACACCATCCGATTTTCTGATTGCTGTTAACGATAGCGAAACAATGACTACCCCCGAATTAAGGGCACATATCGATCGCCAGAAAAAGAGGGGTATGGCAAACATACAACTATTTGAAATCGAATATCATATGCGGTTCGCAAATATTGCTTCCTTTTTTATACTTACCCTTATTGGTGTTTCACTCTCCTCGCGCAAAATTAAAGGAGGAATGGGTATGAATATTGGTATAGGATTAGGGTTAAGTTTTTCGTACATCCTTTTCACAAAAATCACTTCTACATTTGCCATTAGTGGTTTGGTTAGCCCTATGGTTGCTGTATGGATACCCAATATTGTTTACTCTTTTATTACAATCTATGTGTACCGGAAAGCACCGCGGTAAAAAACACCTAACAGTTACTTTCATTACTGTTATTATAAAATGAAAAATATTCTGTATTTTCGCTTTCCGTTTACAAACATGAAAACAAATATATCATGAATCATATGAAAACTTACAAATTACTGATCCTATTAATCATTGCAAGCTTTCTTACACCTGTGAAAGCACAGCAGGTATCTCTTTCATTGCCATCAGAAAAAGCGGACTGGTTCCGTGATGCAAAATTCGGTATGTTCATTCATTTCGGATTATATTCTATGCTGGAAGGCAGTTATAACGGCCGGACTCTACCGGATACAACATTGGCTAACGGAAAAAGCTGGTATGCCGAATGGATACAAATGCGCCTGGAAGTGCCAAGCGAAGAATATAAAAAATTAGCAGATAGTTTTAATCCGAAAGATTTTGATGCGGACGAATGGATACGGGAAGCAAAAAACGCGGGTATGCGTTATTTTGTAATCACAGCTAAACACCATGACGGATTTGCCCTATGGGATTCGAAAGTATCGGATTTCACAATTATGAACAGTCCATATAAAAAAGATATGATTGCCGAACTGGTAACTGCCTGTAAAAAATACGGGTTAAAGTATGGTTTTTACTATTCACATTGGCAGGATTGGGAATATCCCGGTGGAGCCATGCCGTTCTGGTATCCAAAGGTTCCTGATAACGAATTTGAATCGTTCTGGCAAAAAAAGAGCCTGCCACAGGTAAAAGAATTAATAACCATGTTCGATCCGGATCTGCTTTGGTTTGATACATGGGACTGGGAAACACATATCACCGATCAACGCAGGGATGAACTGATCGCTTTGGTTCGCAGCCTGAGTCCGAAATGTCTTATTAACGGAAGAATATCCTATCTTAGCCCGGGAGATAATATCGATTTTCTGGAAATGCACGATAACCAATATCCTGATAAAATATTGGAAAAACCCTGGCAAACTCCGGCTACAATGATGCATTCATGGGGATGGCACGCCAAAGATTATAATTGGAAACCTTCACAACAAATGATCGGTTATCTGGCAAACAACACATCAAAAGGAGGAAATTATTTGTTGAATGTAGGTCCTAAACCCGATGGAAGCTTCCCTGTTCCCGCAACCCGTCGTTTACGTGAAATCGGTGCATGGATGCTTTCCAACAATGAGTCTATCTATGGTACTCAACCGGTTAAAGATATTGAACCGCAGGATGGATTATTTTTTGCCCAGAAAATGGAAAATGGTAAGCGAATCATTTACATATTTATGAATAAATATAGGGAAGAGATTGAAATTCCATTTGAATTATCCCTACTTACATCATGTACCATACTTGAATCGGGCATGCCGTTAGTTGCTGTCCAAACGGCTAAAGGCAGTAAGATACAGATTCCGGAGCGTCTTGGTAAAGATTGTGCAGTACAGGTATTTAAAATTGTTTTATAAAATAAATCTAACTTTGATTATATGGGCCGGTATAAGTTGTAGAACTTATACCGGTTTGTTTTTTACAAAAATCTATTTCCTATAACCTAATTAAGCATAAAAACGCAAAAAAATCATCAAAATTCGCTTACATCACGCCCTTTATCTGTTAACTCTTGAAATTATTACTACATTTGTCCCGTTAATAAAAGAATGTTTTAGGATAATACTATTAATTTCTTTTTATGCAAATATTTATTCATCTAATAATTTAAATTATGAAAAAGGGAATACTATTATTAGTTTCAATTTTATTTTTGGGGATAAGTGCAGGAGCACAAACTGTATCAAGTATAACGTTAGATTCAGAAAGCTTTTCTTTAGCTGTTGGTCTAACAAAAAAACTTACTCCTGAAGTACTACCTGCAGAAGCTGATCAAGATGTTACATGGAGTTCTAGTAATGATGCTATTGCCTCTGTTGATGATGGTATGGTAGAGGCTAAAGCCGAAGGAAGTGCAACTATAACTGCAACAGCATCAGATGGTGTAAAAAAAGCAACTTGTGTCGTAACTGTTACAACTGCAGTTCCTGTATCAGGAATTAAATTCGATAAGGCAGCAACTTTAACTCTTAATGTTGATAGTGTAGAAACTTTAACTGCATCTTTTACTCCGTCCAATGCAACAGATAAAGCAGTAATTTTTACTACTAGTGATGCTACCACTGTAGATATAGCATCTATTACACAAGATACAATCATAAAAATTAAAGCATTAAAAGCCGGTACAGCAACAATTACTGTAAAAACTAAAAATGGAGATAAAACTGCTACATGCACCGTCACCGTACCTCCTGTTGTCGTAACCAAAGTTGACCTTGGAAAAGATACTGTCTTAGTTGTTGGAGATAGTGCGATATTAAAAGTCACCATAACACCTAACAATGCCACTGAAAAAGGCGTAACCTGGGAAAGCAAAGATCCTAAAATAGCTACTGTTGGAACTGATGGAAAGGTAAAAGCAATTGCTGTAGGAAAAACATCTATTATTGTCACAAGTAAAAGTAAAGCCACGATAAAAGATACTTGTATAGTAGAAGTAACGGCTGCAGTAATCCCTGTAGCCAGCGTTAAGTTAAATAAGGATAGCATAAGCATTATAGAAGGAGATACTTTCCATTTAGCAGCAGCAATATTACCTACCAATGCTACAAATAGAAAAGTAACCTGGGCAAGTAACAGTACAGCTATAGCAACTGTAAATGCTACGACTGGAGAGGTTAAAGCTATAAAAGCCGGAAAAACGTTAGTTATTGTAACTACCGATAATAGTAGCAAAAAAGACACTTGTATTGTGAATGTAAGAAAAAAAGTCATTTTAATTGATCCGGTAATAGAAGCACAAGGAAAGAATGGCAGTATTCCACTATATTTAAATGCACCGGACAAGGAAACTTTAACAGGTTCATTTACCATTAAATTCCCTACCGGGGTTACATTAGATACAGAAAACACGAAATTAACTGAGGCTTTTGCTGCATCATCCGCGCTATCTATTACTCCTGGAAGTAATAACACATGGAAAGTTGAAATCAAGAAACAAGAACTGAAAAGTATGCTTCGTGCACTTTCAAATCAAAAAATAATGGACATTGCATATATAGTAAACAAAAATGTAAAAAAGGGCGATTTATTGGATGTTAATATCACAAATGCAGAATTTAAGTTTACCGACAATACTGAAATTAAAGAAGAAGGTATGACTTTTAAACTGAAAGCTGATTACACAACAAGCAATGACATAATTGATAGCGAAAAAGCGTATGCTTACGCTGCTGATAACCGTTTGTATATTCAATCGGCTAAAGCTGAAACGATATATGTTTATTCATTGAATGGTACATTATTGTATTCAGGAGAAAAAGCCGAAGGCAAAATTTCAGTTGACCTGAATATACAAGAACCGATTATCATCGTAAAAGGTAGTTCCGGTTGGGTACAGAAAGTGGCTAAATAAGAAACATCTTTCAGTATAATAAAAAAAACAGATCAAAGCTATTCTTTGATCTGTTTTTTTTGTTTTGTATTGTATTTACGGACGCTTTTTCATTTCATTTATCATCCTGATACATAAATATAGTAAGAATATACCCACAATAAGGATTACACTCCATAAAAACACCGGCTTTTCAATTAAAGATAGCTCTCTTGGTATATCAGACTTTTTAATTGGAATAGAATACTGCCGATTTATCAATTGAAGAGTTGGCAAATCGATCGGTATCTCATCCCGAAAATATTCAATATCATATGTATTTGAAACTTCTTCTGCTGTATTTAAGTATAGATGATACTTCTTTCCCTCTTCGAGATAGATACATGCATAACGACATAAGCCATACATATTAATTGAATCAACCACCAACGGAGGGTTTTGCTGATTCTCTATAGTTATTATCGTCTGAGGTGTAAAAAAGAAATCATCCATATAGAATAGGTTCTCTTTCCTGGACGACAATATTAAATGCTCTCTGTTATAAGAAATCGAATCATATAATACAGCCTGACGATAATAGTCCGGTTTATTTTTAATAAAAAATTCAACTTTATTTACACAATACGTATAATATATCTCCGGATAATGCAAATAGGTTGCTTTTTCCATATTATCATTTTCCTGCAAAAACTTACCGGTATTTATCTTCACAAAATTGCCATATATACTGGAGTTCTTAATTTTTCCGACTTTATGGACTTCCAAAGGACTACTTTGATCGCTCCATAAAGTTATTTCATAATAACGATAATCGCCTTGTGGAAAATCCAGAATTAACATTTCCGCATTTTCTGAAGAATATTGTCCTAATCGCGAAACTTCCGTTTGTTGCTTTACAATGTACCACTGCTTCAAATCATTACAGCCTCTTATAAAGGCATATTTTTGAGCATCTGCTTTTTGCAAAACCACACAAAAACGATTTAAATTCTCTGTCTTCTGATTATCAATGACAATTATATTCAGACTATCTTTTGTTGAGTTACTTTTTAGTTCAAAAGCCTCAAAATTATTAATTTCCTGAATCGGGTCTGCTGGACGAATAAAGTAAGGAACCTCATTCTCCGTTCCATCAAATATCTTCAGATATTTCAGCCCGGCCCCTATCATTTCCTGGCTAAGCTCAATATTATAATAATCACTTTTTTCAACAACGGGCAGATCCGCTTCCCAGACTTTCTGAGCGGATCCCTCATTTACAAGAAGTGAACATATAATAATTAATACATACTTTTTCATATTTGCATTGAAATATAATATTCTTTATACCAATTAGCCCATTTCTCCAAGGCATTAATTGCCAATTGTCCACTGTCAATTGTCAATTATTTTCTCCTCTTCTCCTTTTACCAATGTACGTATCTTTTGCTGTAAAAACGAGACAAGCAACAATATAACTCCCAGTAAAACAAATGAAACGATGCGACCAGCCTGCGACATGTGCCATACATCATAAGCATAGAATTTCACAATAATTACAACAAAAAAGACCAGGGATATTTTTCGCAATATAGCTTCTTTATGGTTTAAGCCCCATATCATTAAAATCATGGCTATAACTCCCCATAAGATAGGATACCCAAATGTATGTACATCATATAATAACTCATAATAATTTTTGCGGTTACCCAATAACCAAACAACTAAATTATCCAGTTCGATACTCGAAATTATTACAACTAAAACGGTCAGTATCCAACTAAGCAGTGTACTGATTCCTAATGATTTAATATTCCTGACCAAAAGATAAATAATAAAGCCTATTGCCGGCAATGACAGTAAATGAACAGAAAAATAACTCATCGGATACGTATATTCATACGCTTTAAATATATCAAATCGGAAATCAGCTATTACAAATGAATAGCCTGCTGCATAAAGGAAAACAGCAAAATATAGTAAACCAAAAATATATTTCTTTAATGAGATCTTTTTCTGATAAATAAAGCCCAGAATAGCGATATAAAATGTTGTAAACGCAACTAAAGCAACTTTCCTGAAACTTGAAATATGATAAATATTAAGATCCGTATGTAGTTTCAGCTGATAATTCATTTCCAGAAACGGAACAATATATGATAAAATAATGATTAATAATTTAAAAAATCTGATAACCTGAAGGTTTCCGGCAACATATTCCTTGTCCTTTTTCAATAGTAATAAATTGATTACAAAACTTGCAATAACAGCAAGGCCAGTTATGAACTCACGGTTAGATGCCAGGGTAAATAATTTATAAGCTGAGTAGTTATTGTGGATATCCATTACATAAGAAACCAATGTCAAAAATGCAATCAATAAAAAGCCGACATAAAATACCCTTATCCGTGATTTCTGCCATAACCAGAGTAATAGGACAGATTCTGCCGCCCAGAAAAGAGTTATTGCATAGCCTTTTAATTGAATTGGGATTGCCAGACTTACAAAACTCATAACAATTGCGATTAGCAGGTAAACCAGATTCCGGTCAATACGACTGTTACGGAACAAAGATATCAAGACTAAGGCATTCGCTACTGCAAGTAAAATAGTAATGAGTCCCCTGAAATTATTCCAATGTTCATTGAAAATATATAAATAAGCCAGATAAGCAGACAAATTATTCGACAAAATCAAAAACACCTGGTAAGCAGATATTCTCTTCCCGGATTTAAAATGATCACTAACAGCCAATAAATAGAATTGAATAAAAAATAACGATGTAAATATTGTGCCATTTACATATTGATCATCATATGATATCAATGTCCATGTCCAGAAAAAGAAAAGAGTAAGGATGTAACTGATCATCCCAATGACCCGCCATTGTTTAACAAAAGAAACAATCAGCATACCTGCGTTTAATATAAATATATATGAAAACAGAACAATATAATTACCCGTTCCCGTACTCGCCATCAAGGGCGAAGCAAACCCACCTAATAATGAAAATACAGCTAATTCTTTCCGGTCATATAATAATGAAAGCAGTACTGAAAAAATCGTGGTGATAATCAATAAAATAAAAGCAGTGGTTTGTCCGAATAATTCATATTCACGGAAAGCCAATGTGATTGTAATATAAAAGACCGAAATCCCCCCTCCTACTAAAATCGATGAGAACACATGATATTTGGCTTTCAGTTTATGGGCGATTCCAATGATCAATGCTCCGGTCAGCAATCCGATTCCCACACGTCCTACTTCGTTGATCCAATCCTGATCAATTGCATATTTAACAAAGAATGCAATCCCTAATACTAAAGTGACAATCCCTATTTTACTTAACCAGTTATCCCCTAAAATTCGTTCGACAAGACTTTTATGGTTATTTTTATCCGGAACCGGAGGAGGAGTCGCTCTTCGTTGAGACTCAAATACAGAAGTAGTTTCCGGCTCCGGAATAACAGGTGAAACATGTAACGACACAGGAACCGGGGGCATAGAAAAAACAGGGATATCCGGAATCTGCTCGCTATCTGTATCAAGAGGGGGGATTTCAGTATCTAAATCGTGCACAACCTCTTCCCGGTATAAAACATCTGTTTTTTCCTGATATTCTTCTTTTCTTAACTTTTTATCCGGTACAGGTGGTAGTTCAGGAACAGCAAACCGCTCTTTTACAACTTCTTCACGAACCTCTATTTTAGGGTCAGCAATATGTTCCCTTTCTGATTGTAACAGGATATTTACTTTTTGAGTTAACTCACGAAACTGTTGTCCTAACGAATTAACTTTGATTAGAATTATAATAGGAACCAGCAATATTGCAACAATAAAGAATATTAATATGAATATGATTGTTTCAAAATCCCCCATAGTATTGTCTGTTTTAATTATAAATTTGGCATAAAAGTAGGTATAAATTTCTACTTCTATTTGAATAGATGCTAAAAAACAGGAATTTCCATAAATAACCAACGATAGTGTATGGAAGTCTTAATTATACAAATTTCTTTCATACACAACGAAATAAATTTAAAATGCTAAGTAAATAAAGCAGAAATGTATCATATATATATTTTCGGACAAAAAAAATTATATCTTTGCATTATAAAAATATCCATGACTATACTATGACTTTATATTGGCAGGAAAAACTGGAAACGATTTCACGTAATGAGTTAGAAAAACTACAAGTAGAACGACTTCGAAAAACAATAGAGCAAGCGTCAAACTCTGTTTTTTATAAAAAAGTTTTTGATAAACACAAACTTTCACCTGAAAGCATCCAATCAATACAAGATTTACAGAATTTTCCATTTACAACAAAAGAAGATTTAAGAGCCAGCTATCCGTATGATATGGCGGCAATACCGCTTCAAAAATGCGTAAGAATGCACTCATCAAGTGGCACCACCGGAAATCCGACTGTAGTGTTACACTCACAGCAGGATTTAGATAACTGGGCTAATCAGGTGGCACGCTGTATGTTCATGGTGGGGCTTCGTGACACGGATGTTTTCCAAAACACATCCGGATATGGTATGTTTACAGGTGGATTAGGTTTCCAGTATGGAGCAGAACGGTTAGGAGCATTAACTGTTCCGGCAGCAGCAGGTAATTCCAAAAGACAAATCAAATTCATTACCGATTTTGGTACAACCTGCCTTCATATTATTCCGAGTTATGCTACACGATTAGCGGAAGTCTTTCATGAGATGGGTCTTGACCCGCAAAAGGATACGAAACTGCATACTATCTGCATCGGTGCTGAACCCCATTCGGAAGAACAACGGGCGCGCATTGAAAAGCTATTAGGTGTAAAAGCATATAATTGCTTCGGAATGTCTGAAATGAATGGTCCCGGAGTTGCTTTCGAATGTAAAGAGCAAAACGGATTGCATATATGGGAAGATTATGTGATTGCAGAAATTGTTGATCCGAATACGCTCCAACCTGTCCCTGACGGAGAAATGGGAGAATTAGTACTGACCACTCTCCAACGTGAAGCAATGCCTCTTATCCGCTACCGTACACGCGATCTTACACGTTTTATTCCGGGTAATTGTCCCTGCGGTCGAACACATCGCCGGATTGATCGTTTTAAAGGCCGTAGTGACGATATGATCATCCTGAAGGGAGTAAATATCTTCCCTATCCAGATCGAGAAAATATTGATGCAATTCAGTGAATTGGGTGGCAATTATTTAATCACTCTGGAAACCATCCGCAACAGTGATGAGATGCTTATTGAGGTAGAATTAAGTGATCTGTTTACAGATGATTACTCGGTATTACAACGATTAACCAAAGATATTACACGCCAGCTAAAAGACGAGTTACTGATTACACCACGACTTAAGCTCTTGGCCAAAGGCTCCCTACCCGTATCGGAAGGAAAAGCCGTGCGTGTAAAAGATTTACGTGAATTCTGAAACATCAAATAATTTTTTGAATATATACAATTATGACAGTACATCAAATATCCATTTTTTTAGAAAATAAACAAGGGAAGCTAAACGAAGTTCTATCGTTACTTGCCGAAGAAAATATCCGGATTATTGCCGCTACAGTGGCCGATACTACTGAATTTGGGATTATGCGTATGATTGTAAGTGATCCGGAAAAAGCATATGCAATTTTAAAAGCTAAGAATGTGAGTGCAAATCTAACAGATGTACTGGCTATTGTTACGGAATCGCGTGCCGGAAGCTTCGCACATATTTTAAACCAGTTTACACAAGCCGGATTAAATATCGAATATATGTACTGTTTCTCAATCAAGGAGAAGTCTATCTTAATCCTACGGACAAACAACCGTGAGAATGCACGTGAAGTAATTCGTCTACAGAATATGGATTATATTTGCGAAAATGATTTATCAAACCTGTAAACTATATAAAGACACATGTTTGGAATTAATGATTTAGGTATTCTCTCAGCATATATTTTAGGTTTCGGTTGCCTTGTTTTTGCTATATGGTTTGGCATCTCACGCTGGAACAAAGACGATAATGAAAATCCTCAAAATTTAGATCAATGAGTACACTGACACTTGGTATTGTCGTAATTATATACATGTTTTTAATCGCTCTGTTAGGTTACTTAGGCTATAAACGAACCAAAAGCGCAAGCGATTATTTACTGGGCGGTCAGAAGACGAATCCAATCATAATGGCTCTATCATATGGAGCCACATTTATTTCTGCTTCGGCAATCGTCGGTTTTGGTGGTTTTTCCGCGAAATTCGGAATGGGTATCCAATGGCTCTGCGTATTAAATATATTAATGGGAGTAATAGTTGCCTTTATTTTCTTTGGGCGCAGAACGCGTAAATTAGGAGCCCAATACGGTGCCCGCACATTTTCTCAACTTTTAGGTCTACATTATAAATCGCGTACAATTCAGATATTTATCGCTACGGTAATTTTTATCGGAATGCCTTTATATGCAGCTGTAGTAATGAAAGGTGGTGCTGTTTTCATCGAACAAATGTTTCATGTAAATCTTGACTTTGCATTGCTTATCTTCACCCTCGTCGTTGCGGCATACGTAATTACCGGTGGACTTAAAGGGGTGATGTATACAGATGCTTTACAGGCAACCATTATGTTTCTCTGTATGGCTTTTTTACTCTTTTGGTTTTACAAGATTATAGGCAAAAATTTTACCGAAGCAAATCGTGAATTAACGGATATGGCTTATTTAGTTCCGGAGAATCTGAAAGCATTAGGACATCAGGGATGGACTGCAATGCCCAAAACAGGTTCTCCTCAATGGTATATGCTGGTAACATCTCTGATCCTGGGGGTCGGTATAGGATGTCTGGCACAACCTCAGTTAGTGGTTCGGTTTATGACAGTCGAAAGCACCAAACAACTGAATCGTGGTGTTCTGATTGGTACTGTTTTTATATTTTTTGTTGTTGGTTCCATTTACCATGTAGGGCCATTATCTAATTTATATTTTGTAGAAAATTACGGTAAAGTAGCATCCGAAATGACTCCGGATATGGATAAAATCATACCATTATTTATAGATATAGCAATGCCGGATTGGTTTGGAGCCATCTTTATGCTTTGTATACTTTCAGCAAGCATGTCTACTTTAAGTGCACAATTCCACACAATGGGCGGAGCATTCGGAGCTGATATCTTTCCTAAACTGGGACGATCCAAAAACCCAAACTCTACCATAGGAGTACGCTTTGGTGTACTTTGTGCAATCCTTATCAGCTATACAATTTGTTATGTTTTAAGCACAAGTATTATAGCTAGGGGAACAGCATTATTTATGGGTGTTTGTGCTGCAACATTCCTTCCGGCATACTTCTGTGCACTTTATTGGAAAAGGGCCACCCGGCAAGGCGCATTAGCAAGTCTGTTTGTCGGAGCTTTCGCCAGCTTATTTGCCATGATTTTTTTACATAAAGCAGAAGCTGCACCGATTGGAATATGCAAAGCCTTATTTACGAAAGATGTTTTAATTGATGTATACCCATGGTATGTTATTGATCCGATTGTTTTTGCCTTGCCTCTTTCTATACTCACAATTATAGTCGTATCTCTTTTAACGAAACCTCAAAAATAATATTACGTATTTCTGTCAATAGAATAAATTCAGAATAGATAACTCTATTTAACTAACAATCTTTTGTTTTTCAACAAAAGATTTATATCTTTGTGCTGTGGTTTTTCATAATAGTATTAGATTTAAGGTTAACAAATTGGTTAGGGGATGTCGTGAGACATCCTTTAATTTTTTATATGAATGGTGTTGTTTATGCTCGGAATAAAAACCTTATTCTCTCTATTCAAATTTAGTAAATGAATAGCTTTTATTGTCACTACGAATCTTCAGATGTTTTCCTGTGATATTTTCAACAATAAAAGTTCTTGTAGCGGATTCCCAATCCGTATAAGGTAAAAATCTGGTTAATGGAACTTCCTTATTATTATCGTCAAGCTCCAACTCCATGATATCATCAGTTTGTACCCGATATCCATATCTATACATAAAAGAATCCTTATCGGCCCAATATATTTGATACATAAATAATGATTCTGTCTGAAAATTATACCAAACCGTATCCACTTGGATAATATCACCGGCTTGTTCTATTGTTTTTAATTGCCATTTTCCCCGTAGTTTATCAGTAAGATCATTACCTTGACAACTCATAAGTAATAATATACAACTAAATATATTTACTAAAAAGACCTTATTCATAAGACAATTTATATATTCTATCTCAGACAAATTTACGACATTATTTTCATTCCGGAAACAAGTAGTTTTATTTATGTACCTTTTCCAAGCACTTGCACCTTTAACCATACAATCATCAAAAACAATCTATAGTTAATTGTCCACTATCAATTGTCAATTGGATCACCTATAACTGTGAATAAGGCAATGGAGAAAGAAATATACTTTGGTTATTAGTTGCCGTGTATGCATATTCAGGTAAAGCCGCCATTCTTTTCCATTCCGGATGACTTCCGAACTCTTTCCATGCTTTATTACGCGTTTCTTCATCTTTATACCATGTAAGGTATAATAATGCCGGCATACGGGGACCAGCCAGAATTTCGCCATAAAAAACAGAATTGATGCCAACTTTATCAAAAACATCAATCTCACCCATATTAAACATCTTTACCTTTCGTTGGTTGGCCTCTTCGTTAGGACTATGATAAATCCGGAGTTCAAACAAAGTTCGTTCCGGCTCAGGCTTTCTGAGAACTGGTATTTTATCGAAAGCTTCGCATAAATACGATTCGAAATTAGAATATACCGGAGCAGGAGCTGTTGTATCATAAAAAGTTTGTGCATTTTGTCTGAAATCAGGATCACTCCAAATCGTTTTTTTAACCTGGTGATAAGTAGTAATATCCGGATAAATCAATAAGAGATGTCGTTGTTCTTTATCTTCCTCTTGTAATTTATATAACTTAAATGCCCCTACCCTTATATTTTTACGATTATAAACCGGAATCAATGTATCTTTCAAAAAAGCATCCAGCAAATCACCATTTCCCGCAAGCGTGTAAATACGCCATTCATAAATTTCTTTATCTTTAGAAAATGATAATTTATTTTCCAGAGGTAAAGCCTGACTAACAACCGGGGCAACAGATAATGCAGCTGCTGCTTTCATAAAATTTCGTCTTTTCATAAGTGTTGATTATTTATAGTTAACATTGCCAACTTATCGCTATTCCATTAGTACGATTCAACAACAAAATCACCTACATTTCAAGCTTGATTTAGTCTCTTGTTGTCATTCGTTTAATAATACTATATGCATTCAATAAACCCAACTCACCGGCTTTACTCAAATCTGCAATGCCACTGGTTGCATTTCCTAAAGATAGATATGCCAGTCCCCGGTTAAAATAAGCTTCGGCAAATTCAGGATTACGCAGGATCGCTTCGTTATAATCATTAATAGCAGCCCTGAAATCGCGTTGAAAACAAAGAATATTACCCCGGTTATAGTAGGAATATATAAATCCGGGATTTTGTTGTATAACAAGCGTATAGTCCCTGATAATCTGTTCATGCTCATGCGCACGCTGGGTGTCTTTGGGCTCATTGATACGCTGCTGGCTTTTAGGCGCCTGAGATATCGATTGAGAGCCATTCAACTGAATATTCATCAACGTAAGATCATTATTTTGCGAATTAGTACTCGAAGATGTATATTCCATCTGCTTATAACGAACTGCAGCACGATTAAAATATGCTAATGTATATGAAGGATTGATCTCAATCACTTTATCAAAATTATGAATAGCTTCGGCAAAATCCTGAACCAACATATAATCAAGTCCCCTACCAAAATAGTAATCCGCATTATTGGGATCTTTTTCTATCTTCGCTGAATAATTATTTATTGAAGCAAAATGTGCAGCTATCTGATCTTCAATCAGTGCAGCTTCATGATTCGTGATGATTAATTTCCATGAAAGCACCATTCTTGCATTAAAATCTTCTACAGACCGGTCATAAAATGTATTTACCTGCACTTCCCGTTCTCTTTCATAATAAGTTAGAATAAATGACGGTTCCATATCTATACGTACATTACGATCCTGTATACGACCACGAATGTCACTCTGATATTTTTGATTCCGTTCTTCTTCTTTATCATAAACAACCAAACGATTAAATTTTGCAATATTTTTATCTGATTGTTCACGCGTTTTATTTTCATCATCAACATCGTCCGGATTAGCATTATTAGTATTAGATGCGACATTCGGTCGTTGACCGGAATTCATTTTCTCTTCCATCCGGATGGCAGTCCAATAATCACGATCTGCCCCGGCCTGATCATTTAGCTTACGTTTGGCTTCGGAACGACTATAATAACCAGGCAAGAAGTTTGGATATTGATTTAAAACCACATCAAAATCTTTAATAGAGTTGGCATAATCTCCGACTTCATAATTCAACAAAGCACGATTATAATAAGCCATATAGTTATCAGGTTCCTGTTCAATAACGACACTGAAGTCTTCAATCGCCCGGTTATTATCACCTACCTGGAAACGCAACAAACCACGATTGAATCGTGCTATTAAATTGTCCCTATCCATATCAATCACCTGATCATAATCGGCCATCGCCCCTCTCAGATCATTCATTTGATAACGCACTAAGCCGCGGTTTATAT
Organism: Tannerella sp.; assembly: GCA_031285565.1. Classification (GTDB taxonomy): domain Bacteria; phylum Bacteroidota; class Bacteroidia; order Bacteroidales; family Tannerellaceae; genus Tannerella. Next base: position 98,966 of record JAITVY010000079.1, on the reverse strand, counting down.
AATACCCACTTTCCCGTGTATTAAGACGAATTGCTTCGTTTAAATCAGATAAAGCTTCTTTCAAACGCCCTGTTTGATAAAGTAAAATAGCTCTGTTTCCATAACAAGGTGCATAATAAGGATCGATTTCGATAGCTTTATCATAATCGGATAAAGCATTCACTGTATCCCCTTTTTCCACATACATTGCCGCACGTGTTAAATAACCGAACGAGTGTTTAGGATAAGATTTTATTAATTCATTAAAAGCTATTTCTGCATTCTCGGTATCTTTATTTTGAATAAAGGCAATTGATCTGTTTGTCATCATTGCACGATCGTTAGGACGCAATTCCAGTCCTCTTGTATAATCTTCAATTGCCAGATCATATTTCCCTAAACTCTGACGGGCTATGCCTCGGGCATAATAAGCCTGTCCCCAAAAAGCATTACGCGATAAACATAATGTACAATCTTCTTCTGCCCCCTGATAATCGTCCAGATTAATTTTAGCCACTGCCCGGTAAAAATAGGGTTCGGCCATCCAGGGTTTTGCCTTTATTACCTGATTGAAATATTGAATAGACAATACATAATCTTCAAAATAAAGCGCATTGCGTCCGATAGCCATCACACGATCCGTGTTAACCTGTGCTGTTAACGCAAGTATACAAAATTGTAAAGAAAGAAAGAGGATCGCTTTTTTCATACGATAATATTTTATTTTTTTACACTAAAGTCGCATGGAACTCGCACGATTTTTATCATGGACTTTGGTGATTTTATAAAATCTTGCTTCGTTTCATTTATTTTTTAATCGGCTTAATCCGGTACGAGCACGAAGCATTACCTTTAATAATATTACCCAACTTACCCTTGTTCAATTGCTTACGAATCGGAGATATATTATCAATGAATACATTTCCATCCAAATGTTCGCATTCATGCTGAACTACACGGGCCGCAAAACCTTCAACTGTTTCTTCTTTTGCCTCAAAGTTCCCATCCATATATTTTACACGAATCCGGGCTGCACGGACAACTTTCTCATGAATCCCCGGAAAACTAAGGCATCCTTCTTCCAGAGAGATAGTATCGTCACTCTTTTCTATAATTTCCGGATTGATCATTACCCGTTTGAAATCCTTACACTCAATAAAATCAGTCCCTAATGGACTCGCATCAATAACTAACATTTGAATCGAACGTCCAATCTGAGGAGCAGCCAGTCCGACACCATCAGCATTATACATGGTATCAAACATGTCGGTTATTAATTGTCCTAAGTCAGGGTAATCCTTTGTTATCGGTTCTGTTTTTTCCCGTAAAACAGGTTGACCATACGTATATATTGGTAAAATCATAGTTGTTTATATTTTGTACTTTCAAGATAGGTCTGCAATATTAAAACAGCACTTATCTCGTCTACTAATTCTTTATTTTGTCGTTGTTTTTTCTTCAATCCACCTTCAATCATTGCCTGATGTGCTAAAACAGACGTAAAACGCTCATCATAATATACAGTCGGGATATCAGGTATTTTCTTGTTTAAATGTTTCTTGAAGGCTTCCACATATTTCATATTTTCCGATAATTCATTATTCATTTGTTTCGGATAACCGATAACAAATAAATCAACCGGTTCTTTTGATGTATATTCATACAAAAATGAGACAGCTTCCCCACTTGGAATAGTAGTCAATCCATTTGCAATAATTTGTAATGAATCTGTTACCGCTATTCCGGTTCTTTTACGTCCATAATCAATTGCTACAATTCGCCCCATATAAATCGCAAAGATAACATGAAAAAGCGTGAAAGAGTTTAAATTGGTTGTTAATAAGCGTTTTTCTCTCCTTTAAACATATTTATCACCGTAACGAAAATAATCTTCAGGTCTAAGAAAAACGACCAGTTTTCAATATACCAAACATCCCGTTTTACGCGTCCTTCCATTTGTTCCAGTGTCCGGGTTTCACCACGATAACCCATAATTTGCGCCCATCCGGTAATACCTGGTTTAACCAAATGACGCACCATATATTTATCTATCAATTTAGAATAAAGTTCGGTATGTTTCAGCATATGCGGCCGGGGACCAACGACAGACATATCTCCTAACAGAACATTTACAAATTGAGGAAATTCATCCAGATTTGTTCGGCGCAGAAAACTTCCGATTTTGGTTGTTCTCGGATCATTTTTCACTGCTTGTATAGTGTCTGCCTCTTTATTTATTTTCATTGTTCTGAATTTATAACATTCGAATTCATGTCCATAAATTCCAGTACGTTTTTGCTTGAATAATATAGGTCCCGGAGAGTTCAATTTAATAAGTATACCAACGACAATATATATGATAGGGTATACTGTTATTAAAACCATAAAAGAAAAAATAATATCAAAAGCCCGTTTTGCAACCCGGTTATGAAGAGATTGTAAAGGTTCATTCCGAATGGATAACAATGGTATAGAATCCATGATTTCCAAAATCATGCTCTTTTTTATATTTCGGTAAAACTCCGGAATAATATAGAAACGAATCATATTTTTCTCTGCAAACGAGAGTAAATCTGATATTTTCTCACTGTTATTTCCTGGTATAGTACAATAGATCTCATCAACTTCGTTATCCGAGACAAAGACTTCCATATCTTCAATCTTGCCAAGATAATTGGGCAGAATATCTTTTAAAAGTTCATTATCGTCAAAAAAACCCAGAACATTGAATCCGTATGAGAGATCATTTTTAATTACCCGGTAAAGTTCCATACCATTCTTTCCGGCTCCAACTATAATTATATTTTTAGCACCATATCCCTTCCGGCGATATACTTTTACAAAAACACGTACCAGAACACGCCATACAGAAAAACAAATGATTGTTGCTATATAATATACAACAATAAACGTAGACAGCGTTGTCCCCACATTTAAAAAGAGAAGACAGGTTGCAAATAAAAAAGTCTGAATGGTTATTAAAGAAAAGGAACGCTGTACGATTTTATCTAAAAAGACAACAGCTTCATGTAATTTTATCGGAACAATGTAAAGTGCAAAGAAATAACAAAAGTTGAGAAGGAGTATAACCTCTCTTAAATTCGGAGCAATGTATCTCGTGTAAGAAACATCCATTTCCTTATAAATCAAGAAAAATAAGGAGTTCAGAATAATCAAATCGCCTATTCCGATAATCCATTGAAGAAAATATCCCTGCTTATAACGTTGCTCCACGTTCTTTTTTCTTTTAAAGTCGACAAAGGTATAGAATATTTCAGAGTAAAAAAATATCTTGGGGTACTAAAACTACAAGCTAAAGCCCCAAGTTAACGTAAAATCGGAAGTTCCATAATCAACATTATCATAATATTTATATTTTGTATACCGTGAATAATAACTATTTGATAAAGAAATATTCCATTTTTGAGGAGAATGATAAGATAATCCGACAGTAAACACCCCCAACCGTGCATTTCCAGCATCACCTTGCACATTCAATCGCGTAAAATCGACTGTAGATAAATCCAAATCCGGATCATACCCTTTCCACGTGAATATATGATAATTCTCTGCACTTAGGATTAAGTTCCAGCGATCCCTGAAATTTATTCCGGTATAACTTTTAATGCTATATCCGCTTCCCAGGTTATAATCGCGCTCATCAACAAAGAAATAATCCGTTAAACTGGCACCAAGAGCGATCCCATTTACATAAAATTCCGTCCTAACGCCTAAATGATTTTGTGATATGGCTTTATTTTGATAAATAATCCCACCACCAACTGCAGCAGCTTCTGAAATACGATAAGGTGCTATCAGCTTTCCATCTTTGGTCCGGAGCTGGGAATCATAATAATCAAAATGTTGGAATATACCGGTAGTTAAAGAACGGCTGCCCGAATTCCATACATTTTTCCCCCATAAAATACCCAATGCATTTACCTGGCTACAGATAGGTTGATTTGAAAAAAAATCCAAAACAGCGTTTATACGAAAATACTCATACGGAGCATAAGAATCCTGTTCATACGGATCTCCGTAGGAAAACAAGAGCCCTACATTAGTGCTGAACTCTCCATGACGCGAGTTCTCCTGCTCTGCCAAAAAACGAGGACCCACATGAAATGAGAATCCAACAGGCCGATGAACAAAAACATTTCCTTTATATGGTTTATATTTCCAGGCTTCACCGGTAATAATACGGTTAAAAGCGCGTATTGGCGAAAGAATGCCCCCGGAAACTTCGCGCACGACCCGTGGAAAACCAGTAGCCCGGTTATCCAGTACCAAATCAGACAAACGAAATGTAATTTCACCCAGTTCAACTCCCCCGAATGTCGTCGCAAATAAGTCATTAACAGAAGGCAATTCATTTTCCATAAAATATTCCCACATAAGACTCCCACCAAAAGTAAAAGGTATTGATTCCCAAAAATTCATCCCATTAGAACGGGCAGCATTAAAATACAAGGAACCATGATAAGGATGAGCAACCAAATTAGTGGAAAACTTATCAGTATCCCAAACCGGAAGAGTGCTTAAGTTGGTCTTCATCGTATTTAAATTAATCTGAGCAAAAGGAGCATCCGATACAAAATAGTTAAAGCCCCATACAAGCATATTTATCCCAACCACTTCAGAAGCTGCAACCCATGGTTTTCGAGGCAATTTACGTAATGTATCAACCGGTGTTATTGTCGTTTGTCCCAAAGCAATCTGAAATGAAAATATAAGAATAAGGGGTATGGCAGTTATTCTTTTCATAGGTTAGCAAAAAATGTTAATGCGATTCAAAGATATAAAATAGTTTCAATTTCATTAGCCACTTTGCATGATTCACTGCTTAAAGTAGTCAAAAAATGATTAATGGCGGTGATTAATTAACCCGCAATTGCATAAATTAGTTCATGAATAAAAAAATAATTACGTATTTTTGCATTCTCAATATGAGATTGAAAAGAATTATGGCTACGAATGAACGTTTTAAGTAGCGAGAGCAGAAGACAAGTTTACTTGGATTATGCCGAGTCACGAAAAACGACTGATGTAATTGAATGATATATTATGAAGTTATCTTTTTTTAGTTTAGCAAGCGGAAGCAGCGGAAACTGCTATTATTTAGGAGTACCTGAATATGGGATTTTAATTGATGCCGGAATTAGTATCCGCACAATTAAAAAAGTTCTAAAAGATAAAGAAGTTGATTTTAATAAAATCATTGCTATATTAATTACACACGATCATGCAGACCATATCAAAACGGTAGGTTGTTTAGGTGAAAAATATAACATCCCTGTGTATGCAACCGAACGTGTACACAATGGTATTGACCGGAGTCGCTACGTAGAAGAAACACTATATCAATCACGAAAAATTATAGACAAAGGACAACCTTTCAATATCCGGGATTTTCAGATTGAAGCATTTGAAGTATCTCATGATAGCAGTGATAATGTTGGCTATATGATTAGATTCGGAAATAATTGCTTTACAATTGCAACAGACGTAGGCTATATTTCTGATACCGTAAAAAAATATCTTTGTATGGCTAACCACCTGGTTTTGGAAGCTAATTATGATGAAGAAATGTTACGCTTCGGTAGTTATCCGGAATTTCTGAAAGAAAGGGTTTCCAGCCCGACAGGGCATTTAAGTAATCGCGAAGCGGCCGATTTTTTAGCATCCCACTATACGCCTAATCTAAAAAACATCTGGCTGTGCCACTTGAGCCGGGAAAATAATCACCCTGAATTGGCTTATAAAACAGTGGATATCCGTTTATCACAAGAAGGTATCCGCATCGGAAAAGATGTATCATTAACTGTCTTAAAGCGAATGACACCCTCGGATATTTACGAATTTGATTAGTATTATTATTTATTCCGTATCAGTTCGTTTAATTTTGTATCAGCACGAGCTTCTATTTCGGGAGTGATATTTTCTTGCAAATGCTTTAATAATAGCCCGATAACAGCAAGATCGTCTGCATAACCCAACCCGAAAATAAAATCCGGCAAGATATCAATTGGTAAAACAAAATAACCCAGCGCCCCGATAATATAAGCCTTATCCTTTATAGACACGTTGCTATCCTGCAACATATAATAAAGTAATAACACCGGACGTAAAACTGTTCGCCCGGTTCTTTTTGCAATTCGCTTAACCTTTTTCCAGAAACGATTTTCATCATAATACTCACCATATTGTTTGGTATCTTCCAATCGTCTGGTAGGTAAATTCGATTCTTGAGAACTTTTCATATCGGACCCTTTAATAAAAAAACAAAAATAGTTCTTATTTGTTTAATAAACCCTATAAAAAACAGGTTATAGGAAAAATACTCCCTCTTTCTTATATTTCGCAGGAGTATTTCCTGTAATTTCATTAAATACCCTTGTAAAATGATACCTGTTTGTAAAACCGGTTCTTTCGGCTATCTGATCAATATTATATTCTGAATGCAATAATAACAAACATGCTGTATGTATACGCTTTTTCTTTATGAAACGTTGCAAAGTAACACCCGTATCATCCTTAAATAATCGAGAAAAAGCATTTGTTGCCATATTTACTTTGCTAGCCAATGATTCGTTTGTAAATTCAATACTAACATTATTTTCAATATAGCTGATTATCTTTGCAATTCTCACATCGCGTACCGGATGTTTCCATTTCTCCTCTCCCATATTAAAAAGCAATTCACAAATAAGTGATTGTATTGTTAAGAAAATAGTAAAATTAAATTGTGCCACGTCTTTAGTTAAATAATTTCGTAACAATCGTATTTTACTTTTCAGATATTTTTCCATTGGGAACATATAGATTCCTGGAGAAACATTATCATATGGATACCCAAGTGAAAAATGAATAAATAAATGCTCAACAGCACCGTTCTTCACTAAATCCTTCAACTCTTTTTCTGAAGTTTCCGATATGCGGCCTCCTGTAAGATGATATCCCTCATTTGGTATTAAATGATCATAAAGCCTTGAAGAATAATTCGTATTGGGTGCTATCAGGTATAAAATATCCGGATCCATTTCATAAACCTGTTGGTTATACTCCATAAATCCGCCCTTTTGCACATTATTATATATACGCCAAAAAGGAAAAGATAACTCTTTGTGTTCCCAATTCTTTATCCACCAGTAACGGCAACAATGCATTTGAAGGTTGAATTGTGGAAAAGACTGAATAACTTCCGAAGGATCACCGGTATAACGCTCTTTCATCTATACATTCTATATTAAGGCTAAATAAAAACTCACATATCTTTTGATTTCAATAAATTAACCAAAATATCCACTTCTAAACAAATGTTTGTTTCAGATACAAAGATATATAAAACAGATATTTTATAATCATTTATAATCACCTATTTTTGTGTTATTATAAAGGTTTATCTAAAATTATTACCAAATGAAACGAAGCATGTAAACTAGTGGTTAATTGTTAATGATTAGTGATTAATTAATCGTTTACCACTAACCGTTAATCACTTGTTAGATTCGTTCCATGCAACCTTAATGTAAAAAAATATTTATATCACATGAAAACAAACAGATTACAAGGCGAATGGCCTAAGATAGGAATTCGCCCGACCATCGATGGTCGTATGGGTGGTGTACGTGAATCACTCGAAGAACAAACAATGAATATGGCTAAAAGCGTTGTTTCCCTTCTTTCTTCTACGTTGAAATATCCTGATGGCAGCCCGGTACAATGCATTATTTCAGACACAACCATTGGTCGTGTGGCCGAAAGTGCAGCCTGCGCCGAACAATTCAAAAAAGAGAATGTAGGAATAACGATTACTGTAACCCCATGCTGGTGTTATGGTAGTGAAACAATGGATATGGATCCGCATACAATTAAAGCTGTTTGGGGATTCAACGGCACCGAACGTCCGGGTGCAGTATACCTGGCTGCAGTTTTAGCTGCACATGCACAAAAAGGATTGCCGGCCTTTGGTATCTATGGTCATGATGTACAAGATATGGGCGATACATCCATGCCTGCCGATGTTGAAGAAAAATTACTTCGTTTTACACGGGCTGCATTAACCGTCGCAACCATGCGTGGCAAATCATACCTGTCAATAGGTGCCGTATGTATGGGTATTGCAGGATCTATTGTTAATACGGATTTCTTTGAAGAATATCTGGGAATGCGTTGTGAAGGCATTGACGAAGTGGAAATTATCCGCCGTATGACACTCGGAATCTATGATAAAGAAGAATACGAAAAAGCTTTGGCTTGGGCAAAAGCAAATTGCAAAGAACATGAAGACATATGCAACCGTGCTGATTTACAGAAAGACCGTGCCGGCAAAGATGCTGATTGGGAATTTGTTGTTAAAATGACTTTAATTGTCCGTGATCTGATGATCGGTAACCCAAAATTGAAAGAAATGGGATTCGGTGAAGAATCATTGGGACACAATGCCATTGCCGGAGGATTCCAGGGACAACGTCAATGGACAGACTTTTATCCGAATGGTGACTTTACCGAAGCGATCATGAATTCATCTTTTGACTGGACTGGAGTACGGCAGCCATTCGTGTTGGCTACCGAAAATGATGCACTAAACGGAACAGCCATGCTTTTAGGTTATTTATTAACCAATACAGCTCAGATTTTTGCTGATGTCCGCACATATTGGAGTCCGGAATCGGTAGAAAGAGTCACTGGTAAAAAGCTGGAGGGAAAAGCTGCAAGCGGTATTATCCACCTTATTAATTCGGGAGCAGCATCATTAGACGGATCTGCACGTCAGACAGATAAAGATGGCAATCCGGCTATGAAACCATTCTGGGATATAACTAAAGATGAAGCCCAGGCATGCCTGGATGCAACCTGTTGGGTTCCTGCCAATCGCGAATATTTTAGGGGAGGCGGTTTTTCCTCTAAATTCCTGACCCGTCAAAATATGCCATGTACGATGGTACGCTTGAATTTGGTTAAAGGGCTGGGACCTGTACTCCAACTTGCCGAAGGGTGGACTGTCGAACTCGACCCTGCTTCGCATAAAATATTGGACGACAGAACCGACAAAGGTTGGCCTACCACATGGTTTGCCCCCAGGTTAAATAATACGGATGCTTTCAAAGATGTATACTCTGTAATGAATAATTGGGGAGCTAATCACGGTTCAATCAGCTATGGTCATATCGGTGCCGACCTGATCACACTGGCATCCATGTTGCGTATACCTGTTTGCATGCACAATGTGGATGAAAAAAACATTTTCCGCCCTGCTGCATGGAATGCGTTCGGCATGGACAAAGAAGGTGCGGATTATCGCGCGTGTCAGACATACGGACCACTTTATAAATAAAGTTTTTTAAAGTAATGTTGTGACAGAAGTAAAATATAAATACTTTTGTCACAATATTTTTTCACATAATAATACCATGAAACGAAACATGTATATTAGTGGTTAATTGTTAATGATTAATTAACCGCTTATCGCTAACCGTTAATCACTTGGCAGACTCGTTCCATGCAACCTTAGAGTAAAAAAAATAAAATATCGTATGAAAGAACAAAAATTAAAGGTAATACCTAAAGCACTGATTATTCCATTTATACTGATCACATTTTGCTTTGCCTTATGGGGATTTGCAAATGATATCACTAATCCCATGGTGAAAGCTTTTTCCAAAATATTCAGAATGAGTGTTACGGAAGGGGCGCTAGTTCAGGTCGCGTTCTATGGCGGTTATTTTGCAATGGCTTTTCCTGCGGCAATATTTATTCGCAAGTATTCGTATAAAGCAGGTATTCTAATGGGATTAGGATTATATGCAATTGGTGCTTTTTTATTTTTCCCCGCTAAAATGATGGGAGACTATTATCCGTTCCTCTTAGCATATTTTATTCTTACCTGCGGTTTGTCATTCCTTGAGACAAGTGCGAACCCTTATATCCTGTCAATGGGTCCGGAAGAAACTTCGACACAGCGTCTCAATTTCGCGCAATCGTTTAACCCTATTGGCTCTTTATTAGGGATGTTTGTTGCGATGAAGTTTATTCAATCAAAGTTAGACCCTATGGATTCGGCTCAACGGGCTAATCTTGACGATGTACAGTTTGAAGCTCTTAAGCAATCAGACCTGAGCATTTTGATAAATCCATATCTCATAATAGGACTCATTATTGTAGTCATGTTTCTATTAATACTTTTTGCAAATATGCCAAAAAATGCAGATAAATCACATAGTATTGATTTTATCCCGACACTAAAACGCATATTTTCATTAAAGCATTACCGGGAAGGAGTCCTTGCACAGTTTTTCTATGTAGGTGTACAGATTATGTGCTGGACATTCATCATTCAATATGGCACACGGATATTTATGCAACAGGGAATGGCGGAACAGGATGCGGAAGTATTAAGTCAGCAGTATAATATTGTGGCAATGATTATATTCTGTTGTAGTCGTTTTATATGCACATTTTTATTGAAGTTTTTAAATCCGGGCAAACTATTGATGATTCTGGCAATAGCAGGAGGATGCCTGGTATTGGGAGTAATCGGATTTACAAATGTGATTGGCTTATATTGTCTTGTTGGCGTCTCTGCATGTATGTCGTTAATGTTCCCTACAATTTATGGTATTGCATTAAAAGGTTTGGGAGAAGATGCCAAATTTGGAGCAGCCGGACTAATCATGTCTATTTTAGGAGGTTCGGTTCTTCCGCCATTACAGGCATCCATTATTGACATGAAAGAAATCGGTGGTTTTCCTGCAGTTAATATATCATTCATTTTGCCGTTCATTTGTTTTGTTGTTATAACGATTTACGGATTCCGAATGTACAAGATTATAAAAGAATAGTTTTATATTTACACACATTAAACTGATGAGACCTGATCCTTCTTAAAAGATCAGGTCTCGTTCTTTATCAAACTATATGGTAAAACTTATCAAAACAATTTATTCAACAGCAACTTTAGCGATTACTTTCCGGATATCTCCCTGCCCGATTCCCGGAGCATGTGCATCTTCCGGAAAATAAATAGCAAATTGCCCCGGATACAATTTCGTATATGTCGTAGGAAAATCATGATAAAAAGTAACATCCTTTTCTTCATTATAGACCTCGGATATAATCATCAATTCCTCCCCGGCTTTCCATCCTATACTCTCAACACCTACTATCGGAAACTGTATATCAATATATTTTTGATGTGTTTCGAGCGTTGCATCCTGTGGATCTTTTCCACGAAGATTTACGATGGAAAAAAATAAACGGGGATCATCAGTTTCTACTTTACCATCTGCTACCTGACTGAAATCTGTCGTTTTCACATAATCAAACGCTTTCTTAAATAACGGATGTATACACTCTATACGCTCTGAATTCTGTAATGAATCTACTATCATAACTAATCAATTTAAATTTTTGTCATACGTTTTTGCAAACTTCCCGCTTATACAACGAAAAGGAAGGGGTATTTGTTTGAAAACAAATGCAAAAGAGATACAATCTTTCTGAAAACAAAAGGAATAACTTTTACATTATCTCCGACGGACAAAAATAGCAACTAAACTCATATTAATAAACGTTTTGATATGAATTAATTATAATCTTCATTAAAGATATGAAATCATTAAAACTTTTGCCCATCCCTATACTTTTACAAACAAAAATAATACCTTTGTATCAGAAAAAACAACTAAAATATAATTATCATGTACGACAAATTCCAGCAACATTTAACGAATGAATTAGCCGACATTGAGGCTGCCGGGCTATACAAAAAAGAACGTATTATAAAAACTGCCCAGAAAGCAGACATTTGTGTTAATGATGGCGAAGAAGTTTTGAATTTTTGTGCAAATAACTACCTGGGCTTATCAAACCATCCACGTGTAATTGAAGCGTCAAAAAAAATAATGGATTCACGTGGGTATGGCATGTCGTCTGTCCGCTTTATTTGTGGAACACAAGATATACACAAAGAACTCGAAGCTGCCATTTCAGATTATTTCAAAACGGAAGATACGATTTTATATGCTGCATGTTTCGATGCAAACGGAGGTTTATTCGAACCTCTTTTTACGGAAGAAGACGCTATTATTTCCGACTCATTAAATCATGCATCCATTATTGACGGTGTACGCCTCTGTAAGGCAAAACGTTATCGCTATGCAAATGCCGACATGGCAGAACTTGAAAATTGCCTGAAAGAAGCACAGGCACAACGCTACCGGGTTATTGCAACCGATGGTGTATTTTCAATGGATGGTAATGTCGCTCCAATGGATCAGATCTGTGCATTAGCTGAAAAATACGATGCACTTGTAATGGTAGACGAGTCACACTCGGCAGGAGTAGTTGGAGCGACAGGACATGGAGTTGCCGAATTATATAATGCATACGGAAAGATTGATATTTTTACCGGGACACTGGGGAAATCATTCGGGGGTGCATTAGGAGGTTTCACAACCGGACGAAAAGAAATTATTGATATGCTTCGTCAACGTTCACGTCCGTATTTATTCTCCAATTCATTGGCACCTTCTATTGTGGGCGCAAGTATGGAAGTATTCAAAATACTGAAAGAAAGTGATGATCTGCATACGAAATTAATGAATAATGTTACATACTTCCGGGATAAAATGATGGCTGCAGGATTTGACATTAAACCCACTCAATCGGCTATCTGTGCAGTAATGCTATACGATGCCAAACTATCGCAGGTATTTGCACAGCATATGCAGGAAGAAGGCATTTATGTGACAGGATTTTACTATCCGGTAGTTCCGAAAGGACAGGCTCGTATCCGGGTGCAACTATCAGCCGGACACGAAAAGGCTCATTTGGATAAAGCAATTGAAGCATTCATTAAAGTCGGAAAACAACTGGAAGTAATAAAATAATAAATTTGAATTAAAGTTTATGCAGCCCAGCAATTTTCATAGTCATTGTACTTTTTGCGATGGGCGAAGTCATCCGGAGGACTATGTTAAATTTGCCCTCTCGCAAAATTTTCGAGCTTACGGATTTTCGTCACATAGCCCGTTACCATTCGAGACATTCTGGAACATGTCAATAACGGATATGCCTGAATATCTGAATGAGATTAATCGTTTGAAAGAAAAGTATAAAGACCGGATTGAAATTTATACAGGACTGGAAATTGATTATCTGGATGATACATATAACGCTTCAATTCCATATTTTCAGGACCTACCCTTAGATTTCCGGATCAGTTCGGTGCATTTTATGCCATGGAAAGCCCCCCTGCTGGAAGAAAATATGACATGTATCGATGGTTCAACCGATGAGTTTCTTATAGCCGTTGAAGAGCGTTATCAGGGAAGTATCCGATCGGCAGTGCAAAGCTTTTATCATTCCTCTATGCGAATGGTCGAACTGGGAGGTTTTGATATTGTTGGGCATATGGATAAAATCTATATGAATGCCGGCAGGCATGCTGATTTTGACATTAAAGCAGATTGGTACCATAAATTGGTAGAAACATTCATTGATCTGATTGCGGAAAAAGAATTGATTGTAGAAATTAATACAAAAAATTATTTGCGGAAACAACAAACCTTTCCTCATACAGACTTGTTTAGTTTGTTGTACAAACACCGCATTCCGGTAATGGTAAATACAGACAGCCATTTCCCTGACCTTATCAATGCCGGGCGAACGGATGTGCTAAAACTATTGAAAGCGACAGGCTACCAAACAACACGCGAACTGGTAGCCGGAAAATGGGAAGATATTGAAATTAAGTAAAACATTTTAAATTCATAATATGGTTATCACATTTGTAATTTTATTAATTACAGCAATCCTCTTTGTGCATGGTAAAATACGTTCGGATATCATTGCGCTATGTTCAATGCTGGCATTAATGGTCCTCAATATCATTACTCCGGAACAAGCATTATCCGGTTTCTCAAACTCGGTTGTCATCATGATGGCCGGATTATTCATAGTTGGAGGAGCTATTTTCAAAACCGGCTTAGCCAAAATTATCGGAAGTAAAATTACACTACTGGCAGGAAACAACGAAACCAAACTGTTCATCCTGATCATGTTGGCAACTGCATTTATCGGCGCTTTCGTCAGCAATACCGGAACAGTAGCATTAATGCTACCCATTGTAGTCAGTACAGCAGTCGCAGCCAATGTAAATCCAAGCCGCTATCTGATGCCACTTGCCTTTGCCAGCAGTATGGGAGGTATGATGACCCTTATCGGGACACCGCCAAACCTTGTGATTGCAGAAGAATTAGCAAAACATGGATATAATGATATCGGATTCTTTTCTTTTACTCCTGTTGGATTAATCTGTATAGCCATAGGTATTATTGTCTTGTTGCCTCTCAGCAAAATATTCCTTTCCAAAAGAGGAGAAGTCAAAAAGAAATCAAAAAATACCCAATCCTCCAAAGAACTGGTAAAAAAATACCAACTCTTTGATAATTTATACCGTCTTCATGTACAAAGTGATTCCTTAATTGCAAATCAAAAAGTAAGAGATCTAAATTCCACACAAAAATATAATCTGAATATACTTGAAGTCAGAAGATCTTCATCTTCAAGGACAAGTCGTTTTATGAAAACGGTTGACCAGAATATGGCGGGTCCCAATATGGAAATCAAAGCAGATGACATCCTATATGTATTCGGAGCATTCGAAGACGTTGAAGAATTTGCCAAAGAAAACAAGCTCGAAATAACGGAAGCAGAAGTTACAGAATATGGTGGTGAATCATCTTCTGAAAAACTAAGCGAGAGAAAAATCGGTATTGCAGAAATACTACTTCGTAGCGAATCCCAACTAATCAATAAAACCATCAAAGAATCTAATTTCAGAAAAAACTATTCGGTAAACATCCTGGGTATTCAACGAAAAGGAAAATATATTTTAAATGATATCAAAGATATAAGGCTTCATGACGGCGATGTGCTACTTGTACAGGGTACATGGGAACATATCAACTTATTAAGCCAGGAAACAGAAGAATGGGTAGTTGTAGGGCAACCTATGGAAGAAGCATCCAAAGTCACACTCGATTACAAAGCGCCCGTGGCTGCTGTAATTATGATTCTAATGATTATAGCATTGGTTATTAATGTAATTCCGCCGGTTGCAACTGTTACAATCGCGGCAATCCTGATGGTATTTACAGGCTGTTTCCGCAATGTCGAAGAAGCTTATAAAACAATCAATTGGGAAAGTATTATCCTGATTGCGGCAATGTTACCCATGTCAGCAGCATTGGAGACCACCGGAGCTTCTGAACTTATTTCCAAAACACTTGTTACTAAATTAGGAGAATTAGGACCAACAATGTTATTGGCAGGAATATATTTAACAACCTCATTATTGACGATGTTTATTAACAATACGGCAACAGCTGTACTGGTCGCACCCATAGCATTCCAATCAGCTCACTCAATGGGTGTTAGTCCGTATCCATTCCTGATGGCAGTTACCGTTGGAGCAAGTATGTGTTTTGCTTCCCCGTTTTCAACACCACCCAATGCACTCGTAATGAATCCGGGAAAATATAAATTCACAGACTATATCAAAGTCGGATTGCCTTTGCAGGTCATCATCGGGATTATTATGGTATTCGCGTTACCACTAATTTTTCCTTTTTAATCAAACACTCATATGTTACCATTCAAACCTATTACAATAGACGATAAAGAACTTATTACAAAATTTACATTACCCAGCGGATACATGAATTGCGATTATGCTTTTGCTAACATGTGCAGCTGGCAATTCTTTTATCATAGTGAATATGCTATCCAGGACGATTTTTTATTTATCCGCTTCTTTTTAGACGGACATAAATCGTATATGCTTCCGGTAGGAAAAGGCTATATCAAACAAGCTATTGAAATACTAGAAAAGGAAACTAAGACAGATAATCACAGGCTCTGTATTTCAGGTGTGACACCGGAAGCAAAGATACAATTGGAAGAAACATATCCAAATGGCTTCCGATATATTACCGAACGCGATTTCTTTGATTATATTTATTTACGTGAAGACCTTCAATTCCTTAAAGGAAAAAAGTACCAGCCTAAACGAAACCATATCAATAAGTTTAAAAACTTATATAATTACGATTATCGCCCTATTACCCGCGAAATGATTCCATTATGTATGGAACTGGAGTGCAAATGGTATCAGGCCAATAAAACAGACGAAGACATTGAAGACCTAAGGCATGAAAATCAATCGATGGTTTACGCGCTAAATCATTTCGATGAGTTAAATCTGATAGGAGGTGTTATCATTGTGAATGACGAAATTGTCGCGTTCACTTATGGATCTCCTGTAAATCTGGAAACATTTGCTGTGCATGTTGAAAAGGCTGATGTAAAATATGAAGGAATTTTCAGCCTGATAAATCAGGAATTTGTTACGCATCTTCCTGAACAATACAAATATATTAATCGTGAAGAAGATTTAGGCATTCCCGGACTCCGTCAATCAAAATTGTCTTATAATCCGGCTATTTTATTGGAAAAGAATACTGCTATAAAAAGGTAAACCCTAAATCCCCAAAAGAACTTATTAATTAACAATGGACAGAGAATATGGAAACAGCTGAAAGTATAAATATTGAACTATAAACTTGGAACTATGAACATTGAACTTGAAACTGCGAACTATGAAACAACAAGTAATAGACTTATGGAAAGAATCTTTCGGTGACTCGGACGAATTTATTGAACTCTTTTTCAACCGGGTATACAAGGAAGAAAACACCCTTACTATCCGGAAAAATAATCAAATCATTTCTGTTCTTCAGATTGTTCCTTACGAAATGACTTTCTGGGGTGCAAAAGTTACAGCCGGATATATCTGTGGTGTTTGTACCTTACCATCCGAACGTGGAAAAGGCTGGATGAAACAATTAATGCAGGAAGCCATTGACGAAATGCAACGGAGAAAATACATACTAACAGTCCTGATTCCGGCATCAGAATGGCTTTTCAACTATTATCATAAGTTCGGATATACCACTATCTTTGATAAATCGGAAGAAATACATACACAATCCGATGAAAAGAATGAAAAAATCCGGATTGTAGCGGTAACAGAAATATTATTTGATCAGGCATACGACTACTATAACCGGATACAGCAGCAAAGAGAATGCGCCATTCTTCATTCGGCTTATGACTTCGAAACCATACAAAAAGAATGTATACTTGATGGAGGAAATGTATGGATTGCACTACAAAACAGTAAGATTACAGGGTTAGCTTTAACTGTACCTACCAGCAATGATGAACTGTACATCAAAGATATTATATATGATCATCCGGAGGCAAAAACATCCATCATACAATCCGTTTTAGATGTTTACCAGGCAAAGTCTGCAAAAGTACGTATCCCCCCTACTCCAGCTAATTCTGAACCTTATGGTATGGCACGTATTATCGACAAAGAATTCTTGATTCAACATTATCTGTCGGCTGATATTCATGCCGATATAAACGCAATCCGCCATCTGGGCGATACAATCTTTACTCTAACGATGTTCCAATATGACCAACGAAAAGCATTCATGAATTTAATGCTGGATTGAAAAGGCTATTTATGCCAATCTGGAGTTAAAGAAGTTACCATTGCTTTACGCTACGCTCATTCGTAGTCAAGTAGTTACTTTAAGAAGTAGTAAGTAGCCAGTAGTTAGTAGAATGATTTGTTAAATCGTTTAAACTTAAACTTTGAATCTTGAACTTGAAACTTTGAACTTCGTAGACTACTGATTCGCATTAGACATAAGAGCGAATAAATATATTTGCATCTTTATCAAAAAATATCTATGTTTGATAGACTTTTCGGATACCATCATATATGAGAGAATTACTGCTAACGTTTATACTATCCATCACCACCTTAAGTTGTCCAACGTCAGCTCAATCATCTGTTTTCCGGGGAGTTAGTATGTCTGATGGCTTATCAGACCTGTTAGTTAATGTGATTTTTAAAGATTCGGAAGGTTTCGTATGGATCGGAACAGACAATTGCCTCGATCGTTTCGATGGTACCCGGATCAAACACTACCCCTTTGAAAACATCAGTTCTCCGCAAAAACGGGTTCACTCAATTGTGGAAGCAGAAAACCATCTTCTTTGGGTCGGAAACAATCAGGGATTATGGCAATTAGATCATGATTCCGGGCATTTGGCGCAAGTAGCGGCAGACGTTATTGATTGTCCTGTATATGCACTTTTCTATAATAAAAAAGGCACTTTATACATCGGAACCGAAAAAGGACTATTTATATACGAGCAGGAAAATATCAGGCAAGTCCTGTTAAGCAAAGATTTATTTTCTATTGGTAACCAGATAAAAGGAATCAACCAGGATGAATCAGGTTTGCTATGGTTAGCTACAGCCGGTGGACTATATCAATACAATCCGGACAGTAATGCGATTCAATCCTTTCATCCGGACTTTGGCTTACCGGGAGAAAGCCGCTTCCGGAATATTACACGTATCGGTCAAACCCTTTATTTAGGTACGGAGAATCAGGGTATATTTTCTTTTGATATAAAAACAAGTATCTTTGAGCGTTTTGTTGACGTAGGAAATAATATTATATCTTCTTTATCCAGTGACGGAAACGATATGATCTATGCCGGCACAGATGGAAATGGGATTCATTTCCTTTCACATTCGGAAAAGAGAATCGTACATTCATATCTTCATCAAGTACAAAACCAGTCATCCATACGTTCCAATTCGGTTTATTCGCTTTTAGTAGATAAAGAAGGAATCATCTGGGTAGGCTATTATCAGGCAGGATTCGATTATAGCATGTATCAGAATGGATTGTTTACGACATATGCTATGCCACCCTATTTTGATTCGAAAGATCTAACGGTTCGTTCATTTTATATAAACGGTCATGAAAAATTTATCGGTTCGCGCGATGGATTGTATTATATCAACGAAACCACGAAACAGATAAAACTTTTCCGCATGCCCGAATTGCGTTCCAATCTGATTTTGTCAATCACCTGTTATAATGGACAATACTATATCGGAACCTATGGAGGTGGGTTATCTATCATTGACTCACAGACATTAAACGTCAGGAGTTTTAATATAAGCACAGACGCTGTTTTCCATAATGGTCATATTTTTTGTATGAAGCAAGATGGACAGAATAATTTATGGATCGGCACGTCCAATGGCGTCTATTTACATAATGGAAATACTGGTTTTATCCAACTATTTAACCATATCAACTCCCAGATGCCCGAAGGAAACACATACGATATCTTTTTCGATTCGGCAGGAAAAGGATGGATTTGCACTGACAACGGTCTTGCCGTCTACGACCACTCGATAAAAAGCATGCGAACCAATATCTTTCCGGAAGGATTTTTCCATAAAGAAAAAATCAGGCTGGTATACGAAGATAATGATCATCAATTATTCTTCCTGCCCGACAGGGGAGGATTATTCTATTCGGATTTATCAATGACAAAATACGGACACCACCCCATACATCCGGTTATCCAGGGTAATGCTTATTCTACCATCTTACAGGATAATGAAGGATGGATTTGGTTGGGCAGCGATAATGGCATGATCAGGATGAACCCCGATAAAGAAGAATACTATTCGTTTAATTTTACAGATGGAATACTACATCCTACTTTTTTGTATCCTGCTTATAAAGACGATAATGGCAAACTCTGGTTTAGTAATAACTCCGGTTTATTATATGTAAATCCATCGTTAGTAGATAGTATAAAACAAAACCCTTATAAAATCATCTTCACCGATATCCGTATAAACGGTAATCCCCTTTCACATAAAAGACGGATAGAAACAAAAGATAAAAACCTTCTTTCTCTCAAGGAAAAAGAGAATAACATTAGTCTCAGGTTTGTCAATCTTCTATACAGCGATCCGGGATCGGATAACTATGCCTATAAACTGGATAATTACGATCCGGAATGGATAATAGCCCATGGAGCCAACGAAATAAATTATTATGATTTAAAACCGGGAAAATATACATTTCGTGTACGGGTTCCTGGCAATGAACAATCGGAAACCGTGATACATCTGAAAGTCGGTTCCTGGATCACTTCCCATAAAAACGCATTAATAAGTATTTCAATAAGTCTTGTTATTATAATACTCTTATACAACGTTTACCGCTTACGGAAAAGTTTATACAACAAAATCCGTTCGACATCCAAAAAAGAGATACCAGCATCGGAAGAAGAAACTTCTGTACTTAAAAATGAAGAGAAATACAAAGCAAACCGCTTGACAGAAAAAGAATGCAAAGACCTTTACCGGAAATTAAAATCTTTTGTAGCAAATGAGAAACCCTATCTTAATCCGGATTTAAAAATTGCCGACCTGGCAAAAACGATTGGAACATCTTCCCACTCATTATCCTATCTCTTTAATCAGCACCTTAACATCTCTTACTACGATTTCATTAATCAATATCGTATCGAAGAATTCAAAAAAATAGCTACTGATCCGCAGTTCGACCGTTACACATTGACTGCAATGGCTCATATTTGTGGTTTTAGCTCCCGTGCATCTTTCTTCCGTTCTTTCAAGAAAAGTACGGGAATCACTCCCAACGAATACATCAAAAGCCTGGGTCTTGAAGATAAAGATTAATTTCATAAAATTCAAAACGGTTTCTTATACGAATCAGTAGTCCAAAAGTTAAAAGCTTAAGATTCAACGTAGTGATGAATAATCAGTTCAGAAACTCAATTATTCAATTTATTCTGTCAATCCTGTACATTATGGAATTCTGTCAGTTACTCAACTATTCAATTACTCAATCAATACTGCATAAGTCTCAAATAATTAATTGAGATCATCTTTAAACAACGCATATCGTACACTGTTTCAAA
Source organism: Tannerella sp. (assembly GCA_031285565.1). Classification (GTDB taxonomy): domain Bacteria; phylum Bacteroidota; class Bacteroidia; order Bacteroidales; family Tannerellaceae; genus Tannerella. The sequence continues at coordinate 78,083 of JAITVY010000079.1, read as the reverse complement.
CATTTAATCATTTTCCGGTCTACTGAAATGATATGAGATTACTTTCATTAAAGAAAGTACAATTTATGCAATTCAGGTATCTATTTTTGCAATAGTTAAACCCATATTAATGCCTGAAATATCATGAAACGAAGCAAGAAAATTAAGAGTAGAAAAAATATCCTTTATTTCTACTTGCTACCAACTACTATCTACTAACTACTTTTTATGCTTCCTTAGTGTTAAAAATTAATAGATATACACATGAAAAATAGATCAGACTCATCGAATACAATTATTACGGATGCATACAACGAGTATTATCCGGAAGTACTGTCATATATTACCTACCGTATCAACCATAAATATGAAGCGGAAGATCTGGCACAAGATGTGTTTATAAGATTATTAGATTACAAAGCGCTTCTCCGTCCGGCAACCATCAAATACTTTATTTTTACAATTACACGTAATATCATAACCGATTATATCCGGAGGTATTATAAAAGACAGGAAATCGACTATTACTTACAGGAAGAACTAAGTACATATTCCAACGAAACCGAAGAAACCATTTTCACAAATGACCTCCTACGGGTTGAAAAAGAAAAACTGGCAACTTTTCCCGCACAGCGACAGATCATCTATACGCTTAGCCGTGACGAAAATCTCTCATTAACCGATATTTCCATGCAATTAAACCTAAGCCGGAGAACAGTTGAAAATCATCTGTTTTTAGGAAGAAAAATGATGCGTACCTATTTAAAAAAGATCATATAATTATAATATCCCTTATATAAACCAAAACAAATTATAAATAAAAAGTAACAATTCATTGTATCACTTTAATCAAAAACCAATATGGAACATGTAATGACAAAGTTTAATTCAACTAAAAAACGAATGTTTTTTTCCCGTGTATTTTTGGTGATGACTTTCGTGTTTTGTGTATCGGCAGCTGCTTTCGCACAAAACAAAGTAATCAGTGGAACGATTGTCGACACAAATGGGGAGCCCATTATCGGAGCTAATGTAAAAGTGAAAGGAACATCTATTGGAAATATCTCCGATATTGATGGAAACTTCACATTCGAAGCCCCTTCAACAGGTACGTTAGTAATCTCTTACATCGGCTACAAAACACAGGAAGTAGCGTTAGGTAAAAGCATTTACCAAATCACCTTACAAGATGATTCTGAAATGCTGGACGAAGTCGTTGTCGTGGGATATGGTACACAAAAGAAAACTACGCTCACCGGCGCGGTCGCCCAGGTGAGAGGTGACGAAGTCTTGAAAGGCAAAGCCACAACCAGTATTGCAGCTGCATTACAGGGAGAAATCCCCGGTTTAACGATTACACGCCAGTCTTCCCGTCCCGGTAATGAAGGCATTGACATTACCTTGCGTGGAGGTATCTCTGTAAACGAAACCGACCCGATGATTATCATTGATGGTGTAGAAGCCTATAAATGGGAATTATCCCAGATAAATCCGAACGATGTGGAAAGTATCTCCGTATTGAAAGATGCAGCTGCCGCTATTTATGGAACAAAAGCCGGTGCGGGAGTTATCATGGTAACAACTAAAAGAGGTAAGGAAGGAAAAACATCCGTTACCTATTCAGGAAGTGTACATGCCAATATTATCGGAAAACGTTTCCCGGTAGCAGATGGACAGACCTGGGGGCAGATGCTGGTGCATGCAACCGAAAACGATGCGAAAGCGGATAATGGAAATTATTCCTGGTGGATGTGGCCCGAAGACGTATGGCGGGAAATAGCCGCGGGAAACACCTATGAAGGCGTAGTAGGTGGTAAATGGAGATACCTGGATCCGAACAGCGACCAGTTTGATGCAGTATACGGTAACACCTGGGGACAATCACACAATGTCTCAATAAACAGTGGTACGGATAAAGTCAAAGTACTGACTTCATTAGGATATGCCAACGACCGTTCATTGGTAGATATTGTCTACGATGGACAGAAAAAGTATAACTTCCGTACCAATGTCGACTATAAGTTGAACGAATACGTAAAAACAGAATTCAATGTATCTTACGACAAGCGAAACATAAGCACACCTCTGCAAGGCGTAGGTCATGGTATACAGGACTTCTACATATTTCCACTCTACAATCCTTATGGACAGTTCTATGATACATTTGGAAATAATAACCTCGTAGCAAAATTAAAAGAAGGCGGACGTAAAAATGATACGGAAGAAATTTTACGTTTAGGCGGAAAAATAACAATTGATCTGGGAATGTTGACTAAAGGACTTTCAATAACCGGAAATGCAAATTTCCGCTTACGTAAACACCTGATGATCGAACGCCAAACAAAAGTTACCATGTATGACTGGTCGGGAGAGACAAAAACCGCCGATGGAAATCCGGACTATAACCTGGGAACAGGTTCTATAGCTTCAGAGACAAAACCCGATCAGCATTTTGTAAAAAATACATTCGAAGATGTAATGTTTCAGACATATGGTGGGTTTGTAAACTACAACCGCGAGTTTTCCGGTCACAACATTGGTTTTATGGGAGGTATAACCGGCGAAAAAACATCATACAAAAAAATGTATCAGTTTCGTAAAGGAATGACGGTAGATGAATTGGATGATATTAATTTAGGAGATGCCACAACTGCCGAGGCAACTGGTGGCAGCAACGAAGTGGGAATGGTCTCTATTCTCGGACGTTTAAATTACGATTATAATGGAATTTATCTATTGGAAGGAATTTTCCGCCGCGATGGTTCATCCAAATTCGATAAAGATAACCGCTGGGCTAATTTTGCCGGAATTTCTGGCGGTATCCGTTTTTCCGAATACGATTTTATGAAAGACCTGGAAATATTCGATAACCTAAAGCTACGCGGTTCATACGGAGAAACCGGCTCTCAAACCGGTATCGGCAATTACGATTATATATCCAGTATTGAGACGGGAACAACTGTTTTCGGACCAAACGGGGAAAAAGTCAATACCTCATGGATCAAAGGAATGACTTCTTCCGACAGAACCTGGGAACGGGTAGCTACAACCAATATCGGTCTCGATTTCGGATTTTTACAGAATCGCCTGAATGGATCATTCGAATATTATATCCGCGAAAATAAAGGGATGCTAATATCAATGACTTACCCGCAAACACTCGGTGGATCGGCTCCGAAAACAAATAACGGAAATTTCCGTGCCAACGGATGGGAACTGCAACTAAACTGGAATGACAAAATCGGTGATGATTTTCGTTATCGCGTTGGATTCTCATTAGCAGATGCACGCACTAAAATTACCGAATATGAAGGAGCTGTTGCAATCAATGTAGGATTAAACAACAAAGTCTTGTTAACAAATGATATTATGGCAGGAAAAGCAGGTTCATATATAGAAGGTAAACCCCTGAATGCACTTTATGTTTACAAAACCAATGGTTACTTACAGAACCAGGCTGATGTTGATGCTTATTACCAAACCATAAACGGAGATGGAACATTAGCCCCTGTACAGGGAACAGCAAATCAGTTAACACCCGGTAGTGTAAAAAAGGTTGACCTCAACAATGATGGTAAAATAACAACTGACGACCTGTATTATTACGGAGATGCAAATCCGCACTATACTTTCGGAATTACATTAGGTGCAAACTATAAAGGTTTCGACTTTTCAATGTTCATCCAGGGGGTCGGACAGCAATATGTTGCCCGCGAAGGACAGTTATCTTCGCCCTGGTTTAGTGGATGGACTAATCAGAATGCCACATTCTGGGGTAACACCTGGACTGAAAGCAATACAAATGCCCGCTACCCGATTATGTCACGTAATGGTACACGTAACAACTGGAATTACAAATGGTACAACGACATCAATATCAGTAACAGCTGGTATGCACGGGCTAAGAATATTGTATTAGGTTATACACTACCAAAAACAATCGCCCAAAAAGCATACCTAGAAAATTTACGTTTCTATGTTTCTGCTGATAACCTATTTGAAGTATCGAATGTAAGAGACGGATTCGACCCCGAAAGTAAAGCTGCAACCGGACAAGGAAATGTGGACGTATATGCCCGTACACTGTCCTTTGGTATTGATGTAACTTTCTAACATAAAAACCATATTAATTAAAAAATAGATGAAGACTAAAAGTTTATAGTTCCATGTTGTAATGTTCAAAAATAACTTTGAACCTTAAACTTTGAACTTTGAACAATCTATATAATCTCAAAACAAATTATCGTATGAAACGAAGCATGATTTTTATAAAATCTACAAAGTCCATGATAAAAATTGTGCGAGTTCCATGCGACCTTAGTGTAAAAAATTAAATATTATCGCATGAAAACAAATAAAATAATCATATCTCTCAGTCTGGGAGCAATGTTAGTAACCGGATGTGATTCATTCCTGGATCTGGAGCCTCTGGATTCTCAAACAGAAGCCATTTACTTCAAGACCCCTGAACAATTCGAACAAGCAGCCAACGGATTACATACAAATGTGTACGGTTGGCAGGCAAATAGCAGTCTGGCAAATGCAAACAATACATATGCACTCATTTTTGATTACGGCACAGATATACTTTCCCCGGCGAGTGATGCGGTCAGCGGAACAAATGCAGCAGGAACATCCGACGTATATTGGGAACAAATGTATATCTGGTTACGCCAGGTAAACCAATTAATTGCCAAAGGTGCAGAATACAGTAATCCGGATGATATCGCCGAGCCGGTCGGTCAGGCATATTTCTTTCGTGCATGGCATCATTTTATGCTGTTGAAGCGTTTTGGCGGTGTACCTATTGCCAATGAAGTTACAACGATTAATTCCGATATCGTTTGGGGACCACGCGCTTCACGCTATGAAGTAATTAAACAAATCATCGATGACCTGGATATTGCTATTGCAAAACTAACCAATACAACCGTTGCCCTTACCAATAACGATGGACATGTTACACTGGAAGCAGCCAAGGCATTTAAAGCACGCGTTTGCCTCTTTGCCGGAACCTGGGACAAATATGTGGGTACAAAAACCGATGGTGACGGCACATCCTCCGGTGCCGGAAGTAATAAACCATCCGGTTATCCTTCACCAGAAGAATTCCTGACCATGGCTAAAAATCTATCTAAAGAGATCATTGATTCAGGTGAATTTGAATTATGGAAAGGAGTCGAAGATGTAAGTGGCAGTTCTGTTGTAAATCCGGAAATGTATGCGCATAACAGCTATTACTACTTATTTAATCTCGAAGGAAGTGATTCTAATCCGGCAGGTATGAGTAAATCATCCAATAAAGAAGCCATATTCCGTAGTGTATTCGATGAAACCAACCGGAAAGGCAATATGAACCTGACCCACTCCTGGCCTGCCGGTATGACCCGTAAACTGACGGATATGTATTTATGTACGGATGGACTACCTGTTCATATATCACCTCTATTCAAAGGATATACGGATATGAATGCCGAATTGGAAAACCGTGATTACCGCTTAACCGCTTGTGTAACTAAAACAATGGATTATGCCTGGGGTTGGGGAATGTATGGCACCGGAGCACAATACGATGTAGATATTTATTCTTTAGCTGCAGGTACTTATCAGAGCGTTCCCGACCTTAGAAATGGTGGCGGAGGAATGGGTGGACGTAAATTCCGTAGCGAACGCCAGGGAGTAACCGCTGCCGGGATGGAATCAGCTGATTATATGCACATTCGTTTTTCTGAAATTTTACTAATCTATGCAGAAGCGACTTGTGAGCTTGGAAACGGACAAATCTCCGACACAGACCTGGATTATTCAATCAACAAAGTACGTGCCCGTGGTGGAGTAGCTCCGTTAAACGCTGAATTAATCAACAAAGCCAAGTCATTAGGTGGAGAATTAACATTCTTAGGTGAAATCCGTCGCGAACGTGCCCTTGAATTATATGGAGAAGGACACCGTATCGGAGACCTCTGCCGCTGGGGCATTGCAGAAGCCGAGTTGGGTGGTCAACCCCGGTGTGGCACCTATGTATCTTACGGAGGAAGTCCTACCTATTTACAATCTTTAGTCAGTCCGGTTGATGATAAACCCGTATACGATCCGGCAGCTTACGCCGGAAAGATCACGACATCCGAGATCCGTTATTCATATGCAGGATTAACACCCGTTAAACCAGGTGCCGTTATTATCGAACAGGCTAACAACCGTCTTTTTTCACAAAAAAACTACTTACAGCCAATACCAACCGATCAGATAAAACTGAATCCCGAATTAAAACAAAATCCGGGCTGGTAATAAAAGAGCCAACAATAGTTATTTACAACAATAAGCTGCTTCATTTTATGAGACAGCTTATTGTTTTTATACCTTTGCACCCATATTCGAATTCACTTTAATCAAAAAGGAATGAACTACCTTGCTCATATTTTTCTTTCCGGCACCGATAAAAAAATGCAGTTTGGTAACTTCATTGCCGATGCCGTTAAAGGCAGTTCATATAATAAATACCCTCCCAAAATACGCGATGGCATATTACTTCATAGGGCAATAGACTCATTTACAGATACACATCCTGTCGTTAAAGAATATATCCGTACAATGCGCCCTCATTTCGGACGCTACTCCGGAATCCTGCTTGACATCTATTTCGATTATATACTGGCATCCCGTTTCAAAGAATATTCAAAGGTATCCCTAAAACACTACACAAAAGAGTTTTATTTTACAATCATACAAAATATACATTGGTTACCCGCCATAATGAAAAGATTTATTTTACATTTCATGCTGACCGACCGGCTATGTAAGTATGAAACAATTGAAGGAATAAAAAACTCCTTCGAAATTATGGTAAATGCCGATAAAATAAAAATATCAGCTGAAGAAGCTGCTGAATACCTTACCCAACACGAACAGGAGATTCTAACTCTTTTCCAACCTTTCTTTAATGAATTAAAGGATCTTTGCAAAGGATACATACTCGCCAAAGACCGTACCGAATACCTGAAAAAACTACAAGACAAACAATAAAACAATCTGCATCCAAAATCACTCTTCTTTGACCTTGTGTGGTGAGCCATAAAACAAGTGATAGCAGTGTAAAAATCTATGCTGTCTAAAGCTCCGTTGAAAGAATGCATCGTATTCCAAATCACCTTATGACGGAGCGAGTTCATAGATTTTAGCTGCTGAGCGCAGTTTTATGAGTGAAGCACACACAGTCTTGTTCTTTGCTACTTTGCAACAAGGCAAAGTAGAAGAAAAGATATATCACTACAATATGCCGAATATAGGCACTTCATCATGATAACTTTTAATTACTCTTTTGAATCAAGCCAAAAGTGACAAAAACCTTTGGATCAAACCAAAGAAAGTAAAGTGTCAGTCCGCATTTCCCCCTGGCTCCATATATTCAGAATATACCAATAAAATAAAAGAATGAGCGAAGTCAGAGCAAAACCAGACCGAATTTAGACCAATATTATTAGCCTGGATCGATAGGCTATAAAAGGATCCGGCATGTAAATTCGCAGAATTATACTTTTCCCTTTTACAAAATTGGGTAACAGGAACCATTCACTCGTATATATAATCAGGAGTTAAAGAAGTCAAGTAGTCATCAGTTGCTTTAACAACTTAGAAGTTAAGTAGAATTAGTAATTAGTCCGTTAAACTATTAAGCAATAATATTCAATCAAATATGATGAATCCGAACAAAAATCTGGTTATTATTTTAAGTGTATGTACAGTTTTCCTTTTTGCCCTTCCGGGATATTCACAAAACAAACTTGTAACGTATCCCGCACCTGAAGGCGCAACATTGAACAATGACTTTACGATTAAAGTCAGGATTGACGGAAACGATTGGCTTCCTATACCATCCTATCTGGTTAAAGTTGACGAAGTAAAAGCCAAAGACCATTCATATGAAGATGCCTCGGTTGGCTACTTTGACTTTTCCGGTGAAGTAGAAGTATCGGTCACATACAATAAAGGAACGATCCGGAACGCAAAAATACGTCCCCTCTCCTACGATATACAACCTCAAATTAATGGGAATACATTTACATTTAAACTTGATAAACCACATAACCTGTCTGTTGAAGTAAATGACGATATCTTCCACAACCTACATCTCTTTGCCAACCCGGTAGATGAATATAAGCCTAATCCCAAAGATAAAAAGCTTATCTATTTTGGTCCGGGTATACACCACATTGAAAATGAAGAATTGATAGTCCCTTCCGGAAAAACCGTTTATTTATCGGGAGGAGCAGTTTTGATGGGACGGATCAACATCGATAATGCAGAAGATGTAAAAGTGTTGGGAAGAGGTATGATATACCATACGGTAAAAGGCGGCATCCGTATTGCCAACTCGAAAAACGTTTTGGTAGATGGTGTAATCACAACCCAATGTGCTACAGGCGGGTCTGATAACGTAACCATCCGGAATGTCAAAAGTATCAGTTATTACCAGTGGGGAGACGGAATGAATGTTTTTGCCAGTAATAATGTATTATTTGATGGTGTATTTTGTCGTAATTCAGACGATTGCACCACCGTTTACGGAACAAGAATGGGTTTTACGGGAGGATGTAAAAATATTACCATGCAGAATTCCACACTTTGGGCAGATGTCGCACATCCGATCTTTATTGGCATTCATGGAAATGTGGATAATCCTGAAATACTGGAAGATTTGAATTATATAAATATAGACATCCTCGACCATAAAGAACGTCAGATAGATTATCAGGGATGTTTGGCTATTAATGCCGGCGATGAAAACCTGATACGAAATGTGCGTTTCGAAAACATCCGGATCGAAAACTTCCGCCAGGGTCAATTGGTCAATCTACGTATCTTTTTCAATGAAAAATATTGTAAGGCACCCGGACGTGGAATTGAAAACATACTCTTTAAAGATATTACATACACAGGCAAAAATGCAGAGCTTTCAATCATTGCCGGATATAATGGAGAAAGGAAAATAAAAAACATACGTTTTGAAAACCTCAATATAAACAGACAAGTCATTTCCGACGATATGCCCGAAAAACCAAGGTGGTATAAAACCTCTGATATAGCACGATTTTTTGTGGGGGAACATGTGGAAGACCTGAAGTTTAGCAAATAAAGAGCAATCATATATATATTGACTACATCAAACTCTAACGAATTTGCTTACAGTTTGTATAAATGCTATTAACTGTTTACCTTTGTAAAAGACAACTTATTAATTGAAAGACAACTATGTTTACTTCGAATAATAAAAACACTTTTGGGGATATTGTAGATACCATCTACAATTTGCCTTTGGAAGATAAACTAGAACTGAAAATATTGTTAGAAAACAACATTGCAGAAGTGAAAAGGAACGAGTTTAAAAAAAATGGAAAGAAGCAAAAGCATTGGAGAAATCCGGGAAACTGGAATTTTCAGATAATATCGATGCGCTGTTTTTGTCGATATAGGAACTCATGACGAAGTTTATTAATCCGCAAAAATATATGAAAAGCGTGTAAGCAAATATAGAAGGCTTGTATATTTTAAAGATTAAAACTATATCTTTGTTTTATCTGTCTCTCTAGATATATTTACAGATACAAAACAAGGATTGAACATGACTCATACAAATATCCTATTACAGCAATTAAAAGATGGCTCTTACACGGCTTTCAACAGCTTGTATGAGGAATATTTTGATTTGTTATACGGATTTGTGTTTTCCCTTACCCGTTCACACGATGCAACAAAGGATATTGTACAGGAAACATTTATCAAGGTCTGGGTTAACCGGCATAAGATAGAGACTACCCTACCTTTCAAACCCTGGCTATATCTTATGGCTAAAAACTATTTACTGGATCAGGTAAAAAAACAATTCCACTCGCCTGTATTCGAAGACTATCTTGTTCATGCTTCAAACGAACAATTATCAGTTAATCCGGATGAAGAAAAAATAGATTTTGATAACTTTCGTAAAACACTTGAAAGTATAAAAATGAAGCTTCCCCAAAGACAGGCTGAAATATTCACCCTCTGCAAAGAACAAGGATTACCAGCATCAGAGGTAGCCCGGCAATTAAATATTTCAGAACAAGCTGTATATAACTCCTTATCAAGAACAATGAAGTTTATCCGGACAGAGATGGCAAAGTTTTCGGTCTTTATTTTACTATTCTTTAACCTGTAAGAACCCGTTTGTAACTACCCAGTACTTGATAGTCGCATTATAGCATACATATAACCAAATCAATAACATGACATTTTTATCATTAAAACAATTGGCATCCAAAAGAACTCTTCTTTCGACCTTGTGTGGTGAGCCATAAAACAAGTGATAGCAGTGTAAAAATCTATGCTGTTTGAAGCTCCGTTAGAAGAATGCATCCTTTTCCATATTACCTTCTGGCGGAGCGAGTTCATAGATTTTAGCTGCTGAACGCAGTTTTATGAGTGAAGCACACAAAGTCTTGACTTTTGGTTACTTTGCGTCAAGGCAAAGTGACAATTAAGAGTAAAACACGTGAAGCCTTGATCTTTGATTCTTTGCATCAAGACAAAGAAGAATGAATATCATGTTTTATAACATACTTTTCCCATGATTAGGTTCTTGTTGTCCGGTCGTTTTACTTACAAAAGCAAAATAAATGAACCAAAACGACCCAACAAGATTGCTTCTTGATAAATATATAAACAACCAACTATCATCTGAAGAAATTAACAGACTGAAAGAGATCATTAATAATTCCAATGATGAAGATTTAAATGATCAGCTCTTTCAGCAATGGGATTCTTATTCATATACAGGAAAACATCATATAACAACACGTAAACAGATTGCTGAAAATCTGAAAGATATTCTACTAACCGAGAAACAATATATTAAACGTTCATTTCCTATCTGGGGAAAAGTTGCAGCCATTTTTATAGCTGTATTATTAAGTTTCACGACCTACCTCTATTTCGATAAAAAACAAATTCAGAAAACGTTACTTTCCGAATACACCGTACAGGTAGGAAATGGCGAAAAAGCCACAGTTGTACTCCCCGATGGAAGCAAAATTTACCTGAATTCGCAATCCCACTTGTCATATCCGGCTTCATTCGGACAGGATGAAAGAAAAGTGAAGTTCTCCGGAGAAGGTTATTTCGAAGTAACCCCGAATGCGAAGACACCGTTTATTGTTAGTAATCCGGCTGTTACGGTAAAAGTGTTAGGTACTGTTTTCAATTTTTATGCTGCATCTGATGATGATTGGTTTGAAACCACCCTCGTAAAAGGGAAAGTTGAAGTCACATTAAATATGTCAACACCCTATACAACAGTATTACATCCCAATCAGAAAATCCGGTATAATAAACGTACAGGACAATGGAATATTTCCGAAACAGATTTATGGGATGAAACTGCATGGAAAAGAGGAGACCTGGTATTCCGCTCTAAAACTTTCAGTGATATTATCAGCCAGTTGGAAACCTATTACGGAATAACCATTCATATTGAAGGTAACATTCCCGACAAACTTTTTACAGGGAGCTTCCATGAAAATGATATTAACGCTGTATTACTTAACCTTCAACAACATTATGATTTTGCATATAATAAAACCGGTAACACGGTAGAAATTAAATTAAAATAGTATTCACCTTAAAATAAAAAAACATGAATAACACATCCTAAAAGCCCGTTTCGAGCCTGTTTAATTTTATATAAAAAAAAGCCGAAGAATGTGCGAGATCCTTCGGCTGTCAGGCAATCCTATTTACATACACAGTCACAAACTGTTCACACAAAAGAATTAACCTTTTATAAAAAATTGAATATGAGACACATCAAAAAACGTTATAAAGATAACGTATTATATTACGTATTAATACTATTTGTATCCTTTTTTTTCCTGCCGGCACAGCTTCATGCACAGAATTCCAATGTTACCTTGTCAGTTAAAAACACATCATTGAAGCAATTACTAACCGAAATCGAGAAAAAGTCAGATATACGCTTCTCGTATATTGATGAAATCATCGAACCTTTTGATAATATTACACTTGACGTCGTTAATCAGCCGGTCAAATCCATATTAGATAAAGTATTGCCTTCACGGAATCTGGAATATATCCAAACCGGTAATACCATAGCCATAAAAGATAAAACAGTTCAGCATACAAAACTGAATAAAATAAAAGGTATTATCAAAGATATGTACAACGAGCCTATTATCGGAGCAAATGTCAGGATAAAAGGCAGTACTACCGGAACAATTACCGACATTAACGGAGAATTTGAACTTGAAGTTCCCGATAATGCTATACTTCAAATATCATATATTGGATATACATCCCAGGACGTACCTGTCAAAGGTAAAACATCTTTAGACATCCAATTGAATGAAGATAGTCAGGCACTAGATGAAGTTGTAGTTGTCGGATATGGCACCATGCGTAAAAGCGACCTTACAGGCTCTGTAGCCCGGGCAGATTTAAAAGCGCTGCAAAATTCGCCCAATGTCAGTATTGCACAAACCCTGAAAGGTGTAGTTCCGGGATTAACGATAGGCACAGCATCCAAAGCAGGCGATTCGCCTTCCATATCCATCCGTGGACAAAATTCAATCTCAGGAACTACAGACCCTTTAATTGTATTGGATGGAATCATCTACCGCGGAAATATGACTGATATTAACCCTAACGATGTCGAATCAATAGATATTCTTAAAGATGCCAGCAGCGCTGCAATCTACGGTTCACAAGCCGCCAATGGGGTAATCCTGATTACCACAAAAACGGTGAAACAAATGTCAAAACCTATCATAGAATATTCCGGAAGCGTTTCATTCCAAAGTCCGATCAACTCATCGATCAAACCTTTGGATCGTGATGGATATCTGCAAATGGTTACCGATTCCCATCTGGATAAAAGCCGGTTATGGCCCGATGGAACCAGAAATCCGGACTATGATATTACAAAAGACTTTCTTCAGCAGGAAGTCCTTACCGGATACATGCAGGGAACCAATACCGATTGGTATGGTCTGATGACCCTTGACAATCCGTATATTCAAAACCATAACTTAAGCATACGGGGAAAAAACGAACTAACCTCCTACTTCCTGTCATTTGGCTTTGCCGATCAGAAGAATATGATCAAGAACGATAAATATAAACGCTATAATTTACGTATAAACCTGGATACGAAAATTACAAACTGGCTGACAGTCGGAACACAGTCCTTTTTTGTTTTAGGTGATTTATCAGGGAATAATCCCAGCTTTAATGACATATGCACCATTTCTCCACTGGTTGCTTCGCATGATGAAAACGGAGAAATCATCACCTTACCGACACTTGGAAATACCAGCTTCCTGTTGTTATTGGATAATCCCGACCAGGAAAAGAATTATAATCTTACCGGAAACTTTTACGGGATTGTCAATATTCCCTTTGTCGAAGGCTTGAGTTATCGAATCAACTATTCCAGAAATTACGTTTTTAACAAACTATTTAGTTTTGATCCCTATGCAAATGGAATGCTTGGTTCGGCTAAAAAAAACAATAGCAGTTCATATGCCTGGACACTTGATAATATCGTGACCTATAAACGTACATTTGCGAAACACGATATCAATGCCACTTTAGTATACGGTGTTGAGAAACAAGGATATGAAAACACAGATGCTTCTGCCAGCAATTTTACGGATATGACCCTGGGATATAACTACCTTGGCGCAGCGCAAAGCGATCTTAACCAATTAGCTTCCGGTGCCTGGCAAGAATCAAGTTTATACATGATGGGACGTTTAGTCTATTCATATGACAATAAATATATACTCACCGCAACTCTTCGCAGGGACGGATTTTCAGGCTTCGGCACCAATAATAAATTTGCTTATTTTCCATCAGCAGCAGTTGCATGGAGAGCAAGTGATGAAAACTTCATAAAAGATAAATTCAATTGGTTAAACAATCTGAAATTACGTTTGTCATACGGATCAAATGGAAACAGGACAGTCGGACGTTATCAGACAATGGCTACCATGTCTTCAGAATCGGGTTATGTGTATGGAGATGGTGGAACTCCCGAACTTGTTCAATCACTGAAGAGTATGGCTAACAATAATTTAAAATGGGAAACCACATCTTCTTTTAATGTGGGCATGGATTTTGGTTTGTTTGATAACAGATTATATGGAAACTATGAGTTTTATAATTCAAGAACCAAAGATTTAATTTACAATGTACCCATACCTGCAATGAATGGATTCGGGGCTTATAACCTGCCTACGAATATCGGTAAGTTAAAAAACTACGGGCACGAACTGTCATTAGGTGGAATACCTGTACGCAATAAAGATTTTGAATGGAATGTTGCATTTAATATTTCTCTCAACCGGAATCAGGCTACAGGAACTATCCCTGTCATATAATTTACCCTCCGCACTAATAAAAAAGGTAAATATCAATCATGCGAAAGTATATATAAGCGGAACTAACTTATTTACAATTACCGATTGGGACGGATGGGATCCCGAAGCAGGCATCGGACTAACAGGCAATATCAAAGATAATGCCGATGAAAATACAGGATATCCCTCGATGAAGAATTTTACCATAGGAATGAGTTTTGAATTTTAAATGAATAATATTATGAAACGAGTAATATATATATTTACAATCGCACTGGCTTTTAATATCACATCATGTGATGAAAGTGAATGGCTGAAAGAAAAGCCAATGGACATTTATACCCCTGAAAATTCATATACTACAGCGGTACAATTCAGGCAAGCCCTGAACTTCCTGTATAACAACTACAGGGAATTACGCTGGAATTCAAATGAAGATTTACGGACTACGCTGTATGTCGGCGACATTGCCCATGGCGGTTATGACTATCCGGATTTGAAGTATAATAACTATTCAGGCTGGATCACCGCTACCACATACATACCAAGCGATGTATGGAACTATTTCTACAAGAATATAGGAAATGCAAACCAGATAATTTACCAGCTGGACTTGACCGACCAGATTGGTGATGACGATAAAAAAACGTTTAAAGGCGAATCTTTATTTTTCAGGGCTTTATCATACAATTATCTGGCAAATCTATATGGAGGGGTTCCTTTGAATCTCGAGCCGGTAGCAGAACCTAAACGCGATTTTGTTCGTTCAACACGCGAAGAAGTATATGACCAATGCCGCACAGACTTGGAAGAAGCTGTTCAATGTCTCAAAGACATTAATGAAGTTAAAGACGGAATGATTAATAAGCAGGCGGCGTTACATCTGTTGACGGAAGTCTACATAAGTCTTGGTCGTTACCAGGATGCGATCAATGCAGCTTCACAGGTTATTGATCATCCTGAAATGGCGCTTATGACAGAACGGTTCGGTTCGCGGGCTAACGAAACGGGAGACGTCTATTGGGATTTGTTCAGGGTTGGTAATCAGAACAGAGCCACGAGCGCCAATCGTGAAAGTATTTGGGTTTTGCAATATGAGTATCAAAATGCAGGTTCCTCATATCCATGTCAATTAGCCAGACAATTAGTACCGGGATACTGGTCGGCAGCCGTAGCAAATAAAGACGGTAGCGCCAATGTTCCGGCATTTACCACCTGGACAGCCGAAAAGGGAGGTAGAGGAATCGGTTCAACCCAACCGACCAATTACTTTTTCAATGAACTGTGGGGTGAAGATTTTGATAATGACATACGAAATTCTAGTGTTAACATTATTCGCGATTTCCGTATAGATAATCCGGAAGCGAAAGGCTACGGAGAATGGATCATAAAAGACGGGTGGCTGAAAGAATCCGACAAAATCCGTATCATATATCCGGCCATACAGAAATTCAGCCGTACAAATAACTTCCCGGAAGAATCTTACCGTAAAAACGCAGACGGTTCTTTGATGATGACAGCACTGGGTGAGCACGCTTTGTTACACAGCGGAACATTAGCATCCGGAAGTTATAAAGATGAATATGCAATACGTCTGGCAGAAACATATTTGCTACGTGCAGAAGCTTATTTGGGTAATGGGCAGAAAGACAAAGCAGCAGACGATATTAACGCATTACGTAAACGCGCCCATGCAACACCCGTAAATCCTTCGGATGTTGATATCGATTATATACTGGACGAACGTATGCGGGAATTATATTTTGAAGAAATCAGGATATTTACAACGAATCGCCTGGGCAAAACAGTGGATAGAGCCAGAAGATATAATCCGACTTCCTACAATATGGGAGATCACCAGAATTTATGGCCTATACCTTACAGCGAAATTGAAAAGAATATTTTCTCTACAATAGAACAAAATCCCGGTTATTAAAAGATAGATAAACAATACTAATCGGGAGTTGAAGAAGTCACTAACAACTTTTTTAACTCCTGATTGGCATAAATATTAAATGAAATGAACAAAAGAATCCTAATACTTTCAGTATTATTATATTTTATACTTTCCCCTTGTGTATGTTTTTCCAATAACAATACCCGGATAAAAGAAAACTTCGACTTTGGGTGGAAATTCCACCTGGGAGACAATAAAGAAGCATTTTCTCCTCAATTCAATGATTCACAATGGGAAAAGATACAGTTACCACACGATTGGAGCATATCCCTGCCTTTCGATTCCACGATGCAAAGAGGAGAATCCATGGGATTCATTCCCGGAGGCATCGGCTGGTACAGGAAAACATTTGATGTGCCCGAAAATTACAAAGGACAAAAGATAACCATACTCTTTGATGGCGTATACCATCAAAGCGATGTTTATATCAATGGTAAACACCTGGGATTTTATCCGTACGGCTATATAGGCTTCGAATACGATCTTACCCCATATTTGAAATATGGAAAAGAAAATACAATCTCTATACGTGTAGATCACTCCAACTACCCTACTTCCCGATGGTATTCGGGATCGGGTATTTACCGCCATGTATGGTTGAATGTAATGAACCAGGTGCATATTCCCAATTGGGGTACTTACATTACCACCCCTGCAATAACAGATAAGATTGCCGATATCAAAATTGTTACCACCATAGAGAACAATTCTTCATCAGGTAAGAATATCGTCCTTGAAAACATAATTGAAGATGCTAACGGAATGATTGTCAGTTCTACAACATCGCAAATAACTCTCCGGAAAAAAGGAACGATTGAAACGGAACAATCTTTAAACGTACATAATCCTGCACTTTGGTCTCCCGACAAACCCTACTTGTATAAAATGAAATCCGTCATCAAACAAGATGGCGCTATCATTGATACATACGAAACCCCTTTCGGCATCCGGTATTTTAGTTACGACCCGGATAAAGGATTCTTCCTGAACGGTGAAAATATCAAGATGAAAGGAGTAAACCTACATCAGGATGCAGGTGCATTGGGAACCGCCGTACCGGACAGATCGTACGAAAGACGGTTGGAGATACTCAAAGAATACGGTTGCAATGCCATACGTTGCAGCCACAATCCTCCCAGCCCCGAATTTCTTGATTTATGCGACCGGATCGGCTTCCTTGTTATTGACGAATCTTTTGACAAATGGAAAAGCGGATATTACGAACAATATTTCGACAAATGGTGGCGTACGGATCTGGATGCCATGCTGCGGAGAGACCGGAACCATCCTTCCATCGTTATGTGGAGCGTTGGGAATGAGACGAAAGAACAGGGCGACCCGACAGGTGAAGGCACTGCACGCGTAAAGATGTTACAGGACTATGTACACCAAACGGATCCCACACGCCCAGTAATGGTAGCCATTGCTTCCGGTAATGTAAAGGACAGGGTTTATAATGAAAGCGGGTTTTGCGAAACAGTTGACATTGTTGGCTATAACTATCAGGAACCCTGGTATATTACAGATAAAAAACAATTCCCCAACCGCATTATGTTTGGTTCTGAAGTATTTCCATACTACAGGGGACGTGAGGGCAGCATCCGGGATTATTCACCAGACAACCCGTGGTATGATGTAACTGCTAATGATTTCATTTTCGGGCAATTCATTTGGGCGGGAGTTGACTATTTGGGCGAAAGTAGCGGGTGGCCAAGCAAAGGATGGCCCACATGCCTGTTCGATGTCTCTATGTTTGAAAAGCCACGCGCCGCATTTCATCGTTCCGTATGGAATGACAAACCAATAGTAAACATTGCAGTTGTAGACCAATCCCTTAGCATCGATCCCGGTAAAGATCATTGGAGCTGGCCTCATTTAGTTTCACACTGGAACTTTCCTCAATACGAAGGACACATCATACTGATAGAAACTGTCAGCAATTGTGAAGAAGTCGAAGTCTGGATCAATGATCTTTCCATGGGAAGAAGAAAAGTATCAGATTATAAAAACAATACGGTTAGCTGGCATGTCCCGTATAAAAAAGGTAAAGTCGAAGCAAAAGCCTATAATAGCGGCAAAGAAGTGGCACAGTTTGAGTTAAAAACAGCTGATGAACCTTATAAAATTATACTATTACCGGATAAGGAAACTATTGACGCTGACAGTCAGGATCTTTCGCATATCACGGTATCTATTGTTGACAAAGACAGCGTACTTGTTCCTACCCGGGATATTCCCGTTACTTTTGAAGTTACCGGATGCGGTAAATTAATAGGATTGGATAACGGTGATTTAAGAAGTAATGAACCGTTCAAAGGAAAAACCAGAAAAACCTATTTCGGAAAAGCGCTGGCAATAATCCAATCACAACAATCCTCCGGAACAATAACCGTCACTGCCAAAGCCGGGAATCTTCCGGAAAGTAGCGTTACAATAAATTGCAGGTAAATAATGCATCTTCCGGAAAAAACTATGTGATCCAAGGAACTTATATCCTTGTCGAGAAAACTCTATTATTAGCATCAAACAAAGGGAAATGATGATGTTTTATGTTTGTCATTTTACCTTGTTTGATGTTAATAATTACACACTACCAAAGTAGCACTGAACGTTTAGCATAAATCCTTTGCCTACGTTATAGCTAAATGCAATGATAAAAAAGCGATATTATCATTCTATTTTATATTTTTGTAGTTAAAGCGAATCAGGAGTCACCTGTAAAATTATAATATCATGAACCGAAGAAACTTTATAAAAAGATCGTTGACCGCCGGAGCCGGATTGATAGCAGTTCCAACAATTGTTCCCGCTTCTGTATTCGGACCAAAAGCACCATCCAACTGTATAAACATCGGGGCTATCGGTACAGGACGCATTTCACGCGATCATGACATGCCCGGAGTATGGAAATATGATGATGTGCGTATTATTGCAGCAGCAGATGTAGATACTAACAGGGTCGCAGATGCGAAACTACTGATTGAAAACTATTACTCTAAAAAACTGGGCAAACCTTATACAGGCGTTACTACTTATCAGCATTACGAAGAACTGTTGGCAAACAAAGATGTCGATGCCGTACTGATAAGTACCCCGGATCATTGGCATGCAAAAAATGCGATCGATGCTGTCCGTGCAGGAAAAGATGTATATCTGCAAAAACCTACGTCATTGACCATTGAAGAAGGTCGCAGAATGAGTGACGCAGTGTATGCTTCAGGAAGAATTTTACAAATAGGTAGCCAACAACGATCTATGGAACAGTTCCGTGTGGCATGCGAATTAGTTCGTAACGGACGTATCGGACAGCTGCAACGGATCGAAATTCGATTACCGGGCGATCCGCCGGGAGGTAATACCGAAGAAATGCCGGTTCCTGCTAATCTGGACTACGACAAATGGCTCGGTCCTACTCCCTTTGTTTATTATACGGAAGAAAGGGTACATCCGCAACAGGGATACGGTCGTCCGGGATGGTTGAGGTGCGAACAATTTGGGGCAGGTATGATTACCGGATGGGGAGCCCACCATTTCGATATTGCACATTGGGCAATGGATAAAGAGTATTCAGGTCCGGTAGAAATATCCGGGAAAGCTGAATTTGCCACAGATGGTTTATGGAATGTTCATGGAGTATATGAAACGGAAATGTTGTATGACAATGGAGTAATTGTAACCGGTACGACAGACAGTAAAGAAAAGCCCAACGGAGTTTTATTTACAGGTTCTGAAGGTTGGATCTTTGTTAGTCGCGGTGCATATGCAGCCTCGGCAAACGATCCCATCAGTACCCGTTCGGAAGCGCTTCAGGCATCCGATCCGAAAATATTATCCCCGCTTACGGATAATGACCCGGTTCGGCTCTATGTAAGTACCGATCATCATGGTAACTGGCTGGAAAGCGTACGGACACGTAAGATGAACATCACTCCTGCGGAAGTTGCACATCGCTCATGTACTGCCTGCCTGCTACAACACATTGCCATGAAACTCGATCGTAAACTCTATTGGGATCCTGCAACGGAATCGTTCAAGAACGATAATGAAGCAAATGCGATGATTTCACGTCCGCAAAGGTCAGCATATGATTTTTAATAAATAGATATGAAAACACTGATAATCTCATTACTTTGTATACTTGCAGTGAGTACACATGCAGCCAATGAAGTAACTATTACCGTACAAGCCGGACTTTACGAAAGGATAGACTGCGTTGTCTCGGCAGATGTATCCGGTTTGGAACTCAGGGAGTCTTCTTCTGTCTGGTTATTTGAAAAATCAGGAAAGGAAAAGAAACCGGTTTCCTGCCAACTGGTCTGGGACGAAAATGATTCTCCTCGCATATACTGGATATTAGATGGTAAAACAGACGCCGGTACGGTGAGAACTTTTATCGCCCGTAAATCGAAAAACAAACAGTCTGCAGGACTATCCATGTCGGTCGAGGATACACAAAAAGCTTTGATACTAAAAAAGAATGGTAAAAATATACTGCAATATAATTATACGCACGTTGAACCACCTGCAGGAATAGATCCATCGTATGGTAGGAGCGGTTTTATACATCCGGCTTATTCGCCGGCAGGTAATGTCCTGACAACCATCCAGCCCAAAGACCATTACCATCATTACGGCATCTGGAACCCATGGACACGTATAGAATATGACGGACAAATGTATGACCTTTGGAACCTGAATGATAAAAAGGGAACTGTCAGAGCCGGCGAGATAGAAGAAACCAACCAGGGAGATATATTTGCCAGTTATACAGCCAGTCTCGATCATTTTATCTTCACGCCCCAGGAAGAAAAAATCATTATGAATGAACGCTGGAAGATCAAAGCATGGAATATTTCCGATGGTTTCCTATGGGACTTTGAATCGCATTTATATCCATCGACCAACCTGCCGGTTCTGATTAAAGAATATCGCTATGCAGGTTTTGGTTATAGGGCTACGGAAGAGTGGACAAAAGAAAACTGCGAGATGTTTACTTCGGAAGGTAAAACCCGGCAGCAAATTGATGGATCGACAGCCCGCTGGATCTACATTACCGGAGATACAAAAACCGGTCGTTCCGGTTTATTGTTTATGGGACATCCGGGCAATTATAATTCTCCGGAACCTTTGCGTATTTGGGATGAGAATGCAAACGGTGGTCGTGGAGATGCTTTTATCAACTTTGCACCAACCAAAAATATGGATTGGCTACTGGAACCTGAAAACGATTATATGCTACGATACAGAGTACTGTCGTACGAAGGAGAAATGACAAAGGAAAAAGCCGAACGTCTCTGGAACGACTTTGCACATCCACCTGTTGTTATTATTAATCCGTTTAGATAGTATGAAACGAAGCACATAATCAATGGTTAATTGTTAATGATTAATGTTTATATTTTACTCTTTAACAATAAGTTTGCCTATACATCCCATTTCGACCTCGACTGATGAGCCTTTAACAGTTGAAAATAGAAAACGAAAGGCAATTGACAATTAATTATCATATTCAAAAATACTATGCCATTATTTAAACAATAGCTATCCAATATCACTCTCTTCCGACCTTGTGTGATGAGCCATAAAACAAGTGAAAGCAGTGTGAAAATCTATGCTGTTTGAAGCTCCGTTGAAAGAAAAATCGTATTCCAGATTACCTACTGACGGAGCGAGTTCATAGATTTTAGCTGCAGAGCGCAGTTTTATGAGTGAAGCACACAAAGTCTTGAAAACACCGTTTAAGTGAAAGCAGAAGACAAGCTTGCTTGGATTTTGCTGAGCGTAGGTGTTTGAACGTAGTTAAATTTGGATTACTTTTGGATCAAGCCAAAAGTGACAAAAAAGATAAATCTAAAAATAAATAATCCTATGAAACAATACTTACTAAGCATCATTTGCCTATTCTCATTCAACATCATTCATGCACAACAATCCACTATTTCCGCAATACAAACCGGAAACAGGATTGATGTTACCATCGGATCCCAATTCTTTACCAGTTACCATTTTCCCGAAAATGAAAAATATCCTTTCTTTTATCCGGTCAATGGACCTCTATCCGGCGGAAGTGTGACCTCCATGCGTAACGGAGAGTATCCGCATCATAGTTCATTGTTCTTTGGCTGCGACAGGGTAAACGGAGGTAATTACTGGCAGGAGGGTCTCGAACGTGGACGAATTATTTCAATAGGTGCAAGAATAACAGAAACAGGAGGAGAACGTGTGGTAATAGAAGACGAATGTATCTGGAAACGTCCGGATGCAGAAGCACCTATCAAAGACCGCCGCCTCATCACTATTACATCACCGGAGGATGGAATATACCAGATCGATTTCGATATCGTTATGGAAATGCTGATGGACGTAACGATAGAAAAAACCAACCATTCCTTATTCAGTGCGCGTATTGATCCGGATCTAAGTGTCAAACAAGGAGGTATAATGATTAACTCCGAAGGAGACGCCGGAGAAAAAGCAACCTTTGGAAAAAGCGCTGCGTGGATCGATTGTTATGGAACAAGAAAAACAGGTACGGAAGGGATTGCTATTATGCAGCACCCATCCAATAAATGGTATCCTTCGCCCTGGTTTACGCGCGATTACGGTTTTATTTCTCCCACACCTATGTACTGGCCGGAAGATGATAAAACTACAAACCTGAAAAAAGGAGAAACAATTTCCCTGCGTTACCGGGTTATCGTGCATGGTGGAGATACGAAGGAATCCGGAATAGCCGGAATATTTGAGAAATATGCGAAAGAATAAAACGTTGATATAGCACATCAGTTAACATTTACTTTAGAAAGGCTTTAATAAAACAACCAGGCTAAATAATCAATCACCAAACTCTTAAAAAAGAATCTACATCTATTATTCAATTGGTGTTGCCTAAACACCTAATATTATATATTTTTGTTGCAAAATACATATACAATGAAGAACGCTATTCTATCTATTATCTGTTTCGCTTTGGTAGCCTGTGGTAACCCTGCGACCAAAACAAGTCCGGATTCCGAAACAAAAACGATGATCGAACTGCAAAACCCAATCATTCCGGGTTATTTTGCCGACCCATCAATCGTACAACATGACGGAAAATTTTATATGTATGTAACAGCCGATCCCTGGGGTACAGACTTCCTTAGTTGCTGGGTATCCGATGATTTCCAGAATTGGACGTTTAACAAACTAAACTGGCCTACAAAAGAAGCATGTACTTCACCCCAGTCAGGCGACAGTAAGGTCTGGGCGCCTTCTGTAATTAAAAAGGACGATGCTTTCTACATGTATATATCAGTCGGTTCGGAAGTATGGTGCGGCAAAGCAAACCACCCACTGGGACCTTGGGAAAACATCTTGGGAGACCAACCTATGATACCGTATGATACAACAAAATATTACCATGTAATAGATGCGGAAGCCTTTATAGATGACGATGGAAAAGCATATCTTTATTGGGGTTCCGGTTGGAACTGGATCAACGGACATTGTTATGCAGCCGAACTAAACGATGATATGGCTACATTTAAATCCGAGCTCGTTGAAGTAACCCCTACCCGTTATTTTGAAGGACCTCTGATGGTGAAGCATAACGGAAAATACTACCTGACTTATTCCGAAGGAAAAACAATGGACGAAACATACGAAGTACGCTATGCCGTTGGTGACAATCCGTTCGGACCTTTTACTGAAGCCGCAAACAGTCCCGTCCTTACAAAAGACGAAAGCCTTGATGTATACGGTCCCGGTCACCATACCGTATTTATGTTTGACGGTAAAAGCTATATTGTATATCATCGTCATAGCCTGCCGTTTGTTACCGGAACAGCGCTAAGGCAGGCATGTATCCGCGAATTGGAGTTTGACGATGCAAACACACAGATCAAAACGATTACCCCCACGCAGACACAACTATTTCCTGATTTAGCTAAAGAAAAAAAGACATACATCGAACCTACTTCCATTATTGCAAGCTCCGAACAGGCTGCATATAGAAAAGCAGGAAATGTATCAGACAAAAACAATGCAACCCGATGGGAAGCAGCGGATAATGACCAACAAGCATCCATCACTGCACAATTCGACAACAACGCACCGATCTCTGAGATGGAAATTCGTTTCGAGTATCCGTGGAAAAACTACTTTATAAAAGCAGAGTCTTCAGAAGATGGAGAAAAATGGTCAACTATTGCAGACTGTACCCAGGAAGGAATATCAGGTTCTCCTGTTCTTATCCCTGTAAATACCAAATGCAAATACCTCAAAATTTCTTTTGATAAATAGGATAACGAGAACAAACCATCCATATGGGAATTGCGCTTTTATTAGGCCAAACCATTGATGAGCTATATTCAGTCTAATCTCCTGGTTAATGTTGTATAACTCGTATAACACCTACCAGTTACTAAGAACATTGAAGCCTTTAGATGTTGTGTACCAGTCTAAAAGGATCTTATTACTGAATATGGAGTAGAAAGACTATATATATAAACAAATGCATCTAAAGCAACTAAATTAGTTGCAAATCAATTTAAATTATTAACTTTGTAAAATGGGTAGAAAGGAAAAACTATTAAAGCACTTTTTGAACCAGCCGAAAGATTTTACTTTTAATGAAATGGTTAAATTATTGAATGATTTTGAGTTTTATGAAGTAAAGACTGGTAAAACAAGTGGCTCACGAGTTCGCTTTCGAAACGAAAGCTACCCATTAAATATTATCAAATTTCACAAACCTCATCCGGGCAATATTCTTAAACCTTATATATTGGAGGCTATAAAAAGTATATTAGATGAATGTAACTTAATTATAAAGGAAGAAGATGAAAAAGAACAATAATATATTAACATATAAAGGTTATTACGGAAGCATAGAGTACGATCTTGAAAGTAAAATGCTATATGGCAAACTCTTAGGCATAAAAGGGGCATATATTTACGAAGGTCGTACTTTAGATGAACTGGAAACTGATTTTAAACAATTTGTGGACGATTATTTGTATGACTGTCAACAAGAAGGAATAAAGCCAGAAAAACCCAATATAGGAAGTTTTAATATCCGTATAGGTGTAGATTTACATATTAAAGCATCAGAGAAAGCAAAAAAAATCGGACAAAGCCTAAACAGTTTTGTAAAACAAGCTATAGAGCATGAATTAGAGAGCTTAAAATAAGATAGCCTCTCTAATTTTATTTTAAATGCCTTCCCCATGAAAAAGACTATCATCCTAATTACAAGCACTATACTGGCTATTTTTCTATTATTTGAAATCTATAGTTATAATGCGGATTCACGGAAGACATACACCGAGGTAACCCTGTCGGAAGTTAATGCAGTTACGGATAAGGAATTTATACTAAAAGATTTTTATTCCCCTGCATTTGAAAGAAACAACAACCGTGCTGCAATAGCCCTATATCCGGACAAAACAGACAGTATTGCTACGATTGCTCTTGAAATAGACAATATAGCCAAATTCAATAAAGAATTTGCTGAAAACAATAAAATACTTGTAAAGCGGTCATCAAGTACTTACTTTATTACAACATATCAGGGTAAGCAACTATTCGGTGCAAAGAAAACGCCAAGAAATATTGAAATCTTCGGAGAAGATAGCTTTGACGGTCCTTCCCGTGAAACAGTACTTGAATATATTCCATATCCTACTGGCTTATTGCATATTGTAAAAATTGCATTTCTGGCATTATCTATTCTTGTACTCGGCATTATGCTGTTTATAGAGTTACGGGGCAACCGGGAAGAAAAGCCACTTGAAGGTGATGGTATCTGTTTCAGGTATCGCAAACCGATGAAATCAATTAACGCAAACATAGCTACAATAGCCATTATCTGCTCTTTTATTGCAATGATACATTATTTCAATATAGGAGTAATTATGATAATCATTTCAATATTAAGTTTATGTTCGATTGTTATTATTGAGAATATATTTAAAAACCTGAAAGGAGCTTTCCTGTTTCAAGCCAACGGTTTCGTATTCCGTTCGATGGGAAAAGAAATCTATCATGAATATCGGGATGTCCGCGAAATAATAAGAGAATCTTACGAAGAACAAAAACAAATAGTAAACATAAGTTACAGCCAGTCAAATTTCAATCAATACAGGATCATGCTAAAAGGACAAAAACAACTTATTCTACGTGTTGCATCCCATGAAGAAAAAGCATTCGAACAAGCCATACATTGCCTAAATAAAAAGATATATGGTATGAATAAGTTGGGCGTTTCTTTTGCTTCACATCATAAGATCGATGAAGAACAGCAAAAACTTTTGGACGAACAATATGAAAGAGAAATGCCGGTTTATAACTATTCACTCGTAACAGCCATAAACCGGTTATTGGAAAAATGCGATCTCGAACTTACCGACCTGACGGAAAAAGATGAATAACAAGTTTCCCAACTAGTGCCTTTGGCTAATATCTTTCATCCCAACCTAAAAACAATACATAACTATTGTTAATACCCTACCGGATGTGATAATCTTATCAACTGGTAAGATAGGCTCTTACCAGCTGGTGAGAATATATCTTACCATATGGTGAGTTACCATCTTACCAGCTGATAAGAAGACCACTCACCACTGCATATATTGACATTATCCACTATATCGTTTTTTATAATACCGTCAAAACAACCGGATACACACATATTTTAGTCGTTTTCAGCATTTTGCTGGATGAGTATTGTGTAACAACCTTTAATTGATATTGTCCCTTTTCCAGGGTAGGTATAACAGCTATAAGTGTCGATGGCTTATTCTCAGAAATAATTTCAGCTTTAATTTCAGTATTATTACCCACAAACCATAGTCCGCACGATGGGTCATCGCCGGTTAGTTTAATATTGTGCCCCCGTATAATTACCGCTCCGTTTGAAGTAAGCAACTCGTTTCTCTTCCCAGAGAAAATATCTTTTATTTCAACGATGCGAGGTTGTGGACTGGATATATTTATCTTTTCAACCGGCACCCGTTTTTCCGTATCACGTAGCAAAGTACCCTTTGCCAGATTAATATTTACCTTATGGCTGTTTTCGTCAAAGTGATCATCAGGGCTATCAAACACCCCTTATATCGAATTCACGTCAATAAAAACAGCAGGCAGATTAGGTATTTACCTGATCCATTTCGTATCTTTATATACGAATTATTTCTGCTGTCAGGAAACGCATTAGCCCGACCGGCATATAATTTTAAAGAAACAATATTCCAACATAAACCTTATTGTCATGAAAAAGTATTTTATTCTGTTCATATTCTTTTGTTCGTTTTTACAGGCTCAATCACAGCATATCCTTGAAAACACAAAAGCTACACTGATTTCGCCTGATGGTAAATATGAATTTACGTTTTATCAGAAAGAATTTGCCGATAAGACAAAGCAGATGTATTATACGCTTTCATATGACGGGAAGTCTGTCATAGAAGAATCCGAACTGGGTGTTCTGATTGAAAACCAACTTTTCGAATCGGCACTCGGCATTCCGAATGATAACTGTAAACTTTGGAGTGAAAACCTGACATTTACGGAATCGGAAACAAAGAATATAAATCAAACATGGAAACCGGTTTACGGAGAACGCAGTATAGTACGCGACCATTATAATGAGTTGATACTGAAATTCCGGAAAGGAGAAGATCAGTCTGGCACCACTGATAACGGTTACGACAAACGCCGTTACTACTTTATAGACCTTGTAGTCAGGGCATATAACGAAGGAGTTGCTTTCCGTTATCATTTCCCCGAAGCCACAAACGGGTTGTTCCTCCATATCACAGGCGAACAGACGCAATTCGCACTACCCGAAGGTACAACGGCATACTATGAACGTTGGGCACAGGGACCTTATTCATTATTGCCGTTAAAAGACTGGACAGACGAATGTGAACGTCCGCTGACACTGAAGCTGCCTAACGGACTAACAGTAGCTTTAGCAGAGGCTGGGATGGTAGACTATACACGTATGAAATTCCGGCTCAATGACAAAAAAGACAATACTCTACAGGCTTCATTATATGGATCTGCCGATGTGATCACACCGTATAATACGCCATGGCGGGTTATTATGGCTGTTGAGAAACCGGTTGATTTAATCAACAATAATGACATCATCCTGAACCTTAACCCTGACAATAACATTGCGAACACTTCATGGATAAAACCAGGCAAAGTCATACGTTCGGGATTGAGCCAGGAAGAAGCAAAAGCATGTGTGGATTTTGCAGCAGAGCGCGGATTACAGTATGTCCACCTGGATGCAGGCTGGTATGGTCCTGAAATGAGTGTAAGTTCCGATGCTACAACGGTACGCGAAGATAAAGATATCAACTTCCGGGAACTGACGCAATACGCAGCAGATAAAGGCATCGGGATTTTTGTATATGTTAATCAGCGAGCATTATATCAGCAACTGGATGAGATTCTTCCCTTATACAAAGAATGGGGTATCAAAGGGATCAAATTCGGCTTCGTTCAGATTGGTAATCAAAAATGGAGCACATGGCTGCATGATGCGATAAAGAAATGCGCCGAATATGAAATACTGGTAGATGTTCATGATGAGTATCGTCCGACAGGTTTCAGCCGCACATATCCTAACCTGCTGACACAGGAAGGCATACGCGGAAATGAAGAAATGCCGGATGCCACACATAACGTAATCCTGCCGTATACCCGCTTCCTAGTCGGAGCAGGTGATTATACAATTTGCTATTACAATAACCGCATCAAAACAACCCATGCACACCAATTGGCAATGGCTGCCGTTTACTACAGTCCGTTACAGTTTATATACTGGTATGATAACCCGAAGATGTACGAGGGAGAGCCCGAAATTGAATTCTTCGATAAGGTAAAAACCGTATGGGACGATACAAAAGCGATTGACGGAAAACCCGGTGAATTTGTAACTATAGCCCGCCGCAGCGGAGATGAATGGTTTATGGGAAGCATGACAAATACCGATACACGAAGTATATCTACGGCACTTGATTTTCTGAACCCTGGAAAGAAATATGTTGCAAATATCTATACGGACGATGATAAAATAAATACCAAAACAAAAGTCCGTATCACAAAACTTATTGTTGATAATCAATCCGTTTTACAATTCCGTTTAAAAGCAAGTGGTGGCGCTGCCGTACATTTTACACCCGCAACCAAAGATGACTTGAAGAAATATAAAGCATATAAGAAAAATCAGGTTTTATAAGCAACTCTAAACCTATGCATAAAAAACGATAAATACATCGTAAGCATATGAAACAACCGGAAATATTCAACAAAACCGTATTGATATTTACCGGAAGCATAAAATAAAAGACAACATAGGTTAGGTATTATCACGGACTGTTTCGTATTTTAAATTGAGATTATTATACATACAAACAAACAGTTGCTGAAAAAGCACTCCAATAAAAGTCTTTTCCGGAAACTGTCATTTGCTCTTTGACATATTGGTTTACACACTTTTACCCTGTTTTTGTTGCATATTTAAGCACAATGTTGTATCTTTGTTTATAATGAATAAAAACAAAAGCAATGGATATTATACTTGATAAAAATAAACGTTATACCTATGCTGATTATCTGACATGGCTGGATGGAAAGACACGTGAATTATTAGACGGTTTTGTAAGGCTGATGTCACCGGCTCCAACTTTAACACATGCAGAAATTACCGGTAACATTTTTTTTCTATTAAAAAGTTACATAATAAGTAATAATGGAAGCTGTAAAGCATATACTGCACCTTTCGATGTTCGATTACCTAAAAGACCGGATGAAATAACGGACAACAAAATATACACGGTCGTACAACCGGATATCTGTATTGTTTGTGATGAGTCTAAATTAGATGAACGCGGTTGCCTGGGTGCACCTGACATGGTGGTTGAAATTACTTCTGTGTCTTCACAAAAATATGACTTCAATGACAAGTTTAATTTATATGAAGCAGCAGGTGTAAAAGAATATTGGGTAGTTTCACCCAAAGAGAAAGCTGTTAATGTCTTTCTTTTACAGGAAAACGGGAAATATGACAGCGGAACAAATTATGAGAAAGAAGTGGAAATTCCGGTGAAAACCTTGCCGGGTTTAAGTCTGAAAACAATTGATATATTCCCCGATAAAGTATAATCTTATCATCTTGATTATAAAACAAAAGAAGTGTGTAAATCAAAATGGGTTTATACACTTTTTTATTTATAATGAATATGAATATGAGAAAAGAAATTATTTCATTCTTATTGATTACAGGACTCGTTACTGCTTCGTTTGCACAATCCGTTTATCCGGGGCAGCATAAAGGCAAAATAAAGCTACCTGTTCAGGGAGAAGTTAAAGCATATACCTTTGATTTAAAAGATATACGGCTATTAGACTCACCTTTTACAGAAAACAGAGAGCGTGAGTCAAAATGGATTCTTTCATTGGATGCAGACCGTCTTTTACATAGTTTCCGAACTTCGGCAGGCGTTTTTGCCGGACTGGAAGGAGGATATTCATCCATAAAAAAACTGGGCGGCTGGGAGTCACTCGACTGCGAACTACGCGGACACACTACCGGACATATTATGTCAGGGCTGGCATACTTGTATGCTTCAACGGGAAATGATATATACAAATTGAAGTCCGACAGCATTATTACAGGTTTAGCTGAAGTCCAAAACACATTACTCAAAAACGGTCAAAAGGGATATTTAAGCGCCTACCCCGAAAACCTTATTAACCGGAACATTGCCGGGCAACGCGTCTGGGCACCCTGGTATACACTACATAAAATATACGCAGGATTAATTGACCAGTATTTGTATTGCAACAATGAACAAGCGTTAGATATCGTAACTAAAACTGCCAAATGGGCATACGATAAGCTTTCACCTCTGACAGAAGAACAACGCCAGCTAATGATCAGAAACGAATTCGGAGGAGTAAACGAATCGTTTTACAATTTATATTCAATAACCGGAAATCCTGAACATAAGAAACTGGCAGAGTTTTTCTATCATAATGCAGTGATTGATCCCATGGCGGAAAAAGAAGACAGCCTGCAATTCAAACATGCGAATACATTTATACCCAAAATAATCGGCGAAGCACGTAACTACGAGTTACATGCAAACAAGCGTTCCAGGGATATCGCCGAATTTTTCTGGCAAACCGTTATTGATCATCAGACTTACTGTACAGGTGGAAACAGTCATAAGGAAAAGTTTATTCAATCCGATAAAATATCTGAATACCTGACCGGATATACCCAGGAGACCTGTAACACCAATAATATGTTGAAACTTACACGGCATTTGTTCTGCTGGAATACAGATGCCAAATATGCGGATTATTACGAAAGAGCATTATACAATCACATCCTGGGACAGCAGGATCCGCAATCAGGTATGGTAGCCTATTTTCTGCCATTGCTTCCGGGAGCGCATAAAGTTTACAGCACGCCCGATCAGTCATTCTGGTGTTGTGTAGGAACCGGGTTCGAAAATCATGCCAAATACAATGAAGCCATTTATTATCATACGGACAACGGATTGTATGTAAACCTTTTTATACCGTCTGAACTAACATGGCACGAAAAAGGATTAAAAATGCGTATGGAAACAAAATTCCCTGAAGACAGCAAAGTCAATCTTACCATTGATGTCGATAAAGAAATAAAAATGCCGTTATATCTGCGATATCCGTCATGGACAAAAAATGTAGAAGTGAAAGTAAACGGTAAAAAGATTAATATCAAACAAAAACCATCAAGCTATATAGCTATAGAGAGAACCTGGAAAAATGGTGACAAAGTGGAAATAAATTATCCAATGACATTACAGGTTTGCGAGGCAAATGATAATCCCGATAAATTTGCAATCACTTATGGTCCGTTGGTTTTGGCTGGTGTAATGGGTACTGATAATATGATCTCTCCTGCCCCGTTTTCCAATCCAGCGCTGCATAATGATTACTATACTTACGACTATAGAGTTCCGGCTGACATGAAGACCGGTTTGAAACTGGATAAAAAGAAATTGAATCAATATATTCAACCTTCGGACAATGAGAAACTGGTGTTTTTTGTTTCCAACGGGAATATCCGTCTGGAACCGATCCACAAAATACACCGTCAACGCTACATTGTATACTGGGATTTAATCAAAGATGCAAACCAGTAAGTCAAGGTAGTCACTTAAAAAAGCAGTTAGTAGCTAGTAGTTGGTAGAATCACAATTAATAGAATAAACTGAACGTTTTAAGTAGCTAGGGCAGAAGCTAAACTTGTTTGGATTATGCCGAGTCACGCAAAAGTGCGTTTAAGTGAGGATAATAAATACGCTTGCGTAGGTATTATTGAGCGTAGCACTTTCTATTATATGAAAACGACTGATGAAATCGAATAATTGAATAAACTGAGTGTATTGAATTAATCATTAATCACTAACCATTAATCATTACTTACAATCTTGAACTTGAAACTTTGAACTTCGTAGACTTATGAAACAGATACTTTTTATACTTGTTCTATCGATTGGAATGTCAATTAACGCACAAAACATTCCTTTGCCGCAAAATCTTCCGCAAGGTCATCCGCGTTTACTGACAACGTCTGAAAATAAACCGCTTTTGCAGAAACAGATAAAAGAAGAAACCTGGGCTAAAGAAGTGCTGGATGGTATTCTTAACCGGATTGACCCTTATGTAGAAAAAACACAAACACAACCCGACTGGCTGCTTTCGCGACTGATGATGTACTGGAAAAGCAAAGCTACCAATGTATATATTAATGGTGGTGTATATTCCCATGCTGATGGTGAAGCGCCTGTACCCACCGTGCGTTTTGGTAGTACACGGGGAATTATCGGTCCTTTCAAACGTCCTAAATTAGAGGATGTAATTCCCTATATGGACGATACAAAGGGCGTTTATTTTCACAATACGGCAAAGCCTGACAGTCCGCTGGAATGGGGAGAACAATCAAACGTGGCCGACAGGAATATAGAAAGCGTAAATCAGGAAATTTTACGCCTGGGGCGTGACGGGGCTTTTGTATACTGGCTGACCGGAGATAATAAATATGGAAAGTTTGCTTACGACTTGTTTGATACCTACATGACGGGAATGTATTATCGAAGTGAACCGATAGATCTGAATAACGGTCATGCACAAACATTAGTGGGGTTATCGACTTTCGAAGTTATCCAGGAAAGTGTTCTGCAAGACCTGGCGGCTTATTACGATTTCCTACATGCATATATCAAAACAAACCATGGAGATAAAACCAGAATGTTTGAAGCTACATTCAAGAAATGGATTGACGTAACGATAAAAAACGGAGTTCCGCAAAACAACTGGAACCTACATCAGGCAAATTTGATTCTTAGCGTAGCAATGGTACTCGAAGACAATATAAATTATGCCGATGGTAAAGGACGTGAATATTACATCGACTATATTTTGAATAAAACATCTGCCCGTCAATGGTCTTTCACCAAACTGATGGAATACGGATATGATTACAATACAGGTATATGGAACGAGTGTCCCGGTTATGCACAAAGCGTTACGGATGCTTTTATGCATTTTATCCGTAACTACGACAATACATTTAATCAAAACCTGCTCCCTTATGCACCCGTAATGAAACAGGCTGTTAATATATTACCACAGTATCTTTTCCCGAATGGGCAGACTTCGGCATTTGGTGACAGCAAATATGGTGCACTGAATACCGGCGCTATCAGTAATATGATCTACATGAGCCAAAAATACAATGACCATGAAGAAGAAGTGAAGTTTACGGAAATGTATAAACTGTTCGAACCTAAAGCCGGAGAAATGAATCAGGATTTAGCAAAACTACCAACACAGGTTTCTTCATTTTTCACGAACAAACCATTAGAATTGGATAAAAGTACAGGTAAAGCGCAATTAAAAGATTATGTAACACAGACTTTTTATGCCCCGAATGTGAGTTGGTTTGTTCAACGAAATAAATATGACGACCCTCAAAACGGTATGATGGTTTCCCTGTATGGTTCATATGGCAATCATGCACATTCCAACGGTATTGCCATGGAACTTTATGGAAAAGGTCATATACTTGGGGCAGAGTCGGGAATCGGGTCAACCTATTTTGAAAAACCTTACTTGGAATACTATTCGCAATTCCCGGCACACAATACGGTAATGGTCGATGGTATTTCCAAGTATCCCGAGATGTTAAGTAATCATCCGTTTGATCTGTTGAGTTGTTATCCCATTCCAGGGAAAAAAGACGGATATTATCCCGGTATTACTTATTCGGAAGTCTATTTTCTGGAACCGGAAAGCCGTAGCGACCAGAACCGTATGATGAGTATCATCCGGACAGGCGAAACAAGCGGTTACTATATAGACATATTCCGTTCAAAAAAACAACGTGGAGAAGATAAATTCCATGATTATTATTATCACAATCTGGGACAGGAAATGTTTATCCGGGATATAAAAGGCGAAAACCTCCAATTGCAACCAAGTGATGAAATGGCTTTTGCCGGAGGACACCTGTTTGCACTGGATTATATGTGGGATAAACAGTCGGTGAAGATTAACAACGATTACCAGATAACCTGGAAAATGGCAATGCCGGATAGCAACCATGTTTACATGAACCTCTGGATGAAAGGACAGGAAGGACGCGAAGTTTTCTCCATTAAAGCGCCTGCCTGTAAAGCATTCAGAACGAATGAGGGACTTCCCTACGAAGTAGATAAAGCGCCGTTCCTGACAATCGCAGCACGCCAGCATGGTGAAGCATGGAACCATCCGTTTGTCAGCATTTTTGAACCGGCAACAGAAAAAGAAGGACGCACCATACAATCCATTGAATCGTTTATGCCTGCAGATGCTTCGAATGATTTTGTGGGTCTGATTGTCAGAAGTAAAACCGGACAAACGGATTATATTTTTTCATTGGTAAACGACAATATGGTGAAATACCAGAACATGTCTGCAAAAGGTACTTATGCAGTTATTAGCGAATATCAGAACGATTTCACACTTTTTCTCGGAAACGGATATTCCCTGACTGCCAAAGGTTTCACGATTGAAGCCTCGGAAAAGACAAATGCTGTACTGGAATTTAAAGGTGGCAGATACTATGTAACATGTGATAAACCTGTTATCATCAAAAAAACAGGTCATAAAAAAGAAATAAAGATAGATACTTCGGATTATAAAGAAGTAAAATTATAGAATTTACCGGGTACTACATAAGTAATACTAAAAGTAATTATTTGAAGATGAATAAATCAGGGGCTTTTTTATTTCTGCTTGTATCCTTGTTATTTCCACAAGTGATTCCGGCGCAGGGCAATCAATCGGTTAACAACCAAAAAGAGGTCAATCGTTCGGAATATCGTATTTATCAATGGGAAACAGATTTGAATAGTATACCCGGAGATGATGAAAATAATCAGCGGCGCGCTTTCCTTTGGATTCCGTCTTCGTGCAAACAACTGAAAGGATTGGTCGTCAGCGGACATAACCAAATCGAGGAAGGAATTCTGGAAGACCCTTTGTTCCGGCAGGCAATGGCGGAACTGAATTTCGGACAAATATGGGTGACACCGGGACTTGACCCTGCTGGTATTTTTGATGTGAAAACGGGTGCTCAGGATTTGTTTGACGAAACAATTCAAGAACTGGCGGAAATTTCCGGTTATGAAGAAATAAAATATGCTCCCATCGTATACCTTAGTCATTCCGCCCAGGCTTCACAACCCTGGAACTTCGGAGCATGGAATCCGGAGCGCACATTAGCGATGATTTCTTTTCATGGGGATTCGCCACGCTCTACCTATTTATGTTGCAATCATTTTAATCCGGATTGGGAAGACCGGAATATTGATGGTATTCCCGGACTGATATGTATAGGTTCCGGAGAATGGAATGAGTTCCGCGTGGAAGATTCATTCAAATTTATGCGGCAATATCCCGGAAGCATTATCTCGCTTTTATGCAATGACGGTCGCGGACACAGCGATTTCAGCCAGGAAGACCTCCGGTACCTGATTGCATTTATCCGGAAATCCGTTCTATACAGAATGCCGGAAGAATGGGATGGCAAATCATTGATGCCATTAAAAAAGCTTCGCCGTGAAGACGGTTGGCTAGCCGACCGTTGGCGTAGAAACACACAACCCACTGCCAGAACAGATACTTACCAGGGATATGACGGGAACAAGGATTCTGCTTACTGGTATTTCGATGAAGAAATGGCGCGATGGACAGAGAGCATCTATACACGCGAACGAAACAAGAAAAGACAATATATCACCATGATGCAGGACGGGCGGATCCTGAAGCCCAACGAACAACTGACATTTTTCACCGATGGAAAAAACATGGATGTACGTGCAAAAGCCGTGCTTACAGATTCTACATACAGCCGTTTATCCGGCAATCATTCAATCGAACCGATCATGATCAAACGTTATTGTGGTCCGGTTGAGATTATAAACGACACAACCTTTCGCCTGAGCTTTTACCGTCCGGGAACATCATACAGTCGGGTATCGGCAATCGGAATGTTTGCTTTTTCCGAATCCGATATGTTTTACGGGCACACGGTATGCCCTGTTTCATGGAGAATGGCATCCGCGTTGACAGATGGTGAAGTACAGAAAATAAAATTCCCTGCCATACCCGATATAAAAGCCGGAACACTTTCTGTCCGATTGAAAGCAACATCCGATAAAAAGTTACCGGTGCAATACTATGTACAAAGCGGACCGGCTTACATAAATGGTGACGAATTGATCCTGACTGATATACCACCCAAAGCAAAGTTTCCGTTAAAAGTTACGGTTGTCGCCTGGCAATATGGCAGCATGACCGAACCGAAAATACAGACGGCAAAGCCCATCGGGCAATCATTTCTTATACACCCTCAATAAATAAACGGAACATAAAATAGAAAAAGTATGAAGCGGATTAGGTGTACTCCTTATCCGCTTCGTATTTATAAATAAGTTGGTATAATCAGTTTAATCAGGCAATAACAGGTATTTATTTCTTATGAATAAATTAGTTCATCTTGCAATTTTTCTTGCATACACAATTATTTCATCCGCACAATCAAACATTTCCGAAGTGTGGACTGCAGATCTGGGAAACGGGACATATAAGAATCCTGTATTATATGCAGATTATTCCGACCCTGACGTAATACGTGTGGGCGACAATTATTATATGACAGCATCCAGCTTCAATTGTGTTCCGGGATTACCTATTTTGCAATCCAACGATCTGGTAAACTGGAAGCTCGTAAATTATGCCTTAAAAGATTTATATTTGGAAGGTGTTGAACCATCTCATTTCTTTGATAAAGCCCAGCATGGAAAAGGCGTATGGGCTCCATGCATACGCCACCATAACGGAGAATACATGATCTACTGGGGGGATCCGGATTTTGGTATTTACGTTGTAAAAACAAAAGATATCCTCGGCAAATGGGATAAACCCATACTCGTATTACCCGGCAAAGGACGGATTGATCCGAGCCCGTTATTTGATGACGATGGTAAAGTTTACCTCGTACACGCCTGGGCAGGTAGCCGTGCCCACTTCAATAGTATAATGACGCTCTGCGAATTAAATGAAGATGGCACCCAAGTGATCGGTGAAGAAGTTATGATATATGACGGGAATGATGGTATAAATCATACGGTCGAAGGAGGTAAGTTCTATAAAAAGGATGGTTACTATTATATGCTGGCTCCGGCTGGTGGCGTTGCAACCGGTTGGCAATTGGCATTCCGTTCAAAAAACATTTACGGACCTTACGAAGTAAAAACAGTACTGGCACAAGGTAATACCGATATAAACGGTCCACACCAGGGAGGATTGGTAGAAACACAAACCGGAGAATGGTGGTTCCTGCATTTTCAGGATAAAGGCGCTTACGGACGTATCATCCATTTACAACCGGTAAACTGGAAAGACGGATGGCCGGTAATTGGTATCAATGATAAAAATTATTGCGGTGAACCTGTAACGACATATAAAAAACCGAATGTCGGTAAAACATATCCGGTAGAAACACCCGTTGAAAGCGATGAATTCAACACTCCGGCACTAGGTTTACAATGGGAATGGCATGCCAATCCATTACAAGGGTATGGTTTTAGTTCTCCATACGGATACATGCGATTATATGGACAATATTATCCGGAAGACTATACGAATTTCTGGAACATACCCAACTTACTATTACAAAAATTTACAGCTCCTGAATTCATTGCCACCACGAAACTATCTGCCGTACTCATTAATGAAGGCGATAAAACGGGGCTAATTGTAATGGGATGGGATTATGCCTATATCGCATTGGTTAAAACGGCTAAGGGTTATACGCTGGAATACAAAACCTGCACGGATGCAGAGCAAAAAACAGAAGAAAGACTTATCTCCGAAACCGGACTAAACCAAATCAAAGTAAACGAAAAATATAACTATAAGACGCCTATACCTGATGCAGAAATCTATCTGCGTGTAAAAGTTACAGAAGATGCAACATGTACTTTCAGTTATAGTACTGACGGGGAAAAATATACAGTATTACCGGAAACATTCAAAGCACGCCAGGGCAAATGGATTGGGGCAAAAACCGGATTATTTATTATGAACGCCGGAGAAAAAACGCAACGTTCATGGGTGGATGCCGATTGGTTCAGGATAACTCCCGTAAAACCCTGAAAGGACTCAAGAGGTAAATGGTAAAAGTAGAAAAGAGTAGAAATGAAAAACAATAAAACAAATATATAATGAAAAGAATTTTATTAAGCATTGGTGTCATTATTTCAATAATATCATGTACAAATAAGACAACCCATTCAAATTCCGTTGAAAACAATACCCGATCCGGTTTCAGTATTGATAAAAACCTGGATTATTGCCATCAACAAGCATTAAGGTCATTAAATGAAGTCGGCGATACTACCATGATACCACGAAATATTCTGAATGGAGAACACCACTGGAACTTGCGTAATGTTGAAATTTCAGAATGGACACTTGGTTTTTGGCCGGGAATTCTCTGGTACGTTTACGAATCATCGAAAGATGAGAAGATAAAAAAGTCAGCCATTCATTATACGGATCTATTACAGCCACTAACCATACTTCCTGCATATGATCATGATCTAGGATTCCAGATTTTTTGCAGTTATGGAAACGCATACCGCCTGACCGGTAAAGAGGAATATAAACAAATAATCCTGAATGCAGCAGATACGTTAGCCACACTCTTTAATCCGAAAGTAGGTACAATTCTCTCATGGCCACGTGAAATTGAGCCTAACAATTGGCCCCATAATACGATTATGGACAATATGATCAATCTCGAAATGCTGTACTGGGCTGCCCGGAACGGAGGAAGTAAAGATTTGTATGACATTGCTACAAAACATGCTGAAGTAACTATGCAGTACGGTTTCCGCGAAGATGGAGGTAACTACCATGTGGCTGTTTATGATACTATTTCAGGAAATTTTATAAAAGGAGTAACGCACCAGGGTTATGCCGACAGCACGCTTTGGGCACGTGGACAGGCATGGGCTATTTATGGATATACATTCGTTTACCGGGAGACAAAAGACAAAAAATTCCTTCGCTTTGCAGAGAAAGTTACAGATTTATACTTGAGCCGTCTTCCGGAAAATGAATACGTTCCATACTGGGATTTTGATGCGCCAAATATCCCGGACGAACCCAGGGATGCATCTGCCGCTGCTATTGTTGCATCAGCACTACTTGAATTATCCGGACTTGAAGATAATCCTGAAAAGGCTGAAACTTATAAGGAAGCAGCGATAAAAATGATTGAAGAATTGTCGACCGACAAATATCAGAGCCGTGAACAAAATCCGGCTTTCCTACTCCACTCTACCGGTCACAGACCTAACAAATCGGAAGTAGATGCCTCCATTAATTATGCAGACTACTATTATATCGAAGCTTTATTGAGATTGAAAAAGGGTTTGTAACCCCTTACTAGTTGACATATATTCAAATAGAAGCAGTCTTTTCCCAAAGACTGCTTCTATAAGGTTTTAATAGGTATTAGTCTTTAAGGCAAAAAGATTGTTTAGGTTATCGATGCAAAGATGGTTGATATTACATTCTTTTACAAATTAAAAAGTATATTATAAAACATATTTTTGAACTTTTAGTGCATATAATGGAAAAATGGTTGTTCTTATAAACAAAATTCCAAACTCATAGCATGTACTTTATCATTTATCTTACCATCTGTATAGACAAGACTACCGTTAATAAATGTTTTCCAAACACTATTATGAAACACCTGCCCCTCCAATGGCGACCAACCACATTTATATAAAAGATTGTCTTTTGAAACCGTCCAGCTTTGTTGCGGATCGACTAATACTAAATCAGCATAATATCCCGGACGAATATATCCTCTCCTATCAATCCGGAATAACTCCGCCGGGTGATGTGCCATCTTCTCAATCACTTTTTCTCTTGTAAAAATACCCTGATGCGCCAACTCCAGCATAGCGACTAATGAATGCTGAACCATTGGTCCGCCGGAAGCGGCAGTTAAGCAAGTACCTTCTTTTTCCGTCCATAGATGTGGAGCATGATCCGTAGCAACAATATCTAGTATATCATTATTCAATGCATCACGTAGCGCCGTACGATCCGACATTGTCTTTATTGCCGGGTTCCATTTAATCTTATTCCCATATGTTGCATAATCTTCATCCGTGAACCAAAGAAAATGAACACAGGCTTCCCCTGTAATTTTTTTCTCCCGAAGGGGTTGATGGTTACTTAGCAAACTCAATTCCTTTGCGGTCGACAGATGAAGCAAGTGTAATCGTGTACCTAATGAGCTTGCTAATTCAACTGCTTCGGCAGAAGAAGCATAACATGCTTCTTCGCTACGTATTTTAGGATGAAAAGACACATCCAGGTCTTCCCCGTATAAACGAACAAAATGCTCTTTATTCCGTTGAATAATAGACTCTTTTTCTGCATGCACAGCAATTAGCAGATCTGTTTCGCTGAAAAAACGTTGTAAAGTATCCTTATTATCTACCAACATATTCCCGGTAGATGATCCCAGAAATAGTTTCAAACCTGGAATCCGGGTTCGATCCAGCAAGTGTATTTCATTATAATTATCATTTGTACCGCCGAAGAAAAATGAATAATTAGCAACGGAAGTCTCCGCTGCCCGTTGGTATTTCCATTCAAGAGCATCCAACGTAGTCGTCTGCGGATTTGTATTGGGCATATCCATAAAAGAAGTAACCCCACCAGCCACAGCGGCACGACTCTCACTTGCGATATCCCCCTTGCGTGTCAATCCGGGTTCCCTGAAATGTACCTGGTCATCAATTGCACCTGGCAATAGCCACTTTCCGGTAGCATCAATGATCTCCGCACCATGAATGTCTTCCATTGGCAATTCCGATCCTTCATATATTTGTTCAATATATTGCCCTGAAATCAATACCGAACCTAAAAAAGAACGCCCTTCATTAATAATCAGGGCGTTTTTTATCAGCGTTTTTTTATTACTCATATCTATCTTTGAATCAAGATTTATTAAAAAAGTAGGAAGTAAATTGTCAGTTCTCAACTTTCAATTCTCAATTGTCTCTTAGGGTATTTACGGAAAAAGCTCCACCACTTCAATTTCAACACACCAAACAACGCTTCACCAAAAATTGAAGTATTCATTTTTGACGTACCCAGTACACGATTCACAAATACAATCGGAACTTCAACAACCTTAAAACCACACTTGTAAGCTGTAAATTTCATTTCAATCTGAAAAGCATAGCCCTTAAAATGAATCTTGTCCAACTCAATTGTTTCTAATACTTCCCGGCGATAGCATTTAAATCCAGCCGTTGTATCACGTATCTTCAACCCCGTAACAATCCGCACGTATACTGATGCATAATATGACATCAAGACGCGTCCTAAAGGCCAATTAACAACGTTTACCCCGTTGCAATAGCGTGATCCTACAGCAACATCCGCACCTTCTTCAATACAAGCAGCGTATAACCTTGGTAAATCATTCGGATTATGGCTAAAATCTGCATCCATTTCAAAGATAAAGTTATAACCATGCTCTATCGACCATTTAAATCCGCAGATGTAAGCCGTTCCCAGCCCTTGCTTACCTGTCCGCTCAACCATAAAAAGCCGTTCCGGAAATTCTTCTTGTAATTTCTTTACAATATTAGCAGTTCCGTCAGGCGAACCATCATCGATAATTAAAACATGGAAAGTTTTTTCCAAGCCAAATACTGCACGAATAATATTTTCAATATTTTCTTTTTCGTTGTATGTTGGAATAATTACTATGCTATCCGTCATATTCACTATACATTAATATATACAAAAGATTTTTATGCTTAAACATTCCGCAAAAACAAGTAAAAGTAGCAATAATCGCGGGAATTCAGCACAAAATCTCATTAAAAAGATACATATTAAGATTTCGCTGCCATTAAAGTGCGCAAAATGAGAAAAAATGTGCAATTTTTCAATGAAATCGATAAGATTTATGGAATGTTTGATTACTTTTGCGCCATTATCGTTCGTATTATCAAATATAATTAAATCGAGATATTGATTTAATTATCTCTAATATCATATCATTATGAGTTTAAAAATTATTGTATTAGCAAAACAAGTCCCGGATACACGTAATGTGGGAAAAGATGCAATGAAAGCCGATGGTACAGTGAACCGTGCTGCATTGCCTGCTATTTTCAATCCGGAAGACTTGAATGCTCTGGAACAGGCTTTACGCCTAAAAGATGCATATCCCGGAACGACCGTTACCATGTTGACTATGGGACCGGGACGAGCTGCAGAAATCATTCGTGAAGGTTTATACCGTGGAGCTGACGGAGGTTATTTATTGACAGACCGTGCTTTTGCCGGAGCTGACACCTTGGCAACATCCTACGCACTATCAGTAGCTATTCGAAAAATTAAAGACTATGACCTGATAATTTGTGGTCGTCAGGCAATTGATGGTGATACTGCACAAGTAGGTCCCCAGGTTGCTGAAAAAATGGGATTAAGCCAGATCACCTATGCTGAAGAAATTCAAAAAATTGAAGGCAAAAAGATTACAGTAAAACGCCGTTTGGAACGGGGTATCGAAACAGTCGAAGGAACACTTCCGATTGTTATAACCGTAAATAGCAGTGCATCAGAATGTCGTCCGCGTAATGCCAAGTTTGTACAAAAATACAAACATGCAAAAACCATTACTGAAAAGCAAGAAGCTGATATGGATTACACCCAGTTGTACGACAATCGTCCTTATCTTAATCTGGTTGAATGGAGCGTTGCAGATGTAAATGCAGATGTTGTACAATGCGGATTATCAGGTTCTCCTACTAAAGTTAAAAAGATAGAAAATGTTGTCTTTCAGGCTAAAGAAAGCAAAACATTGGAGCCGACAGATAATAACATTGACGAGTTAATGAAAGAATTAATATTAAACCATACGATTGGATGACAATAAGAGTAAAGGAATTAAAAACATTTGAGCCCGGAAATAGAAATACAGGAGCTGAATGACCGGCAATTCCTTAACTACTTCTAACTAGAAAAAAAATGAACAATTTATACGTATATTGTGAAATAGAAGACGGCATCGTTGCAGATGTAAGTCTTGAATT
Organism: Tannerella sp.; assembly: GCA_031285565.1. Lineage (GTDB taxonomy): Bacteria > Bacteroidota > Bacteroidia > Bacteroidales > Tannerellaceae > Tannerella. The sequence continues at coordinate 34,002 of JAITVY010000079.1, read as the reverse complement.
GCTTACTAAAGGTCGTTCCCTGGCAAATACGCTCGGTTGTAAAATGGAAGCTGTAGCGGTCGGACATAATCTTGATGGTATAGGCTCTCAAGTGTTCCCATATGGAGTAGATGTTCTTCACTTGTTTGATGACAATCGGTTATATCCATATACCTCACTTCCTCACACCTCCGTTTTAGTAAAGTTATTTGAAGAAGAAAAACCACAAATAGCTCTAATGGGTGCAACAAGTATAGGTCGTGATTTAGGTCCCCGTGTTTCTTCAGCCCTGGGGAGTGGTCTGACAGCCGACTGCACATCGTTGGAGATTGGCGACCACGAAGAAAAGAAAGAAAATAAAGTTTATAAAGACCTTCTTTATCAGATTCGTCCTGCATTCGGAGGAAATATTGTTGCAACAATCATTAATCCGGTTTGCCGCCCACAGATGGCAACAGTACGTGAAGGCGTGATGAAAAAAGAAATCCTTGATGCAAATTACAAAGGTGAAGTAAAAAAACATGATGTAAAGAATTATGTGAATGATACGGATTTTGTAGTAAGTGTTATTGACCGTCATATAGAAAAAAGTAAAACCAATATCAAAGGTTCTCCGATTATTGTATCCGGAGGATACGGCGTAGGGTCGAAAGAAAACTTTCAGCTACTCCACGAATTAGCATCCGTAATCGGAGGTGAAGTGGGTGGTTCAAGAGCTGCTGTTGATGCTGGATTTACCGAGCATGAACGCCAGATCGGTCAGACAGGTGTAACTGTCCGCCCTAAACTTTATATTGCTTGTGGTATTTCCGGACAAATCCAACACATCGCAGGTATGCAGGAAAGCTCAATCATTATTTCTGTAAATAATGATCCGAATGCGCCGATCAATACGATTGCTGATTATGTGATTACCGGAACGGTTGAAGACGTGATTCCCAAAATGATCAAATATTATAAACGTAATACGAAGTAATAATCAGTAGTCAAAAAAGTCAAAGTAGTCAAGTAGTCAAGTAGAAATGGCAACACAAACTTTCGAACAATTAACCGTCTGGCAGAAAGCGCATCAATTTGTACTTTCAGTATATATAGTAACTAAAAAATATCCTAAAGAAGGGATATTTTCCTTAGTTAACCAAATGAGACGGTCTGCTTCATCCATTACGGCAAATATTGCTGAAGGATATGCAAGGATCGGTTCAAAAGAAAAATTACGTTTCTACAATATCTCACAAGGTTCTTTAGAAGAAACCCGAAACTTCATTATTCTTTCAAAAGATTTAGGCTATATAACATCAGAAGATAAAAATATTTTAGATGAACAAGCCGCAGAAGTGAGCTGTATGTTAAACGCATATTGCAAGGGAATCCTAAATAAAACGAATATTACTACTTAACTCCTTTAACTCCTTGACTTCTCTAACTACTAAAAAATATGGCTAACTATTTTAACGATACACCAGGCTACAAACATCATTTGCATCATCCGTTGATGAAGCGAATCGTTGAGTTGAAAGAACGTAACTACACAGACAAAGATCAATATGACTATGCTCCTTTCGATTTTGAGGATGCAATGGATAGCTACGAAAAAGTATTAGAAATTGTCGGTGAGATTTGTGATGAGATCATTGCACCGAATGCTGAAGGTGTAGACCATGAAGGTCCGACAGTTAAAGACGGACGTGTAACATATGCTCCCGGAACACAAATGAACCTGGAAGCTGTACGTAAGGCCAGTCTGATGGGTATCACCATGCCCCGCCGGTACGGAGGGTTAAACTTCCCGGTTGTTCCTTATATCATGATTGCAGATATGGTTTCACGTGCTGATGCCGGTTTTGAAAACTTATGGGGACTACAGGACTGTGCCGAAACATTGTACGAATTTGCGAATGAAGATCAACGCAAAAGCTATATTCCCCGTGTATGCGGAGGCGAAACCATGTCAATGGATTTAACCGAGCCGGATGCCGGATCCGACCTGCAATCCGTAATGCTAAAAGCTACATATAGCGAGCAGGATGGTTGCTGGTATCTAAATGGCGTGAAGCGTTTTATTACAAATGGGGATTCCGATATCCACCTTGTGTTGGCACGCTCGGAAGATGGAACACGCGATGGTCGCGGACTTTCTATGTTTATTTACGATAAACGTAACGGAGGTGTGAACGTACGTCGTATAGAAAACAAAATGGGTATCAAAGGATCGCCTACATGTGAACTGGTTTATAAAAATGCCAAAGCAGAGCTTTGCGGGGACCGTAAGTTAGGTCTTATCAAATACGTGATGGCATTGATGAATAATGCCCGTTTAGGTATTATGGCTCAATCCGTAGGTCTGAGCGAAGCCGCTTACCGCGAAGGATATGCATATGCTACGGAACGTAAACAATTCGGAAAAGCAATCATCGAATTCCCTGCCGTTTATGAAATGGTAGCGTTGATGCGTGCTAAAACAGATGCGTCACGCTCTATGTTATATGAAACAGCCCGCTTTGTAGATATTTATAAAGCGTTGGATGATATATCCAAAGAACGCAAACTGGAACCCGAAGAACGTCAGGAAATGAAGAAATACAGTAAACTGGCAGATGCATTCACTCCTATGGGAAAAGGAATGACTTCGGAATACGCTAACCAGAACGCATATGACGCTATCCAGATACATGGCGGTTCAGGATTCATGAAGGATTATGCATGCGAACGCATATACCGCGATGCACGTATTACCAATATTTATGAAGGAACGACCCAGTTACAAGTTGTAGCTGCTATCCGTCACGTCACTACAGGTACATATCTGAATCAAATCCGTGAATACGAAAATATTGAGTACAAACCGGAACTGGAAGAAATGCGCCAGAAACTGATTGAAATGACAAGCAAATATGAGGAACTGGTGACAATTGTTACAGAAACGAAAAACAACGAATTACTGGATTTTCATGCACGCCGTTTGGTTGAATCTGCAGCACATTGCGTTTTCGGATATTTATTGTTGCAGGATACAAACAAAGATGAAATTTTCCGCAGGTCTGCCGAAGTATATATAACTTACGGACAATCGGAAATCAATAAGCATTATTCATATATCCAGAATTTCGACTGCGGAGCGCTTGGATATTTCAAACAATAATATTTAATTGAATAATAATGGATAGGGGTCGGATACTGTGATAGTATCCGGCTTTTTTTATCCCACATATTTCACTTCCGGCATAAGCAATACTCCAAAACGCTTCTCTACTTCATTCCGGACGTGTTCGGCAAGCAAAGCAATTTCATGCCCCGTAGCATCTCCAAAATTAACAATCACCAGCGCTTGTTTTTCATAAATACCGACCGTATCAAATCGCTTCCCTTTTAAACCGCACTGGTCAATCAACCATCCGGCTGATAATTTGACCTGATTGTCCGTTGCCGAATAAGCAGGTATCGATGGATATTCCTGTTTTAGTTTTTCATACTGTTCCTGCAATACTACCGGATTCATAAAAAAACTGCCGGCATTACCTATTTCATTGGGATCAGGTAACTTTTCATTACGTATATCAATTACAGTTTCACGGACTATCTGTGGAGTTAAAACTTCGTAGCCGGCTAATTTCCCTTTGAGATTGCCATAAGATAATTCAAATACGGGTTGCTTTTGCAGACGCACAATTACATGTGTAATAATGTACGGATCATGATGCTCATCCTTAAAATAACTATGCCGGTAGGCATACTCACATTCTTTATTTGTAAAGACACGTTTCTCAAATGACAGTTGGTTATATGCTTCCACCGTTTCAATAACATCTTTTATCTCCACGCCATATGCCCCGATATTTTGTACAGCCGCAGCTCCGGTTTCTCCGGGAATCAATGACAGGTTTTCAATGCCCGCCCACCCTTTCGATACCACATGAGCAACCACATCGTCCCAGACCTCTGCTGCTCCGATACGCAAAAGTACAGAAGAATCTGTTTCTTCCACTAATTCAATACCTTTAATTGCAGAATGCAGGATGATTCCATTATAATCATTCAGAAATAATAAATTACTTCCTCCACCGATATGCAACGAAAGTAACTCCTGAAAATATTCATCCCGCAGGATTTTCTGTAGTTCTCCTTCGTTTTCATATTCCATAAACCAACGGGTCTTTACCGGTAAATGAAAAGTATTATAGTTTTCCAGTGAAAAATTCTCTTCTATTCTCATAATTGAAATTAAAAAAGGATGCTCTCCACGAATGAAAAGCACCCTTTTATCTATTTATTGTAAATGGTTAATACTGACGCTCCAATAGCCATGCATCCTGAAAGTTCGGATAGTATTTCTGACGAATTGCATCACGGCTACGTTCCGCATCCTGCCGGTTTTCATGACTGGTCAGAATCACACGTAACATACCTTGTTCATTTTCGCCCAAAATCGGCATATACCCGTCATTTTGCATGCGTTCTTTTAATGAATAGGCATTTGTTCTGTTTTGAAAACTACCTATCACAACGCTGTAAAGCTTAAGACCTGAACCATCTTCACCTGCTACCGGATTAATTTTCTCCTGTCGCGGAGTGCTTGATGTTGGTGTCTTCGACTTTGTCACCGGTGCAATGTCATCTTCTACAACCGGTCCGGTTTCCATCTCTTTCGTTTTTGCCTGCTCATAGGCAGTTTTATAGGCACTTTGCTTTGACTTACATGAAGTCCCTAACATGATAATACAAAGCGATATAAGTAAAAATGATACCTTTTTCATACGATTTATATACGTCAGTTATAATATTCTGTTGTGCAAATATATGGATTTATATTTCATTTACACAAACAAAAAATTATTTATTTCAATTCTTTTATCCTAATATTTCTGAATTTAACCGGAGAGCCATGTCCCAGGAAGCCGATATGGCCTTTCTTATTAAACAGCCCGGGATGCTCTTTTCCATCAGGAGTACCGTTTTTAGTAGCCTCTTTAATATCACCATCCAGAATTACCACTCCATTCAAAGTTATCTTAATATGATTTCCCTTGGCAACAACTTCCTGATAGTTCCATTCGCCTGTCGGTTTCAGATGACCCCGTTTAGCAGGAATAATACCATATACAGAACCATGATATTGATATTTTTCCAATTGCGAATAAACCGGATGTTCATTATCCAGAATCTGAAGTTCCATACCTACATAAGCAGCGTCTCCTTCCATAGGCGTGCGAATACCCAAACCATTATTTGCAGCAGGCGTCAATTGAAATTCAAAGCGGAAAACAAAATCTCCGTATTCGTTCTTTGTGTATAGATTTCCACCAAAGCTTTTGCTCGGAGTCAATGAAATACACCCGTCTTCAATCGAGTAATCAACCAGATTACCGGTCCATTCATGCATATTAGTGCCATCAAATAAGATCTTATATCCTTCTTTCTTTTCTTCAGCTGTTAGTTGATAAGGTTCAGGTCTTTCCAGTTCTTTCACATAGATATTACGGTAATACACCTTACTTCCATGAGCCTGTAATTCGATTTGTTCCGTCGGGAAAAGAGGTTTCTTCCGGTCCCAGAAGTTTTCCAGAATCACATCGTCTGTTACCAATTCTCCATTCAATATCACAGTTACACGGTCACCAACCATTTTAATGTACATCGTATTCCATTCACCCAGCTTATTATCAGCCACTATCAAAGGTTTACTTTCATGTACCTGATTGTTGTATAAACCACCTGAACCTACTTGTGCTCCGACATTTACACGTGCCGTATCCCACATCTGTACCTGAGGCGTTCCACGCAGGTAAATGCCCGCATCTGCTTCAGGACCCGCCGGATCCAGTTTCCAGTCCACATACATTTCGATATCGCCATATTGTTTTTCGGTACATAGATTATCATATCCGGTACCATCAAAAACCAATAATCCATTTTCCACTTTCCAGTCTTTGCGCATTTGCTCATCTGCTTTTTCCTGTGCTTTTGCCAACTGCGCCGGTGTCATTTTAGCACGGGCAATCGGATTTTGAACCAAACCTTTCCAACCAGTTAAATCTTTTCCGTTAAACAAAGATACGAAGCCTTTTTCTTTCGGCATTTCTTCCAAAAGTAAACGGATAGACTGACGTTGATAATCCGCATCCGGATTACTTAACGCTGCTGCTGCTTTATTCAACAAATTCACAACCAATTCACCTGTATATTCACGATGAGCCAACGCTATTGTCATAACTGCCAGGGCTGCATTTTCTTTCAATGCCGGTTGATCAATAAATTCACCTGCATACATCAAAGCTAGATAAGTACCAGTCCGGCTTACCTGAGTTAAAATTGCATTCTTTTGAGCATCAGTTTTTGCGATCTCCATTGCATTACGAAGATAAATCATACGGTTTTCACCGGATAGTTCAGGATTCGATGCCAGCCTTACATAACCATTCAACGCTTTTTCAGCATATGCCGAAGCCGGATCTTTTGCTATTGCAAATAAAATATCCATTACTTCCAGATCTTTCCAGTTCGACAACGCATCTAAGGCAGCATCCTTTGCTTCTCCCTTTCCATTTTCGTATCCGTCAACAATCATTGACAAAGCTTTGCTTTCACCTGTCGTAGACAAAGGCCAATAATATAAATGTTTTTTGCTATCTCCTGCATGCAACATACGACGTGTGATTGTTTCAACCTGTTGTGGTGCCGTTTGCGATGATAGTGCGGCAACCAGCGCCTGTTGTATCAGAGCTACTGCCGATGGTTCTGCCGATTCCAACATTCCGCATAAATTAGTTATATCTTTCTCTCCTACTACATCTTTCAATGCAATATACGCTGCATCTTTTACATCCTTAGTACTCGATTTTGTCAAATCTAAAACTACATTTAACAAATTGGTAGCTCTACGCATTGCCAATAATTCAACCGCTGCTATTTTTCCCTGATCACCGGCTGTAGATATTACTTTTGCAACTGCCGGGGTTACCTCCCCTTTAAAGGTTGCCATCGATTCTTTACCTAATGCAATTACTTCTTTATCGGAAGATGTCAACAAGTTTGCTAATGCCGGTACGGCTTTCATATTGCCAATATTTACCAAAGCCTTTGCTGTTGCTTGTTTTACAGCAAAATCGTTCGATTTATTCAATAATTCTATCAAATATTGAACGCCTGTTTTTTCAATACCAACATCAACCGTGTTGAGTATTTCACGTTTCTGCGGACATTGTGCTTCACGTCCGATCCAGTTGATTACATCTACCTGTTCCAGCGTTTTCATCTTCCCTGAAGCCTTTAATAATTCTGTATAAGTTTCCTTATCTGCAACTGGCGAAACGGCGTCTAATGCTGCATTACGGTATTCTTTACATGGATCTTTCAGCGCTGCCACCAATAACTTACATGCCGCTTTTCTTTTCTCAGCAGCTGACATATTTAATTGCATAGCAGCAAGGTTTGTTCCAGGCTGAGCCGGCAGGTTTGGCAACATTAATAACTGTAATGCAGCAATTCGTGTACCGGTTTGGCCGGCTTTTGTTGATTTCTTCAATAAATCATTTGCCGCTTTCGTAGCAACTGTAATATCTCCCCACTCAATAACACGCTTTATCAATAGAATATTGGCATCATTCGCACCTGTCTTCTCCATCTTATATCCTACTTTTTCTGCAGCCGTAGCCAGATCCGACAAAGATGCTTTTGTCCCGATTTTACTTAATGTATAAAGAGCAACTTTACGCATATCTGCATTATCAGAATTCAGAAAGCCTTTAACCAGTTCTTCCACTCCGTTTACATGTGGCAAATAAGATAATGCCAAGATTGCATCCTGTTGAGTTTTAGCTGTACCCATCCGACGCATCAATGATGCCATTAATGCCTGACCCGCTTTTTCCGATCCGATCGATGCAATAGCGCGTGAGGCTGGTCCACTTAAATCTTCATGGTTCAGATAAGCTGCCAGTTTATCAATACTTGCATCTGTTCCACAAATACCTAACTGGCGAATAATAAAAGCTTTAATTTCACGATCTTCATTCTGTTCCAATGCCTTCTGGTAAGCATTTACCAACATTGTCCGAGATGCCGACTGACCTTCTCCGGTCACAAAATGCGACATACCGCTTAAAGCATAATCAAGCTGTGCATTACTTCCTTGTCCGGGAGGGTTCATTTGCCCGATCAAAGCCAACACACCTTCTTCACCGGTTGTTGTCAGATCTTTTATTAATTCGTTATATTTATTCTGATCGTCTGCCGGCAATTGTGCCAACACATCTGCCACGATCGTCTGTGCCGTACGATTTACAGGCGCCTGTGCCATTAATATGCTACTACAAAGCAATAATGCACTACTGATTAACAAAAATATTTTTTTCATATGATTATTTTTTTCTATTTGGTTGCTGAAATGTTAAAAAGATACCTTGCCCCATTCCCTCTAAAAAAGGGAAATATTATGTAAACATTCATTGGGGGTTTTTACAGTAACTCATCTTTCATTTTCAATTTTCAACTGTCAATTTATTTAAATTGTCCAGGGAGCACGCATTGGCTGATTAAGATACCGGTTGGCAGCTTCATCATTAATAAATTCCAGCTTCACAGGGTCAAAATGCAAAGTACGATTCAGACGTAATGCAACTAATCCCATATTCACAATCGTAGCCGAACGGAAACCATTCTGTTCGTTTAATGCAAACGGTTGACGGGTTTTTACACAATCAACAAAATCCATAACTTGTTCAACCGGTTCGGGGTATTCGGCCAGTTTCTTTTCCCAATCCGGGATATCACATACGAAACCCTGATAAACATTTCCTTTAGGACCTGCAATATATGGTGTATTCGGATCTCCGAAATCTTCACCTAACAGTTCAATCTGACAACCATCATCATATGTATATGTAATCGAACGCCATGTTCCAACTGCATCCGGATGTTGCTGGGGTGCATTTACTTCTACTTTTACAGGACTGGTATGGTCTTTTCCTAAGAAATACTGAACCGGATCAATATAATGTTGTCCCATATCTCCCAGACCACCTCCGTCATAATCCCAGTATCCACGGAATGTTTCGTGTACACGGTGTGCATTATATGGTTTATAAGGAGCCGGGCCTAACCAAAAGTCATAATCTAATTCAGCCGGTACTTTTTCAGGTGCCAGATAATCTTTTCCTACCCAGAAGAATTTCCAGTTAAAACCGGTATGTTTACTGATCGTTACTTTCAACGGCCAGCCCAGCATGCCGCTATCAACCAATTTTTTCAACGGTTTTACAGGAGTTCCCAGGCCGTAGAACGGATCGTGAAAACGAAACCAGGTGTTCAACCGGAACATCCGTCCATATTGTTTAACAGCTTCCATTACACGTTTTCCTTCGCCTATGGTACGGGTCATTGGTTTTTCACACCAGATATCTTTACCGGCTTTAGCAGCTTCAACCGACATAATTCCATGCCAATGCGGCGGAGTAGCAATATGTACAATATCCACATTCTGGTCAAGAATTAAATCCCGGAAATCGTGATAAGCTGCGATCTTATCTTTAACTAAAGCTTTGCCTAATTCAAGATGATTTTTATCTACATCGCAAACCGCAACCAGGCGTGTTCCTGCATAATCTACATGACCCCGTCCCATGCTACCGGTACCGATAATGCCTTTTGTTAATTGATCACTCGGTGCGATAAACCCTTTACCCATGACGTGTCGCGGTATAATTGAAAAAGCCGCTAATCCCCCCATGGTTTTCAGAAAATTCCGTCTGTTCGTTCCCATGATATATATTTATAATTAAACGTTTTTTGTGATTCTATTTATGCTAATTTGCAGCCATTTAAATCGTAAAATAGTATTATTAACCGGAAGATTTTCAAACTTAACAGACAATACTGTTTTATATAAGATTCCACAACCTTTTCAGTATACATTTCCAACTCCGGATCGGTACTATTTCTAAAACAAACATACAAATGTATCAAATATCTTTGAAATATTCCAACACCAAAAGAAAGAAGGTATTTTCTTTTAATAAAGAGTTCCTTTTTTCTTGTTTTATAATTACGTTTTTAATATCCCTGATTTTGTATCAGATCCGGATTAAGTGAGATTTCACTATCCGTAATAGGTAGTAAATTATCTTTTTTCAAATTATCACACAAAATATGGTTTCCCTAATTCTCATTTTTTATCAACAGAATCAAAATACCCTATTTATGGGGTATTCTTTATGAATGCTGATAAATATCTTTGTCACCAATATGTATTCATTTTCCAACATATAAAATTACGAATCTTTCCGGAATGGCAGTCGATTGTAAATTTACATTGTCCATACTACCGACTAGCCGTTCCGGATTGATATTTTATCGCTTTTTTGTCTAATGCTGGTCAGGAGACAAACATGTTTATTTACAATCCTCTTGATTATCCGGAAACGTTTGTATTACTTTTTCGATATCCTTAAGGTAACCTGAACACGACCGGATGATGCTGATTAAACTCCAATTGATTCTTTCGGAACTCACGCGGTGGGATACCTTTCATACGGGTGAAGAACTTTGTAAAAGCCGCCTGGTCGGAAAAATGGAATTCGTTGGCAAGCTGTGTGATGCTACGATCTGTAGTCTTCAAACGCCATATCGCTTCCGTGGCAAGTGAATGTTCGATGAAATCCATTACCGTCCGACCGCTTATTTGCTTAACGATACGCGACAGATACGTAGTGGTGATGTTCAACCGCTCCGCATAGAAATGCAGGTCGTGATGTTCCATATAACTAGTAGGTAGCAATTGGAGAAAGGCTGTGAATATTTCTTCTGCACGAGTGGTGACACGATGATTCTCAACCATCATATTCTGAATATTGAGCAGGTCAATGCTGAAGACTTCGCAAAGTGCGTATAGGGCTTCTCGCTGAAAAGTTGAGGGGTTATAGATGTGCTGGCGGAGCATTAACAGCAACCCTGCCATTTGGTCGGCCTGTTCATCGGTAAGTGTAATTTTGGGTTGGCTTAATTCCGTAATCGGGAAATAGGCCGTACGGACAAAATGGTGCATGAGTGGAGTTTCAGCCACCATTTTTTCTTCAATAATCAAGCAGAAGCCTTCATAATCGCTGGATGTGTCCAGCATCCGTGTCGGCATCCCAGGCGCATAGGTATGCATGTCGTTCTTCTTCAAATCTATTCTCTGACCTTTGTACTCCAGGGAAAGATGCCCGCGCCTTACTAAAACAAAGGAAAAAACAGATGCTCCTTCAAAGTCCTTATTAGCCATTATTTGCCTGGCATTTACCAAAAGACAAGCCAGATTGCCATTCCATACCTCGTTAGGGGAATATCCATCAGCTAACCCTATAATCTCTTCAACTGTGTACATGCTCTTTTATTTTGATGCAAAGTTATCAAAAAAGGATCTCAACCCCTAAGATATTGTTTCGTTTCAGACATGTTTTGTTTTGCCGGTAACTTTTGTTTGAGATTCAATCTGCGTACTTTTGTTATAAAATTTGAAACAAAAAATATGAAGAGAATTATAATTATCGACGGTGGTCCACGCAAAACCATGAACACGGCTGCGATGGTAGATGCATTTGCTAAGGGTGCCAGGTCAGCAAGCAAAGAAATTGAGGTAAAACACATCCGGCTCTACAATCTTGACTACAAGGGTTGCGTGTCGTGTCTGGCGTGCAAGGTAAAGGATAGCAAATACACTTCTTTCTGTGCATATAATGACGGTATTACCGAGATCCTGAAAGAAGCAGCATTTGCCGATGGCATTTTGTTCGCTTCCCCCCTATACTTCGGCGATATCACTGCTCAAACGCGTGCTTTCATGGAACGCTTGTTTTTCCCGTGGCTTTCTTACAATGAATACAGCACCCATGCTCCAAAACGTGTGCCTACGGCGTTCATCTATACCATGAATGCCACCGAGGAATACATGCCGCAATTGGAATCAGCATTTGAACGCATAGAGAGCTTAGCTACCATGTTCCTGCAAAAACCCGAACGGATCATGGCTCTCAACACTACTCAGGTGAAGGATTATAGTCGTTACGATATGGCGGCATTCCCAGCGGAAGGCAAACGAATGTGGCGCGAAGCGCATTGGGAAAAAGACCTTCAAAGCTCTTTTGATGCAGGCAGGCAAATGGCGGATAAAATCCTAACGGCATGAAAAAAATCATCATCTTAAACGGCTCACCCAGGAAGAACGGGCGCACGGCAGAGCTTGTAAAAGCCTTTACGGAAGGTGCGGAAACCAAAGGAAATGAAGTCCGTGAATTTTACCTGCAAGGGATGGATATTCGCGGTTGCCTTGGTTGTAACGCCTGCAAAAATCGGCTTGCGGCTGCCGACCCTTGTGTGCAAAAGGACGATATGACAGACATTTATGAGGCTTTTCAATGGGCGGACATAGTAGTCTTAGCCTCACCTGTATTTTGGTGGACGATAACCGGCACTTTAAAGACAGCCATAGACCGTCTTTATGCCCTGACACATCCGTTTGGGCACAGTGGATTCAAGAGAGATAGTATACTGCTGATGACAGCGGGAGCCCCTGTCTACGACCAGCCTTTAGAATGGTACGCTGGACTTAAGGAGTATATGGGATGGCATAGCCTGGGCGAAGTACTTGGCTCCGGGAAGACAGAAGAGGCACGCCAACTCGGAGCCAGCATTATTTAATGCAATCTCAATATATGGTTATTTAGCAAAATAATAATTTAGGCAAAAGAAAATTATTAGTAATAACATAAAAAAGAGCCTACTGAAAATGAAGGCTGTAGAAAAAATAATACTTGAAATTAGCCCTGTTAGCTGATCCGTTTTTCAGTTTTAATAGATTATAAACCTCTCTATTTTTAATAGTTACATTACAACACAATGCAAAAATCTGTTAGACTTTCTTTTTTTATTATTCTTTAATCAATTCCCCCTCTCCCAAAGCATATCCGGACACTATGCAAAGGTAAGAGGGGAAAAATAAATGATTCTACGTATTGATCAATCAAATACGCATCATAACAATGAACTCTTATACTGCCACTTACTCCTTTTCAGGTATACCATAGATAATACAAGCAGCATGCTTACATATAGTTGTTCAGCTGTCCAGTAAACTGCCAACGGAATGCCCGGGCTATGGGATAACAGAAACAGATAAGACAAATATACAGCCATATTGATCATCTGAAATATAAAAGCAATCCTCGTATTACCGGTTCCAATGACTGTATTGCAATATGTATATGCCGGCACAGAGAGAATAAACGTTGAAAGCATTACACAAAACGGAAGGAAAGCTGTCCGAATCACTTCCGCATCACCTGTAAAGAGCCGTAAAATATATCCCGAAAAAGCAAATGCCAGCAATATAAGCGGAATACCTATTGCATAGTTCAGCATAATGACACGGCGGCAAGCAGGCATTACATCTGCAGTCTGCTTTGCCCCAATCAGATTGCTGACCAGCGATATGGTAGTAGTAGCAAACGAGTTGACAATCACAAAGAAAAGCATAGATATGCTTCTTACAATATTGGCTGCAGCCAGTTCGCACTCTCCCAAATGTTCGATTGCTATAAAAAAGAGGAACCACGGAGCAATACAAAAGAATGACCGAACCATCGTCCAAATGGATATATTGAACAAATGGAGCGATAGACGGAGATCAAATACAGCGCATAATCCATATTGTTTTTTATCAACATGCCGCCACAGATATACGATCAGGAATAATAACCCGACAAGTTCAGCCAGGGAAGAACCTATAGCAGCGCCGGCAATTTCCAATCGCGGAAATCCGGCTTTTCCAAAAATCAGCAAATAGTTAAACACAATATTACTGACAACCATAACGATAGAATTTGCCGTAAGTATTTTCGTACGGGTTGTACCGACAAAAAAAGCACGAATTGCCAGTAGAGGAAAAGCAAAAATATAACTGTAATCCCTCCATCGGATATATTGAATAGTAGCCTGATAAACATCATCCGAAGAAATCAACAAACGAAGCAATACAGGAGAAAATACTTTGGACAGTACGAAAACAACTACCGCAAAGACTGATAAAAAAACGATCCCCTGAAAAAACACTTTGCCGACATCGGTATACCGTTTTTCTCCGTTTCGCCTTGCCATAACCACTTGTGCACCCAGGCTAAAACCAAAACCAAGCATATAAATGGCGGTATAGTACATGGAAGCAAGTGCCGATGCTCCCAAATCAATCTTGCTGACATGACCCAGAAAGATGGAATCCGTCAAATTAATCATTTGTTCCATAAAGAGGCTTACCATGATAGGCAGGTTGATAAGCCAAATTTGTTTGTATGTATAATTCATTAGTTCTTATGAAAAAGCATGCCTGCAGGACACTCTTATTAAAGTGCTGCAAACAAATCATTAATATTATTTTTGATTAAACTCTGTAGTAAAGTATAGATATAACAATTTAAGACCGAAGAGAAGATCCCCGGTCAACCTGAAGCAGGATAGCTATATACAGAGTTGCCATTTCATAAGATAGAAAGTAAACTAAATTATACGTGCAAAAGTAGCGATTTCAAATGATTTTATGGTCAGGTATCTACAAAAACGTTCGATTCTATCAGTCGTTTTGCGTGACTCGGCTCTTAAGTAGTTCAAAGTTCCAGGTTCAAGATTCAAAGTTTATGCTTACACGATTAAGCGACTCTACGATATAACCAACATACCATTTGATTCCTGATGTGCATTAACCATTAATCACTTACCATTATATATACTTTGTGTGTACCACGTCCTGAAGCACTGATTCCGCTCTCCGGTTGCCTGCTCCATTGTTTGAGTTCCAGAGATGCAGCAGTATGTCTCAGACCGGTCAACGCAGCATAATCGGCAATCCTTAAATAAGGATGCGAGGAAAGATATTGTCGTGCCATCTCCAATCGTTGATCAGGCGTGTACTTCTGTGAAGAACGTACAAATCTATGTTGTGAACGTTCAAGCACACATTGCCGGTTTGTGTTACTAATAAACGTTTTTTCCGGCCGGAAGTGAATATCTCCCACCCTAATACTTTGTGCATTTCTTTTTACACTACCCTCTTCACCGGTTTCCCGCTCCTTCCCTTTGCGTAATGTCAGCGAAGGAGTAAAAGTACCTATTCCATCTAGTTTAACAGATCTGCCATATGACATTTGATTTGATATTTGATCTGCCAGTCCTTGCAACAGCCCGATTACTTCTGCAACTGTGAATGTTGTACTTTGCGATAACATCTTTGCGATAGAAGCTGTATCTACCCGTTGACTCAGAATAATACGCGGATAAAGAACCCTTTTTCCATCTTTATCAGGTAGGTTCATTTCCTGCATTTGATATTCAGCCATAAAATATAATATTTAGTCTGATATTAAAGTATTCTTAGACTATCTAAAAAGTCATTTCAGTTAACATAAAACTCTATTCTAAGCCTGCGAATATAAGTTCGCAGCTTTAAAATATATATTCGCAGACTTAGAATATATATTTGCAACCGCAATTTACACATTTCTCTTTAATTAAGCAATATTTATTCTTTAATAAAAAGAACAATTTTGTGAAGAATGATTCATTTTTTATAGAACAATACTTTGAAATAAGTTTTTGTTTGATATGGTGTGGTTTAATAGTATTAAAAATCAATCAGCAGCTTTGTATGCTAAGAGAATCAACATCTTACTTTATTTCGGTGGTCTTAATGAACTTCGTTTTGTTTCCAGATCTAAGTTTTTAATATCTTCATAAATATGATCAACTTCTGTTTTTAAAGCATTCATATCTTCTGCTTCTAACTCTCCCAGAATTTCGGCAACAGCTTTATCGTATTTATTTTTATACTTTGTATTCAATGCTTTCCAGTTAATCCCCTTTAATAAGTTGACCAACTCTGCATTTTGAAGCTTTAATTTACCCTGCAATAAAAATACTCCAATTACAGGATATCCTGCATACCCGCCCCAATACGATGCGTTGTCATTAGAAGAATAGGTATTATCTTTCCATTTAACCGTATATTCCTTTGTATAATCTGATGATTGTACTTTCGCAGATTCATCTTCTATTGTAATTCTGTTATCTGCAATTGCACTCAACGCTTCGTATATTTTTTCAATTGGCGGCAACTTCTTCATTCAATATTTTTTTATAGTTGAATGGTGTAAAGATACGTTTTATTTCTTTTCTTTCGCCGGATCGTAGACTGCAACAGCTACACGCGAATCGGCGCAACCATAATATAAAAACCATTTTTGGCTGTGATATACAAGCCCTTCAATAAATACGGTTCCTGCCGGATACTGGCCACTCTTTTCGAAATCTGCTTCAGGAATATAAAAAGGTTTGTCTAATTGTCCGATAAGCTTCGTCGGATCTTTCAGATCAAATAGTACCTAACCTGCACAATATGAGTTTGCCGTATAAAGCGTGTCTCCTTCGTCACCATCTGCATTTTTGCCATTATATAAAAGAAGAATACCCTTGTCGGTCATAATAGCAGGAGGACCACATTCTGTCAGCGAACTATCGAATTTACCTTTGCGAGGTTCGATCAGTTTCAGGAAATCACCGCTTTCAGTCAGCATAGGAGTCCAGTTTACCAGGTCTTCTGAAGTTGCCACATTCACGAACTTCTCTCCCCAATACATCCAATACTTACCATCAATTTTAGCGATAACCTGTTTACCGTCTACCAGCTTTGTTATAATTGAAGCCGATTTAGAAAAATCATCTTTGAAGCGTCCGTCATAGGCTTTTGTAAATGCAGGTCCATGTTTATCCCACTTTTGCAGGTCATAGGTTGTTGCAACAGCTAAACGCGCTTGCTTTCTGTTCCATTGCGTATATAGCATTACATACATACCGTCTTCAGTCATAGCTAAACGCGGATCTTCACATCCTCCCGGCCATTCAAGTTCTTTCTGGCTATCATTATCAGGATAAAAAACTGGCGTCGATTTGCGTTGAAAATGCAATCCATCTTCCGACCATGCATACCCTAAACGGGATGTACGTTGCCCGATTCCTTCTCCCGACTTATCCTCAGCACGGTAAAGCACTACGACTTTACCATCATAGATTGTCGCTGCCGGATTAAATGTATCGTTTGATTCCCAATTAACGGAATCTTCTGTAAGCGGGCAGTAAAAAGATGTAGCAGGATTCGGTGAGATTATAGGGTTGATCCTGTCAGGACGTTGAAAATCGGCCCATGCCCAATCAGGAAAACCCGCTTCTATTTCAACCTGTTTCTTTTCATTGCAAGATACCAACACAATAGTTGCCAGTAATAAGCCTGTTTTTAAAATATTTTTTTTCATACGATACATTTTTTCTGGTTGTCATTTATTCTTATATGTTGTCATTCGATATTTATCGGCAAAAGAATGCTTTTGGCTATTCCTTTGAAAGAGAAAACGGAGCCGCATCTTTGGTTGTACCTCTGTTTTTGTTCGGCTGGTTACCCATATCATATTTGATAGTTCCTCCGTTTACTATATCTTTATAAGTAATATAGTTTTTACTCACCGGATGTCCATTGAGTGTAACAGATTGTACATAGACATTGTCCCTGCTATTATTATCTGCTTCAATTACGAGTTTCTTTCCGTCTTCCATAATGGTTGTTTTCTTAAACAACGGACTACCCAGTACATATTCGTCTGTTCCGGGACAAACGGCATAAATACCCAAGGCACTCAAAACATACCATGATGCCATACCACCCTGGTCTTCATCTCCCGGATAACCTCTTTCAGTAGAATTGTACAATCTATCCATTATCTGACGCGCCCAATATTGGGTTTTCCAGGGCTGGCCGGCATACGAATACATATAGATCATATGTTGAATAGGTTGATTTCCTTGCGCATATTGTCCCATACCAGCTAATTCCATTTCTTTCATTTCATGGATAATGCTGCCATAGGTACCCGGCTTGATAATATTAGGAGCAGTAAATACGGAATCCATTTTTGTAATCATTTTTTCATTACCACCAAACATGTCGATCAAACCCTGCACATCGTGAAATACAGACCAGGTATAATGCCATGCATTACCTTCGCAATAAGGACCTCCCCATACATATGGGTCGAAAGGCGCCTGCCAATTACCATCCTTATCTTTACCTCTCATAAAGCCAGTAGAATGATCGAAAACATTCCGGTAATTATACATTTGCCTTTCAAAAACTCCCATATAAAATTGATTGCCTATCATTCTGGCCAGTTCATAACCGCACCAGTCATCATAAGCATATTCCAACGTCTGAGAAGTTGAGCCTGATGATTCGGGATAAGGGACATAACCCAACTGGAAATATTCTTTCCAGAAAATACGTCCGTTAGCCCCACCCCACGGACCTTTATTCATTGCTTCGTGTGCATAAGCTTTCAGGGCACGTTCCGGGTCAAATGTCCGGATTCCTTTTGCCCATGCATCAGCTAATAAAGAGATTGCATGATTGCCAATCATACCGCCAGTTTCGCCCGGTTGCGACCAGGAAGGTAACCAACCACATTGATCCTGCGCATCAAGCAGAGCATTCATATATTGTCCCTGCATCGTAGGATGAAGAATATTGGTTAAAGGAAATTGCGTACGGAATGTATCCCAGAATCCGTTATCGGTATACATGTAGCCGTTATAAATTTTACCATCATAGGGACTATAATAGTACGGATCGTTATTCTCGTTACGTTCATAGAATTTACGGGAGAAAAGATTTGCGCGGAAAAGGCATGAATAAAATGTCCGGAGTTGCTCATCTGTTCCTCCTTCAACGATTACTCTGTTTAATAATTTATTCCACGTTTCCGCTCCACGGGCTTTTGTTACTTCCAGATTTTTATCATTGCCAAGTTCTCGGTTTAGCGTTATTAAAGCCTGCTCAGGACTAATATACGAAGATGCGGCTTTCGCCTGAACTTTCGTTCCTTTCTTAAATTTTATGTATACACCTGCACCTTTACCTTCACGATGGCGTTCATCGGGAAAAATTTCATCTTTTTGATTTTCCCATGTGCCGTATGCTTCAAAAGGTTTATCAAACTGTACGACAAAATAATTACGGAAGTTTTCCGAATTATTTACAAAACGTTGGTTATTTACCCATCCGGTTATCTGTCTTTTCTGCGGATCTATCTTTACTTCGCTCATATTAGTGTAGCCGTCGAGTACCAGCCAGGCATCCCCTGTCTTAGGGAATGAGAAACGAAGATGCACTCCGCGTGTTGTAGGAGCCATTTCTGTGGTTATTCCATTATCAAAAGTGACCTTGTAATAGTGTGGTTTTCCGGTTTCATTCGCATGGCTGAATGTTGATGCTCTCATATCCTGATTTACGACTAATTCACCAACTACCGGCATGAATGAATAGACTGCATAATCACTCATCCAGGGGCTACATTGATGGGCTTGTTGGAAACCACGTATTTTATCATCAGCATACATATATTTAAAACCTTCCCCGTTCTTATTTGTTTGAGCCCCCCAGGTATGCATTCCATAAGGCATAGCAGTTGTGGGGTATGTGTTTCCATAGCTAAGTCCGAAATTGGAATCAGTACCCTGAAGTGTATTGACATATTGTACCAGATTCTTCAACTGGGCATTGGCTGTTATTGCTGATAACAGAAAGGCAAAAACAAGTATTATGTTTTTTTTCATGCGGTAATATTTTATTTTTTAAGACTAAGAGGGTGTGTCTTTTGACACACCCTCTTAAAAATCATGTAGTTTTTACCACCCCAGATTCTGAGTCAGGTTCGGATTTGCTGTTGTTTCTGCATAAGGGAATGGCCACAATAATAACTTGTCGGTCCAGGCTCCTTTTCCCTGCATTTGATCATAGGAAATATCGTAGTTACTCAAATCCCATGGATCAGTTGGCCGTGGTGCATTGGGATTTTTCAATCCGCCAAGCCATGCATACATTGCTCCCCAGTAATCGCCTACACCATTATCGGATGTATCTTGAATGAAATTCTTGTAATCACCCCAACGAATCAAATCAACATAACGGTCGCAATCTTCCATACACAATTCGAACCGACGTTCCGCTTTGATCCCATAATCCGAATTATCCATGTTCAAAGCGGGGGCAGCTGTAATTCCTGCACGGGTACGAACCATATTCAATGCTTCTAATCCGCTGATATTCGCAGTTCCTTCAGACCCGGACATACATACGGCTTCGGCATAATAAAGCAATATGTTGGCATATCTCAACAATGGGAAGTTGGTACGGTTTCCATGTGTCTGACCGGACGCATAACGGCCTTCATCCAAATCATCTACAAAGTTATAATACTTCATCCGGAAGTACCCCTGATTTGAAAAAAGTTTTTTACCATCCATTATTCCACGAACCGAACTATCCAGATAAGGAAAGTCATAATAAACTTCATCAAATGTTGCAATAGACATGCGACGACGAACACTGTTCCTGTCGTGTTTACAGAAAGCTGTTCCGAATGCACGTGTCGGATTGATAAATCCCCATCCATCATTTTGATTGGAATTACCCGGAGCATACATCTGATCCTGACGCCAACCCATATAAGCCCAAAACCAGAAGGGTTCGGTATTGGAAATTGTGTTTGCATCACCATCTGTATCTATCTCAAGAAGATATTCGTCACAGAAATCAGCTTCGGCACGGAAAAGGGTAAGATATTCGTAGCTCTCGCTTCCGTCTAACCACTGCATTCCGGGGTTTGTTTTATTCGCTTTGTACTGTTCAATATTATTACCATAAGAACTTGCACCCATGGTAGCCGTTTTTGTCCACAACGCGTATTTTCCCGAGTTAATAACCTTAGCCAATTCTATTTTCGCTTTTTCATAATCGTTCTGCCACATATATCCCTGTCCTTTATATGCATAACAAGCATCAGCTGTCCAGCGGCCACCGATCTGGCGTTGTCCGCCCAGTCCGCCTTTCGATGGCAGATCAGCTGCAGCTTCATCAAATTGTTGCATAATCCAACTCCAACTTTCTTCGGGCGGTGTATTTCCAGGTGTGAACGAATAGTTAATACCGTCCAATACATGGTCAACCAACGGTGCGGATCCCCATAATTGAGTAAGACGCATCATAGACCATGCCCGCCAGGCTTTAGCCTCAGCAATCACACGTTTACGCTCGGTCGAACCGTCATTCAGCTTGTCAACAATCATATTACACTTATATATAATATTGTAAAAACACTGATACATATCTTTGTATGCATTATTTTCGGCATTGTCGATCATTTTTGCCATCTGCTGATAGTCACCTCCATCGTTTGCATCTGAACCACCGGGCCAGAAATCGGCTACTTTTACTGTCGTAGTGGCAATATAGTGAATACCCCAATCACCGGTAATCAAGTATTTAGCTGTAGCATACACCTCTCCAATCAACTGACCGGCAATTTTATCATCGGCATTGGCATATGTTTCATCAACCGGGATAACACCTTTCTGTGGAATTTCAAGGTCGTTATCATTGCAAGAGACCAGCGCTATTACAGCAACCAGACTCATTAATTTTATAATATATTTTTGCATAACGTTATTTTTTTATTTAGAATGATAGATTGAGTCCGAATGTAACCGTTTTTGGGCTTGGGTATTCACCATAGTCCATCCCCATTCCGCCGGTGTCATTAATAACCCCTTTCATATCAGGAGCAGCCGCGCTAACCGATTCGGGATCCATACCGACATACTTTGTTATCGTGAAAAAGTTGTCGAGTGAAACAAACGCGCGTAGCTTCGAAATATAAATTTTCTTTGTAAACAATTCCGGTATGGTATAACCTAATTGGATTTGTTTTATTTTGAAATACGATCCGTTTGAAAGCTGCATAGACGATTTGAACATATTCGCATCATTCAGGTCAGGATGAGGATATTTTGCTCCCGCTCCTTTTACATCCCATGATTCGGTCCAATATTCGGCCGGAAGATTTGCCCCCGGACGACCTCTGTTACTAAGTACTAATTTGCCGCCTGAATTACCGGCTCCGAAAGCTGTAAAATCGAATCCTTTGTATGCTGCGGATATAGTGATACCATACATTAGTTTTGGAATCGCAGAACCTAAGAATACTTTATCTTTCTCATTGATTACACCGTTATCATCTATATCCCGATAGATCGCAGCGCCGGTAGTAGGATCAGGCCCCAAATAGTCATAACCATAATAACTCCATACAGGTTGTCCCTCATCGAAGTATACAAATCCGTTCGAGTAACCATCTTCTATACGGGTAGCGCCTCCCAGGGTTTTAACTTCATTATGCAAGGTTGATATATTGGCATCAATGCTATAAGAGAAGTCATCAATACGATCCTGCCAACCAAGGTCGAATTCGAAACCGTAATTCTGTACTTTACCCACATTTCTCCAAACTTCCGTTGTTCCGGTAGAAAGAGGAGGAGTCATTTTAACTAATTGTCCTGATGTATTTTTGTTATAATAATCGACTGTGAGAGACAGACGTCCGTTCAGGAATCTGGCATCGAGACCTATATCCGTCTGTTTTGATTCTTCCCAGTTCAAAGAAGGGTTTGCCAGTACATTTGAGGGAGATATTGTATTGATAAGTGAGCCTCCGATAGGATAATAGTTCGGCAAACTCAACGACGAAGCATACCGGTAACCACTCAGGATATTGATATTACCATTGACACCATATGAAGCACGGAGTTTCAAGAAGGAAAGTGCGGAAGAGTTGATATTTTCCATAAACTTTTCGTTGCTGATTGTCCACCCCGCAGATACAGAAGGAAAGTATCCCCAACGGGAATCTGCAGAAAGCTTAGATGAATCAAACGCATCGACACGAAGGTTGAATTGCAGCATGTAACGATTTTCGTATGAATACCCTACACGTCCGTAGTAACTTATTCTTTTTACTTCACTCACTACACCACCTACGCCATCGTTCGCATCAGATGATGAGTAATCCAGATAATGAAAATTATCCGCACCATTGGTAAATGTATCTGTTGTTCCGCGAGTATAGTTTTTCCAGCTTGCCGAATAAGCCATCCCCACCATGCCGTAAACACTATGTTTACCAATGGTCTTGTTATAGTTTGCAAAATTTTCCCATTCATAGAACCTGTCGGTAACAGTTTCCGCTTCATAGCTTAGCTTAAGCCGTGGAGAAACTGCAAAATACACCGGAACTCCGTCATACATATAATCTTCAGAACCCATGCGGTAACCAATACGCGTAGTGAATACAAAACCCTCAAAAGGCTTTAAATTCAAAGAGGTTATACCCCGGAGGTTAAAATCTTTATGTCTGCTTTTCTGGCTGTAATAGTAAGTCAGCGGATTAACAGAGTCGGAACTATACTGCGGAATAGCAACATAATCGCCGTTTTCGTTTTTCATAAACATTTCGTCACCATTGGCATTAATCAGAGCCTGCATATAACCCGGTAGATTGTCTTTGCCATAAAAAGCCGGTGTTAATGGGTCATAAAAGTAAGGTGAATTATACGATTGCTTACCAATACCATCACCAACGCGTGAAAATTCCATATTTTCGAATGAATTACTTGTCGTAAATTCCAGCCAGGGCTTCAGATCGTAAGTGGCGTTTAATTGAGCAGTAAGACGTTTCATATAATCCTTGTCACCATAATACATCCCGTCATTTTTTGTATAGGATAATGACGAAAATAATGTTCCTTTATCGTTACCTGCTTCAAAACCTGCCGTATGGCGTTGGAATGAGCCACCGTCACAGTAAAGAACATCAGACCAATCGGTATCGGTAACTCCATCCCATCTTTCCATGGAAGTAGCGTTTCCTGCAGCTTTGTTGTAATCAACATACTGTTGTGCATTCATCATTTTGGCTTTGCGAGCCAGTGAGGTTATACCATAAAGGAAGTCATAAAAGACACGGCTGTCGCCTTTTTTTCCGCTTTTTGTAGTGATAAGCACAACTCCGTTTCCTGCCTCAACCCCGTAAATAGCTGCCGAAGCACCGTCTTTCAGGATTTCCATTGATTCTATATTGCTCGGATCCAGATAGGAAATATCTTTTACTTTCAAACCGTCAACTACATACAAAGGATCTGAAGCTCCGGACGAGTTAGAACTGATACCACGGATGCGAATCGACGGACTTGTACCCGGTGCAGATGAAGCACTCATTACCTGTACTCCGGCTGCTTTTCCCTGAAGCGCCTGTTGTACGTTTTCAACAGAACGCGATGACAGTATATCTCCTTTTACCGAAGTGATCGCACCTGTAACGTCACTTTTCCTCTGTACTCCATAGCCAATTACCACTACATCATCAAGAACCTGTGTATCTTCCTCTAAAACAACACGGATAGATGTCTGGTTTCCCACAGTTACCTGGTAAGTTTTGTAACTGATAAATGAGACTTTGATTACCTGATTTGATGAAACATCATTCAGTATAAACGTGCCATCTACTCCTGTTATAGTGCCTCGGGTGGTACCTTCGATCACTATAGTGGCTCCAATAATGGCTTCACCCTGCTGATCGACAACAGTCCCGGTCAGATTCCGCGTTTGTGCTACAGCCTGGCTGCTTGCAAACGGGATCGCAAAAATCATAATTACTGCTATAAAAGCTAATTTCAACAAGCGTTGTGTCATAATCATAAAATTAACAGTTTTAAGTTTAAAAAAATCAGTGTTTTCCGTGATAGTCTCTCTTCTATCAACCGGATGGTATAATTTTATATTCCCCATTTCTCATTTGGTTTATCACCCATATATAATTCCAGTATTCCTCCATCAGCTATTTTAGAAAAATCGATATAGCAATCATTATACTCCTTGCCATTTAACACAGCCCTTTGGATATATATATTTCCGGAAGAGTTATCATGGGCTATTATCGTAAATTTATCTCCTTTATAATATTTCTTATCCAGTTTAAATTCTATCTTATTAAATACAGGACTGGTAATTTCAAGACGCATATCTCCGGGACAAACAGGATGAATACCCGAAGCTGCCAATACGTACCATGCAGACATCTGGCCTACGTCTTCGTTTCCGACAATACCCTCCACTTTATTTGCATAAGCTTTATTGCATATATGCCGTGTCCATTTTTGAGTCAGCCATGGTGTGCCTAAACGGTTAAAAAGAAACGGAACATGGTGCACAGGTTCATTCGCATGATTATAGTAATCATTCCATAACAAATCTTCCGGTGTTTTTTCGAACATATTGGTCAGATCGGCAATAACTTTATCTTTTCCTCCCATAATTTCCACCATTCCCGGAATGTCGTGTGGAACAAACCATCCTTGCTGATAAGGATTGGATTCAACACAACCGTACCATTCTTCCAGACGTGCATTTTCCGGCCATTCCTCCCACGACCCATCCTCTTTCCTGGGACGAAACCATTCTTTTTCTTTATCAAAAATATTTTTATATGCCTGCCCTTTTTGTAGGAATATTTTCTCATCGTCCACATTTCCTAATTCTTTAGCCAAACGGGATATGCACCAATCGGTATATGCATATTCCAATGTGTGGGAAATACTTAAAGGGGGACCAGTATAGCCGAGTTTATCATTTCCGAATTTCTGCGAGGTGTTCAATGCATACCGGTAAGCCTTCTCAATATCATAATTGCGAATCCCTTTCATATAGGCGTCTGCTAAAACTGATAACGCGGGATTGCCTATCATACATCCGGAATAAGCATTTAGGATTTCCCAACGTTCATAATATTCGCGCCCACTCTGTTCAGCTAACGTTATCAATGAATTCAATTGGTCATTAACAAGTTCGGCATTAATAATCGTTTGCAACGGAAATTGGCTACGGAATACATCCCAGCCACTGAATATGGTACGCTTAGTAAAACCCGAGCCATTATAAATTCCTTTATCTCCCCCTATATAACGCCCGTCTACATCTGTATAAATACGTGGGTCTATCATCGTATGATATAACGAAGTATAGAATATCTTTTTTTCATCTTCCGTGCCTCCTTCTATTTTTATACGATTCAACTCTTTATCCCATAACCCTTTCGCTTCTTTTTTAATTTGTTCGAAATCTTTATATGCAATTTCAGCCATAAAGTTTTTCATGGCGCCTTCCATATCTACAAAAGAGATGCCTGCTTTCAGGATAACGACCTCGTCTTTTTCAGTTTCGAATTCCGTAAAAAAGCCCAGATGCTTTCCTTCGAGTACCCTTTCATTTTTAATTACAGAAGCTTCCGAGACTCTTGTCAGGTAAGGGATGCTTACTACTTCATCTCTTTTACGTTGCCAGTCATCTGGTATATCAGCGCTCCAGAATCCGTAATTACGGATCGGTTTACTGAATTGTGCATAAAAATGAACAGTATAATCAGTCTTACCCCCTCCATTCCCCCAGCCACCTCCATCGGGGGTGCATTTCATCCATCCTTGAATGGTAGTGTCGTTTACTACTTTTATATATTGATAAACGGAAGTACCTCCAACCCTGCGGGCAAGGTCTACCTGTATCCGGGACTGGTCATGTTCGGGAAACGTAAACCGAAGTATTCCGCTGTGGGGAGCAGCTGTTGCCTCTACTTTTATATTGTAGTCGGTGAGTTCGACCGAATAATATCCAGCTTCAGCAATTTCTGTTTCTTTATTGTATAATGAACGATAACCTTCAATGCTTCCATCTTCTTTTCCGGCTATTGTCTTTAGTGTCCCGGTAGTAGGCATTACCAGGAAATTACCCAAATCGCCAAACCATCCTACCCCGCTCATTTGAGTGAAGGCAACCCCCTCAATCGTTTTATGTTCATAGCTGTAGCCCGGACTATTATCTCCTCCGGTGATGGTGTTAGGACTGACCTGAACCATACCATATGGAGTAGTTGCTCCCGGAAAAGTTTTTCCCAGTCCATGGTAAACTCCGGCAGCACCAACACTTGTACTGGCGCCAATAAACGGATTAACATAGTAGGAAGGAGTATAAACCTCTTCTTGCTTTGTTTCGGATACACACGCAGTTGCCATTAGCAATAGGGTTGCTAGAGAGATTAGTAGTGCTTTGCTCATTATCATATGATAGATCTTTTATATTTATTTTCACAAGTAACTGTATATTATTTTTTGTCACTTTGCCTTCTAAGAAACCAGATTAATTTCTTGTCCACTTTCAACTTTCCACTTTCAATTTTCAATTTTCAATTTGTAACAATAATGTTTTAATGCCAAAACGAGGCATGGACAATGAAACGCTTTTTTCGTTTGTTGCTATTTTTGTAATCGTATTTCCATTCAGATCTACTTCTGTTACGTTTGTGACTGGAAATCCAAATGAGACTCTCCTTACAGACTCGTCACCCTCACTATTAAAAAACCGGATAAGAATATGGCCATTATCCTCTATTTTAAATGCTGTAACTTCATAACCGGACTGGTCGACATCTAAAAATGATTTATCAATAAAGGACACTTCTTTATGAAAAGAAGCAACCAATGGTTCGTTCCATTTATTACTTTCTGTCGATATGGCTGCATGATCCCATTTTCCGGTATGTGGAATAATAGCATATTTCATTTTCAGCGGACGGGTTATCGTATAATCAGGCCCCCATAAACCAATACCTGAATATTGAGCAGTCAGACTAAGCGGAAAATCTTCGCTATAGGAATATGAAGTTGTATGATCGGATAATACTGCGAATCCATATTTCTCATCTTTCTGTACCAGGTCTACCCAATGAAGGATAACGTTATGTTTAATGCTGTCCCATGTACCGAAAAAAGTGTTATCCAACTTACTATCGCATATATCAAACGGTGCGTTTTTATATATGCTGGCAGATGGTAAATCTACCGGGAACATCACATTTAATTTGAATCTGTCATTTGTATAAGCTCTTCTGTTATTACGCCAGTTTTCACCTTGTCTGTATTCTCCTATGCCCACATTCTCTTTCCAATCTACAGTCAGGTCAAAATCAATAGCGCTTTGTCCAGCAGTTAAAGTGATTATCTGGGTGAAAGGATGAGAGGCTATATCTCCCTCTATTTTTACTTTTGTAACCAGGTGATTGCTTTCTAATACAGTTATTTTGGCCGGGGAATCGGTCGTTGAGTTAAACTTTCCTTCATCATAAAAGTATCCTCGGAGCTCTCCCAAAAAGAATTTATTATCCTTATCTACATATTCTTTATTTTCCTGTTTTTTTGCGACAAGGCTTTCAATGATTCCTCCTTTTGATGGCTCGAGAACGATTTTATATATATCATTTTCCAGCGTATAATTCTCATTACCAGCGAAAGACTCCGGGAGCATCTTACTCTTCTCCGGCTTTTCGTCAGAAAGACTAAATGTCGCATATCCAAAAGGTGGAACTTCTGCCTGAAACGATATGTAAACCGAATCCCCTGCCCACTCACAATAAGATGGAACCAATTCTTTTTTTGTATTTCTTACAGATATATCCTGCTTGCTTATTGATGTTGGTAAACTGACTTCAACAAGTTCGATACGTCTTACACCTAACGTGTTATAAACTCTTACATATCCTTTATTGTCGATGTTAGAAGCATTACCGGAGTTATATGAACCTGTAGCTTCCTTAATGACATGACCGGATACTTCATTTGTGTTATTAGTCCAACGCGTAATTTGCTGTGCCCATGTAATCTCCCCATTCAAACGGTTATAGGGTACGATCCATGAATCATGATGCTGTGCCAGCATTAAAGTACGCCAGGCATCATCAATCTTTTCTTGTTCAGGCATGTATTTATTATCAATATTTGCCATGGTTGCTATCTTTTCAGCCATAACAATCTTGTTTTCAGAAGCCCGTACTTCCTGTGCGATTTTTTGTAATACCTGACTACCCCACATGAGATTCACCCGGACATCTTCCTGAGAAAAGCGATAATTATCATCCGTTCTTCCTGTAGAAATATTCTTGATATAATCTTTCCAGGTCACATATACAGATTTGTTTTTTATATTTTCCCCGTACCCTATCCATGGACCATTTTTCCACCCCGCATCCTGGTAGCACATTCCTACCGGATTCTTTATACCATAATCGAAGCAGGCTTTCAGGTATGCATCCGAATTAATCCATGCTTTCGTCTGCCATGTAGAACTATCTTCCAATTCTTCACAAGCATATCGTGGAACCGTAAGCATGGATGTTCCGTCGGGGCCTATCCAATTTACCAGCTCGCCGCCATAAGCAGCAGTATAGCCACCCCAGCATGTATTGGAACATTTTAATACGGCATACTTGAATCCAAACAACTTTAATACCTGAGGAAGACAACTTGTAAAACAGGGTTCTTCGACAGCATAGGTCATATAAGTAACGTCAGGAAAATGTTGATGTATTTTTTTAATACCATACTCAAATTGACGGATAATGCTCTCACCCGAAATATTATAGCAATAAGGCTGTGCATAGGTGGGATTTGTAAATTCTATTCTGTTGTCTGCTGCTATCTTTTTGAAATTTGCATATGCAATTCCTTCTTTTACTTTTACCGTATCCCACGTTTCCGGCTCTATTTCAAGGCCTATCCGCCATTCAGGATGATTATTTAGCTCATCTACCATGTACTGGGTAACCCACATAGGGTAATGCCCGTAGATACCACCATGATAACCATCTACAAAATACGCCTGCTGTTGTGAAAAAAGATTTCCGCAATAAAGAATAATAGTAAATAATAGCGTAAGAACCAGCTTTCTCATATGATAAAGATGTATAATTAAGTAGATTGTAGTTAGTAGTTAGTAGAATTTATTGTTTATACGATTAAACGACTTAACGATTAAACAAATAAATATCTAAACAGATCATTAACAATTAAACATTAATCAGTTTACTTTTATAAGGGTAATTTTTCTCTTAACAGGTGCATTGATATCGTATATTGCCGAAAGAAGCAGATCCATTTCATCCTGCCATGCCTTTCTTATTTCAGGATACATTGCTTTACTATACAGATCCCGTTTTACTTTGAGCCAAAAGTTTGTTTCTATATTGTCATCTACCATTTTAATAGCATCGCGTGTACTGATATCTCCTGTTATTCCTTTTGATAAGAAGAAATTAAATTTTATCCATGCATATTCACGGAAACGTCTTTCTATTTCCCAGCGTTCTTCGTTCAGGAACATGATTCTAAGCGCTTGCTGATACTGGGGAGTATTGGAAAGTGTAGCCAGGTTGATTCCCTTTGCATATTCATCCGCTGTCCAGGTTCCGATTTCTTCCTCATCAATCAGGAGTTTATAGTTGCTGTTTAGCCCTTTTACGGTTAACATTTCCTTATTCATTTCTTCAATAAAAGGAACCATTTCTGCAGCTTCTGCCTGGCTTTTCTTACATTCCCACCCCCGGGCCATGGTATCCAGGGGATAAGGTAAAGCATTTGCCAGATAATCAAAACTTAATCTTGTGGAAGTCTTTTTTATATCTGTTATTTCACAGTTTGAGCAAGATATTAAAGAAGCTTTGGATGCATCTATATTAATTCCGGCAACCTCAATTCCGGCAAATCCCTGCGCTTTGAGAAATAGATATGCCATTACCATATGTCCATCGTTGTCCGGATGTATGCGATCTTTACCACATAATGTAAAGGTCGGATCTTTTTGTTGGAATTGTTGATTCAATGCGGTCATCGGTTGATTCAGGTCAATAAACTGCCAGCCATTTTTTTGTGCCGATTCTTTTTGAAATTCGACAATCCTCAACATCGCTTTATTTTTATTCCTGAAAGGAGTATTTCCTTCAATAACCGCAGTTTCGTCATATGGAGAGCTTCCCATTAATACAATTTGCGTGTTAACCAAGTCTTTAAACCTCGTTTCCATCTGTTTATAAGCATTATAAGATGCTTCCACTTTTTCATCCGCAAATTTTTCAGGTTGGTCACCATTATATTCGGAATAGCCGGAATCATTCATCCCAAAAGTAGTAATCAAAACGGTTGGTCTTTTACTGAAAACATCACCATCCAGTCTCTTTACCATATCGATAACCTGATCTCCGCCTATTCCCGCATTAAAAACGGTTAACCTCATATCAGGAAAGCGCGTCATATAATAGAGCCAGATATAAGAATGGTAATGCCCTCCATCTGTAATGCTATTTCCTAAGAATACAGCCCGGTCTCCATCTTTGAAGGGTGTTATTTGTTGAGCATTTACAATCGTATTTAAAAAGAGCAAAAGAAGAGTAAAGAAAAATGTATTTTTCATGTTAATTGATATGGTATATAAGGTGAAAAAATAATTAAATTCATGCACTGTCAAAACAGCTTAAAACGTAACCGCAAATATAGACATGCCAAAAGCCTGATTCTTTTTGTCAGTAGGCACTTAGGTAAACGTTTTTAATACACAATTACATTTAAAATATTGTATGTAAACAAAATACAAAAACACCAAAACAGAACTTTGGTAAATGAAATGGAACATTTTAAGTAATGAGGACAGAAGCTAAACTAATGATTAATGGTTAGTGCACATCAGGAATCAAATAGTATGTTGTATTGTAGAGTCACTTAATCGTGTAAACGTAAACTTTGAATCTTGAACCTGGAACTTTGAACTACTCAAGTGCCGATTTTCTTCACTTCTTCTTCAAAAGTTTTACTATCGATGGCTTTTCCTTTTACTTTACTTTTGTAGTTGTATATGGTTTGTATTGAATACCGGAGAAATACCGCAATCTGATTCACATCAGTAATACCTAAACGAATGAGAGCAAAAATACGAAGCTCAGTATTTAACTGTCCTTTTTCTAATTTATAATATTCATCATTTCTTAATAATGCATTGAAATTCTCAACAAAATCAGGATAAATCTTAAAAAACGCTTTGTCAAATGTTTCATACAATTCCTCCACTTCTTTCTCTAATCCACGTGTGGAAGATGTTAGCTTATACAAATCGTCAATCTGACCTACTTTCAGTTTTCTGTTTATGTTTTTTCTGTAATCATCCAGCTTGTCTATATAAATTGCACACTGGTTCATGAAATACCCGATATATTTTTCTTTTATAAGATTTGCCTCATCCAACCTCTGGTTTACATCCTCAAGTTGCTCATTCATAATCTTCAGACTCTTTCTAGCTCTGGAAACAATCCTGATTTGACGGCCAATAAAATATAACGCAATTGCCAATGTAACAACAAACAGACTGGTAAGTATAGAATAAGTGCGGAGGTTTCGTTTCTGTTGTTCTATTTTTTGTAAATAAGTTTCTTCAATGATGGGCTGTACACGGGCAATAACAGTATTCCTGAATCGGGAATTATAGAAGTTTGCATCATCCAATGCTGCCCTGATATGTGTGTAGGCTCTATCTACATCTCCTTTTTTATATAAATTAATTGCTAATGCCAACAGTGCTTCATTTTCTTTTATGGCAAGTCTTGTATCTGTTATGGAAGCTAAAATCAAGTATTTTTCTTCCAATTCTGCATTCTTCAAATATCTGTGAACCATAGCAAGGCTCATCGCCGACATAGCATAACCATGGGTATATTGTTCTTGTGTTGAGAATATTTCCGTTAAAATTGCACATGCTTCTTCGTATTTTCCTTCATCCTGGAGTTTAAAAGCGTTTTCTTTCATGTATAAATCTGATTCTTCATCCAGAAAAGACATAATGACATCTCTGTAATGCATCTTTTCTTCTAAATATTCATTTCCATATTCAGGTTCATCCATATACTTTATAAGATTTTCATAATACCTGATATATGTCCAGCAATATAAATGTTTTAAATCCAGAGGTAATTCTTCAATCTTTATCGTATTTAATATTTCCAAGGCCGGAGCAAAAAGACCGGAGATCGATAAAACAAAAGAATGTTGCAATTTGCTCTCATATATACATTCCGGATTATTTAATTTTTCTGCTATTTGTCTATTTTTTTTGATATAAGCAATCGCCGAATCACAAATAAACGACTCATATTCAGATATAATACTTTTATTCACTTCGTATTCTTCTTCTAAAGAGAGATTATTAACCAACTTTAGTTTCAGATCGTTTATTTTTTGCATTTTCTCAGCTGCATATACAGATCTCTCGGATATGGTTCTATCCAGTACTTTCAATAAAGAATCTGTTTCATTTTTAGCATATATATTCATTGGTATATATGCTAAACAAAATATGAGGATTAGTGTCTTCATGTAAGTTCGTATCGTAAAAATTGGCTGGAACAAGTTACGCAAATATACGTAAATTCTTTAAGTACCACAAAAGCTCGACTTAAAGGCCAGTACGAAAATCACAACAAGCCGATCGTTGTTTTTTTCTCCGGCATAACAGTACAATCGGATATTCTATGCACCGTCGAGCAACGGCTACATTGTCGTAGCACCCCTCCTGTGGGAGTAGTAATAGCAATTCTTCCGGCAGGATATATGATAATAACGGGATCAGGATCTCCATTCTATTACTGAGGTAACCTCCTTTTAGTAATTTTTCGAACTAAGGCTTGAATACTTTATAAAACCCTGCACCATTCATCGTAGAAGAAAAACTTGTTAAATCAAACTGTCCCTTGTAGTAATTACTTTCAATTACAATTGTTGCATTTTCATTCATATATTCAGGAATAAAAGACAAACTACCGCTCTCGTCAATCATATGCTTCACATCCGGTTTTATTTCCGACGAGTTTTCTTTGATGAATATGCCTTCACCCTGATATGTGTAACCTGCAAAGTCATCCTTGTATACCCTGTAATATAAATAAACCCCTGCTCCTACATCCGGGATTTTAACTCCAGATTGATCAAGAGTTTCATAAAAAGCATGTACTTTGATGTCCGGGATATATTCATCCTTATCATTATAACAACTCATACAAATTACCGTACAGGATACGAATAAAAACAACTATAATCGGCAAATCAAAAAGTTCACATTTTCAAAACGAAAAGTACACTTTTTATTTGAATTTATTTATATTTGTTGTGCATCTTGTTTGTCATAAGATGTTCGTGTATGGGAGGCCT
>JAITVY010000074.1 GCA_031285565.1 Tannerella sp. | reverse complement strand
TAGGCCTCCCATACACGAACATCTTATGACAAACAAGATGCACAACAAATATAAATAAATTCAAATAAAAAGTGTACTTTTCGTTTTGAAAATGTGAACTTTTTGATTTGCCGATTATATCTTTGAAGTTTATTCCTGCAACACAAAAAAATATGAAGAAAGCTTATTTTGCATCAGGTTGTTTCTGGGGAACCGAGTATTATTTTATGAAAGCTTCCGGAGTAAATCATACTGCCGTTGGTTTTATGGGCGGACATGTCGACAATCCTACATATGAACAGGTCTGTCAGAAAAATACCGGACATCTGGAAACAACAGAAGTGACATACGATCCGTCTGAGACTACTTACGAAGACTTAGTGAAGCTGTTTTTTGAAACACATGATTTCACTCAAACAAACGGACAAGGTCCTGATATAGGTCCCCAGTATTTGTCGTGTATTTTCTATTCGAATGATGAAGAAAAAGCGATTGCCGAAAAATACATCCTTATACTTGAAGAAAAGGGGTATAAGGTTGCAACTATGCTAAAACCTGCATCCACATTCTGGAAAGCTGAAGATTATCATCAGCAATATTATGAACATAAAGGTACAACCCCTTATTGCCATTCGTATAAAAAGATCTTTTAACTGCAATATACTTACTACTGTAAATATAATATTTGACGATCTTTTTCGTTTGATTTATTGATATGATTTTCAATAAATATATATGCGTAGTATTTATGATTCCCGACAATATCTGAAATATATTTTCATCATTGGAGCGGTTTTGATTTCGA
Source organism: Tannerella sp. (assembly GCA_031285565.1). Classification (GTDB taxonomy): domain Bacteria; phylum Bacteroidota; class Bacteroidia; order Bacteroidales; family Tannerellaceae; genus Tannerella. The sequence goes on along the minus strand of JAITVY010000074.1, from coordinate 61,628 downwards.
TTGTTTCAGTGGTGATTTCAGATTCATTAATAAAGAAATTGGCTGAAGAAGAACGGCAACGTATTGAAATCTGGTCGGAGACGACCCGTGTACTAACTTTAGATGATACGGGTGATAATGCTTCTCATGCAGCCGAACAGACATTACTCTTATTTCTTAAGATAATAGAAGGAAATACAACTATTCCGGTGATTGAGTCAGACGATCAGGATCGTATCTGGGACCACCGGAATATACAGGTTCCGGAACATGGGGGTGATGTGTATTTAGCGAAAAAATTAAAGGAATTTAAAACAAAAAATCCTCCGATTATTATGGAGATTGATGAGGGGGTTCATCGTTATGTTTATTATGACGATTCAACAATACTCAAGCGTTTATTGATTTTTCCGTATGCACAGCTTCTTGTGATGTTTATCTTTATTATGATTGCTTTTGTGGCATTGATGAGCACAAAACGCGCAGAACAGAATAAAGTCTGGGTCGGATTATCCAAAGAAACGGCGCATCAGTTAGGAACGCCGATCTCGTCTTTAATTGCATGGGTAGAGTATCTAAAGACAAAAGATGTAGATACTGCTTATCTGACGGAGATGGAGAAAGATGTAATGCGTTTGGAAACGATTGCCAATCGTTTTTCTAAAATAGGTTCGAACCCTGATTTGAAGCCATTAAATCTTAATGACGCAATTCATGCCTCCTGCGAATATCTGCAGTCCCGTATTTCATCTAAAGTGAAAATGACAATTGATGCACCTGAAGACTCTATTTTTGTATTGATGAGCGAGGCTCTTTTTTCATGGGTAATTGAAAATATAACGAAAAATGCCGTAGATGCTATGGAAGGGCAGGGGAGTATCACTTATCAGATCCGGGAGAAAGGACAGAAAGTCCTTATTGATATATCGGACACCGGAAAGGGAATGCCAAAGTCTAAATTCAGAACTATTTTCAATCCCGGATATACTACAAAAACCCGTGGATGGGGTCTGGGACTTTCACTGGTAAAGCGTATTGTGGAATCTTGTCCGGGTGGTAAGATATATGTCAAGGAATCTTTGTTGGGAAAAGGCACTACCTTCCGGATTGAACTGCGAAAACAAAAGAATTAATACGGTTTGTTATATTAATTATTCCCATCCGGTTTAGTTATAAAATATATTGTATAGCTAACTATATAAGTATTCTTTTACTGATATAAAAGTTGTTTTAGTCTTGAATATTCTCTATTCTTAAGCTGCGAATATACATTCGTAATCTGCAAATATGCATTCGCAGCCTAAGAATATGTGTTTGCAATCGCAGTTTATACTTTTAGCTTAACCTGGTTAACTTTTATTCTTTAATAAATGCAACAATTCTCTTAAGCCGGATTCATTTTTATTGTAGTGCAACTATCTTACATGCTGTGCGATCAATTTTATCATTAGATGTATAAGGGATTTTCTCAACCGTAATATACTTTTGGGGATATTCGAACCTTGTCAGATGTTTTTCTATATCTGTAATTATTGCAGATGATAATGGTTGCTCTGTCAGTAATACAATTTTTTCTCCGAATTTTATGTCCGGTATAGTTGTAATGGCAAATGGAGTTGATATAATGATCTTTAATTTCTCTTCCAATGCTTCTATCTGAATCTTAACTCCTCCACTATTAATAACATTGTCTATTCTTCCAAGAATGCGGAAGTTACCATCCTGATTAATTTCGGCAATATCATTTGTTTCCACTTCACCATTCAGTGCGAAAGGAGCTTTGATAATTAAAGTATTCTTTTCGGATAAAGAGAGTTCTACGGATGGAAATGGTTGATAATAATCAGATGCTTTTTCTCCGCTTAGACGTCGTAATGCAATATGTGATACGGTTTCGGTCATTCCGTATGTAGAATATACGGAATGTGGAAAGGTGCGTAATTCTTTTTCTAAAGCAATGTCTATGGCTCCTCCTCCGATGATTAGGTTTTTTATTTGCCGGAGTTTTAGTTTCTCTTCCGGTACTTGTAACGAATTAAAAACTTGTTGTGGTGTCATGGCAACAAAATCGAGTGGCAATTCTACATGTGCTAACGGATGTCCCGATGGCTTACGAATGGCTAGTTCCAGATTGGTTGTTAATGCGCGTACCACCATCATTTTTGCCCCGATATATTGCAAAGGCATACATAGAAGTGCTTTATCACCTGGCTGAAGGTTGAGAAACGAACATGTCAGCTGTGCACTTTGAACCATTTGCTCTTTTTTCACTGAAATCATTTTAGGTGTTCCTGTAGAACCTGATGTCCGGATCTGAATGGTAGATGCATCATTGCTCCATTCAGCTAAGAAGTTAAAGTAAGAACGATAGCCGGATATCTCTTTTTGCGGATTGTAATATAAATTATCCTGATGTAATGTGAGTGGCATCTCCATATTGTTATAAAAAAGTCCGCCTGTACCTAATCCCTGAGGTAACGGATTATTATAAGTCGCACTCCATTGTGTTATTGTATTTAGTGCAATATTGGATTCTAATGCGGATGTCGCCCACCAGTTAATCTTTAATTGACCGGCTTCTGTGATCCATTCATTACAGCCACTGATACCTCCATGTAAAGATGGTTTTAAAATAATATATTGGGGACGGATCGTATGAAGTAGATTTTTCTTATCATCTGGTTGATTACACCCGATCAGTTCTTCATCTAATGCAATGGGAATCGGTGATTGCTCACACAGTTGTGCCATTGTTTCCCATTGGCCTGCGGCGACAGGTTGCTCGATCGAATGAATGTTTAATTCGGCCAGCTTGTTTAATTTCTCTAAAGCTGTAGACGGAGAAAATGCTCCATTAGCATCTACCCTGATTTCTATTTCCTTTTGGGAAAAATGACTACGGATGTGTTGAAGCAGTTTAATTTCTTCATTGAAACTGATAGCTCCGATTTTTAGTTTGATACAACGGAACCCGGATTGCATTTTGCTTTCAATCTGTTTCAGCATTTCAGCATAATTATCCATCCAGATTAGCCCATTGATGGGTATTCCGGCGCTCCCCTGTGAAAATGACGTGTCCCAGAGGGTAAAGCTGTCTTTTTCGAAATGACGAAAGGCTGTTTCTAATCCAAATAAGATCGATGGATATGGGCGAAGCGTTTCCGTATTTAGTTGTCCGGTTTGTTCTATTTCGCGACAGACGGAACGGAGCTTTTCATCATAATCCGGTGATGCGTCGCAGCTTAAATCCGGTAATGGGGCACATTCGCCGATACCCCATTTGTCCGGTTCCTGATCTGATGTGAGCAGTATATACCATACCTGATGTGAAGTATATTCACCACGTGAAGTTCTGGCAGGCTGGCGGAACTTTAAGGAATAAGGGATGACAGATATATGATACATATTTTCCCCTTTCATGGAAACTTAGGGAACTGCTTGAAGTCGGGTTTTCGTTTTTCGAGGAATGCATTTTTTCCTTCCTGTGCTTCTTCTGTCAGATAATAGAGTAATGTGGCATCCCCAGCCAATTCCTGAATGCCTGCTTGTCCGTCGAGTTCGGCATTCAATCCGGCCTTAATCATTCGTAATGCCATCGGACTGTGTTGCATCATGGTTTCTGCCCACTCAACAACCTCGTCTTCCAGTTGGTCGAACGGAACAACCTTATTTACCAGTCCCATATCCAGCGCTTCCTGTGCATTATACTGGCGGCAAAGGAACCATATCTCACGTGCTTTCTTCTGACCGACAATTCGTGCCAGATAGGAAGAACCGAAACCTGCATCGAAGCTTCCTACGCGTGGGCCGGTTTGTCCGAAAATGGCATTTTCAGAAGCGATACTTAAATCGCAAACTACATGTAACACATGTCCACCACCGATTGCATATCCGTTGACCATAGCGATGACAGGCTTCGGTAATGAACGGATTTGCTTTTGAACGTCGAGTACACTCAGACGCGGAACGCCGTCTTTACCGATATATCCTCCTTTTCCTTTTACATTTTGATCACCACCCGAACAAAAGGCTTTATCTCCTGCTCCGGTAATAACAACAACATTGATATCGGCTTCTTCACGGCAAACGCGTAAAGCATCACTCATTTCGCCTGTAGTAGTTGGTGTAAATGCGTTGCGATAACGCGGACGATTGATGGTTATACGGGCGATACCATTATAAAAATCAAATAAGATATCCTCGTAGGTTTTAATTGTTTTCCAGATTCTTGTTTCCATAAGCATGATTAAATAATGATTAGTGATTAATGGTTAATTATCACTTTTACTAATGACGGACTTTTTTTCTTCGCTCTTTTTCTTTTCAGGGAAATATTCAAATAGGATGGGGTTAGAACTGTTTTTATCAATAAAAGCGGGGATTTGTTTCTTTAGTTCTGTTTGATCGGAAGCAGAAAGATATGTAATTCCCAGCGATTCGGCCCACCCTTTGGCTGTTGTATGATGTGCTGCTGCGATATAGTCATCCAATGCTTCGGATTGATTCAGCCCTTTAAGTGTATGAAAAATTCTACCGCAACCATTATTGATTAGAAAAATACGTAATTTGTTATTTAGCTGACGATTCCATAGCCCGTTCATGTCATAGAAAAATGATAAGTCGCCGATGAAAAGAAAAGTCTGGCGTTCACTGGCGGCTGCATAGCCTACTGCAGTTGATAGTGAACCTTCAATGCCATTTGTTCCCCGATTACAGAAAACATGTATCGTATGATGCAAAGGGTACAGTTGTGCATAGCGTACACTTGAACTATTTGCCAAATGCAATGAACTGTTTTCCGGTATGGACTGCAGAAGCATTTGTACTGCTTCTTCTTCAGGACATTCCGGATGATGCATCGGAGTACGGTCCGAAGCCTGTTTCCATTGTGTGGTAAAAGATAGATCATCTTCAGCAGCGTCTGACGAATGTCCGGTTATGGTGTGTAAAAAGCTTGCGGCATCATATTCAATGATATCGGTTAAGACTCTGTAAGTATCTACAATATCTCCGGATTCCGAAATATGCCAGTGTTCGTAAGGTGGATATTCCCGGATGAATTTATTAACACGTTTTGAGACTACATGTCCGCCTAATGTGATCAATAATTCAGGTCTGTATTGTTGTCTTTCTTCAGGAAAAATTGTTTTTAGTACCTCATCAAAATTGTTGATAAAGGCAGCTTCATGAAGATTAGCCAGGTGTTCGCATAAAACAACACATTTCTTTTTATTCGCTAATATCCCCAGTTGTATCTTTAGTTCTTCGGATGGGGGGAATTGTCCGACAATAATCATCCTTTTATTATATTTCCGGAAACGCTCTGTATAATTGTTGTTTTCGAATTGTTTTGTACAGCGACAGTTATTTATTTTCCGGACATCAGGTAATGCTTCAGTTGTAAAATTGAATAGCGGTTCTGAAAGCGGAATATTAATATGTGCCGGTCCTTTTCCATTGTGCTCTAAAGCCTGTATTGCTTCGTTTATCAAGCGATTGCAAAACCATTCGTCTTCGGCATTTGAAATTTCAGGCAAGTGGACTGCTTTTTTTACAAGTGTATTGAATAGTCCGGCTTGCGGAAGGGTTTGTCCGAGCATCTGTCCTATTTGCGATTCGGGACGATCGGCTGTGATTACCAATAATGGGATTTGTTGATAAAAAGCTTCGGCTACAGCCGGTGCAAAATTTAATGCTGCACTTCCGGAAGTGCAACAAACTGCAACCGGTTCTGAAATTGCCTGAATAAGCCCCAGTGCATAAAAGGCAGAACTGCGTTCGTCCACTACACTATGACAAATAAAAAACGGTTCTGCAGCAAACGTATGGCTCAGAGGAGAATTGCGGGAACCAGGTGATAGAACAATCTGTTTGATCCCGTAGGTTTTTAATAAAGCTGCAAGTTGCAGCACATTTTTTTTATCCGTATACATTCAATTCATTCACCATTAATCATTAGTTTGGCTTCTGCCCTCGCTACTTAAAATGTTGGCTTTTGACAAAACAAGCATCGTTTGTAATTTGTTTTCTGTTTCTATCCATTCATCATTCAACGCCGATGATGGTAGGATACCTCCTCCGGCATATAATGTCAGTTTTTGATCTTCAACTTGCATGCAGCGCAAATTTACATATAAATTGGTATTTCCGGTTGGCTGTAACCGGCCTATAAAACCGCTGTAATAAGAACGGTTATATCCTTCATTTTCCAGGATAAATTGTTTGGCTTCTGTTTTGGGTAAACCGCAGATCGCAGGAGTAGGATGCAGGTCGTTTAGCAAGTTTCCCAGCCGATGATTGTCGGGTAATGAAAAATAAAAATCACTTTTCAGGTGCACCAGTTTCCCTGCACGTACGGTGTACGGACCTTTTTCAATGGGTTCTATATTATACAGCGCTAATTGCTTTCGGATATAGTCTGCAACCATGCGTTGTTCTAATTTATTTTTTTCGTCCCATATGGCGCTCTGTTCATTTTCCGAAGGAAGCGGTTGTGTCCCGGCAAGAGCAACTGTTTGCCAGTTTTTGCTACTGTTAGACAAGAGGATTTCCGGTGTACATCCTATCCAAGTTCCGGTTTGAGGCGTATGACAGATATATACATACGAATAGATATATTTTTTACATGCCAGAAAAAATGCATGTTCGGGAGAAAAATAAGGTTCTCTTAGCATTTCCTGCTTACGCGATAGTACCAGTTTTTCAAATTGATTACCTTTTACTGCATTTGCGAATGTGGAAAACCGTAGCTTGTAATTATCATCCGGAAAAGATGCATCAATAGATTTATATTCTTCTTTAATTGATATTTCCGGAATGGCCATTATTTCTTCTTTTTCCGGACGGATCAGGACTATCGGATGCTCTTTGGATGTGTGAAACGGTGCAATAACAAAGGCATTTTGGTTATTTAATTCTTCGACATGCCTAAGAATATCAGGCGAATGATTGTTTTGTATTAAAAAATGGATATGATTCTCTTGCGGAAGCCTGTAGAAAGCAAAACATCGATTTTCTTTTATCAAATGATCTATCATTTACCTCTGTCTTTTTCAAAGAAAATACAAATGTAAGTAACTGTTGGGAATTTTACAATAATTAGTTTTCCGGCGACAGGAATATATTTATTTCAACTATATCAGGCGAAGCTCATCTTACCTTCCGATTTTTTAGTTGGACGTAACTTCGTTTTTGATTATTCGGGGAATTTCTTTTATTTTGTATGTTGAGAGAATGTTTTTGTTATATATTACTTCAATAAAAAGAATACCATAAAGTTTATGAGACTGAAATTTATAGTTTTACTATTTTTCGTTTGTGCAATAACCGGCGTGAAAGCACAAGGTGTTGATGAGTATATGAGTGGTTTACTGGAAGATGCTGACTGGTTTGAACTGGAAGAAGTATATTTCAGGAAAAAGGCAGAGATGCAATCGGATATGCTTAAACAACTGACAGAAGCAATGCTACATGCGCATTTTAATCAGCCGGAGGCGGCTATAAATTCTCTGGATACGTTACTGAGTTATCATCAGAATGAACTCGGATTTAATAGTGTTTCTGATCTTATTGCATTAAAAAGCCGTTTATATGCCGAACAAGGGCTTTATCAGGATGCATCTGATAACTGCGCACATTTTTTGAATCAATTGGCTGCATTTAATGTCTCTAAAGATAGTTTTCCGACGCATCTTTTTATTCAAAGACATTACGATGAAATTGCTTATATCCCGAAGCCGGGTATTATCCGTCCTGACCGGGATGTTGAAATACCATTAGAGATTAAAAACTCTGGCCTGGGAAATTTAATGTATATCCCGGTTACGGTACATGGAAAAGAGTATCATTTTATGTTTGATACAGGTATCGATTTTACGTATCTTTCGGATCGGATGGCAAAAGAAATGAATATACATATCTCCTATGAATCTGATGAAATAAAAGGAATAGGAAAAGAAGTCGGAAAGATCGGGGCTATTGACAGTATGCAGATCGGTGATATGAAGATTAAAGATGTACTGGTCATGGTAGGCACATCCGCTATAGAAGGTAATGAAGCTTTTCAGGTAGATGCTATATTGGGGCTTGACTTTTTTCGACTTGTAGGTGAAATACAATTTTTCCCAAAAGAAGGAAAAGTAGTATTTCCTATTAATCGGACAAAACGTCCGAAAAGTGGCCGGAATTTGATGATTGACCATAATAGACTTTACTTGAAAGCATATTCCGGAAAAGAAAGGTTAATATTTCAGATGAATACGAGTGATTTGTCTTCCGGTTTGTATTATCCCTATTATATGAAGCATGAAAAATTAATAGAATCAAAAGGAACTAAGGAATCGATGAATGTATATCGTTTGCCGCAGTTACCATTAAAAATCGGAAAGAAAAAGCTTAAGTTAAAGCATGTTCCGGTTTCTACAGAAAAGATGGCTACAATCCATCAAAATGGGGACGGCGCTTTGGGTATGGATTTTATAACACAGTTTAAAAAGGTCGTGATCAATTTTGATCAGATGTTTGTTGAGGTGAAATAGTTTTGATGCAACTGTTTGAATGTTTTTTGCATCAAATAAGTATACAAACTATAATTTTTTACACCTATGAAGATAATAAGCCGGTTGTTCTTTTTAATTCTGCTTCTGACGATTACATCGTGTGATAAAGATGATGAAATATTTAGTGATACAGCAAATAAATTAATCGGGGCATGGATGCCGGTAGACTCAGATGATTTTTATGATGTATATGAGCGTGTTGATTTATTGGATCATGAGTATGGCATGGAATTTAAATCAAAGGGCAAATTTGTAAATAGGTTGCCAGCCACTTGGTGTGGAACACCTCCTGTGGCATTTGCTGACTACAAAGGAAGTTGGACTGAAAAAGATTCTATTATAAATGCTACCTACGAATTTTGGAATAATGAAAAAAGAGAATGCACATGGAGAATTATATCGGTAGACGAACGTTATTTAATACTTTCTCCGGTTATGATCCAAGACTAAAAAAGAGATGAAAAATGTTGCGATTACAGGTGCTGCAGGCAATTTAGGCGGTTTGCTGGCTCAAGGCATGAAAGACCTGGATGTAAACCTTCATTTAATGGTTCATCGTAAAGAGGTAGACGAAAGCCTGAAACAAAGAGATAATGTAAATATCTTTACCGTTGATCTGGCAAAACCGGAAACGCTTTTGGAGGCTTTATTGGGTGTAGATGTGGTAGTCCACTTTGCCGGTATTTTGTTTAAAGCCCGTCCGGAGAAATTTCTTCCGGTTACCAACACGCAATATTTTCGTAATCTGCTGGATGTTGCCGTTCAGCAAAAAGTAAAACGAATTATTCTGATTAGTTTTCCACATGTAGAAGGCGAATGTACACCAGAAAATCCTGCTACAGGCCGTCTTGATGGAAAACCGGAATCAATGCATGCCCGTACCCGTCTGGAGGAAGAGCAATTGTTATTTCAATATGAAAAAGAATATGGTTTTGAGGCCGTTTCATTACGGGTGGGAATGGTGTATGGTAAAGGCATTTTGATGATTGATACTGCACAATGGTTTGCGCGGCATTGGTTGTTGGGCATTTGGCGTAAACCTACTTTCATCCATTTGATTTCAAAAGACGATTTTGTATCTGCAACTATTGCAGCCATCCTGAATCCGGATATTCATGGTGTTTATCATTTAGGGGATGAAGGTATACAAACTTTACAGCAATTTCTGGATGATATAACTGTTTACCGCAAAAGCAAAAAGCCATGGCGTATGCCTGTTTGGATGATTATGACTGCTGCACGTTGTTTCGAGTTGTTCTCCTCTTTATTTGGTACGCGTAGTCCGTTGACAGTCGATTTTATTAAAATCGGTATGGTATCATATTATGGTGATACCGGTCGTATGCAAAAAGATTTGTTGCCTCAGTTAAAATATAAGACTTACCGCGAAGGAATGGAGTTGTTTTAGGTTGTTATAATCCTAAGAATCGTACAACAACGTATATCAGTGCTGCTAATACTCCGCTAACCGGAATGGTAAGTATCCATGCCCAAAGTAGATTAATTGTCACATTCCAGCGCACGGCAGATAATCTTTTCACCGCACCGACTCCCATAATAGCACCAGTAATTGTATGCGTGGTACTTACCGGTATTTTAAGTATTTCCGTTATAAATAGGGTGAATGCTCCAGCTGTTTCGGCACAAACACCTTCTAATGGGGTTACTTTCGTGATTTTAGTACCCATTGTTTTTACGATACGCCATCCTCCCATCATCGTTCCGAGACCGATCGCTCCAAAGCAGGTTAACGGAACCCAAGTAGGCATTGATTGCACAGAGTCAATTTGCCCGACTGCTATCATGGCCGTTGCAATAATACCCATTACTTTCTGAGAGTCGTTCAATCCATGTCCCAGACTAAACAAACCTGACGATACGAGTTGCAGCTTTTTGAATATGGACTCGGCTTTTTTTGCTTTGGTTTTCCTGAATGCCCATAAAACACCGATTGTTATGATAGAAGACATTATCATACCAATCAGAGGCGCCAATACAATAAAAGATACGATCTTTAGTATTACGCTTGTATGAATAGAGCTGAAGCCTGCTGCACATATCGCTGCTCCGGCAAACCCTCCAATCAGTGTATGTGAAGAAGATGAAGGAATACCTAACCACCAGGTTAGCAGATTCCAGGCAATGGCTGCTATCAGACCTGATAGGATAATGGGTAATGTAATATATTGTTCTAGTACAACTTTTGAAACGGTATCGGCAATTCCGAATTCACCGATTACATATTTGGCTATAAAGAAAGCTATAAAGTTAAAAGATGCAGCCCATAGTACAGCCTGAAACGGGGTAAGTACACGTGTGGATACGATTGTTGCAATAGAATTTGCTGCGTCATGGAAACCATTAATAAAATCAAAGATGATTGCTAATACAATAATCGTGATAAGTAAAGTCATGTTTATGCGTTTTATTTTATGCGTATTTTACAATGATTGTTTTCAGTACTTTACCTACATTGTTTATCTTATTTGCAGATTTTTCCAGTTCCTGAATAATCTCTTTTTGTTTGATTAATTCGATAGTGCTGGTTTCTTCTTTAAAAAGCGTAATGATCCCTTCTTCGTAGACTATATCGGCTTTTTCTTCCAGGCGTTTAATTTCTTTTGCATGCTGGCGTACTTTCTGATCCTTTCTCTTTAAGGAGGATAATTCGATGATTGCACTTTTGATTTCTTCTGTTCCTTTTTTCAGGATTTCTGCTAACTGCACTGTTGCGATAGGATGTGTTTCAGGAGAATAGAGCAGCATTTTGTGAGCAGAACGATTAATAGCATCAATTGCATCATCCATCTCGTTGGCTAAAGCATCGATATCTTCCCTGTCGAATGGTGTGATAAATGTGTCGTTTAGTTCTTTAAATACACGTCCTGTAACTTTGTCTCCTTTAACTTCTTCGTCTTTGATTAACTTACAGTAATCTTTGATTTTACTTTTGTCCTGGCAAGTAAACAGTTCCTGTAGTAATTCAGCAGCATTATCCAGTACGGTTGCTGCTTCCTGTAATAAAGGAAAGAACTTAGTATCTTTAGGAGTAAAAATACTTAGAATCGTATTGATTTTCATATGGGAATATTTTGATTTTTTTTATTAAAGTCATATGGAATTCGTATGATTTTTATTATAATGGGATGTGATGATTTTACAAAAATCTTACTTCGCTTCATAAATTGAATATTGATGTTGTTGTTTGATTGTAAAGAGGATGAAGGTAAAAGTGAGAAGATGTTTTGCTGCAGATATTATATAGGGTTGTACTCTGGTGTGCTATGCAGAAAGCATTGCAATTGATGTATCCGGAAGGAGATACTAATGGTCTATAAACAAAAAATCTCACCCTTTAGAAGATTGTAAAGTCTATACTTTCTAAGGGCGAAATTAATTGTTTTTTTTGAAATATCCGGTACGAAAAATAAAAAATAAGTGATGATTATTTTACTTGCTGGCTAATAGTCCTTTGATTACTGCTGATGTAAATCCGGCATGTTCCATTGCATTCAGCCCTTTGATTGTTATACCACCGGGTGTGGTGACTTTGTCAATTTCTTGTTCCGGATGTGTACCTTTGGTTTGCAGCAGTTCGACAGCACCTTTGAATGTTTGAAGGACTATCTCTGTTGCTTGTTCCGGAGGAAAGCCAAGTTCGATACCGCCTTCTATTGCCGCACGAATGTACCGGAAAGCAAAAGCAATTCCGGATGAACCTAACGCCGTACCGGGGCCGATTAAGCGTTCTTCTAATAACATTGTTAGTCCCAATTCATTAAATGTTTTTAGAATCAAATCGATTTGTTCCTGTGTGGCGTTTTGAGCCGAAATAAACGTCATACTGCATTTTACGTCAATGGCTGTATTCGGAATTAACCGAAATATTACAGGTTTAGTTTCAGTGTCTTTTTCCAAAAAGGTTTCGAGTTGCTGAAATGTAATACCGGCAGCAATGGATACTATTATTTGTTTCTCGAAATTCAGATTGGTTTTAATTTCATTGATAACATTTTCAACCAGCCATGGCTTTACTGCTATTAATATAATATCAGCATTTTTTATGGCATCGCAGTTATCAGAAGTTGTCCGGATTGAAGGATTAATCGACTGAATGTGTTCTAATCTTTTGGGAGATGGATCTGTACAAGTAATATCTGATGCTTTTATACTTGTTCCGCCAGCTAATCCCCGGGCAATAGCTCCTCCGATATTCCCCGCACCGATAATTGTTAGTTTCATAATTTAAAAAATTAGTAGTTAAAAGACCCCTATCTCCTGAAGGGGAAAATATATGCAAACCATTATGCTAAGGAAATACCTCATGTTATTTGACATGAGGCGATTCTCAAGCCTTTTTAGGGGTCTGGGGTTCTTTTTTATCCGGAACAAAAGTATGAAAAAAAATGAATGTGTAGGAGAGTTATTGTATATTTGCGTCTGAAATTTTAATAAAATAATAAGAATGAAAAAGTTAATAGCTGCCGGTTTGTTTTTAGCCTGTTTATCAGTAAACGCTTTTGCACAGGATGAATATGAATTTACTACTGTAAAGGAATTAAAAATTACTCCCGTAAAGAATCAAAGCCGTACGGGCACCTGTTGGTCATTTTCGGGAGTCGCGATGATTGAGGCTGAACTCCTGCGTCTGGGCAAGGGTGAATATGATTTGTCGGAGATGTTTGTGGTAAATCATTCGTATCGTGATAAAGCTGATAAGTATGTACGTTTACATGGCTTTCTGAATTTTGCTCAGGGAGGTTCATTTGCAGATGTAATCTATGCATTTAAACATTATGGAGCTATTCCGGGTGAAATATATAAAGGACTTGAATATGGTGAAGAGGTTCATGTACATGGTGAAATAGAACAACCGGCTGCTGCATATTTGAAAGCGTTGATTGAGAATCCGAACGGAAAGTTGTCGCCGACATGGAAAAAAGCATACCAGGGAATTATTGATGCGTATCTGGGTGAAATACCGGAGACGTTTACATATAAGAGCAAACAATTTACTCCAAAGAGTTTTGGTGAATCATTAGGTTTGAATATGGATGATTATGTTTCATTGACATCGTATACGCATGAGCCTTTTTATTCTTCATTTGCATTGGAAATTGAGGATAACTGGCGTTGGGCGCAAAGTTATAACCTGCCATTGGATGAGTTTATGGAGGTGTTTGATAATGCTGTTAATAACGGATATACGATCGCATGGGGATCAGATGTTAGTGAGAAAGGATTTACTCGTGACGGATTAGCTACTGTGCCCGATATAGAATATATGGAAACATCCGGTTCTGACCAGGACCGTTGGGTTGGGTTGAGCCGTGCGGAAAAAGATGCAGAAATTAAAAAACTGGCATCAAAACCATGCAAAGAAATGGAAATTACACAAGCGTTGCGTCAGGAAGGTTATGACAATTATCAGACCACAGATGATCATGGTATGTTGATTTATGGAATCGCAAAAGACCAAAACGGAAAGAAATTCTATATGGTGAAGAATTCATGGGGTACAAATAATAAATATAATGGAACGTGGTATGCTTCCGAAGCATTTATCGCATATAAAACCATGAATATTGTAGTTCACAAAGATGCACTTCCGAAAGCAGTTAAATCGAAATTGGATATTAAGTGATCAGTAGTCAGCGATTAATGGTCAGTGGTGGAGGTTTTTGAGTAAAAACGAGATAAACCGGAGACTATTTAGTTTGAATGGCTTTTTAATTTTTTTGAATGTTTTAATTGTTATATTATAAAACTTTTTATTCTTTATGGACTTAACAGAAAAAGAAGAACGGGCTGCAGCTCGTCGTCATAAATTTCGTAAAGTGGTGAGTATTATAGCTGTTTTAGTGATATTAGGTTTGTTGCTTTATGGGTTAATTTATTTTTATTATCCGTATGGCGAAGGGGTGAAATCCGGACAATTAAATAATGTAATGTATAAAGGCTATGTCTTTAAAACATATGAAGGTAAATTGGTTCAGGCTGGATTTCGTCCGAATCAGGGAGGAATGCAGTCGAATGAATTTGAGTTCTCCGTATCGGATAAAGCTGTTGCAGAGAGATTAATGCTTGCCGGAGGAAAAATAGTAGAGCTTCATTATAAGGAGTATTTTGGAGCTATTCCGTGGAGGGGCTATTCCCGTTATGTTGTTGACAGTATTGTAAGTATATCATCCGAAGGCAATATAAATTCATTCCCTCCTATTGTTATTCCTTCTGAAGAGTTATGATAAATAAAAAAAGCGAAGTGAAAACTTCGCTTTTTTTGAGCTTATTGGTTAGAGGGCAAACTTGGGTTTACGATGAATCCATTGACCTCTTGTGAAGTCAGGGAAATCAACTACAGCGCCACCACGTGCAATTGACATTTCCGATAAACCGGAAATCGCACTCCATGCTGCAGCATCATAACAATCCATCGGAGCCGGTTTTTTATTGCGGATTGCGTCAATCAAGTCGTACATCATAATGAAGTCCATACCACCATGTCCGGCTTCTTTGGCTTTAGCTTCAAGTGTACTCCAGAGTTTATGATCATATTTTTTTAACCATTCATCCGACTCATCCCAGCGATGAGGTTTGGATTGTCCTTCTACATATATATGATCGCCATCATTCATCCACAGGCCCTTGGTGCCCTGAACACGGAATCCTAATGAGTACGGACGAGGTAAATTCGTATCGTGTGTTACAATAATTGTTTGACCATTTGCACATTTGATCATGGATGTTACTATATCACCCAGATTAAAATTTATTTTAGCATATGGATGATTAGCGCCACCTTTTTCAACAATAAAATTGTGTAATCCTCTTGATTGGGTAGCCATAGCTGTTAGTGAAAGGAAGCGGTTACCGTGATTAATATCAAAGCAGTTGGCTACCGGTCCGATACCATGTGTAGGATAAATATCTCCGTTACGGGTTACCGAATGTTGTGTACGCCATTGTGCTTCTGCATAGGCGGTCGGTCCCATTCGTAATTCGCCACCTTCCTGATAGGTATAATGTTCGCCGTCATTGAATTTTACATCACGCAAATCATGTTGATAGCCACAAGTTCCATGGATCATTTCTCCGAATAAACCATCACGTACCATTCTTAATGCGGCCATCACGTCACGGCGGTAACATACATTTTCCATAATATTCAGATGGCTTCCGGTGGCTTCGGAAGTGTTTACGAGATCCCAGCATTCTTCTACCGTGTTGGCGGCTGAAACTTCTACGCCTACATAAGGAACACCTGCTTTCATGGTAGCTACTGCCATCGGTACATGCCATTCCCATGGGGTGGCAATAATTACACAGTCGAATTCTTCGTTATTCAGCATTTTCTCAAATTCACGTTCGCCTCCTGTATATACTTTCGGTTCGGGAACATTGAATTTTGCAATGTGTTTTAGCGTTCTTTCCAATGGACCCTTCTGGATATCGCAAATAGCCACAATTTTATTGTCGGGAATAGCCAGAACATTGTTGATATGTTCCTGACAACGTGATCCGGTTCCTATGAATCCGAATTTTAGTTTGCCGTCATCTTTTCCTGAAGATTTTTTTTTGCTTTGTTGTGCTTCAGTTGTATTATTAACTGCAGCCATTGCATGATCGGTTACTGCTAATCCGGCTGCACCAATACCGGCTGCCGTAACTTTTTTAATAAAAGAGCGACGAGTATTTTCCATAATTTATGGTATTTAATAAGTTCAATTACATTAGTCGTTTTGCGTGACTCAACATAGCCAAAAATAAATTTTAGCTCTGTATTCGCTACTTAAAACGTTATTTAAGTCAACAAAAATACGGGGATAATTTAATATTTCAATACAAAATAGACCATATTTATATAATTTTATATTATCAATATGCTGAATAATAAAAAGTTGAAAAAGAGGGAATAAAAACGATTTTGTTTTAAACAGAACTTTCCTCTTTTGTGTATATATATTAATAAGGGAAGCCTGAATTATATAATATTATGAAACGAATTTCGTGTTTTTGAATATGTTTAGTAATAATCTTGAAAAAGGATATTAACGCGGAGATTCGAATATTCTCGTGAGTAGATGTTTTATCTAGACAAAAGGCATTTGTCCGTTCGAACAAAGACTCTTTGTCTGTACGACTAAAGACCCTTTATCTTCCCGAATAAAATCTTTTATTAATAAGGTGGTTTCTGAAAGTAACAAATGCACATTGTTGTTTGTATATAATAGGGTGAGGTCTATTAGTTCTTGTTTAAATAGTAAAAGAGGCTGTCTCAAAATAAAACTTTGAGATGGCCTTTTTTCATTGAGAAAAAAATGATTCTTGAGATTCCGGCAAAAAAAACACCAGATTTCTTTACTCTTATCAACCATGAAACTGTGGCATTCTTCGATGAAGGCAAAAAAGGTCAAAAAAGTAGTCTATGAAGCTACTTTTTTAAGATTATGAGCAATTGAAAGTAATCCAAATTCGACTTCTACTTTATCTTTTCCCCTGCATAGGAATCGCTTGAAGTATTTGTTGTATTTTAGATTTCCGAAAGTAGCTTCCACATCCTGTGGCCTCTGACTGCGATGTTTTAATCCTTCTTCAGATAATAGTTTCTGCTTTTCTTCTCTTTTAAGGGCATTCAGTCGATGGTTAACCTGTATCCTGCGGTTGGTTTTAGATTTATGGCAGAGACTTCTTAAAGGACAACCTTCACAGCGGGTAGCCTCATAAATGTGTATTTCTTGTTCAAAGCCGGTTTTCGTCTTTTGCTTGCATTTATAAACGAATCGCATTTCTTGTCCCATGGGGCAGTAGAAACAGTCTTTCTTCTTATTATAATGGAAGTTGGAAGAGAGAAAAGGGTCGTTTCCCCATTTCTTTGTGGCTTGTTTATGGAAATAATTGTATTTGATATAAGTTGTAATTGTTTTTTCCCTGGCATACAGGTAATTCTCTTCACTGCCATAGCCGGCATCGGCTATGGATTCTTTGGGGTAACTATCATAGAGCCGTTTGTATTCTTCCATATGCCCGATATAGGTAGTGGTATCGGCTGTTGTCTGATGTAGGGTGTAATTAGTGATAAATTGGGCGTTTGTAGAGATCTGTACATTATAAGCGGGCTTAAGTTGTCCGTTTAGCATATGGTCTTCTTTCATCCGCATAAAGGTGGCATCCGGGTCAGTTTTGGAGTAACTGTTACGGCCTTTCAGTATTTGCTCTTGTTCTTCATATCGCTTTAATTGTTCTGGCCAGGCTTTCTTCACTCGTTTGACTTTTTTATCACAAGCTACATCTCGTAAGGCTTCATCGATCTTACCTACCACATGGGCTACTTTCTCTGCTGTAACATCCTCGGCTAGCAACGGGGCTTCTTCCATTAGCTCTTGTTTGGTGACAGATTCGGCATAAGTCCACAGTTCATTGATTTGGTCAGCTATCTTATTTACACGGGTTTGGATGGATTTACCCCAGACAAATGTGTAACGGTTGGCACTGGATTCGATCTTGGTTCCATCTGTGTAGGCTTTTTCTAAACTAACTAATCCTTCTTCGACCAGAAACTTAACTATCGTGGCAAACACTTCTTTCAAGACGCCTTTCAAACGTCCCGAACGAAAACGACTAATTGTATTATGATCAGGACAATCCATGCCGCTTAACCATAAAAAACGGATATCGTTACGGCCCAAATCTTCTATACGACGCGAAGAGTATACATTACGAAGATAGGCGTAAACGATTAACTTGAGCATCAGGCGGGGATGATAGGCATGACTGCCTAAATGGGAATACTTCCGGTATAAAGACTTCAGATCGATTTGCTCGATGATACGGTCTACTACACGAACTGGATCATTGGAGGGTATTAATTCTCCCAAGGTGGGTGGAAGTAAGAGATTATCGTTGGTGGTATAACTTTTAAACATTATATTTGTTTTTGTGTGATGACACTTAAAGATACGATTCTTTAAGTACATGGGCAAGTCTTTGTTTTTGATAATGAAGGCTTGCTTCTTTTTTTAATACACAAAAAAAAACAGAGGCCATCTCATCATTCTGAGACAGCCTCTTTTTATATATGCTTAGTCATTAAAGATACTATATCTTGATGACTAGGTATATTTGTTATTCGCAATTAATTTGATGTCGGGTTTTGAGTTAATGTACTACCGTTCGGATATGCATTAATCGCATTTTGCGGAATGAAGTATATCGTACGGTAATCATTCGGCAATATTTCTTCCATTGCATTATGTGGTCCCGGATAGCGGCGTGTCATCGAACACCCGTTGCGGTAAACGTCATAACTTCGTTCTGCCTGGAATGCCAACTCCAGTGTACGTTCCTTCTCGATAAGCGTTTCTGCATTCGATGCGTCTAATGAAGCATATCCTTCACCTGGTAACGAACGTTCGCGGACAGTATTTAATGCCGCTAAAGCAGTTCCATAATCTCCGGTTTTAGCTGCAGCCTCTGCTTTATTCAAATACATTTCGGCTAAACGAGTAATCACCGGTGAGTGCAAATGGGATTCTTCTCCTTCGCGCGAACATTTTGTAATATAAAACATCGGATATACACGGTTCAGTTTCATTTCCGGATCGATCACACCCGTATATGTATTTCCGTCTTTGTAATTGATTGACCAAATGCCTTGATCCTGATCAACCGGTGTTAACGAATAAGTGTCATCATCTTCCTTACAGGTAGCTGTGTTTCCGGAAATGGTTACTTCTGCCTGTACGTAGTTGAAATTTGTTTGTGTACCGGAATTATCATATACATTTTTAATAAAACGGAAGACCGTTTTTCCACCATCTACGTACTGAGGTTCGATAAATGCGGCGCGTGCGTCTACGATTTTATCATTTGCCCAGTCGTTACGGCCTGTTTCATCTAATAAACTAATAAAATCAGCACTGGCATACATTTCGCCCCATCCCATGCCGCCTATATTTGCATACATTCCGCCGATGCCATAGTAGTGGTCATCACCGGAAAATTCGGAAGCTACACGTTTTACGGCGAAAATCGTTTCATTGTTCTGTTCCGGAGTGAAGGAGCTATATTTCATAAAATCTTCGCGTGGGAGCATACTGTATGTGCCGGAATTGATTACTTTGTCGGCATATTCAATCGCTAATTTAGCATATTCCTGATTCGGACTATCGAATGTTCCGCTCATGTACAGATATATTCTGGATAGTAAAGCCCAAGCAGCTTCTTGTGATCCGTAAACAGGTCCGTTATTTGTATTGATTAATTCTACAGATTTTTTCAAATCGGAAATAGCCTGTTCGTAAGTCTCTTTTACCGTAGAACGATCCGGTAATGCACCGAATACATCATCCGGTGTTCCATTTACAATGGGTACACCTAGATTTGTTTCAGGATTTTGGTAATACGGCCGGCCATAAGCACGGCATAAATAGAAGTATAAAAAGCCACGAATAAAATAGCATTCTCCCAGTTTATTATCGATTTCAGCATTTTGTCCTTCATCAAACATTTTCATGATATTGGAAGATTGGGCGATCGCTTTATAACTGTAATCCCAGAAGTTTAGTAAACGATAATTATTCGGCGTGCGCGAATAGGAAATGAATTCGTAGAAAGCATCGGTAGACGTTCCACGTATCATCATATTATCTCCGGCATATTCTCCACAGCGATGCATTACGTCCGACCATGCTTTTAGTTGGGCATAAGTACCGTTTAGTAATGCATCCAGGTTTGGATCCTCAAGAATTTCTTCTGCGGCCATCGATGTAGAAGGGAATCTGTCGATATCGCATGCTGTAAATAAACAGCACATACTTATTATTATTGATAATATCTTTTTCATAGTTAATCTTTTTATAATGTAATGTTGATACCAAATATAAACTTACGTGTAGTAGGATAGGCTGATGTTCCCGTTACATTTAAAATAGAACTGGAACTGTCTTCAATCTTATCATCGGACAGTCTCACCGGGATTTCCGGATCAACACCGGAATAATCTGTAATTGTGAATAAATTTTCTCCGGAAATAAATATGCGAAGGTTTGATATTTGCCATTTAGGTAATTTCAGGTTATATCCTATGGTCAAGCTGCGTAGTTTTAGATAATCTCCGTCTTCAATAAAACGGGATGACACTTTGTTTGAATTTACAGAATACGAATTGTTATAAGAAGCAAGCGGGTGGGTTGCGATATCTCCTGCTTTTTCCCAGCGGCTCCAACCATCCTTAAGTTTCATTTGGTTTCTGTCGGTATAAGCTCCGTCGGAATCGTATTCCTGACGTGAATAATTGTATATTTTTCCACCTACGGAATAACCGAATACGGCCGACAAATCAAAATCTTTCCATACCAGATTGGTCGAGAATCCTCCGAAGAAATCAGGCGCATAACTTCCTAATATTATTTCGTCAGCTTCTGAGTAACTTTCCGTTATTACGCGATTGCCATTATCATCTGTTTTATACCATTGCGGCTTTCCGTTTTCCGGATTAACTCCTGCCCATTCGCGGCCATAATAGGTGTCGGCATCATAACCTTTTTTCAATATCCGGTTGATGCTTCCGGCAATTCCTCCTAAACCGGTTGTTATAACTTCCGTATCATCTCCGTAGATACCTGTCATTTTATTCCGGTTTAATCCCAGATTGAAGTCTGCTCCCCAATACCAATCCTTTGTTTTTATGATATCGCCACCAATCGACATTTCAAATCCTTTGTTTGACATTTCACCGATATTTCTCCATACTTCAGTTACTCCGGTTAATCCGGATACAGGAACTTTGAATAGTACATTGTCGGTTTTTTTATCATAGTAATCGAAAGACATGCGTACCCGGTCGAATATGGCGATATCTAATCCTACGCCGAATGTCTTTGTTTTTTCCCAGGTTAAGTCTTTCCTGCCGATTTGGCTGATTAACAGGCCCGGAGTTCCATCATAGCTTGTGTTGCCTTTATATAGATCGTATTGTGGATATAGTGCTGTAGGATCATTTCCTGTTGTACCGTATGATGCACGTAGCTTCAGTTGATCCAGCCAGTCATATTCCATAAAAGCTTCGCGTTCGATATTCCATCCGCCGCTGATTGAAAAGAAATTACCATATTTTTCATCATCTCCGAAGTTGGACGCACCGTCGCGGCGAAAAGATACCTGGGCCAGGTATTTACTGTCATAAGCATAGTGTGCGTTGAATATAAATGACTGTTTTGCTTTTTCTTCTATATATCCCGCCGTCTTTTCCGGTTTGGCAGCTACATCGAGTTCTTCGAAACCGGCAACGAAGCCCGTCCCTATCTCCTGAAGATTTTTGAATTTATAGTCGTTGAATTCATAGGCTATAATCCCATTCAATGCATGCTTACCGAAATTTTTATTAAGACGAAGCAACTGGTTGGTATATCTGCGTTCTGTTTTTTGTGTTCGTTCTTCTATACGTCCGTTAACTCCTGCTCCTTCATATGAGCGGGGGTCAAATAGTTCTTTAAATTCGTAATTGTTATATGAATAGCTGTTTACAGATGCAAATGTCAACCAGTCGGTAAGCCTGATATCAAAATCAAAATTACCCATAAAGGTGTGTGTTATAGAAGATGATTTATTCCATTGTAAATCATACAGGTAATTTGTTGAGTTACTGTTTACCCATGTTTGGGAATAGTTGGGAGTAGGAGTACCATCTTCCTGATATGGATTGTCCCATGGTAGATTTGAATACATAGCCGTAACAGAATGTTCCTGATTATCAATATTTCTTCGTGAACCGGCGATAAGCGGTTTAAGTGTCAGCCATGTAGTCGGTTTCATTTCGGTACGAAGGCGGAAGTCGTATTTTGTATAATCATATCCTTTAACAGCTCCTTCTTCATCATAATAACCTAATGAAAAATAAGATCTGATTTTTTCATTACCTCCGGCAGCAGAAATGTTATACTCTTGTACAATGCCCGTTTGGGTGGCAAGATCCCACCAATCGTAATTCGAATTTCTTAAGTTTTCGTTCCACCGGGGAAAAGAGATCATTTCCTGGTTTGAGAATGACTTGTAATAATCATATAATTCTTCCCCGTTCATTACTTCCATATTTCCATTGTTCAGGCTGTTAAGTCCGAATTTTGCGGAAGCATTGATCGTTAATTTATCGGCAGTTCCCTTTTTGGTCGTCACCACGATCACACCATTGGCTCCCTGTGAGCCGTAAATCGCGGTAGAGGCCGCATCTTTTAGGATTGTCATGGTTTCTATATCGTTTGGATTCAATGAATTGTTTGGTGTATTTCCTACAATAACTCCATCGATCACCCACAGAGGACGTGTTTCTCCATTTATTGATGCTTTACCGCGTATTACGACGCTTCCTGAAGAACCGGGACGTCCGTCGCCGGGCGCTACATATACACCGGGTGCTTTACCGTTCAACATATTCTGAACCGAAGGTGTTGTAATGTTTGTCAGTTTTTCATTATTCAATGTTTGTAATGCACCGGTCAGGCTTTCTCTTTTCTGTACACCATAACCTACCACTACTACTTCTGCCAAAGCATGTGTATCTTCTTTGATACGGATGGTCATCGGTGATGAAGATGCAGCAACTTCAACATTAATATAGCCTATATAGGAGATAACAAGTGTTGATCCGCCAGGAGCTTCGAATGAAAATTTTCCATCATAATCGGTAACCGTACCAACCGTAGTTCCTTTCACGATTACGTTTGCTCCGATAACAGGTTCGCCGGTAACTTCATCAATAACTGTTCCACTTATTGTTTGGGTCTGTTGCATGGTTTGTGCTCCAACAGTTGCTCCCTTTGTTTCGTTTGGGGAATTTGTTTTGTAAACAATAATGCGGTGATCGTTGACTGTAAATTCTGCTTTTTGTTTTTTTAATGCATTTGTCAGAATTTCTTCCACCGATTTGTTTTTGGCATTAATTGTGATTCGCTCTTCCAGATCGATATCGTTATTCCGGATAAGGAAGGAGTAGTCGAACTTTTCTTCAATAATGTCGAAAAGTTCTTTCAGAGTCGCATTTTCCAATTTTACAGTCATTTGGAATGCTTGTAATTCAGATGCTGACATGGAACCGGAATTGCATATTGCTCCCAATAAGAGCAAACTGATTGCAAAGACTCTGAATGTCTTTCTTAGATTGTTCAGATTCATAGATGTTAGTGTTTTAAAAAAGTGAATAATGTTTTGTTAAGTGGAAATGTTTTTTGTGTTTTAATGATTCTTTTTCTGCATTTCTTTCATCAGTAATTTTTTTAGATAGTTTGGTTGTCGAATTATTTATCTCGTATAATGATTTGGTTTCCATTTTGTTTCCAGGTATATTTTTTCTCAACATCAATTTCCCGGAGAATGTCGTTGATTGAATAATCGTACGAAAAGCTTCCTGAAAAACGTTCAGTCTTTAGCAAATCACTTTTTACTTCAATTTGTACGTTATAAATACGTTCCAGATCTTTTGCTAAAAGTGCAAATTGCTGTTCGTCAAATTTCAGTTGGCCGTTCTTCCAGGCACAGTAATTTAAGCTTTGAACCATCGACTTTTCTGCATGGTTTGTCTGTTTATTATAACTTAACATCTCGTCCGGAGATAAAAGGTACGCATCGTCTTGCTTGTTTTCTGAGCGGACTTCTACTTTTCCGGATACTAAAACAATGTCGATGGTTTCCTGATTTTCATATGCTTTGACATTGAAACTTGTCCCTAATACGGAAACCTGTAAAGAGCCCGATTCAACAATAAAAGGCATATCCTGATTTTTACTGACTTCGAAATAGGCTTCTCCTTCCAGATTAATATTTCTTGTTTGTTTTTCTGTGTCTTCATGATATTTGATAGAAGAACCGGCGTTTATCCATACAACAGACTGATCGGGTAGTACAACTTTTGATTGAGCGCCTAAAGGTACTGATGTTTCATAGTAAGCGATCTGAGGCTCTTTTTTATCAGTACTTCTTCCTGCATAAAATGCCAGTATTCCGGTTGTAAGCAGAATCAGAACGGATGCTGCAATTTTACTCCACCATTTGATAGTCGTATGAATGTGATCGTGTTGCTGAACTGGATTTGTTTTATTTATCAGATCTTTCAGATATTTATTAAAATCATTCTTTAGATCTGAAGCAAAAAGAGGAATATGAGCGGTAGCCCACCAATCTGCCATTTCGTAAAGTATTTTCTTATGCGAAGTGTCTGCATTTAACCACTCAAGAAGTATTTTTTCTTCTGTCTCGTTTAATTGATTTTTAAAATACTTAAATAGTATATCGTCAATTATGTGTTTGTCATTTGTCTGCATAAGGCATTATGATCCATGTTTTACTAATAAATACACATAGATATGCTAATGCGTTTAAAAGAAATTCCATTATTTTTTTAAAAAAATAAAAAAAGGAAGAGGTCGTAGTATTTGTTTAATATGTCTTTGATTTTTGTTAAGCCTATTTTTATTTGTACTCTTACAGTACTTGCTGATATTCCATTTGATTCTGCAATTTCTTCATACGACTTGTGCTGGTACAGATATTGTTGAAATATATCTTTACATTTTGGCGGTAGTGAATTAATGGCATTGGAGACAAGTGTTTCGAATTCTTTGTCTTCAAGCCATGCCAGGGGATGGTCGTTTGCGTTAATGGCTTGTTCCTGAATAGTTAATAATTGCTCTTGTTCATCGGTTAAAGGGACTTCCTGTGTCCGTTTTCTTTGAATATGATTTAAGCAACGGTTTTGAACGGCACGAACCAGATAGGCTGTTATGGGATTATTTAATGTAGCCCGGTTATTCCATGTGTTTATAAATACATCATTAACAATTTCTTTGGCAGTCTCTGCATCATAAATGTACTTAGTTGCGATGGTACATAAATATACATAATAGGTGGAATACATTTTTTCAAAAGCTTTTGTATCCCCCTGATTTATGCGCTTAATGGTTTCTTCGTCTAATCTTAACACATGAAAACCTTTTCTGCAAAAGTACATCTTTTTGCAGGAAAGGCTAAATATAGCAGTCGGAAAAAGAATTAATATGCGTTAATCCAACAAATATCGTTTTGTTAATCCATCGAAAGCATCAATACGCCGGTCACGCAAAAAAGGCCACCAACGGCGTACCTGTTCGGTACGTGAAGAATCGATATGAATGATTTTGACCGCTTCTTCGCTATCCGGTAATTCACATAAGAATTCACCTTGTGGACCTACAATGAAACTATTTCCCCAGAATTGAATGCCATTGGTTTGTTGTGATGGATCAGGTTCATGCCCCACACGATTAACGGTGATGACCGGTACTCCGTTTGCAATGGCATGTCCTCGTTGAACTGTTCGCCATGCATCTAACTGGCGGAATTTTTCTTCTTCGGTATCGCTGCTTTCCCAACCGATAGCCGTAGGGTAAATTAATACATCTGCTCCGCTCAGGGCCATGAGCCGGGCTGCTTCAGGATACCATTGATCCCAGCATACCAGTACACCTAACCGTCCTACAGATGTGTTTATAGGTTCGAATCCTAAATCACCGGGTGTAAAATAAAATTTCTCATAATAGGCCGGATCATCAGGAATATGCATTTTCCGGTATTTTCCGGCAATACTACCGTCTTTTTCGAGTACAACAGCTGTGTTATGATATAATCCGGCAGCCCGTTTTTCGAAAAGTGATAAAACGAGTACTATTTGCAATTCTTTAGCTATCCGGCCGAAGATTTCGGTTGATTTACCTGGTATGGTTTCTGCTAAATCAAATTGATTCGTATCTTCGGTCTGACAAAAATAAAGGCTATTGTGTAGTTCCTGTAGCACAATCAGGTTGGCGCCATCCTGTGCACATTTCCGGATGTTTTCAATTAATTTTGATATATTGGCTTCCTGATCTGCTGTATTTTTTTGTTGTACGATTCCTACTTTCATATCTAAATAAGTTATAAGTAAAAAGGTGAAAGGTAAAAGTGCTTGTTTTGCCTTTTTAAGCCTCCTTTCGGGGGAGGTTTGAAGAGCTTCTTTTTTTATTAACCACTGATATAGGGTACTGCATCGTTACACAGTGTAATGAGCCATGTTGTTTGATTAATGGCAGACAGTTGATACCGATAATCTCTCTTTCAGGAAAAGCTTTTTTTAATGCCTCTTTTGCAATCTCGTCTTTCTCACTTTGATAAAAAGGAAGTAAAACAGCATCGTTAATTATTAAAAAGTTAGCGTATGTTGCCGGTAACCTTTCTCCATTAAAAACGACTTCATCGGCCATAGGGAGTGGGATTAGGCGGTATGGATCACCTGTAAGTGTCCTGAATGCTTTGAGTTCCTCTTCCATAGCCTGTAATTCGGTATAATGTTCGTCATATTCATCGTTGCATTGTACATAGGCAATGGTATTTGGGTCACAAAAACGTGCTAATGTATCAATATGGCTGTCCGTATCGTCTCCGGCAAGATATCCGTTTTCAATCCAGAGGATTTGTTGTGCGCCAAAAAGCTCTTTCAAATGATATTCCAGTTGTTGCTGATTCAGATATTCATTGCGGTTAACGGAACTTAAACATTCAACAGTGGTTAGTAGTGTCCCTTCTCCGTCGGATTCAATGCTTCCTCCTTCTAGTACAAAGGGTTGCATGTTTAAAACTTCAATATCCGGAGCGAACGTTTCGGATACAAACAGGCTGCGGGTAATTAAATTATCATGGTTTGCCGGAAACTTCATACCCCAACCATTAAAAACAAAGTCGTAGATAGCCGGTTTATTATTTTCGAAGATCGTAATGCCACCGTGATCACGTGCCCAGGTATCGTTTGTCGGCATTTCCCTGAATATGATCTGGTGGGTATCTATATTCCCCAATTGAGATAGGACTTCTTCTTTATCAGGGCAGACGATTAATAATTTTTCCCGTTTTACTACTTCTTTAGCTATACTGACAAAGCAGGGAATCACTTCATTGAGCATGGATGCCCAATCTGTTTCTTTATGAGGCCATGTAAGCTGAATGGCACTTTGTGGGTGCCATTCAGCGGGAAATATAATCTGATTCATATATTACACCATTTCATTCAGGTGTAAAAGTAATAATTTATTATTTAAAGAGTTTATAAACTGCGAAAGTGTTTGCTTCCAGTTGTACAGATAGCTTGTTACCCTCGGTTGAAACGGCAGTTTCTTTCGGGACAATAGCAGTCGGATTTTCCAGTGTATTGTCTTTATCAGCATTTGAGGATGCCAGTTTGATACATTTGCCGGATGTTATTGATTCATTCTTTTTTAAACCATTCAGAAGAATTGTTATGTCTTGTGCTTTGTCGGATGTATTTGCCACCTTTACAATGATTTCGCGGGTATCTTTATCCCATACGGCACTGGCAAAAAGGCCGTTTTGTCCTTCGGCACCGGTTACCGGTTTTTTGTTCATTGTTAGCGGAAGTACATTTGTGCCTTTGTTTACCGCATATAGTTGTTGTACGTAATAACTTGCCGTACGAACGCAATTCATATTGTCAAACCAGATCATATCCGGACGCCATTGCCATCCTTCGACATGTGCGAAAAGAGGTGCATAGGTAGCCATATGTACAATATCTGCATTTCGCTCCATTCCGGTCATGAAAGCGGCTTCGAGTAGTGCTGCGTTGTAGTGGTTGAATTTTTTCCCTTTTCCGTGACATGCATATTCGCCGGCAAATACTTTCGGTCCCTTGCGATCATAGTTGTCATAACGGGCTCCCTGTGTTAGGAACCAACTTTCCGGACGATAGAAGTGTTCATCTACCAAATCTACTTTCAGTTTTCTCATTTCCGGCCATAAATAGTCAAAATCCTTACCTTCTGAACCCGGTCCTGAACTTCCGATGATTTTCATGTCGGGGTATGCTTTACGAATAGCTTTAATAAAAACAGCCAGGCGTTCGGGATATTCCGGACCCCATTGTTCGTTTCCGATACCGATAAATTTCAGATTGAAAGGAGCAGCGTGTCCCATTTCGGCACGTAATTTTCCCCATGTGGTTGATGCGTCGCCATTTGCAAATTCAATCAAGTCTAATGCATCCTGCACGTAAGAATCTAATTCGCCAACCGGAACATGTGCATGCATGTCTTCATTCTGGAACTGGCAAGCTAATCCACAGCTTAATACAGGTAATGGTTCGGCTCCGATTTCTTCCGAAAGGAGGAAATATTCATAAAAGCCCAATCCGTAGCTTTGGTAATAATCGGAAAAGAATCTGTGAGGGAATGTATATTGCCAGCGGTTTTCATTTATCGGCCTGTTTTCTACCAGACCTACACTATTTTTCCAGTCATAACGTGTCTCCAGGTCTGTACCTTCAACAATACAACCTCCCGGAAAGCGGAAGACGCCGGGCTTAATATCGGCTAATGCCTGTGCAAGGTCTTTCCGTAAGCCGTTTTCATGTTTGTTCCAGGTATCTACCGGGAATAATGAAATATGTTCCAGATCGACACTGCCTTTTGAAACCAGGAAAATACGTAAAAGCGCTTTAGGTTCTGTTTCATTACTTTTAAGGATTATCTGATGCTTTTTCCATTCGGTAGAAGTCAGGGATAATTCTTCGGATGCAATAACCTGCGTCTCATCCATACTATTTCTTTTAATCAACTCGACACGGATTTTTTCAGTTCCGGCTTGAGGCAGTCGCGCCCAAACTGAAAAACGATATTCAGCGTCTTTTTTTTGTCCCAATGCCAAAGAAGCCTTCATTTTCCAGGCCGGTATGTTTATGTTCGTGTCCGGGATTGGCAAGACGCACGTAATTAGGATTACGGTCGAAAGGTCCGTCATTCAATACATCTACTTTTCCGAATGTATTCCATCCCATAAGCGCCTGAGGGAAGTCAAACGAGCGGTTTTTTATTAGTTCGGCATAAAGCCCGCCATCGGCAGCATAGTTGATGTCTTCAAAGAAAAGTCCATACATAGTTGGCTGAATCGGAGCGCCGATTTTGTTGGTTTGAACGGCAAACTCGTTGGTCTGCGCCTGTAGGAAAAGCCCTGCAGATAACGCTAAAGAGACCAGTAATAGTCGATGTTGTTTCATGTCATTATAAATTTAGTAAATATTTGATTATTCAGTATTCTGTTCTTTTTGTGCTCTGGTGCTAAATTCGCAACCGCAGTATGTTTGGTTATAAAACCGGTATTGTTCAATAATTTCTTTTCGTCGCACGCTAAGTCCGCCTTTTCTCCAGTTTTGCGACCAAAAATGCACTCCGGGATAAAGGGATGCGGCATGATTGCCGGCTTCATTAATTTGCTCCAGATTTTTCCAGCGTGAAGATGCCAGAGTAGTTGTAAATACAGAGATGCTATGTTTGTGTGCATAATGGGCTGTTGCTAACATACGTATTTTAAAGCATGTCAGACAACGGTTTCCCCGTTCCGGTTCGGACTCCATTCCCCGGACTTGATTTAACCAATCTGCATGGTCGTAGTCTCCGTCAATAAAAGGCAAATCTAACGATTGCACATAACGGATACTTTCCGATTTACGGATTTCGTATTCTTCTAAAGGGTATATGTTCGGATTAAAATAAAAAACAGTTGGTTTAATGTCATTTTGCAACATACATTCAATTATGGCACCTGAGCAGGGAGCGCAACACGCATGTAATAATACATTTGTTGCTCCATCCGGCACATTTAATTGGATAATAGGTTGCTGTTCCATTTTAGACTCATCAATTCTGTTCCAAAAATAATCATTTTGATGTGAAACAGGCAATATTAGTTTATAAAAAGTGTAAAATGGACACTTTTGTTTGAATGCTTTACAGCATAAATGGAAGGGGAATGACCCCCTGGCCCTTGAAGGAGCTTAAGGTGGTAAAGGAAAAAGAATTCGAACTCTATATATTAAGATAATAGTCAATGGGAGAGATATATGGAGATATCTTTTTCTCTTATTTTGGGATAAACCTGTAAAGATTTAATCTTACCATTTTCTAAAACAGCTTCTACAGTTGTTTGTTTCGGTGCATGTAGTTTAAAATGCACATCCCAATCCGTCGGCCAGGCTGGGAAAAGTAAAATGCTATCTCCATTGGTCTGTAGCAGCATTTCCTGTAAGCCGATCATTCCACTTCCTCCCCAATTATGGTCAGGGGTCCAATCAAATCCGGGTCCCCAAAAGGCCGGGAAGCGATGGGGGCCGTCCTGCAGCTTACCTTGCGTCAGGTGTTTTGCTTCATCACTTAATCCGAGGCAGGCAGCAAATATATTGTCTTGTTTCCATCCTATATGATTTCGAAATTTCAGTGCTTCTGGATCATGGAAATAAGTATCCAGTGCAATTTGCAAATCCGGGCGACCAACTCCATAGATTCGCCAGGGATAAACAGGATATAGCTGAGGAACTTCTTCATTATTTATTCGTTCCCATGATTTTGCCGGAGCAATCAGTTTCTTGCCGTTTATTTCACGGAAGTTGATTGGTGGTATTCTACTTTGTAATATTTTCCAGTTTTCCCGCTGACTTTCCGTTATCTGTTTATCAGATAATGCCAAAAGGCGTTTTAGTATCGTTTCTAAAGCAACGATTGTGGATGTGGCATTTGTTGCCATTTTGTATGTTTCACAGCCTGATCCCGGATAAAGAACAAGATGACCGCTTCCGTCAAATTCATGTGTCCCTCGTATGGCGGCTAAATAACGATAATGTTCGTCGAAGAATGTAAGCACGCTTTCTATAAATGGTAAATATGGTAAAACAGACTCACCGGTATAGTCGGATGCGTCTAACATCATCAGTCCGAATTCAAGGGCTGTATCCCAGCAATATTCCAGCCACGGGTTGCTTTCTACACCCATATCTGAACCGGGACGGCGTGGTTGCCATTCATTTTCGCTAATATTCGGCAGTCCGAAATTTTCAATTTGTTCGGTAAAGCATGCTCCGTTGTGCCCCCAGTAAACCTGACTACGTAATTCTGCATTGCGTAACATACGTGTATAAAAATTGAACTGGGGTGGGAGCATATCAAAATCGCCGCTTTTTATTAACGGAAAATAAACGAGGCGTTGGTTTTGTGCAGTCATTGTTCCGCCACCCCATAACCGGAAGTCGGGTGTAAAGGCTCTGTTCTGATCTACATATACCGGATCGAAAGTAAATAAACCACCATTAAATTTAGTGGGTTCACTTCCATAAGCGTTACACCCTAACATATATCGAAAAAGCTGATAATTGCGGCCAAATATCCAGGCTTCATCATTTGTAGACCCTGTATTTATTTTGATAAAACTCCGTTTCCAGAATGTGCTCCACCATTCATGAGTACTCTTTTTTGCTTTTTTATAGATGGTTTTATTTTCTGTTATCAGTTTGGATAATTGCTCTTTCCAATCATCTACGGATTCTGTCTGTTGGTTATGTAGATAAATAGAAACATGATGGTTTTGTGCAGGAGCTTTGCTTTTTAATGTCCAACCTTTAAAATCAGTTCCCTGATATATTCCGGTATAAACGTCCTCTGCTATGAAATGCTGTCCTGACATTTTGCCCCCGAAGGTGAGGTTGGCCAGCGGATTCATTAGCTGATCTTTTACAGATAACATTCCTTGTCTTTCGACCGTTGCATCGAAAACCGTAACTGGCGGATTCCGGTGATAAAATTCGATTTCGTCATTTTCAAATAGAATGATATCTTTTGTGGTTTTCAACTCTTTTGGTGGTGCGAATTTATATGAATTAGCATGGCTTTCATTTTCTCTCAACAGAAAATCTTCATGACGCCAACTTTCGTAACAGGCTTTCGCAGTCAATTTATTTTTACTTATTACTTCTATATGTATTATCGGATGATATACGTCAGCCCATAATTCTATTTTCGTTTCCTCTTTACCTTGTCCGGCAATAATTTCAATATATCCTTCTTTCAATTTAAGTTCCTGATGAAAATGACCGGAGAGAAATGGATTTGGAGATAATTCCAACCTGATGCGTCCTCCTTTCAAAAAGGCATTATTTTCATCGAAAGCGCCGCTATGTGAGAAATAAAAGTAAAGGTTTCCTTTTTCAATCCAGACATTCATACCTACAGAGCCGCCACCACAAGGCATTGAACCATTTGAGCCTTCGGAGGGTGTATTCCAGATAATATTATATTCATCAGGATATTGGGCATAAATAGCAGAGACGCAGAAAAAAAGGATATTAAAATAAAGGAATCGTAATTTCATAATTATTAGTTAAATGACTTTCATTGGTAATTTACAAACTTAAGAAAAAAACGAACAATCTATGACATCTTGTTCTATTGAAATGAAAAAGGGAAAACAAGAATTAATCCTGTTTTCCCTTTTGCTTTATCTTTAAAAGAGTAATGGTTATACTCTCTTTTCTTTAATTCTTGCTTTTTTACCGGTCAGTTTACGCAAATAATACAATTTAGCTCTGCGTACTTTACCTACTTTATTTATCACAATACTTTCGATAAATGGTGACTCTATTGGGAAAATTCTTTCCACACCAACATTCTCCGACATTTTCCGTACGGTGAAACGTTTTTTATCTCCACATCCTGAAATACGGATTACAACGCCTCTGTACTGCTGAATACGTTCTTTGTTACCTTCAGTGATACGATATGAAACCGTAATTGTATCACCGCTTTTGAAAGCAGGATGTTCTTTTTTGGTAGCAAATGCTTCCTCTGCAATTTTGATTAAATCCATTGTTTTATAGCTTTTTAGTTATTATACGAAATGAAACGCAATGTAACGGGCAACTCACTGTCCCGACAGAGATTACGTAAAGCGGATGCAAAGGAACGAAATATTTATCTTTTAGCCAAATGTAAAGTGTTTTTTTTAGAGTAAAGTACGTTTTTCGAAAAAATGATTTAATAAAAAATGTGATGTAATAGGTGATATTTGCCAGATCGGATATAACTTTGTAGAATATTGAAGAAAAATATAATGAAAAAAATTATAAGTGCGATTGTTTTTTGTTTTGTAGCCTATTGTGTTGAAGCGCAGGTTGAACCTGCCTTGTTTGCCAAAGCGGATAAAGCAAAAATGAGTCATTGGGTGGATTCTGTTTTTAATTCGATGAGTGAAGAAGAACGTATCGGACAGCTTTTTATGGTTATTGTAGATCCAAAATCGGATACGAAGAACATGCAGAAGGCGGAGGATTATGTACGGAATTCAAAAATCGGAGGTGTTTTGTTTCAGAAAGGAAATCCGGTTACACAGGCAGAGGTTACGAATCGTATACAGAAGTTATCGCGTATCCCTCTTTTTATCGCTTTGGATGGAGAATGGGGGTTATCGATGCGATTGAGTGAGACCACTCGCTTTCCTAAGAACATGATGCTTGGAGCTATTGAAGATGTGTCTTTAATTGAAGCTTATGGAAAAGAAGTAGCCAGGCAGTGCAAGGAGATGGGCATTCATATCAATTTTGCCCCGTCGGTTGATGTAAACAGCAATGTTAATAATCCGGTAATCGGTTTACGTTCGTTTGGAGAAGAACCGGATGCAGTGGCGGAAAGGGGTGTTGCATATGCGCGCGGATTGGAGGGTTCGGGTATAATATCTTTTGCAAAACATTTCCCCGGACATGGGGACACATCTGATGATTCTCATCATACATTGCCTGTAATTCGTCGAACCAGAGCATTACTGGATAGTGTTGAGTTGACGCCATTCCGGAAATATATAAACGAACGTTTTGCCGGCATTATGACTGCTCACTTATATGTTCCGGCATTAGACCGTACTGAAAACAGGCCTGTTTCGCTGTCGAAACCTGTTATTACCGATTTCCTGAAAAAAGAACTTGGTTTTACAGGCTTGTGCATAACAGATGCGTTGGCGATGAAGGGAGCTACTGCGGACGATGGACAAAGTATATCGGTTGAGGCTTTATTGGCAGGGAATGATATTGCACTGGCGCCGGTGTCGTTGGTGAAAGAAGTTGAAGCAGTAAAAAAAGCGTTGAAAGACGGAGTCCTGAAGCAGCAGGATATTAATGATAAATGTAAGAAGATCCTGCAATATAAATATATTGCAGGTTTGAATGATTACCGGCCGGTTGAAATAAAAGGTCTGCAGGATAGACTTAATACACCACATGCGAATTGGTTAGCTGCTAAATTGAATGCTGAAGCAATCACCATATTGAAAAATGAAGCAGGCTTTTTGCCATTAAAAGATTTGAATAAAAAGAAGATTGCAGTATTATCAATTGGTGAACCGTTTGACAATGATTTTCTAAAAATGATAAACCGGTATAGTGAACCTACACACTATATGATTACTACTAAAACAACAGAGCAAAATATACAGCAAATAGCTAAGAATCTGGAAAAGTATGATATTATTATTTGCGGGGTCTATACGGTTCGAATTAAAGAGCATGCTATCCTGAAGGAACTGGCCGGTAAAAAGGAATTTATCTATACCTTTTTTACCTTACCTTATTTTTGTAAGGAATATCGTAGTTCGATAAATGCAGCAAATGCGGTTATTATGGCTTATGAAGGTACGCCTTTTGCACAGGAATACGCCGCACAGGCTATTTTTGGCGGTATTCCGGCAAAAGGGAAACTGAGTGTCTCTATCCCTGATATGTATTATGCGGGAACGGGTATTTTTACGAAAAAGACACGATTAGGATATCATCAACCGGAGGAAGTGGGTATGAATCCTGAACAGCTGAAAGAGATAGAAGTAATTGTAAAAGACGGTTTAAATAATCAGGCATATCCGGGTTGCCGGGTTCTGGTTGCTAAAAATGGAATGATTGTTTACAACGAATCATTTGGATATTACGACTATCAGAAGAAAAAGAAAGTGACGGAGAATTCGGTTTATGATCTGGCATCAGCTTCAAAAGCTGCCGGAACGTTATTGGCTGTAATGAAGGTTTATGATGAAAAGCTAATCAAACTGAGTGCGCCGGTATCTCTTTATCTGCCGATGTTACAACAATCGGATAAGAGTGATATACGAATTGAAGAGTTGTTATATCATCAGTCGGGATTGCCTCCTGTCATTAATTTTTATACAAATGCAATTGATAAAAACAGTTATACCGGCAGTTTATATAGCACAACTAAAAAGGATACACATCCGTTGCGCTATGATGCAAATACGTATGTTCAGAATACTTTCAAGTATTTGCCTGACATGATTTCTACGACGAAAAAGACCGGTTTTACTACTGAGGTTGCCAAGGGTATGTATGTGCATGATTCATTTAAAGATACGATCATGCAGGAAATCAAGAACTCCAAGCTGCGAAAAGAAGGAAAATATTTGTATAGTTGTGTGAATTTTATCATGCTGCAAAAAGTGGTGGAAGCACGGACTGGTAGGCCTATGGATCAGTTTTTACAATCGAATTTCTTTGATGGTCTGGGATTGTCGTATACGGCATATAATCCGTTGAAGAAAATAGATTCTTTATTAATTGTTCCAACGGAGAACGATGAATTTCTTCGTCATCAGTTATTACGAGGATATGTACATGACGAAGCTGCGGCATTTCAGGGAGGAGTTTCGGGTAATGCCGGATTATTCTCGAATGCCAATGACCTGGCAACAATTTTACAGCTTTATCTGAATAATGGAAGTTATGGTGGTAATTCGTATATTTCGGAAGCAACCTGTAAACTATTCACTCAGACTAAAAGCCCGACATGCAGGAGAGGCTTAGGTTTTGACAAACCGGATATGACTGATACAAAGAAGTCGCCATGTGGAGAGTTAGTACCGGCTTCCGTATATGGTCATACAGGTTATACAGGTACATGTTTCTGGGTGGATCCGGATAATGGATTGATTTATATATTTCTGAGTAACCGGGTGAATCCGACACGGGTAAATAACAAATTATCTTCGTTGGATATACGTACACGTATTCAGGATGTGATTTATCGGTCGATGCAAAAATAAAACACCCCTAGCCCCTAAAGGGGGACTTTTAATTAATAATTAATCCTTATTCTCATATGAAAAACACTAAAATCTTAATTGCATTGGTAGGACTATTTTCAACCCTATCTCTTTCTGCCCAGGTTTCATTCGGTTTGCCTGAAAAGATAAATAATGACTGGTATTTTACGTTGAAAAATACGGATGATAAACCTGTATCGGATTTTAATAATGAGCGCTGGCAAAAGGTTTCTTTACCTCATGACTGGAGTGTGAAAGGACAATTGAGTCCGACATTGGCAAGTGCAACCGGGTATCTTCCCGGTGGAGTAGGGTGGTATGGGAAAAAACTTCAGATTCCCCGGGATAAACAAGGTCAAAAAATATATCTATATTTTGAAGGTATATATAACCGAAGTGAGGTTTTTATCAATGGTCATTCGTTAGGTAAACGTCCGAACGGTTATATTTCGTTTATGTATGATGTTACTCCATATATTCAATATGGAAAGGGTAATGTTATTACTGTGCGTGTGGATCATAGTAAATCTGCCGATTCGAGATGGTATACAGGTTCCGGTATTTACCGGGATGTCTGGTTGGTTTACGCCAATCCGGTCCATATAGCGCAATGGGGTGTATATGCTTATCCCTTAGTAAAGAATAACAGGGGACTTCTGAATATAGAAGTAGAAGTGGAGAATGAAACATCTGGTGCGGCAGCTTTGACGGTTGTGAATAAGTTATATGACCAGGAGGGCAAACAAGTGGCTGGTGGCTCGGATAAAGTGACGGTTACACCAGGTCAGAAAAATAAGGTCATTACTTATCTGAAAGTGAACAATCCTTCTTTATGGAGCATAGACCGTCCGGCTCTTTATACACTTGAAACTAGTATTTTAGAAAAAGGAAAAGAGATTGACCGGACATCCACGGTTACCGGTTTCCGTACATTTACATTTGATCCTGATAAAGGTTTTGCTTTAAACGGCGAATGGATGAAAGTGAAAGGAGTCTGTATACATCATGATGCAGGAGTACTGGGTGCAGCCGTGCCCCGTGAAGTATGGAAGGATCGTTTGATCACACTTAAGGAGATAGGCTGCAATGCGATACGGACAAGCCATAATCCGCAGGCGCCGGACTTGTATGGGCTTTGTGATGAACTGGGTTTGTTGGTTATGGATGAAGCTTTTGACGAATGGGAATTCCCGAAACGTAAATGGATCGAAGGATGGAATGTCGGGACACCTGGTTTCCAAGGCTCTTATGATTTTTTTGAAGAATGGGGCGAACGGGACCTGGCAGATATGGTGCGGCGTGACAGGAACCATGTGTCTGTATTTGCATGGAGTATAGGGAATGAAGTGGATTATCCGAATGATCCTTATTCTCATCCGGTTCTTGATGGTGACAGGGATGCGACAGGGTTCAACCAGCCGATTTTTGGTGGATATCAAAAGGATGCTCCGGATGCGATGCGTCTGGGTGATATAGCCAAACGACTGGCGGCTATTGTAAAAAAGTATGATTCTTCGCGTCCGGTAACAGCAGGTTTGGCCGGGGTTGCTATGTCGAACGAAACAAAATACCCGGGAGCCCTTGATATTGCCGGTTATAATTATACGGAGAGTTTTTATCTATCTGACCATAAGAAATATCCGGAGCGTGTTATTTATGGTAGTGAAAATGGTCATGGTATGGATGCCTGGAAAGCTGTTAGGGATAATGAACATATATTTGGTCAGTTTTTATGGACGGGTATTGATTACCTGGGTGAATCGGGACGTTGGCCTTCTCGTGGTTTATATACTGGGTTAATCGACTTTGCAGGGTTTATCAAACCCCGTGGTTATTTCCGCCAGTCTTTATGGACAGATGTGCCAATGATTTATATAGGGACTTATCCCAAGTCTGCGGGTAGGAGGGCCGGTTATCTGTCGCAGGATGCATGGCCTGTGTGGAATTATGACGCAGATGGGGATACGATACGGGTGGTTTGCTATACGAATGCAGCTAAAGCACGTTTGGATCTGAATGGCGCTATTGTAGGAGCGGAAAAAGGATATGATGATAATACGGGCATTATCTATTGGGATATACCATATAAGGCAGGAAAACTGGAAGCTGTCGGGTTGGATGGTACCGGTAAGGAAGTGAGCCGGTATACTATACAAAGTTCCGGACGGCCCTATGTAATTTCTATTTTAGAGGAAGAAAGTGAAATCTCTAAAGATAAAGGACTGGCACGGATTGTGCTTCAGGTGATGGATGAGGATGACATACCTGTAATGCTTTCAGATGACGAGATTACCTGCCTTGTATCAGGTCCTGCTGTTTTACTGGGATTAGAAGCTGGTAATAATCACGATATGAGCGATTATACAGATAATAAACATCGTGTTTATCATGGACGTATGGTTGCCTATATTCAAGCTACGGGAGAAGCCGGAAAGGCAACTATTACATTTACATCGCCATGGTTGAAGGGGGCTAAGGTTGAGATTGATATCCGATAA
Organism: Tannerella sp.; assembly: GCA_031285565.1. Lineage (GTDB taxonomy): Bacteria > Bacteroidota > Bacteroidia > Bacteroidales > Tannerellaceae > Tannerella. The sequence continues at coordinate 22,663 of JAITVY010000074.1, read as the reverse complement.
ACCCTTTTTTGAATAACTCTATTTCCTATCGGATAAATAGGAAATAGAGCTACTCTTAGTATTTAATATCCCGGATTCTGTTTCAGATTGGAATTTGTTAACATAGCTGAGTTAGGTATCGGATACAGTTTCTTTGTGTTATCACTTACATCATGCGAAAACCAAGATTTGGTAGTAAAAATACCAAAGCGGATCATGTCTTGCCGGCGACGCCCTTCCTGACAAAACTCCCAACCTAATTCGTCCAGAAAACGGCCATACTTGATGTCGCTGCCTCCTTGTTGAGTTGTCTGATATGTGTCACGGCGACCATAGTCATAACTGCTTCCTTTTTTCAGGTCATCGTCGGTTACCGTTGCCTTTTCGGGGTTATTGGCAAAAGCTCTTTGTCTTACCTGTGTAACCAGTTGTCCGGCTCCGGATTTATCGGAGCGCATTAAAGCTTCCGCTTTCATCATCAAAATATCTGCATAGCGGAATAGCGGCCAGTCGTTACTCAACACATTGGTAGAGCCTACGGCATATTCGAATTTACCCCAGCGGTATCCATCGCATACATCCGATTCGTCGATGTTCGGAACATCTAATACATAATTTATCTGGCCTTTGCCATCACTACGCATTAAAGGTTCGCTGCCACCTACGCTTGTATACTGGTCTCCATAAATGTAGTTTTCGTGTAAGCGTATGTCATCATCATCAAACGTACGGATAAACTGAGGTGTGGCACAAACTCCTCCCCAGGGACGATGGAGTAGTTTATAGGTCTCCTGTTGTTCAGGTGCTAAGGTATACATATGAAAATCAAATGCATTCCAGTCTGTAACATAAATATGATCAAACGGCAACGCAAAAATTATTTCTTTAGAGTTCTCGTTATTTGTAATAAATACATTTTTCTGATTTGTTTCCAGTGTATATTCTTTACTGCTTTCTGCATATGCGATCACCTTGTCGCAAGCTTCAATGCATTTATCCCATGCCGGTGTACCCATCCATACTTCTGCATTCAGATACATTTTTGCAAGTAAGGTATAAGCGACCCATTTGTTGAAACGTCCGTAGTAATATCCTCTGGGTGTTTCGGAAAGATGATCCATGTTTTCAGTTATTTCGTTGATTATAAAATTAAAAACATCCTGGCGGTTGGCCTGCTGTGGCAACGATTCATCTTTAAAGTCAGTAACGATAGGTACATTTCCATACAGGTCGACTAAAATATAATAATATGATGCCCTTAAGACTTTTAATTCGGCAATCAGGTTATCACGTGTTTCACCGGTTACTTCTATTATATTCTCCTCAATTTGAGACAAAATGCGGTTACAGGCGTTAATTCCGGAATAAGTCCGTTCCCAACCTTGCTTTACGCCATCATCTTCGGTTGTCCATTGATGCTGATGCCATCTTTTATAGATATACCCGTCTACCCATCCGATTCCCTGACGGGCCGGGAGTACATCCTGATCAGCTGCTAATTCCTGTGAGCGCACTACTCCATTCCAGAGTAGCATTGTTTCACGCCAGGATACATAAGCGGCATTGACTACGTAACTTATATCTGCTTCGGTCTTTGGACTGTATTTTTCAGACATTACTTTCCCATAACTATCGTCTATGATATCGGTACATGAAGTGGCTCCAATAAAAGTAAGGATCGCACAAAGTCCTAATATGTTTATTTTTGTTTTCATCTTTTCTTTAATTTATAATTAAAATTTAACACCTACTCCAAAAGTAAAGGAACGTACGCTCGGATAGCGATCGCGTGTATCGTAACCGGGATTTAAACCGTCAGTACTTACTTCGGGATCAATTCCATCATAGCCTGTAATCGTTAACGTATTCAGTACTGAACCGTAGATTCGAAGCGATTTGATATATTTTACTTTCAATTTATCAAAAGTATATCCCAATGTAATGTTATCAATTTTCCAGAAATCACCATCCTCTATGTAATAACTGTTGTATTCGGGTTCTACATTTTTACTTAAGGTTGTTTTTCCGAATACCAGGTGGTTTACTGATTTAAGGCGGTTTTCATATCGACTGTTTTTAGTGTTTTCATAGTTCATACGGGCACCATTGATAATCTGATAATCAAAGGCTCCGCGCATTGTGATACTCAGATCAAAACTTTTAAAACGGATGTTGTTATTCCAGCTGGCATACATTTTAGGAAGTCCGTTGCCGATAAAATGTTTGTCTTCGGGTGCATGACCGAAATCATTATAGTTTACTAATTCCCCGTTTCTGTCTTCATAAATCCAGTTTCCTTCATCATCAACATCTACTACCTTAAAGCCATAGAAATTACCAATCGGTTGTCCTACCTGGAGGCGATGTGAAGTTGCGACTTGCCCAGAATATTCCACATTTTTGTCAGGTTCGTAGTAATCATGTTCGCTTTTAAATACACTACCGGAAAGACTGAGTAGTTTATTTGTGTTTTTGGAGAAAGTAGCTGTTGTTACCCATTCAAAATCTTTGTTTTGTATGGGAGTCCATGAAATGAGGAATTCAATCCCACGGTTTCTTAATTTACCTCCGTTAGCCCATGTTTTGTTATATAAATTAGGTGGGACTGGTACTGTATATTCATATAATAAACCATCGACTTCCCGGTTATAGTAATCTATACTACCTGATAAACGCCCCTTAAGAGAAGTGAAGTCGAATCCGATATTGGTTTCTTTCTTTTCTTCCCATTTCAGGTCAGGGTTTGGATTAGATGCAGGAACAATGGTCTGTACCCATTGGCCGTTTACATAAGCATATTTATCGTATTTAAGCATAGCTACGCCAAGGAAAGCGGTTTCGGGTTGCGAACCAGTGACACCATATCCTGCCCGGAATTTCAGGTCATCGAAGATCTGTTGATTTTTCATGAAGGCTTCTTCTGTTATTCTCCATCCGAGTGATACGGAAGGGAATGCTCCCCAGATATTATCCGTTCCCCATAGTTGGCTGGCTCCTTCATAACGCAGACTGGCCATTAACAGATAACGGTCTTTGAAGGAATAGGTAGCACGACCAAAAAATCCGACAAGGTTAGTGGATACCTTCTCTGAACTGGCACCTGCTTTTCCTTCTTTCAGAGCTGCCCCGATACCGATATTATGCCAACCGCCGAAATAGTCGTCTTGAAATCCGTAGTTTGAAAAATCAGTTTTTTCAATGTCGGTTTCATTGTAACTGTATCCGCCAAGGATACTGAACTTGTGATCACTGATCGTTTTATTATATTGGGCAGTGAATTCAGCCAGTTTTTCCATTTTAGTATATCCTCCTACTGAAGACCAACCTGTGAAACCATCCCTTTTGGCGGAGATATGCTCCATTGTTTCGGAATATCCGCGGTTCCGGTTTTCACGCGAATAAGATAATAATCCGCTTAATGTTACATCTTTTATCGGATTGTAAGTCAGATTTCCATGATAACGAAGTGTTGTGGTTTTTACATTGCCGTCACTCTCCTTCAGTAATGCTAATGGATTTTCATATTCAAATTTACTCAGGTTTTCATTCCAGGAACCATCTTCATTTTTTACCGGATCAGTGGGATTCCGTCGAGTGGCCTGACTATAGACAACTCCCCGGAAACTACCATCCTTGGATGTTGCGTCACTGGTTGTTGATTCATATTGATTTTGGCGACCGAAAATTCCGAATTTAATCCGTACTTTATCATCAAATAGCCGTTGTGTTATTTCGATGCGTCCACGGAAATTTTCATTATCTGATTTCAGCATAATCCCTTGCTGGTTACTGTAGTTTATATTTGCAATGTAACTGGTAGAAGAAGTTCCACCCTGAAATGACAGGTTATGTACGTGTGTAACCGGTGTCCTTGTAATTTCGTCCAACCAGTCTGTATCTGCTCCGTGGTCCTGTTCGGGATAAAGTGCACGAAATTCATCCGCATTCAGCATATCCAGCTTTTTGGCTATTTGAGAGGTACTGATATATCCGTTATACTCAAATGAATTGATTTCGCGTGTTTGAGCCTGTTTAGTGGTGATCAGGATCACACCATTCGTACCACGGGTTCCATAAATGGCAGCCGCTGAACCGTCTTTCAACACGTCAACACTTTCTACGTCTTCCGGAGCAACTGTGCTTAAGCTTCCCGGTATACCATCGATCAAGACCAACGGATTGGTATTGGCTCCACCTAATGAATTGGTACCGCGCAATTTTATCTGGGTTTCTCCTACGGGATTTCCGTTCGGATTGGTGATTGCCAGACCTGCCACCTTTCCTTGTACAAGTTGTCCGATATCGCGGACGGCTCCTTTTACAAAGTTTTCCGGTTTAACGCTGGAAACCGAACTGGTGATGTCACCTTTCCGTTGTACACCATAACCGATCACCACCACTTCGTCCAACGAATGTGTATCTTCGCGCAGGGTAATAGACAGGGTTGTTTGATTTGTTATGGCAATTGTTTGTGGCAGATACCCAATATAAGAAATCTCCAACACATCATTGTTGCTGACATTGAGACTGAATTTCCCATCTAAATCCGTAATCGTACCGGCTGATTTGCCCTTGATTTGAATGGATGCACCAATTAACGGTTCGCCTAAAGCATCCGTAATGGTTCCGGTAATTAGTTTTTCCTGTTGGGATTTGGCCGTTTGTTCGGTTTTAGGGATAATAATAATGTTTTTGTTTTCGATCCGATATGTACAATTGGGCATAATACTGGCTAGTATGTCTGTAATATCTTTATTACGGACGTTTATACTTACTTTCTTACCCAGATCGAGTGTATGATCGTTGTAGAAGAAAGTGTATTCACTGACATTTTCAATTTCCCGGAGAACTTCTTTAACGCTGAGGTCGGTAACATGCAAGTTGACTTTAGCACTTTGCGCATTACTCTCAGTGGCTACTGCATGAAACAGAGCAAGTGTTAGCATCACGATAGTGATTTTCATGGTTCGATATTTTTTTTCAGTTAAGAATAGGCACAAAAGCCTCTTTACATAAAAATTATTCATATTTTTACGTGGATTTAGTGATTAATATTGATTCACAGGGACTCTGCCAGGAGTAGTGAATATTTAATTTATTAAGTCGTTGATTATAACGGGCGGATGTTTGGGCATCCGCCTTTTTTTATGATTTATGTTTCTTTATCTCTCATGATAATTTGGTTTAGATGGTTAATAATGTGTTTTATTTGGTTTGAATATGAGATCCTTTTTTTTGAGGTATTATTTTTACCTTATTATTTTCAATTGTATACTTCATGGGGATGATAAAACTCATAGAATAGAGTATTTCTTCCAGGTTTTCTCCCCGTACAGTAAAAGATAAGCGTTGTTCATTCGCAAAAGCTTCCGGACAATCAATCTGTACTGCATACCAGCCTGCCAGGCTGATAATGATATCCGAAAGGCGGTCGTAATCAAAAACCAGCCGGTCTTTGATCCAATCAATATGATATCTGGATGATGTGATTCCAATTCCGGTTTCTCCTGTTTCTTTCCGGTAAGTCAGCAATTGATCCGGAGTTAACCGGAATTTTTTACCTGTTGTGTTTATATTAGCATTGATACTCCCGCTGAGCAGAACTGTTTCTATTGTGGAAGAAGCCGGATAGTTTGATATATTGAAAGATGTACCCAATACTTCAATCTCTATTTCTGCGGCATTGACAATGAAAGGTTTGTTTTTGTCTTCGGTTACCTGAAAATATGCTTCTCCTTCGAGTATAACTTTGCGGCAATCTTTTGAAAAAGATTCCGGATAAGTCAGTTTACTGCCTGAATTTAGCCAGACTACTGAACTGTCAGGTAGTACAAAACGTCCTTTACTTCCCGTAGCTGTAATCAGTTGGTTTTGTATGTGGACTTTTGCCGGATGTTGGGGAGTTGAATAACGTGTATAAATTGCATATCCCAGACTTAGTAATATTAGAAAAACAGCTGCAACCGATTGCCATCTGAATGATAGTTGCCTTTTGGTCTTATTATTATAGGAGAAGGAGAAAAGAATGCGTTTGCGAAGGTGTTCTAATGCCAGATCTACTTCTTTGTCATTGCTTAATGCTACATCACAGGAGTGCCACAGATCACGGATTTCTATGAAATCTTGTAGGTTCTTATCTGATAATTGCAGCCATTGCATTAACTCTTTTTTATCTTCCGGTGTAGCTGAATCATCCAGATAACGGATTATTATTTCATATATGTCGGATGCTTTATCGTGCATTTTCAATGGTTTTATATTAGTAATACAAAATAATGAGTGTTTACCCTACCCTTTAATAGTGTTTTTTTGATTTTTTTTGAGAATGTGTATTCTTGTTCCTTTGGCTTGATCCAAAAGTAACCAAAAAATCAAGACTTTGTGTGCTTCACTCGCCCGCCCGCATTCACCGTCTAAAATCTATGAACTCCTTCTCGCTTTACTCGAAGTCAGACAGCATAGATTTCTTAACGCCGTTTCACTTGTCAGGCGGCTCATCACACGAGGTCGGAAGAAGGGTTGTTTTGGATACTGGTTGTTTTAGTGATTGCCTTCATTTTCAATTTTGACTATGGTCGATTTCCGCTTCGTTCCAATTCAACTTTCCACTTTCAATTCATGACGTCTCACCACCTGAGGTCACAAGAACGATGTTGGCTACTGATTGTATTTATGATAGTATATCATATATTCTTGGATATCGTTTCTTTAAAAGAGTTGATGGAAAAGATAACAAATAAATAGAAGTTCTTTTTTCAGAAGGTGTGTTTTTAATCCGGAAAGGGCTTTACTGATTTGCTTTTCTACAGCTTTGATACTAATTTCTAATTTTTCGGCAATTTCTTTGTTTTTCAGACCATATGTACGGCTTAATACAAATATCTTTTTGCACTGGGAAGGAAGGGTTTCTACAAAATCTGCTATTTCAGATTCTAATTCTTTCAATAATAAGGATTGTTCCTGATTGGGAATATATTGGCTTAAATAGGTTTCAATAATTAGCTCTTCATTCGTGTCTTCAATGGAGGTGTTGCCATATAGAATACTGGAGTTTATGAGATTTATGGAGCGATTGTATACGGATTTAAAAAGGTAAGACTTAACAGCCTTTTTATCATCAAAATGAATTTTTTCATGATGCGACCACACTTCAAAAAAAATATCCTGAACAATATCTTCTGCTATCTCCTTATTGTTAATAAAGCGATACGCATATGCCCGAAGAGGTTTGTAATAGCTTTTAAAGAGTTCTTCAAGGGCCAACAATGACTGTACGTGGTTGCCGGTTGACATTGTTGATGTTGTTTTGATTTAGTGTCAAATATACATCTTATTTATTGATAATGCAAGATTCGGGATTTAAAACTGAGGGGCAGATTGACGCAGATTATTATTGAAGTGATTTTGATTTTTTGATAGTGGAAGATGGCTCTGGAATGTCAATTAATGTCAGTGGCTTTTGTTTATATTTGTTAAATTCAGATTTGTTTTTGCTTGATTTTATATTCTTCTTGACTATGGATCGTTTTAGTAACTGTTAGGAATTTTACAAGAACAACTTTTATCATTTTATAGATAACCATTTTCGCATCCTTTTAGGCTCTTTTTTTCGGCTTTTTTTGAGTTTTTTTTTCTCTTTCTTCAGAGCAAATACGGGCAGGTAGAGGAATATGCCGATAACCGACATGATAAGGCCCCCAATTGTTCCTGCTGCGAGTGGGAACCAGAAGCCTTCCTTGTCAGGCCCTATCATAAAGGGGATAAATCCTAAAATCGTAGAAACAACCGTTAGGAAAATAGGGGTTATTTTAGCGTTCCATGCTTTCAGATAGGCTCGGTACGGATGCATTGACGGTTTTCTTTCGCGAATTTTATTATATTCGTTCAAAATATAGATGCTTGCATTTACGGTAATTCCGCAAAGCAGGACAAAAGCGGCAAAGCCTCCCTGGTCGAAGTTCAGTTTAAACCAGTAGAACGTAAGAAAAACTCCGATATATGATATCGGAATCACGAAAATTACAGCTAACGGCTGTTTTAATGAATTGAATAATATGCTGCAGGTGAAAAAGATAATTGCGATGATAAGCAGTAAAAGCAGATATTGCTTATTATCTTTTTTATTCCATTGCCAATAGCTGCTGCTGGTTTCGGCAGTATACCCCATTGGTAAGATTGCATTGAAATTCTTTAATACCCTTTCCTGTATTTTTGATCCCTGGTTGGATGCGCCAATATATTCGTATTGCAGGCACAAGCGATATTGCTGGTTTATTTTGACCACTTTTTGCGGGGATTGGCCTTTTTCGACTGTTGCCAGTTCGGTTAGTTTATAAGGTATCTCGTTATTTGCCAGCGGCACATACTGCATGCTCCAGATATCATATTCGCCGGACTGTCTGGAGGTAAGTTTCAGATTTTCCAATTCGTTTTCTACGATAATGCTTCCGGCGTATATATCTTTTCCGAAGACCGGACGCAGAGAGGCAAAAAGGTCTATCGGAAGGATGTTTTCCTGTGCCATTCTGGCTTTGTTGAGCCGGAATGAGAATTCCTGATAATCGTCTTTCCACCATGAGTATTCCGAATTGATCAAAACTTCCTTGATTCTGCGGTAAGTCAGTAATGTATCTTTAAGCTGTTCTGCCCAGACATACAGGTCGTCGTAGTTATAGCCATACATTTCGATCCGGAAATTGCCTGCATTCTCACGGACATCGTTGTTGAATCCCTGATCTTGCAAGCCGTAGACACCCCAACTTCCACCACCCAGTTCTAATGCTTTGCTGATAATGTGACTTTTTAATGTATACGGGAAACCACTTCTTCCACTTTCTCGGGTAAAGAATATATGGATATTGGCTTGCCGCGCATTATAGATGTTTGTCTGAAATTGCCGGATATCGCTATAACTGCTCAGAAATGTCTCCATACGGCTGATGAGTGTATTCATCTGGCTTAGCGTAGTACCGTTGGGCATTGAAGCGGTAACTGTCAGTACGGTTTCTTCGGGTTGGGTAAAATAGCTTCCTTCGTATACTTTTTGTACAAAAAGCCGTAGTGAGCCGCCTAATGCTTTGTCGAGAACGGGTTTTATTTTTTCTTTATATGTATTATCCGATGCCCATTGGTTATATTTTTCGATCGCTACAGAATCAAAAGATGAATAAGTTTTATCAGCTTTCATTTCAATTTTGTCAGGCAACATGAAAAACGGTAAACCAAAAGCTAGTACGATGAGGATGCAAGCGATGGTTCTCCACCGGATAATTAATTTTGTCTGTTGCATATAATACCGGTTAAAATAGACCGGAAACCGTTTACGCAAGCGGATGAAAAACCTGAGTATCTTTGTTTTTTTCTTTTGCTTAACTTTGGACGTATGTGTTTTTCTCCTGAACATTCTTAGTTTATCAACCATTGCAGGAACAAAAAACAGGGCAATCATCAATGATACTGCCAGATTGATAATTACTACAGCAGCAAAGTCCTGCAGGTTCAGGCGTATTTTCTCATCCAGGAAGAAGATGATTGATAAAGCTCCTATGGTGGTCAGTGTGGCCGCTAAAATAGGTAGAAAAGCACTTTTATTATGCCGGTTTTTGATATGATCGGTCATGACAATCGTATTGTCTATGATGAGGCTTAATGATATGGTAACCCCTGCAAGCGAATAAAGCTGCATTTCTAATCCCAGGAGATAATAGAGGATAACGGCTACCGAAAGGTTAATCGCCAGGCTGACCACTATGAGGAACATATATTTCACATTTCGTGTGATCAGTAACACAAATAGTAATAAAATGAATATAGTCAGGCCGGAACGGATATATATCTTATTCAGCTCATCCTGTATATATTCGGTTGCATCGTAACTGGTGTGTATCTGGTATCCGGCTGGGAGCATCGACCGGACTATATCCATTTCTTCTTTTATTTTTCCGGCGAGTTGTAGTTGATTGGCTGTTTCATCTGCACGTATGGATAGATAGATTGAATTGAGCCCGTTTATACGGTAGTAATTTCTTGGAGCTTCTTCCTGATGGGTTACTTTCAGTAGCTGATCGAGGCGTATAAGTTTATCTTCCTTGTTTTTTACAGTGATTAAAGAGGGAGCAAACGTATCCGACCGGACATCAGGAATCAATGCCAGCCGTATCCATTCATCGCTCTCTTTACTTAAATTTGCAATACCGATGAATTCTTTATTGTAATATTGGCTGATCGCCTGCTGTATGTCTTCTATTGAGATGCCGAGTGTTGTAAGTTGTTTGCTGTCATATTCCAGTCTCCATTCCATCGGGGTAGCGCCGGTTATATCTACCCTGTAAATCCCGGGGATACTTGCCAGCCGGGGCTTTATCTGGTTTTCAGCATACCGCTGGATAAAAATAGGGGTAGAAGGTGCGTTGAGCGTATAGCTGATAAAGGCTCTTGATTCCGTATCATCCGGACGACTCATTTCCAATACCGGATAGCTAAGTCCTTCGGGCAGGTTAGGCCATGTTTGCCGTATAATGGTGGAGGCTTCGAAACGTGCGGCGTCAACATTGGTATGTTTGTCAAGTTCAAGTGAGATATTACCCCATCCGTTACCGGATTCGGATTGTATTTCTTTGATTCCCTTGATCCTTGCGAGCATGGCTTCGAGCTGGGAGGTTACTTCAAGCTCGATGACCCGTGCTGAATTTCCGGGCATGGTATAATTGATGTTCAGCCGGGGCAATGTGTATGAGGGTGATAGTTTTAACGGTAACAAAGGTATCAATACAATCCCTATCAATGCTATACAGATGAAAGCAATGATAATTGTAAAAGATGATATCTTAGGTGTAGATTGCATTACATTCCGATGTTATAATCAAATTGGGTAGAGAGTGAGAAACCTGTTTCAAAATCGTGTAAAGTGAGTTTGCGTATTTTATAGTAGCTTAGCCAATAGTTTTTTAGTGAAGTGATATAATTGCGTTGTGCTTCCTGTTGGCGGTTTAATGATAGAGTAAGGCTATTGATATCGGCTTTCCCGATCATAAAGCGTTGTTTTGTTTCCGAATAAGCCATATTAGCTAAGTCGAGCGCTTCTTCGGCACTTGTAATAAGTTGTTGTTGTACATTAAAATCGCCTACAGTCATAATGACATCTTCTTCGATTGTCAGTTCTTTTTGGCGGGCGGATATCTGGTTGACATTTAGCGTGTTTCTGGCAATGTTGTATTTGCCCTTACGTACTCCCCAGTCTATGAGTGGGATCGAAAGGGTCACTGATACAATGTCTTGTCGTGTCGGATCCCGGTATACGTTACTGAATTTATCGGCTACCTGGTTAAAACCTACACTGGCGCTGACCGAGGCATTAAACATAGCTTCTTTTTTCGTACGATCTACTTCCTGTTCGGATTCAAGTATTTGTTGACGGAGTTCCAGATAGGTTGGATTGTTCTCATGTGCATATGTTAATGCTTCGTCTACGGATATTTCCATATTTCCCGGGCGCTCGGGTAGTTTCAGGCGGATTTCGGTATTTTTATCGAAATTCAGATAAGAGGCCAGGCTGAACATCGCCCGTTTAAGTGCTATTTCTGTATTTTGTAGCGTGTTTTTTGCATTGACGGCATCCAGTTTCAGTGTAAGCAAATCTGCTTTTGTAATTGCGGCAATCTGGTGACGCTGTTCACCTGTGCGATATAACGTATCGGTAGATGTGACGTTTTCTTTTGCCAGATCATATTCTGCCTGTGCCATAGCAAGCTCAAAGAAATAATTTGTAGCTTGTTCACTGACATATTGCAGATTGTACAGGAATTCCTTTTTCGTTTTTTCGTATTTAAGGGGTTCGATTCTGCGTTCCCATTTGAATGGATTATAACCAAGCAGATCCTGCGCATATCCAATTCGTATCGGTACGGAAGTATATTGTGTACTGGTCTGGCTTCCGAAATTGCGCATATATCCCATATCCGTATCCAGAATGAACTGGCCACCCAGCAAATCGAAATTTTGTTTAACCGATAATCCTCCATATGCATAATAGAATTGCTGGTTGCGGTATATATCTATATCGGACTCTGAATCGTAGCGACGGGTAATATCGCGGTAATACTGTGCAGGTGTGAGGTTAAGGGTCAGACTGGGTAGCCGTCCGGCTTTATAGGTACGGTATTGCCAATAACCTGTCAGATATGTATTTTTGCTTTTGAAAGCTTCCAGCGAACTATCTGCGGCTATCTCGATTGTTCGTTCCAGCGTGAGGGTAACCTGTGCTGATATAGCTCCTGAACACAGGAGGAAAAAAATGAATAAATACCCCAAACCCCTAAAGGGGCTTTTTATATATAGTTTATTATCTGATGCTGACATTTTATTTTTTAATTAATTAATGATTATCTGTTTTTTTACCTTTTACTGATTCCCCTTCAGGGGCCAGGGGTGAAGCTTCTTTCCGATAAATAAACCAATATACCAATGGAACGATAAATAAGCTGACAATGGTACCTACGGCCATTGCTGATATCATAGCAATTGAAAGCGGTTTCTGCAACTCACTTCCCATATCGGATGTGAAGAGTAGGGGAACCATGGCAAAGATGGTGGTGAGTGAAGTCATGATAATCGGGCGTAAGCGTCTGCGTCCAGCTTCATGGATCGCTTCCATGATCGGAACCCCGGCTTTCCGGAGCTCATTTATCATATCTATTTTCAATATGGAGTCGTTGATGATGATACCACAGGTAACGACAATACCAATGGCGCTCATCAGGTTCAACGAATGTCCGCATATCCATAAAACAAACAATGACGCAGCGATATCGATCGGAAGTTCAATCAATACGACAAGTGGCTGCAGGAAGCTTTCGAACTGGGCAGCCAGGATAAAGTACATCAGCAAAACAGATACGAGGAGGATTACAATCAGTTCACTCAGCATTTTCTTGTTGGAGAAGAAACTTCCCGAAAAATCAACATCCAATGCATCGTGCCCGGATTGGATCAGTGATGTTTGTTTTATACTCTTTTTCGCATTTTCCATTAGTTGTTCCGGATCTTTCACATTGAAAAAACGGAAAGGTATATATTCGCCGTTTTTACCGGCTGTAACTGTTTTCAGGTCTTCGCCCGGGGTGATTTTAACAAATGTACTGAGAGGAATGCTTAGCTTATCTTTTTTCTCTTCCTTTTTTCCGGCTTGGGGCTGAAGTGTGATCAGCGTATTACGCATGATCTCATTTACGGATTGTTCGTTGCCGGTAATGGTAATCGGCAGATACTGCTGATATGATCGTAAAGTCGCTACTTCATTATCTTTAAACGCTGTTTTAAGCAGACGATATACTTCGTCATAATCTACATTATACAGTAACAACCGCTCCCTGTCGATCGAGAGATTCAATTGATTCTCGAATGCAATCTTCACAGGTGTATGGTTCGTGTTTTTTGTCAGGCCGGATTCTATTTCACTGATAAATGCCGGTGTCGGACTTTCTGCCTTATTTCTTGTATATAATTCAGCCACGATATCGGCTTCGCCTGTTACAAATAATTTCTCAAAAAAAGTTTCGGGAGGAGCAAAGGAAAATGCTGCACCCGAATAATTCTTTTGCAGCCATTGGGTGATGGTCTTTTGCAGAGGTTCTATTTCGGATGTCCTGGCTGTTTTGAAATATAGTTCAGCTTCTGATACTGATAATTCCTGCTCGCGGTTTAAGAGGAACTGCTGTTGTCCTATATAGGCCGTGTATTCTGTCACGGAATGGCGAACGTCATCGAAAAGACGGTTAACGCGATGTTGATTTTCATCGACGTGAATATTTTCATTCCATTCGATATGGGTAAGTAATTCCTGTTGTTTAATTTCAGGCATCCGGCTTTTAGGCAAGAGATAAAAAAGGAATACACAAAGGGGGATTGTGATGGCTACGAATAAAAGACTACCTGCTTTATGCCGGAAAACAAAATCGATGCCTTTATCGTAGAACTTATCCAGGGTGTGTTCTTTAATGGGATTGTTAAACTTTTTATTCAGCCAACCTTTTTTTATTTCGGGTATGCTGTAAACCAGTTTGTAAAGGACGGGGAGTAGCATAATACCGGTGAAATACGAAACGATCAACCCAACTGTTACAGCAAATGCCTGGTCGTAGAATATAGCTCCTGCAATGCCGCTCATAAATACCAGGGGAACAAACACAGCTATGGTTGTAAATGTAGAACTAAGCATGGGAGTGATTACTTCCGTTGTTCCTTTGGCACATGAGTCCTCGAGTGAATTTCCCATTTTTCTGTATTGGGTGATGTTTTCGGTTACGATAATTGAACTATCAATCATCATTCCCAGGGCGAGTATTAATCCTGAAAGGGAAATAATATTCAGTGACATATTGAACAGATAGAAAAAGAGGAAACTGGTCACAATACTGACGATCATGCTAAGTCCTATCACAGCAGGGCTTTTTACATCACCTAAGAATAAAATGGCAACGATGCAGATAAAGATGAATCCCAATGAAAGATTCTCTTTCAGGTTTGAGATGGTATAATCAAGTAATTCGGTCTGGTTGCGTGAGATACTGAATTCGATGTCCGGATAGATGGATGAAAAATAGTTGGTTACCTCCTGTAACGACTCTTTCATTGCATCCATATTTTCGTCGGCCTGCTTGATAACTGCCAGTGTGACTGCTCTTTTTCCGTTTGATAGGGAAACGCCCGTTTGCTTAGCCGGAACGACCTGTATTTGTGCCAGGTCTTTTAGCTTGAATATGCGTTCATTTTTGCGTAAATAAATATTTTCTACATCCTCGACTGTTCGCAGTAAAGAGGAGAACTTGATGTTGTATTCGTAATATCCATCGCGCACTGTCATACTGCCCGGTTCAATATTGTTGGAGGTAAGGGCGGATTCCAGTTCCGAAAGTGTGAAGCCCGACATTTCCATCATTTTCGTGTCGGGTATGATTTGTAGCTGACGGCTCATCAGGCCGGTAACGTCGACCATTGCAACTTCGGGTAACTGCTCAATACGCCGTTTGATGACTGTTTCGGCAAATTCACATAGTTCAAGGAATTGCTCTGTATCATATCCTGACTCGGCATTAGAAGTTGAAAACTGATTTTCATTATCCACTTTCAATTTTCCACTTTCAACTTCCTTAAGCGTCAGATTAAGGTAAAATACAGGTATATCCGTAGCACTGGCTTTGATAACACGCGGACGTTCCACCTCGCGTGGAAGATAATTCATGGCTGCATCTATCTTTTCGTTTACCTCAATAAAGGCCAGATCGGTGTTTGTCCCGAAGTCGAAGCTTAAACGTACCAGTCCGGCTCCATCGCGTGTCTCGCTTTGAATGTCGCGTAGACGGGCCACCTGCATTAATTGCTGGCGTATGGGTTTTACGACCGTATTTTCCAGTTCCCTGGCAGAGCTGTTCTTTCCCGAAACCTGTACGGTAATCTCAGGTATGGCAATATCGGGTAATAACGACACCGGCAATGTAAAATAAGTTACCAAACCGAGAATAAAACAGGCTGTGAAAGCCATTAATACTGCTATGGGGCGTTGTAGGAGGAACTTAAGCATAATTGTAAATGTTTAATTATTAATGATAGATAGGCAAATTCAATTAATCATTGACCACTAATCATTAATAATTACTACCGGCGCTTCATGGGCCAGATTAATATTTCCGCTTGTAATCACTATATCTCCTTCTTTTAGTCCTTCGGTGACGGTATAGTATCCTGCATTTTCCACTCCTGTCTGTACATAATTCCAGTATGCTTTTTCGTTGACAAGTGTGAATACGACTTGTTTGCCCGAGCGTAGAACAACTGCATCTTTCGGAACAACCAATTGTTTTGTCAATGGGCGGTAGATACTGACACGGACATTCATTCCTTCAAATAATTTTCCGGCATTTGTAACGGCAGCTTTCACCTGTACCATGCCGTTAGCATCTACTAACGGGTTTATTTCCGTGATGCGTCCTTCGGTTTTTTCATCAGGAATGGCAAAAGGAGTAACCTCTACTTTGTCGCCGGTTTTTATCAGCGACAGTTCACTTTCCAATACCGTAAAAGATGCTTCCAGGCTACGAGGATCAATAATCGTACAGAAAACATCGGCTGTAGAAGACGTATTGTATTGTTTTGCGAATAAGTTGGCAACGATGCCGTCGAAAGGAGCTGTCAATACGGCATGTTGCCTTTCGTATGCAGCCAGTTCATATTGTGCCAGGGACTGATCGTATCCGCTCTTGGTTCGTACCAGCTGCATGGTGGCCGGAGGTACGTTACTTGAATCCTTGAGCGTAAATCCTTGCCCGATCAGCACATCCTGAAGTTCCAGTTTGGCCTTGTCGAGTGCGTCTTTTTGCTGGGCGAGCTGATTATCCAGCCGGAAAGTGGCCAGTTCGGCGAGTTTTTGATTTTTACTGACGCGGTCACCGTTTTTAACATAGATTTCAGCAATGACTTCGGTTGTTTCAAACCGTAAGTCAACGAACCGACGGGCTGATAATTTGCCATTACTTATCAGTTCATGATTGAAATCAGTTGTATGAAGTGTTGTGGTGGTAACTTCGTTTGCTGTTTCCGGTAAAACCGTTTCAACGGATTGTTCAGCGTCGTTATCCCCTTTATTTGCACCACTACAGCTTATCAGGCATATAAGTGTTAGTATGGCAGGTAGTTGGTTGTATTTCATGCGCACATTATTTAATTCAAAATTCTAAAGTCAACTTCTCTTTTGAAAGGAAAAGTGGCGCCTTTTCCTCAGGGGGATTGGACGGATTTTCTTTCTTATTTTGCAAATATAATAAAATGTTCTTACGAAATATTCGTAATAGATTATAATTCTTAATTAAAAGATTTTAATATTATTTTTTACCACCAGACTTGTTTTCCGTTTTCGTAGGTGGAAATGTGTTCCTGATTCCCACGGGTATGATTGTGGAGTAGAAGTAATGCGTTATTTGGAACATTATCATAAATTAATTCGTAATCGAAAGCTGTTTTATGATCAATGGACTGCTGACCTTCTTTGTCCCAATAAATCATTGGTATAGTCTCTGATTCCATCGCCTACAATCGATTGCATATAATCAACAGGAGGGAAGCTGTTTTTTTGAAATGATATTTTATTAAGCAGGGGTTATCATCTTCTTTTAAATTGAAGAATCTTGATTTTCCTATATCATCAATCATATCAGGGCTAATCATTTTGTCTATTGAATAAAAAGGATTCGTTATGCCTATTACATAATCTTCGTGCCAATAAACCGGATTAAAATGCAGATCCTCTTTAAATTTTCTGAAAATTACACTAGAATCTGTTTGTTTATCATAGAATATATGACTTGTATTTTTAAGCCCCGATATAAGTTGTGCATAATAGTAATGATTTGTTTGAGCCTGCATATTGAAGAAATAAGGTATTTCAAGGCTTTGTAATGCATTTAGTAAATGGTCCGGATTATTTTCCGGGAGGTCGATGTTCTTTACTCCGGTATTGTTTTCTTTAAAATCCCATTGATAATTAACGGTTAAATTATCATCTTTGATTGATCGAATTTCATTGTGGAAAGGTTTATAAAAATATACCATATTGTTCCAGGAATAGAAAACATCCTTCGCTAAATTATTTAAAATGTCATGGTCTTTATAGAAATAACTTATTATTTTATTTTCTTTGCGAGAAAATAAACTTAGTTGCTCTGTATCATAACCAACACTAGACCAGAAAAGAATCTTGTCTTCATTCAAAGGTGCAAATTTATGATAACTGATTGATTTCCCTTCTAAATAGATTTTATCTAGTAAATGGCCATTCAGGTCATATTTATAAACGATACCCATAGGAGACAGAATATAAATATTTTGACCTTCAATAAAAAAATCATTTAGATTAATATAATCCTCAGGACCATCACCTGCTTTTGCTATCTGTGAAATAAACTTTCCTTCAATATCAAAGTGCAACAATATATGTTGTTCGATATCTAAAATATAATAGTTGTTTTCATAAAAGAGTATTTTGTCTACGTTCTTCAATAATGAATGGTCAGAGGTTTCTAATGGGATGATTTCTATATGGCTGAACAGATCAAAAAGAGAAACTTCATGTTGATTTTTTATATCGACATATAGACTGGAATCATTATGATTCGGATTTTTATGTGTGCAGGAAAATAAAATAAATAGCTGGAATAGAATGATTGTTTTCTTCATACAAGTGTCTTTTTGACGCAAATTATTCTATATGAAAAATATCTGTCTGAAATTGTTCGAAGTTGACATCTTTGTAAAATGGATTGCTTTTTGTTATGAAAAATCCCTGGCTACTTACTCCCCAACAATTTCGAAAGCCATATCTTTGATCATATAGTTTAGTCTCATTAATGACTTCAAATTTGTTATTAAAGACCATTAAGTAAATGTCTTTCTTATTAAGGATTGATTCGAAATCCTGAGTAGCATCATACGCTATTTCACCCAGATGTAACCGGTAATAAAAATCATTAACCGGATCATAATTGATTTCGAAGAAATGAACATTATTGCAATAATGCCTGTTTGCCTGTTCGAAATCGTACGGAAGATTTAATTCATCGACTTCATTTTTAGTACACCGGCTTTTGCCTCCATATACACTATTTTTTCCTGTTTCTATATCGATCGCATACACATTGGATTCTATGGGGAGATTGTATAAAATATTTGACTCTGTGAAAGTTATATTAGGGCATTGTTTCCAACCGTATTTATTTCTTACATCTTTATCGGTATTGAAAGATAGGGGATACTTCTTTTTGGTATTATCAGATAACAAATGTTCTTCGGCGAAAAATGTTGATTTGTCATCATTTACCGACATTACTAAGTAAAACAAAGAATTCCTTTTTGGATTGTAGTATATTTTTGATGTACAGACAGAAAAGTTACACATAATCAATGCGGTTTCGGAATCTTTTTCAAGCAACGAGTGGTTATTTATAATTTCTCCATCCGGATTTATAAGAACAATATTTGTCGTTGTTGCAATCCAAATGCTATCCGGCGAACTTATATAAAGGCCGGTTATTTCATCTGCAATACCGTTTGACCCTTCCGTATGTAATTTAATATGTGAAACGTTATTATCGGTGATATTTATTATATCAATGGCATGTGTGAAATAATTATATGCATATATATAGTCTTTGAAGGAGTAATAGAGAGTTGACAATAGATTATAAGAATTTAAGGTATTGTCATCTAAATCCACATTTGTTACTATCCTCTCTAATTCAACCGGAGTTCCATATTTGTTGTCAATCAGGACATTCTTATTGCATGACAGGAAAATACAAACTAAAAATACGAGGTAGATTTTATTCATAATGTATGTGATCTTTATTCTATAATCCCAGCCAAATCAAAATATCCAAACTGTATATCATCATCCATACTCAGGATGATGCGGTTATTGTCTTCATCATAGCAAAAACGGGAAATCTTGTAGCCGGTTTCAATGGTCTGAATATAATCACCATTCAGATCGAAAATAATGAATTGAGTCGAGTTGTTTCCTTTTATTTCTCCATTCGGTTTTTTAGCGAAATTATTTATACCGGGCGCATAGAGAGCTAAAATCTTATCTTTGCAAAATGCCACATTGTCATAATACATGTATTTATTTGATTTTTGGTTATCCCATTTTTCGCCATAAATGTTATATTTTAGATTGCCATCCAATGTACAAATACTCATCAGGTCATGATGGCAATAGCATTCAACATAGATTCCGTTATCAACTGAAACAGCGAACGTAATACGTTTTTTTTCTATCTCCGGATGCGTATATTTCATTAAGCTGATTTCTCCTGTTTGCATATTCCATTGCCCCACGGTTGGTCTGAAGTCAGAATTACCAATCGGTTCAATAATTAATCCATAAGAGAGTGTATCGTTGATATATTGATACTTAGCAGGGAATTGTCTTTCATTCATTTTCATTTTTACTTCAGGCATATAATCCGGGTTTACGAGTACGCTGTCTAAATTGTAACTGAATATCCGTTGTTTACCATGATCAGTGACATAAAATAAGCGTTCCGCTTCATTTGCCTCTATATGTCCGATATTAGCGATCTCGCCGGGTCCTTGTCCTTTATTGGCTGTACTGGTGATATATTTGAAGTTTTTTTTATCAAAGAGGTGTACCATTTTATCATGCGACTCATAATCACAGATAATCAGATAATCGGAAATCAGATATAATGTAGCATATTCATCAATCAGCACATCCTCCATCTCTATTTCGATTACTCTATCGTGAACATTGATTATATTATCACGGTTTTTCTGGTGCTTTTCGGTTTCGGAACGTTGCGTGCAACTCAGGCATACGATGGCAGATAACAAAAGCAATATATTCCTTTTTTTACGTATTATGATTGGCATGTTTAATAATTGCATCTTTAATGATATCGGTTATTGATATCTGCAAATATAGTTAAATTTGCTACGATTTTTTCGTAGCTGGCTGTATTTATGATAAATTAATGATAATTCTTTTTCCTTTAACCTTGTTTTTGCCTACTATGTTTATTTCCGAAAAGGACGAATCTATTTATTTTAGTTTGATAAGTGAAAAAATGTAAATGAACCTGTTGGTGGAGTTATGAGCATATTATTGCTTTTCGAATTTTACCTCTCCAGAGTATTTGTTATCTACTATCATCAATGAGAGGGAACGGGATACATAAGATCTTTCTTCCCCTTTTTCATCTATTTTATAAGAAACTGATAATTCATTTTCTTTTGAAGTCAAATCTGATACAATGATGTTTTTTTCTATGGATGAACTTTCTGCTATTATCGCGATAACAAATTGTTTTGAAAAGTCTATCACAGTAGGCTTTCCGCTTTCGCCCATTGTTGCTGCGGCTTCAAAATAGTTATCAAAATCTTCCTGATTCGTGATTTTTAACGTCAGGTTTTTATTTTCTACTGTATTTTTTACAAAGTATCTTTCTGCTGTCTGAAATGGAATTTCTTTTTTGGTCGCGTCCGTATTTGTTGTCAGAGTTGAATCTTCCCGTTGATTTCCATCCTGTCGTGTGCTATTACATGCTGTCATCAGAGCAACAATAACACTAACTACTACAATATATTTCTTCATATTTTAAGCTTTTAATCTGATGGCAAATTTACTGTTTTTTTTATCACATCCAGTATATATGGCCGTCTTTATACAGAAAGATTCGTTCCATATTTCTCTGTGCTTTAATTTCCTCGGTTTCGATTCTGTACAGCGTTCCCATAGGAACAGAATCATAGATAAGCACCCCATTATTTCCGGTATGTGTATCGTGCTCTTTCCAGCCATTGCTCCAATAGAATAATTTATAACTGCTTTCGTTTCTCATCATGCTATTTGTGTAAGGGGTATAGCGGATGGCACTGATTTCATACTCTTTTCCCAGGTCGAATCTGATTTTATGATGAGGTTGTTTTTCTGAAATCTTTCCCAGAAAACCGGTGGCGGATAAATTATCCAGTATCATTGAGGGATGTTCATTCGGACGAATGCTGGTTAACTTTGTGATTAATTCTGTATCAGGTACTTTTACAAGGCTACTATTATGGGTTGTATAAAATGCAACTTCACATAAAGAAACTGTATCTGAGGGTAGATACAGATCAATATATCTGTATTTGCCTTTGTTATTGCATTCAATCTGATTAGTCCATATATCTGATTTTAGCGATACGGTATGGAGCGTGTCGGATGAAGCATTGTCTTCGCTTACCCCGACAAAGGTTGCATTCTTTAGAGGAGAAAACGACGTATGCTTCTCTTGTTTTTCTACAAAGAAACCGATTGCCCGTACATATAAATCATCTGTTTCGCCTGATTCTTTTACCGGCTGGGTTTGTCCTTCATAATCCAGGTAAAAAGGATCGGTGATGGTTTCCAGAATGCCGTTTTTATACTTGCAAACCATATATACAATATCCCGTCCCATGCCTTCGAAACAAACCTGATTATTTGATTTATCGACTTTTCCCCATTGTACCGGTACCCACGATCTGTTTCCATAAACACATATATAAACATAATCCGGAAGTCCGGTTGCTGTTTGTGGTAATTGTATAGTAACATTGGTGGTATCGAAATATTCGACAGAGACATCTTTGATTTTGCTGTTTAAAAAGAGCGAAGGAATTTCTTCTTTTTTGACGGAAGAGGTCCAGTCTTCTATCTCCCGGTTTGTGGAGTAGGTGTGACGGTATATTTTAGCCATACGGTATTTACCCCAGTCTTGATCAATCGACTTGTTGTCATAATGTGCATAGCTGCTCCATCTTTCGTCAGACCAGTACGAATCAAACGGATACGATCCGTCTTCGGTTATGATTACATTCCATATATGCGGATTATTACGGTTTCCTCTGGCCGGGACAAAGTCGATACCTGCTGATATTCCCAGCGAAGTTAACAGCATTGCATTATACCAGCTTCGTTCTACACATGTGCTGCGTTTTATCTGTTCCAGAGTCTGTACACTATAAATAGGTATGCTTGTACAGGGGGAAGATCAAAAGGTATAAAAAGGATAGAATGAAAGAGAAGATCTAAAATGTTGAAGAATAATAAAATAAACCTCGAATAAAACGTCCGAGTGGCAAATCAAAAAGTATA
>JAITVY010000066.1 GCA_031285565.1 Tannerella sp. | reverse complement strand
TTATGATGAATTGTATATTAAGGGGAGTTTAGAAGTAAAATCGGTAGCTGTTTATTCGTTGGCCGGAAAGTTGTGTAAACAGGTACGATTGCCTGAAGGCACAAATAATTATTCGTTGAGTTTTTCCGGTTTGAATGCCGGAATTTATATTCTTTTGATTGAAACTCCTAATGGAATAAAATCACAAAAGGTTATAAAGATGTAGAAATTCGTGTAATAATTACTGATTTTCAACTTTAAGGGGTATATATTGCTGAGATTTTTCGTCGAACAGATAATAGGATGAATAATCTCCATTGAATATTATTATTAATTTGCATATTGTTTTAGTTTTGTTTTTGTGATGATTACGAATGGTTGCCATAAGGCAATCGTTCTGTTCACTATATTCTTTAGGTGCTGTTGAGAATTCAACTTCTAACTCACCAGTGGTATTTAGAGCACGAATTATTTCAGGCTGTGTAGTATTGGCGAGGAAATACATTACGTCATTCGGTGCACGATATTCATATCTCCAATATTCTGTATGTATTCCGGAAAACCGAATCGGTTTTTTATTGTTTTCCATAAAGAGGGATAACTTGCCCGGTTTTATTTTATCGATGTGTGTTATCATGTTGGTTGCATAATATGAATTGTCTCCGGGTTCGTGATAGATCACAGTTTCGACAGAAGCAGTAATCAGATCGCCTTTATAAATATTGCCGGGGTCATATTGAACAGGCATGGTATATTCTTCATTTTCTGTTTTACCGATAAGTATTGATATATCATAATCATTGTTGAACGCTATAAATTGTAATGTATCTGTGTATCCTGGTGTGTATGCTTCTTTATATGAGTCAAATAAGTCATATCCGGGAATATAAGCAATAGAGTCGTCCCAATAGACAGGTGGAATATGCATATTGAGTTCTATCGTTGGCAAAGAGACCAGCGAATCAGCTTCTATGTCGAAATAGTTCCAATCTGCTGTGAAATCGCCTGTAATAAAATCCATCGAATAGGTTCCGCTTCCGTCGTTGAGAGCATTACCCAGATTTTCGTGTGATAGGGATTCCAGTCGGAAGCGTCCGGTTTCAGGGTCATAACCATACGATTCGTAGTTAAAAGCCCGCATATGCAGCATATCTATATTAATGCCACCTTTATAGGCAGAGATACTGACTTTTGTTCCATAATATTCGTTTGGAAAATCAAGTTCTGTTTTTTCGAATGAATGTGATGATAATGAGCATACAATAGCTTGTTTTTGGTAATCGTAATATAATGAATCTATGGTATCATCCTGATCAATGTCGGCTGTTAGTATATTACTTTTGGTTGTTTCAGGATTTAAATTGTCAGGTTCTTGAAGTATGATTTCCTGTCCGACGATGACGGAGCTAAAGAATAAAAACAGGATGATAAAATATAGTTGTTTCATACGATCATTTTTTTATTAGAATAATATGGAATTGTGGGAAAATAATCATCATATCAATATATTATGTTGTTGATTTTATCTGTTTTATATCTGAAGGATAAAATTATAAAAAATAAGTTGGCCTATGATTTGAATACGTTAAATATATGACTAATTTCGTACAAATTACAGAAAATTTCAGACATACCTTGTTTTGGCCGTTTTTTATTTTTGGAGCTAATGGGAAGTAGATATAATGTATTTATTAATAGATTGTTTTGTTCTTTGTTGTTTGGCTGTTTTTTGCTTTTGGTTGCTGGTTGCCACAAGCCGGTAGATCAT
The DNA here is from genome assembly GCA_031285565.1 of Tannerella sp. Classification (GTDB taxonomy): domain Bacteria; phylum Bacteroidota; class Bacteroidia; order Bacteroidales; family Tannerellaceae; genus Tannerella. The sequence continues at coordinate 29,751 of JAITVY010000066.1, read as the reverse complement.
GGGATTCAGTTTTACTACTGGAAGACGAATATCTCCATAGGTGAGGTAGAGCAGGATTATTTTAAGAGGCTAAACAGTGAGAAGCTTTATATTCGTTTTTTTGACGTAGACAAGCAGGACGGACAGATCATTCCATTGGCAAAAGTACGTTCATTTGATGTGGGTATGTTGGATGCACAATATATTCCGGTTATTTTTATTACGAATCGTACGTTTTCAGGGATATCTGAAGGGCAGCTTGATTTGTTGATAAAAAACATATCTGATTTAACAGAGGATATCCGTGCTAAGAATTTGTTGCCGGAAATCGCAGAGATACAGATAGACTGTGATTGGACAGAAAATACGAGGGATACTTATTTTCATTTTCTTGAGGAATTGAAACGGGCATCCGGCAAACAGATTTCCTGTACGCTTCGTTTGCATCAGATTAAATTTAGTAAGAAGACGGGTGTTCCTCCGGTTGATAAAGGTTATCTGATGTGTTATGCAACTTCTGATCCGACGGAAGAATCCGGTAGGAACTCGATCCTTGATATTGAATTGCTTAAAAATTATACGGTTTCTATCGGGGATTATCCGTTGGATTTTGATATTGCTTTGCCTATTTATTCCTGGGCGATTGTCACCAATCATCTGGGAAAAATAAGACTGATCAATAATGTGTCTGGAAGTGATCTGGATATGAGTTTTTTCAAAGAGAAGGGTGATCATTTGTTTGAAGTAACAACAGATACCTTTTTTCGAGGAATATACCTGAACAAAGGTTTTACAGTGAAGGTAGAAACTATTTCGCCTGAACTTCTGGAAGAAGCAAAATTGTATCTGCATCAAAAGATAAGGCAGCCTTATGATATTATTTATTACCATCTGGATGCGCCGTTTTTAACTCAATATACAATACAACAATTACAATAATTATGATAAAAAGGCTATTACTGATTTTTTTTACATGCGTGACGGCTCTGAGGGCATCGGCTTGCGGATATTATTATGAGCCTGATTATGAGTATTACAATCTGTTTATGCAGGAGTTGATTGATGATCCGCAGTATTTTCCTTTTCTGCGGACTTCTGATTTACGTTATTATAATGCAAACGGGCATCAGTTTGTAAATAAGAATGAAAACATAGAAGAATGGGAGCATTATCTGGGCCTGACTTATGAACAAACATATTATCTTGTGTTTAAAGCTGGCATGGAAGATGTGGAGGCATTGATTGAAGGGAAAAAAGCGGCAGATGAAAAGTTGGACTTTATAACTCCTTCCTTCGTGAAAAAGTATAAAGCAGCTCTCCGGTATCTTGTTTATGCAAAGAGCCTTGAGCCTTATATGAAAATTACAGAATCGGAAAATAACTGGTATTCTTCGGATATAGACGTATCATATACGGCTGATCAGCTAGACTATGAGATGGTTATTGATGAACTGAAATTGGGTTGGAAACAAGTAAAGGATAAAGAATTGAAATTGCGTTATGGGTATCAGCTGGTACGTTTTGCACATTATAACCGTTGCTATGAAGATGCAGTTGCTTTTTTTGATGAGTATGTTGAATCATTGACTTACAAACCGGCTATGTATTATCATGCTTTATCACAACTGGCAGGTGCACAAAGAGGATTGGGGGATACGGAAGTGGCTATCTGGAATTTTTTTCATGTGTTTATTCATTCCCGTGATTTGAAAACCAGTGCTTTGTCGTCAATCTCATTTAATGAGAATGTAGATTTTAATACTTTTTTTGATAAGGCACAAACGCAAAATGAGGTGAATAATATTTATCTGTTATTGGGATATTATTCTTTCAATAATCCGTTGAATGAAGCTGAAAAAATATTAGTAGCGTCTCCTGATGCTATTCAGGGGAAAGTATTGGTTGCAAGGGCGATTAACCAGATTGAACGGGAAATAATGCCTGTTTATTATTGGAGAAATCCGAATGTAGGAACTGAAGCTATTGATAAACGATATCCGGTGATTGATGATGGAAAGATCAATGATTTTTTTCAGCAATTGCTTGGTTTAGTTGATAGGATGGCGACTTCGACAGCGATTACTGATAAAAATTATTGGTTTATTACGGCTGCTTATCTGAATTTTCTGAAGAAAGATTTTGTAATAGCTCAGCAGATGCTTGACCGGGTGAATACAAACGATGAACTTTATCTACGACAGAAGCAATATTTGGCAATGTATATTGATATTTGTAAGCATCCACAGATTACTTCGGCTGTTGAATCCGATTTATTCAGGAAATATCCGGAAATGTTGAAGCTGGATTTGCCTACTGATTTTTATTCAGGAAATGTGATACATTCCGTATATTCTACCAAGGCTTTTATATTAGATGTATTGGCTAACCGTTACTATCTTCAACAGGATTATGCCAAATCGTTTTTGTTGAGTAATAAACTTACGGTTTTGGAAAATAATCCACAGTTAATGTTGATAAATGCTATTGATTCTTTTTATAATCAACCGAATAAGAATAAGTGGGAAGATTATTTGTTATCAGTGTCAATGGCCGGAGTGGAAGATGTAGAGGGATATCTGGAATATTTGTCCGGAATTGTTTATCTGACGCATGGGGAATTAGATAAAGCTGCAGATTCATTTGCTAAAACAAACTATAACAAATCATTTTTATTGCCTTTGATGATTTTCGGTTATAACCGGATTGAATGTTTTGATTGTCCAGATACGATGGAGGAGGACTACCTTTCGGAATTTTCGTTTATTAATGAAATGATGAATTTTGAGGAATTAGTTGATGCTTTGATTGCATTGGATAAGATTGGGCAATCAAAGAATGGACGGGCTGCCAAAGCCAATTATTTACTTGGAAATTTTTTCTATAATGTTTCGGAAGGAGGTTATTTCAGGCATGTACTGCGGTTTGACTCTGATAATGGGTTTTATTCAGAACGTTATCAGTTGTATAACAAACCTGATCCGGGAAACCAGATTTATTTTAAATATTACAGGAGTTATTATGAGGATCCGAGTCCGATAGCACAGCGATATCTTGAAAATGCTTACGAAAAGACTTCGGATAAGGAATTGAAAGCGCGAATTGTATTTGCTCTTTCCAAATGTGAGCTGCTGGCATATAATATTTCAAATAATTATTATAATATTTGGCGATATAGTAAAGGAGATGGAATACTGATTTCGGAACGCAGGTATTTTAAAGAATTAATGCAATACCGGAAAACAAAATTCTTCGATGTGGTGCAGTCGAATTGCAAGTATTTTGATTATTATGTATCGCATTGTGCTGATAAATAGCAGGAAGCAATTGGAGAAGAGTTCATCTCAATTTTAAGTGGAATGAAACTCTCTTCTCCATATGCATTCAGTGATAACTTCTTTGACTACTGACTTGCAGACTTATTTTTGAGCTACAGAAGCTTGTTCTATAGAACCTTTAACGCTTAGCCGGGTAGGGGAGGAATCATCGCTTGTGTATACAGTTAATGATTTTGTAAAATTGCCTTTTCTTCCTTTCGGGTCGAAGGTTACTTTTACAAATCCTTTTTCGCCGGCTTTGATAGGCTCTTTTGTCCAATTGGGTACCGTACACCCGCAACCAGCAGAGACGCGGGTTAAAACAAGTGGTTGATCGCTGTTGTTTGTCACAATGAAATCGCATTCGAGAATGCCGTCTGGTTCAATGACTGTACCAAAGTCGTGTACCAGTTTGTTGAATTCAATACCGGTGTTAGTACTTTCTTCATTTTTTGCGCTTTCCTGTGCATGTATTATACCGAATACCATGCACGCTACTAATAAAAACATACTTTTTTTCATCTCTATAAAGGATTAATATTTACAATGCAAAAGTGAAATGTTTATTCCCGGAATAAAAGGATTTCTATTCAAATGATTGTTGAAGTATTATCAAAACAATCAGATTGTATTGGTGATATATTTAAATTAACGTTAAAAAACAGTCAAATGTATGTCAAACTATTTTTTATTCTATTGTTATTTAGGTTGTTCTGTCTATTCGGGGTTTTGATTGTCAATTGTCTAAACAGATAGATTAAATATCTTTGTATGAATTTTGTTTAAATGAGAGATATGAATTCGGTTAAAAAAAGATCTTATTTACGGCTTTTTTTTGTGGTAGGTTTTTTTTCTATGATAGTGTTACAGTGCATTTGGATGTATCATACCTATCAGTTCAAATATGAACAATTACTGGTGTATGGTCAGGAGGCGTTTGAACAGGCCTACCAAAAAGAGCAAACGTATCGTGTTCCGGTAGTGGATATTGTGAATCCGGGAGCTGTAACGATCGAAAGTTGTGGAAAAGAGGAGATTTTGATTGTCCGGAAATGTCCGGAACCTGATACGATTGTATATAATAATATCTCAGGACATTCTATAGAGAATGTGATCAACCGGGTCTTTTTTGATTTACGTGAACATATTGTTCCGATGAATATCAATTGTTTATCGGATTTATTCGCAGGAATTCTGCATGATGAAGATATTCCTATTTATTTTGTTGTTGAACGGTTTGATACAGAAACAGGTGATATACTGGATACATCTTTGTTGCCTGACAAAAGACCATTAGTGTCGGATGAGGGAACTCTTCTTTTTATTAAAATTTCGGATAAGGAATCTCTCCGGGCTATTCTGGAGATTACGCCAGCTATTGTATTCGGTCGTATGAGTGAGACATTATTTTGTACAGTTGGTTTAGTTTTTCTGTCGATCGTTTGTCTTTGGTTTATATATCGCCATGGAGAGGCAGGACAGAATATGGATAAGCAGCCTGAAAATATCCCGACCCAACATATACCCGATAATATATTTACAATCGGGCAATATCGTTATCATCCGGCTAAGAATGTACTACAGGGATTTGATGATGATATTCAGCTTAATAAAAAAGAAAATGCCATCTTATATGCATTATGTGTTCAAGAAGGAAACGTTGTTGAACGTAATCAACTTTTAGAGGAAAACTGGGGTAGTAGCGGGCTGATTTATTCGCGAAGTCTTGATACGTATATCACTACACTGCGCAAATATCTGAAGAAGGATCCGTCTATACAGATTGTTACGGTGAAGGGGGTTGGGTATAAGTTAGTGTGGTAATGTCTTTTTCATTTTCAACTTTCAACTATTGAAGGCTCACTACCCAAGATCGGAGGTCAGTTGTCTTGGATGTTGGTTGTTTTAATGATACAGATATGAAACTGGCAATCATATATTGTCTGATTTTTTACTTAGCAGCTAATTCGGGATAACTTCTCAGATACTCAAATGTGTATCCGGCTGCTTTCAGTTTTTCGATGAGTTTGGAAAGGTCATTTTCTTCGGTCTTTTTAACAAACATTTGGTCGTGCATTAACAGTACGACATGGTTTGATGTGAATGTGTCGGAGTTGTAGGCATTCTCTATCTCTTCAACCAGTTCGTCTATTGTTTGTAGTGGTGTAAAATTGGTATGATCGTATTTCCATTCTACATCCCAACCAAATATCTTGTAGCCTTTTTCTGCCAGCAGAGTCGCTGCTTCGGCTCCAGTTTGCTTGTAATTCTTTTTTCGGTCGCCAATTTGCCACAGGTTACGTCCCGGCAGACGTGCGATCTGTGTGGACAAATTAAATTCTGCACTGTTGCGTTCAAAATCGTTTACCACTTGTTCCGGATTTTGATAATAACTTGCATACCGGTGATTGGCATGTGAATAGCTATGGTTATATAGTTCTATGTATGGATTTTTCTTTAACATTTTATGGTAACGTTGAAACCGGCTGCTTCCATTTACCATATTTCCAATCATAAAAATACTGGCTTTTACTCTGGCTTTGGAGATTACACTATCGATATATTCACTTCCGTTAAACGGTGCATCGTCTATAGTTAGGTAAATATGTTTTTCGGATGATACTGTTTCTGTTATATTTACTGAATCGATGGCTTGTGCAAGTGAATCGACAGTCGGAACAGATGCAATAAAGGATTCGTCGGAGACCGGACTGATTAATGTTTTCATACAGGATGTACTAAATGTTATCCCGGCAATTACCATTAGGAGGTTTTTTAGTGTTTTCATATCTATTTTTGTTTTTGAATTTTCAGATAAGACATAGGAATTCCAGGCCGGGGCATTTTCAGCCCTGGATCAATGCTATAATTCATTTTAAGAGATTAAGAAACTATTTAAATTTTAACGATAGGCATTTATGGAGATTATTTACGATAATCTTTCAATTGCATTAGGCATTTTCTCATCTTGGCATATCTCAAGCGAGCTTGAGCTCTGCACTCGGTTTGACGAAAATGTTGCTATCAGTTTTGGCTCTTTTGGGCATATTTTTCACTTTTCTCTCTTGATTTAGCCCGCTAAATCTGCCAGTAAAAATCGAAAAATCTATCCCAAAATAACTCAAAACAAGATTAGCAATAAAATTTAAACAGTCTCTTATTTATCGCCAGATTATATACGATATGTTTTCCGGAATATCCGGTTGTATTTCGCCAAATTCGTGGCGGACATAGTCTTTGTTATAGTACCATCCATAAGCATTTCCTCCTACCAGATATATGGCATCTGATATGCCTATATCTATTAATGCATTTGAAAAATCGTAGAATGATTCCCTGTTTTTGCTTTCTATCATCAGTATGCGTTCGTTTCTGACAGCAAGCGCACGGCGGATCGATTTATTTTTTGGTTTATTTTCAATTACCTCACCATTATGCACCAGATACTTTGACATGCTTCGTTCTTTTGTATTACAAAGATATAGCATTCCGGATTGATAATTATTATCTATTTATTTACATTTTATAAAATAGGGGGTTGGTTGTATGAAATGTCCGGATTTGGTGATGAAACGTCTGTAGCGGATCAGCATTATTTATCTTATTAGTGCCGGCTGTTCTATTTCTGCAAAGACTTTTCCAGTTTGCGCCTGTCAGTATTGATTTGGAATTGCCTTGTGAGCATTTGAAGTGGTTTGGATTATATGAAATGATAATGTAATCCACATAATTCACTACATTTGTATTTCAGAATCTATCAATAATGATAATAAAGTGATACAATTACGACTCGCTAATTGATCATATCAAATTTGAAGTGAGAAATGACTAAACAGCAAATTAAAAAGGATTTAGCATCCGAAACGCGCAAATTGGTGCCGACTGAAGATAATGGTAAATGGGGCTTCATAGATGTGGCTACAGGCGAAGAGGTTGTGCCGTTTATATACGACTATGCCCATCTTTTTTCTGTAGGATTGGCATTAGTCCGCTTGAATGGTTGGTGGGGGTATGTAGATAAAACAGGGAAAGAAGTTATTCCGTGTATATATAATCCTGCATGGTCGTTTACCAAAACGGAGTTGGCAGCAGTGTGTATAGAGGGTAAATGCGGTTTTATAGATAAAACAGGCAAAGAAGTTATTCCATTTATATATGATGATGCCCGCTATTTTAATAAAGACGGCAAAGCAAAGGTGAAACTAAATGGTGAAACTTTTTTTATAGACTTGAAAGGGAATCGGATTGAATAAAATGAGTTTATGATTGATAAGGACGAAATCACATTAAAGCCTTTGTATGATGAAGATATTTCTTTGTTTGATAAATGGTTGAATAAAGAATATATCTATAAATGGTTATGCCCGGACGGAAAAGAACAAAGGGATGCTTGGTTGGATGAAGTAAATAATAGAAATGGTAAGTATGATTTCATAAAGCATTTTATAGTCTGTTACGAAGATAAGAAAATAGGATATTGTCTTTATGTTGATTGCTTTTTTCTGAAAGATTTGGAGGAAGAAGGACACGATTTTGAGGATTTATATGGTGATGTTGCCGAAAAAAATCACACTTTTGAGATTGGTTATTTGATTGGTGAGGAAGACTATCTGAATAAAGGTGTTAGTAAAGTAATCATTCAGAAGTTGGAAGCGAAAATCATAGAGTTAGGTGGAAGTGAAATATCGGCAGATCCTTCTGAAGAAAATATTTTTTCTATAAAGGCTCTATTGAGCAATGGATTCCGGAAGAAAAGAGATGGAGACTATAGAAAGATGATTTGAGATGGTCAAATGTTCCGGATGAATTGTATGGGGGGAATTAGATTCATAAAATTAGTTTGCCCGATAAGTTATATCTTTATCAAAAGCAAATCAACCTGCTCAAAATGAGGTGAATTGATGAGGATGTTATATAAGTGCAAGCTGAAAGATATATTTTTCTTTCCGCTTGCACCTTTTCTTTTATTATAACAGACTCCAGGCAACAGTTAGTCCGGCCATTACAATGGCTACCATGCTCATTAGCTTAACAAGGATATTTAATGAGGGACCGGAAGTATCTTTAAACGGATCGCCTACCGTATCACCTACAACAGTTGCTTTATGAGCGTCACATCCTTTTCCTCCCAGATTCCCTTCTTCAATATATTTTTTTGCATTATCCCAGGCTCCACCCGAATTTGCCATGAAGATAGCCAAGGTAAATCCGGCTGCGAGTCCGCCTGTCAGCAGCCCCATTACTCCGGCTACACCTAAAATAACTCCTGTAAGAATGGGAACAATAATAGCCAGTAAAGAAGGAAACAACATTTCGTGTTGTGCACCTTTTGTGGAGATTTCGACACATTCTGCGTAATCAGGTTCTGCTTCTCCGGTCAGAATACCTTTAATTTCGCGGAACTGGCGACGTACTTCTTCAACCATTTTCTGTGCAGCGCGTCCTACGGCATTCATTGTCAAGCCACAGAACAGAAAAGCCATCATAGCGCCTATAAACATACCAGCCAATACTTTGGGATTCATCAGTGTTACCTGATAGTATTCCATAAAATCGGCAAACGAAGCAGAACTGATGGCTGCTTTGTCCAGCATTTCCGTACCGACACGTACCAAGCCGTCACCGGAACTTTCAACCAGGCGGAGCAATCCGATTTTAATTTCTTCGATATAGGAAGCCAATAATGCCAGGGCTGTTAATGCAGCTGAGCCGATAGCAAAGCCTTTTCCGGTTGCAGCAGTAGTATTTCCGAGTGCATCCAATGCATCGGTACGTTTACGTACTTCGGGGCCTAAACCACTCATTTCAGCATTTCCTCCTGCATTGTCGGCAATGGGACCATAGGCATCTGTAGCCAGTGTGATACCTAATGTTGAAAGCATTCCTACGGCAGCAATACCAATTCCGTAAAGTCCTAATGACATGTTGGCAGGAGCCAGCATGTTGGCTGTGTCAAATTGAATAGCACATAAAAAGGAAAGAATAATAGCTACTACAATGGTGATTACCGGAATTGCCGTTGAGATCATACCCAGGCCTAAACCGGAAATAATTACGGTAGCCGGTCCGGTTTCCGCACTTTTTGCAACTTTCTGTGTCGGTTTATATGAATGAGATGTATAGTACTCGGTACCTTGTCCGATAATGATTCCGGCAATCAGCCCGCAGATTACCGAAAAAGAGATTCCTAACCAATTTTCTAATCCCAGCAAATAGAGAATAAAGAAAGTGCATATGGAAATCAGGATAGCACTGATGTTTACCCCCCTGTTCAAAGCTGCCATCAGTTGCTTCATATTGGCATTTTCTTTTGTTTTTACCAGGAAGATTCCTAAGATAGAAAGGAAAATTCCTACGGCAGCAATAATCATGGGTGCAAAAACAGCTTTTGTTTGCATAGCTGGGTTCAGCATAAATGCAGAAGCGCCCAGTGCAGCTGTTGCAAGAATAGAACCGCAATATGATTCATATAGATCGGCACCCATGCCAGCTACATCCCCTACATTATCCCCTACATTATCAGCAATCGTAGCAGGATTGCGCGGATCGTCTTCCGGAATACCGGCTTCTACTTTTCCAACCAGATCAGCTCCTACATCTGCCGCTTTTGTATAAATACCGCCTCCAACACGGGCAAACAAAGCCTGGGTAGAAGCTCCCATACCAAATGTCAGCATTGTAGTCGTGATAAACATCATTTTGTGGGCTGTATCTGCCTCTTCTACAAAAAAGTTGAGTATCATATACCATGCTGAAATATCTATCAGGGCCAGCCCTACTACAACTAATCCCATTACTGCACCGGAGCGGAATGCAACCTGTAATCCTTTATTCAGCGATTTTGAAGCTGCATGAGCCGTACGTGCTGATGCATATGTAGCTGTTTTCATACCAAAGAATCCTGCTAAACCCGAGAAAAAGCCTCCGGTCAGAAAGGCAAATGGCACCCAGCTATTTTGTAGTCCGAAATAAGCCATTACTGCAAATAATACTGCCAGCACAATAAATACGATAATCACAACTTTATATTGCTGTTTTAAGTACGACATGGCACCTTGACGCACGTGCTGTGCGATTTTTTTCATGGTGTCGGTACCTTCGCTTTCTTTCATCATCTGCCGAAAGAAATACCACGCAAAGAATAAGGCTGTAACGGCCGCGACGGGCACTAAGTAGAAGATGTTTTCCATAAGACTAACTTTTAAGAGATTAATAATTAATATTCTCTGTTTTTTTATATACGAATGACAGGTTATTTTATTGGTATCTATCGGATCAGACTTCTATACCAATGGGTAATAACTTGCTATCTACAAATGTAATTATCTTTATTTAAAAGGGTGTAAGTAACTGTTAGAAATTTTATAAAAATAAGTTTTATTGTATCAGGAGTATATTTTCGGGATTCATTTCAGCGTTTGTATTTGTCATTTCAGTATCAAAAAGGAACCTTTGGGTGTTTTTTCAGATAAATATAGGAGAAGCACATATTATCTTTACATCATCATATTGATGCATATGGAAATGATGCAACAATGAGAATCCAGACTGCAAATTTAGGTTTTGGTATTCGTCTTTAGGTAAAAAGATTTAGGTTAATTATTCCGGAAAGGAGCATAGCTTTGTCTGATAACATTGATTATCTCCTTCGGAATAATTTTACAAACAAAAGTGGTTTATTTATTGTATATAGTAGTCAAAGAAGTCGAGTAGTTATCAGTTGTTTCGCAACTTTGGAGTTAAGAAAAAGAAAGTAGTTAGTAGAATTCGTTTATAAGCTGTTTGATCGTTAAGTTGTTTAAATACAGGCTGATGGATTTGGGCGCAGGTTGTCACAATATCTAAAAACAACCAAAAATGAAAAATATATAAAGACGTAAAAAATGAAACAGGAAATCATTATACGAAACTGTAAATCTATGAATTTTACATTAATTCGTAGTAAATAATGACAATATGAAAGATATACTTATTTGAAAGTAGTCTATTTTTAGTGACATCTGGTCTAAACAGAATTTTTTTTGTTTTTTTTTAATTGAATCTGTTGTTTAAAGGCAGAAAGAAAGTATATTTGTGAATGAATGCTATGATAATAAATCAATAATCTTATTATATATGGATGCCAAAATTCAGGAATTGACAGATAAAATTTACCGTGAAGGTGTAGAGAAAGGTAACGAAGAAGCTAATCGTATTATTTTGGAGGCAAAGTCGGAAGAAGAAAAAATACTTCGTGATGCGAAAAGCGAAGCAAACCGCATTATTGCTGCGGCAGAGAAACAAGCTGCCGAATTGAAAAAAAACACGGAAGCTGAATTGAAATTGTTTGCCAATCAATCTGTTGAAGCTTTGAAAAGTGAAATTGCCAATCTCATTACCGGTGAGATTACAACAACTAATGTAAAAGCGGCCACATCTGATAAAACGTTTATGCAGAAAGTTATATTGGAAATGGCAAAAGAATGGGCAAAAAACGAAAAAATAAGTATTCAGACGGCAGATGCCAACGAATTATTAAAATATTTTACAGCGAATGCAAAAGATTTGTTGGACAAGGGTGTCAAGATTGAAAAAGTAAATGGTAAAGATACTTCATTTGCAATTGTACCTGCTGACGGATCGTATAAAGTAACTTTCGGGGAAGATGAATTTATCTCCTTTTTTAAAGATTTCTTACGTCCAAAATTGATTGAAATGCTGTTTTAATTATGGGGAAGTATTATTATTTAATAGCCGGACTTCCTGAAATCTCATTAGATGATAGTAAACTGCCTTTGACGGTTGCCGATTTTCATAAAGAAACTGACCTCACTTTGAATGGAAAAGATAAGAAACTGATAGAACTTTTCTATTTAAAATATGATAATAAGAATTTAATAAATCAGCTTGAATATCCGGATCGGGAATTTATTTCTAATGGTTGTATTTCGCAGGAAGAATTGGGGGAGTTAATTACCCGTATGAAAGAAGAAGGAATTCCGACTGATAATAAGCGTATTCCTTCATACTTCGTCCAATTCATCGAAAAGTATCTGGAAGTAACCGAAAGAAATGAAGATTTTGAAATTTCATGGGAAGATTTGTTATCGTCATATTATTACGCATATGGCATGAAATGCAAAAATCTTTTTATAGCTTCCTGGTTTGAGCTGAATCTGAATATTAACAATATGTTGGTTGCTATTTCCGCAAGAAAATACGATCTTGACCGCACTTCGTATATTGTAGGAGAAAATGAAGTTGCAACGAATCTCCGTATATCCAATGCCCGCGATTTTGGTATAGGAGTTTTTGTGGATTATTGGAATGAAATACAGAATATTGCTGAGGAATCCGATTTGTATGTCCGGGAGAAAAGGATTGATTCTTTTAAATGGGAATGGCTTAGTGAACATTCATTCTTTCATCCTTTTGAGATAGAGGGTGTATTTGCATATTTAGCCAAACTGGAAATGTTGGAACGCTGGATCACTTTAGATAAGGTAACCGGGGAGAAGACTTTCCGTGAATTAATCGGGGCAATGAAAAAAGGAAGTGAGAAGGCTTTAGATGAGTTTAAGAAAAACAATACTAAATAAATTATGGCGACGAAAGGAATAGTAAAAGGAATCGTTTCCAACTTAGTGACCATTGAAGTTGACGGACCGGTTTCTCAGAATGAAATTTGTTACATTTCCGTAGGTGGCGTAAGATTGATGTCGGAGGTGATCAAGATTGTTGGTCAGAATGCTTATGCACAGGTATTTGAAAGTACACGTGGAATGCGTGTAGGAGACGAAGCTGAATTCATGGGACATATGCTGGAAGTGACATTGGGTCCGGGTATGCTTTCACGGAATTATGATGGTTTGCAAAATGACCTTGATAAAATGGAAGGTGTTTTTCTGCGGCGTGGAGAATATACTTTCCCGTTGGATGAAGAAAAAAAATGGTCATTTAAACCTTTCGTCAGTGAAGGCGACAAAGTAAATGCCGGTGCATGGTTAGGTCAAGTAGATGAAAATTTCCAACCTCATAAAATCATGGTGCCTTTTACTTTTGAAGGTATATATACCGTAAAAAGTATTGTTAATGAAGGGCAATACACGATTAATGAAGAGATTGCAGTTTTAACCGACGAAGCAGGCAAAGATGTTCCGGTAACAATGGTTCAGCGATGGCCGGTAAAAAAAGCGATCACACTTTATAAAGAAAAACCTCGTCCTTATAAATTACTGGAAACAGGTGTACGTACGATTGATACATTGAACCCGATAGTTGAGGGTGGTACCGGATTTATTCCCGGTCCGTTCGGTACGGGTAAAACAGTATTGCAGCATGCGATTTCAAAACAGGCAGAGGCTGATATTGTGATCATGGCGGCATGTGGTGAACGTGCTAATGAAGTAGTGGAAATCTTTGCCGAATTTCCTCACCTGGTAGATCCGCATACGGGTCGTAAATTGATGGAACGTACCATTATTATTGCAAATACTTCAAACATGCCTGTTGCAGCCCGTGAAGCATCGGTTTATACAGCTATGACGATTGCAGAATATTACCGGAGTATGGGATTGAAAGTATTGTTGATGGCGGATTCAACTTCGCGTTGGGCTCAGGCTTTGCGTGAAATGTCAAACCGTTTGGAAGAACTTCCCGGTCCGGATGCATTCCCAATGGACCTTTCGGCTATTGTTGCTAATTTTTATGGACGTGCCGGTTATGTTGAATTAAGTAACGGGTCATCCGGCTCAATTACATTTATTGGTACCGTATCTCCTGCGGGAGGAAATCTAAAAGAACCTGTTACGGAAAATACCAAGAAAGTAGCGCGTTGTTTTTATGCATTAGAGCAGGAACGTGCGGATAAAAAACGTTATCCGGCGGTTAATCCGATTGATAGCTATTCTAAATATCTGGAGTATCCGGAATTCCAGGAATACATTTCGAATCATATTTCACCGGCCTGGATTGATAAAGTGAATGAGATTAAAACCAGAATGTTGAGAGGTAAGGAGATCGCTGAACAGATCAATATTTTGGGAGATGATGGTGTCCCTATTGAATATCATGAAGTATTCTGGAAATCAGAACTGATAGACTTTGTAATCCTACAGCAGGATGCATTTGATGAAGTGGATGCTGTTACGCCATTGGAACGGCAGGAATACATGTTGGATAAAGTGGTGAAAATATGTAATACTACATTTAAGTTCGAAACGTTCGATGAAGTAATGGAATATTTTAAAAATATGATCAATATCTTCAGGCAAATGAATTACTCGGAGTTCAAAAGTGCACAATTCGAGGCATTTAATGAGCAATTGGAAGAACTTCTCGAAGAAAGACAAGAAAATTAAATAATATGGCAACAAAAGCATTTCAGAAAATATATACAAAGATTACCCAGATTACAAAAGCAACCTGTTCGCTGAAGGCTTCAGGAATTGGGAATGATGAACTGGCTTCTGTAAATGGTAAGCTGGCACAGGTTGTGAAAATAACCGGTGATGAAGTGACGTTACAGGTTTTTACTGGAACAGAAGGTATCCCTACCAATGCTGAAGTCGTATTTATGGGTAAAGCTCCCTCTTTGAAGGTAGGTGAGCAGTTGGCCGGACGCTTTTTTAATGCATATGGTGATCCGATTGACGGAGGACCTGTAATAGAGGGTGAAGAAGTTGAAATCGGGGGACCGTCAGTAAATCCGGTTCGTCGTGAGCAACCATCTGAATTAATTGCAACGGGTATTGCCGGTATCGACCTGAATAATACACTGGTAACCGGACAGAAGATTCCGTTTTTTGCAGATCCCGACCAGCCTTTTAACCAGGTAATGGCGTTGGTTGCTTTGCGTGCCCAATCGGATAAAATTATTTTGGGTGGCATGGGGATGACAAATGATGACTATTTGTTCTTTAAAAATGCATTTAGTAATGCCGGGGCCCTGGATCGTATTGTGAGTTTTATTAATACAACCGAAGATCCATCTGTTGAGCGTATTTTAGTTCCGGACATGGCACTGACGGCAGCTGAGTACTTTGCTGTCCAGAAGAATGAAAAGGTATTGGTCTTACTGACGGATATGACGAACTATGCGGATGCATTGGCAATCGTTTCGAATCGTATGGATCAGATTCCATCTAAAGATTCAATGCCGGGTTCACTTTATTCGGATTTGGCAAAGATTTATGAGAAAGCCGTGCAGTTTGCATCAGGGGGCTCAATTACAATCATCGCCGTAACCACACTTTCCGGTGGAGATATCACGCATGCCGTGCCTGATAATACAGGATATATAACCGAAGGGCAGTTGTATCTTCGTCGCGATAGTGATATCGGAAAGGTTATTGTCGATCCTTTCCGGAGCTTATCACGTTTGAAACAGTTGGTTACAGGTAAAAAAACACGTGAAGACCATCCACAGGTAATGAATGCGGCCGTTCGTTTATATGCTGATGCGGCTAATGCGAAGACTAAAATGGAGAATGGTTTTGACCTGACAGATTATGATGATCGTACGCTTGCTTTTGCTAAAGATTATTCGGGAAAGCTGTTGGCCATCGATGTCAATCTTGATACCACAGAAATGTTGGATGTTGCCTGGGGGTTGTTTGAAAAATACTTTACGCCGGCAGAGGTAAACATCAAACAGGAATTGATGGATAAATACTGGAAGAAATAATTTAAAGCGTAGTTAGTAGTAAGTAGATTGTAGCCAGTGGAAATTACTGGCAAACAAAGAACGGCAATCAGCTACTAACTACCAACTACTAACGACTAAATAATTATGGCAATAAAGTTTCAATATAATAAAACATCACTCCAGCAATTAGATAAACAATTGAAGGTTCGTGAGCGCTCTTTGCCTACTATAAAGAGTAAGGAAAGCGCTTTGCGTATGGAAGTAAAGCGTACCAAAGATGAAATGCAAAGATTGGAACTCCAGCTTGAAAAAGAGATTCAAAGCTATAATAGTATGGTTGCTTTATGGAATGAGTTTAAGCCTGATCTCATAAAGGTGAACGACGTTTTTTTATCTTCAAAAAAGTTTGCCGGTGTTATCATTCCTGTGTTGGATGAAATTAACTTCGAAGTCGGATATTACAGCCTGTTCAATTCACCTGCCTGGTATACGGAAGGTATTCAACTATTGAAATTATTGGCGCGTACCGGCATTGAAGCCGAATTTACAGGTATGAAGCTGGATTTACTGGAACATGCAAGGAAGAAAACAACCCAAAAAGTAAATCTTTTTGAGAAAGTTCAGATTCCGGGTTATCAGGATGCAATCCGCAAGGTGAAACGATATATGGAAGACGAAGAAAGCTTGTCTAAGGCATCTCAGAAAATTATGCGTGATAACCTTGAGAAACGTAAACAAAATGGAGAGGAGGCTAAATCATGATTAAAAAGATGCGTAAATATGCCTTTATGATTTATCATAAGGAGTATAATTCATTTCTTACTACTCTTCAGGACTTGGGTGTTGTCCATATCCAGGAAACTCAATCGATTACACATCGTACAGATTTACAGGATATGATTTCACAGCGTAAGCGTGTGGAAACATTGATTGATATGCTTAAAAAGATCAATGAAGCTTCTGAAAAATCAGAAAAAGATGTTGTATTGGCTCCTGCCCAACCGTTACAAGAGAAAGATGGGTTTAAGTTGGTTGATACGATAGAAAAATCGTTGGAAAAAAGGAGTGAACTGAATGGTATAAAGCAAGTATTATTAAAAGATATTTCTTATCTTGAGATATGGGGTGATTTTTCTTATGAACGTATAGACCAATTGGAAAAGGCCGGATATGAAATATCATTCTTCTCTTGTCCGGACTCAAAATTTAACAATGAATGGCTTGAAGAATATAATGCGATTCTTATTAACGAATATCAGTCGATAAAGTATTTTATCACGATAACAAAAGAAGGGACGCCTATAAATATTGATGCTGAACATGCAAAATTACCGGATTGCGGATTATCTGAATTAAAAAAACAATATGATCAATTACAAGAAGATATCATCCGACTTGAAGAGCATAACAAGGAACTTGCCGCTTCGAATGTAAATTCGTTGATCGAATTTGACAAATCGTTGCAAAATGACTTTAACTGGGCGAATGCGTTGGCACAAACCGAACACCAGGCTGACGAAAAAGTGATGTTTCTGGAAGGATGGATCGTCGAAGATCAGGGTGAAGCAATGCAAAAAGTCTTAGATAAAGATGGCTATTTTTATCGTCAATTGGAAATAGAAGAAGGAGAAAATGTACCCATAGAATTAAAAAATAATTTTTTTACGCGGTTGTATGAACCCATTACCAAAATGTATTCGTTGCCGAATTATTGGGAGTTTGATTCAACACCACTCGTAGCTCCGTTTTTTATGTTGTTTTTTGGTCTTTGTCTTGGGGATGCAGGATATGGACTATTGGTCTTTATTGCAGCGACCATATTTAAAAGGAAGATGAATGATTCATATAAACCATTTGCAATTTTGTTTCAATATTTAGGTGGAGCAGCAACAGTTTTAGGTTTTATGTCCGGTTCATTTTTTGGCTTATCGTTGGTAGAAGTTCCGTTTTTTCAATCCATTAAAGACTATTTCCTGAGTAGCGATAATCTGATGACGTTGTCAATTGTGATTGGAATCCTACATATCATTATAGCAAAGACAGTAGCTGCTTTCAAGAAGAAAGAGCAGAAGGGATTTAAATATAGTATGGCATCTTTTGCATGGATATTTGTGATTGTAGCTTTGGTATGTATATTTGGCCTCCCGATGCTGAATATTCATTTGCCGGATATACTTGTCTATGTATTATATGGCATTGCCGGAGTTGGAATTTTAGTTGCATTTTTATATAATACTCCCGGAAAAAATGTTTTTATGAATTTTGGATCCGGATTATGGGATACCTATAATATGGCGACCGGTTTATTGGGTGATACTCTTTCTTATATTCGTTTGTTTGCAATCGGACTAACCGGAGCAGTATTAGGAGGGGTATTTAATTCGTTGGCTGTTACTATGACGGAGACAATGAGTGCTGTTCCCCGTTTTATTGTAATGCTGTTGATTTTACTTGTCGGACATGGGATTTCTTTTGCTTTGTGTATGATCAGTTCATTGGTCCATCCGATTCGTCTGATATTTGTAGAATATTTTAAAAATTCGGATTTTGAAGGAGGAGGAAAAGCATATACTCCTTTTAAGAAAATATAAATCAGTTAAGAATAATATAATAATTTAAAATCAGTTTAATTATGGAACCTATTTTATTAGCTTATATCGGTGTTGCTTGCATGACAGGTATGTCATTTATTGGCAGTGCATATGGTGTAACAATTAGTGGAAATGCAGTGGTTGGGGCAATGAAGAAAAATCCTAATGCCCTGGGTACCTATATAGCGTTAAGTGCGTTGCCGAGTTCGCAAGGATTGTATGGTTTTGTGGGTTATTTTATGATACAAGGATTTTTAGTAGAAGGCATTCCTATGCTTACCGCTTCTGCTATTCTGGGAGCCGGATTAATGATGGGGTTCGCCTGTCTTTTTTCTGCAATTCGTCAGGGTCAAGTTTGTGCTAATGGGATTTCAGCTGTAGGAGGCGGACACAATGTATTTGTTCCGACAATGGTAATGGCTGTATTCCCGGAGTTGTATGCTATTTTATCGTTACTAGTTGTTATTCTTATCGGTAATGCATTACCCGCATAAATTATAGCTAAACTTCTAATCATAAAAAAGCCATCTCTGATTTGTTTTGAGATGGCTTTTTTGTTTCTATCCATTTAACTGAATTGCGCTCTGATATAATTCCGGTAATCTTCCAGACAACAGCGAATCACTTCATACGATTCATCGCGTCCGTATTCATGTGTAATTTCAATGTTTTTCCGTTTCTCTCCGGGCATATCTTTATATGTCAGGAAATAATGTTTTATTCGCTCCAGCACTACCGTGGGGAGTTCACTGATATCGGTATAATTATCGTAGGTTGCATCATTTTCCAGAATAGCGATGATCTTGTCATCGGCTTCGGAACCATCCAGCACCCGGAAGCCTCCAATGGGACGCACAGTTGCTATAATATCTCCATGTGCAATGTCTTTCTCTGTTAAAATACAAATGTCTAGCGGGTCAGTGTCGCCTGATATGCCTGTACGGCCGATTTCTTTCATACAATGTTCTGCAAAAATTTCCCCACAATAACTTTGCGGAATGAAACCATATAAGGCGGGAACGACACTTGAATAACGTTGCGGACGGTCTATTTTTAGAAAGCCACTTTCTTTATCCAATTCATATTTTACCGTATCAGTCGGAACAATTTCTATAAAAGCCGTAACAACTTCTGGCGCCTTATCTCCTACGTAAATACCATGCCATGGATGTGCACGGTATTTTAAATCCATTATCTGGGTAATCTGATTATTTAACTTATGCATTTTAACAAATCTATATTTGAGTGCAAAGGTACAAGATTAATTTATTTAAAGTATATGTGAGATAATTTTATATCTTTGCTGATATGCTGAATCTTTATTATCATGAAAAAAATATTATTTGTAACTCTTTTATTTATTGGTTGTATTCATTTTGTTTCGTCTCAAACTCGTTTGTTCCCGACTCCGGCACATGTTTCTGTAGGAAAAGGTACATTTTCTGTTTACAAAGATATAGCCTTTGAAACTTCGGGAGAATACCCACAATTAATAGCAACAAGTTTGTCGGATGAATTAAGTAAGCTAAACTTATCTTCCGGACCGGATAATCAAAAGGGACGTATTATTTTGACGTTGAACTCAAATGCTTCAATTAAAAATGAAGGATACCTTTTGCAGATCACTGCTGATGGAGTCAGTATGGAAGCTTCCACAGAAAGTGGCATATTTTATGCAAAAGAGGCATTGTTACAACTGGTTCGTTTTTATAAAGGAGAACTACCGGTTTGCAGTATCAAAGATTATCCCAGATACGAATGGAGAGGATTTATGTTGGATGAGAGCCGTCATTTTTTCGGAAAGGAAAAGGTTAAGCAATATCTGAACATGATGGCCTCGCTCCGGATGAATATATTTCATTGGCATTTGACCGATGAGCCCGGATGGCGTATTGAGATCAAACGTTATCCCAAATTAACAACGATTGGGGCTATTGGGAATTATCATGATCCAGGTGCTCCAGCAGCTTTTTATACACAGGAAGATATTAAAGAAATCGTAGCTTATGCAGCAGAGCGTCATATCATGGTAATACCTGAATTTGATATGCCGGGACATGCTACGGCTGTTTGCCGTGCGTATCCTGAAGTCTCCGGAGGCGGAGAGGGGCGATGGCAACATTTTACATTTCATCCGTGTAAGGAAGAAACGTATGAATTTATCAGTAATGTGCTTGATGAGATTATAGAACTATTTCCTTCTCCTTATATTCATATCGGTGGTGATGAAGTACATTACGGAAATCAGAGTTGGTTTACCGATCCCGAAATTCAACAGTTTATAAAAGATAACGATTTAAAGAATGAAGTAGGGTTGGAGCATTATTTTGTGCGCCGTATAACTGATATGGTTGCTTCGAAGGGTAAGACAATCATTGGCTGGGATGAAATTGTGGATGCAGGTATATCTCCTTCCAAAGCGGTTGTGATGTGGTGGCGACATGACCGGCAATATCAGTTGGTGAAAGCATTGGAACAAGGGTTTACTGTAATTATGACACCTCGTCGTCCGCTCTATGGAGACTTTGTACAATATGGTTCGCACAAAATAGGGCGTTTTTGGGGTGGTTATAATCCGATCGAAGATCTTTGCCGTTTTCCGGAACCAATTGTTCATTTAATGCAAGGTTATGAAGATCAGGTAATGGGATTACAGATGTCGATGTGGACGGAACGTATAGCCGATGTAAAACGATTGGACTATATGACATTTCCACGGCTGGCGGCAGTCGCTGAATCAGCATGGACACCGGCTAAATCGAAAGAATGTTCATTATTTATGCAAAAGCTACCGTTTTTCCTGGATTACTTAAACGAACAAAACATTTATTACTTTAATCCATTCAATCCGGAAGAACATGCAGAACCCGGCGAACCGAAGCGCAAAGAAGATGTATTGCAGGACGGGTAATTTAAGTATAATAGAAAGTATTTCCGCCCTGCAATGAAAAATGATAATGTTTAATTCTGTTTTACATTAAAAATTCCTTTCAAACGGATATCTTTTGACGAACTGCCCAACATGATCCTGAAATCTCCCGGTTCTACAATCTGTTTCATATGGATATCTAAGTGTGAAAGATCTTTAGGAGTAAGCTCAAAACGAACCTCTTTCGTTTCTCCAGCATTAAGAGAAATACGTTCAAAACCTTTCAGTTCGTTTATGGGACGACTGACATCGGACGACAGTAAATCATGAAGGTATAATTGTACCACTTCATCTCCGGCGACTTTCCCTGTATTTGTTACCTTACAGGATACTAAAATATTTTCTTCAGGTGAAATGACAGGCGATGAGAATTTTAAATCCGAATACTCAAACGTAGTGTAACTAAGTCCATGCCCAAACGGGAAAAGGGGTTCTCCACTCAAATCCAGATATTCATCTCCTCGTCCGGTCGGCTTATGATTGTAAATCAACGGCAGTTGTCCTTCATGCTGCGGGAAAGTCAAAGGTAGTTTTCCGCCGGGATTATAATCGCCAAATAATACATCGGCTACGGCCAGCCCTCCTACATCACCAGGATACCATACATCCAGAACGGAAGGTACATTATCTAACCATGCATCCATCGTGACGGCACTACCACCCATAATGAGCACCACCACAGGTACACCGGTTTCAGCTACCCGGTTGATTAGTTCTTCCTGCCTTCCCGGTAATTTCAGAAAAGCCCTGTCCCGAAATTCCCCTTCTTCGATACCGGCTACCATAATAGCAATATCACTATTCCGGGCAGCCTCTACTGCCTGACGTATTTTTTCATCCTCGCTTTCCACACCTGCATTCCATACCAAACGAACCCGTCCATTCCGGTAGTTTTCGTAAAATTCAAGGCGGATATCATACGTTTTGTCTTTCTCGAAAGTAAAAGGAACAAGTTTCTGGGTATAAGTCGTTTTAGTTGGCCTTTCCAATACTTTTTTGTTGTCAATATACAGCGCATACCCGTCATTGCCTTCCACGCCAATCTCAAATGTTCCCGATACCGGCGATTTTAATGTGCCTGTCCATCTGACTGAATACCAGTCAAAAGCAAGTAGTTTTGGGTCGGGTGAGTTCAATGTCCATTGCATGCGCATATTCTTGTCGTACCTGGTCATTTTGGGTTCTCCTTCCCACCGGATATTATCAAAATATTCACCTTTAAGACCTCTTTCATTACCGGAAGATAAGCATGAGTCGGGAATTGTTACATACAAAGGAGCATTTCTTCTGCAACCTTCGGAATAAATAACTTCGATTTCTTTGCCTACTTTATCTTCAATCCCTTTCAGAATACTGATCCGTTCAATACCCGGGCCGCTGTATCCACCCAAACGCGCTTGTGCCGCATCTTGTCCCAGGACTACAATTTTTTTCAGGTTTCGGGATATAGGAAGTATATTGTTCTCATTTTTAAGAAGAACGATTGACTTTTGAGCCGCTTTCAGGTTCAGGTCGCGATGGGAGGCAGAAGCATTCCTGCGAGAAGCCTCTTCCGGTTCTACATATGGATTTTCGAATAATCCCAATCGAAACTTTTCGCGCAATACCCGGCGGACAGCATTGTCCAGGTTTTCAGGTGTAACAAGCTCTTTTTGACATGCAGCCAAATAAGGTTTATGCATATCATACGTAACCTGGAAAATTACATGCAAACCGTTATTGAGCGCTGCTGCCCCCGCTTCTTCAAAATCAGCTACGGTATGGTGTAAGTAATACATGATATCGACAGCGTTGGCATCGGAAATGGTAAACCCTTCAAATCCCCATTCATCAATCAGTTTATCCCTCAATAATGGCGAACTGGCCGAACAGGGAATCCCGTCGAAGGTATTGTAAGCCGTCATTACCGAATGGGATTTTCCTTCCGTAAAGCAAGCTTTAAAAGGCACATAATATGTTTCTTCCATGAAACGATCAGAAAAATGTGCAGGGTAACTGTCGCGTCCGCCATCCCCGTGGTTTACTACAAAATGCTTGGGCGATGTAATGACACCCATTCGTTCGAAACTACTCACAAAAGCAACTCCCATACAGGCTGAAAGATATGGGTCTTCCCCATACGTTTCTTCCACACGTCCCCACCGTGGATCGGTGGCCAGATTCACTACCGGCGACAGGATTTGGCGGATTCCCCTTGTTTTACATTCGTTTGAAATGGCTGTTGCTACCTGGCGCATCAATGTAGTATCAAAAGTTGCCGCCAGCGCAATAGATTGCGGAAACATAGTAGAACCTCTACGGATTAATCCATGCAAGGCTTCGTCAAAAGGAAGCATGGGGATACCTAAACGGGTTTCTTCCACAAAAAACTTTTGAACTTCATTAATATGCTCCGCAGTGGCTTTCGCCGTAAGTCCCGGACCATAATTAAGTATTTGCCTTGCAACATCGCTGTCATTATTGTATGTATGCACCTGAAGACCAAATATGCCGTATTTTAGTTTATCTTTTCCGATATTCAAATCGCCCGGCATCATATACAATTGCCAGAATTTTTCTTCTAACGTCATCCGTGATAACAGATCTTCAACCCGTGTATCTATTGGTAAATCAGAGTTCTTATAAGGTAATGCAGATTTGTTTTGGCCAAAAGCCAAAGAAACCGAAAACATGCATAAAACTCCTGTGAAAAATAACTGTTTTGTCTTCATGCAATAACTATTTATTTTGTTCATTTTGTGATTTCCGCAAATCCTATCGGTTAGGATGAATTCCAAAGATAATTGTTTTTTCTTTGTTTGCTTGTTTTTCCAGTTGCTCTTATCGTTATCTATAAACACTTCTTGCAATGTTTTGGTTTATTAATTAAAATCCACAGTGAATACATGCATATCGTTTGTGAAGGAGTAGTTTATATTCCAGTTATGGAATTTACATATCTGATAGACAATCGATAATCCCAGTCCGTTTCCTTTTTTGTTTTTTTCGGAAGTTTGATTAAAACGTCCGAAGAGTTTCTCTTTTTCAAGAGGTTTGCTATCTCCAGTATTAGCGATCGTAAGTTTTTTATCACTAATGGTTATATCCAAAATTCCGTACTTTTTATTATAAAAAATACTATTGATAACGAGATTGTTGATAAGACTTTCCAGTAAAAAAATATTCGCTTTGATGCGTAAGGGAGCCTCTGTGTAAGTGTTTATTCTTATAGCATAGTCTTCAGCCATATATTGCAGAATACTTAGTTGTTTGTTCAGTGTTTCTGCCAGTTCTACTTCGCGCATTTCCTGATAATGATTATTATCAATTTTAGCGAGCAACAATAGGTTTTTGTTCAACCGGGTCATTCTGGATGATACGTCATAGAGTTTTTGTAAAATTTCCACATGTTTTTCAGTCAGTCCCGGTTGTTGCAACAAAATATCCAGTTGGGTTTGAAAAACGGATATAGGTGTTTGTAATTCGTGGGATGCATTTTCGATAAATTCCTTTTGTTGACTATATTTTTTCAGATTATCTCCAATAAGTTCTTCCAGACTGTGATTTAACTGATTGAACTCGTGGATATTGGTTTTGTTGAAAACGGGTATATCTCCTTTGTCAAGGTTAAATGATTTTATTTTTTCCAATATATCATAGAACGGTATCCAGAGTTTACGTGATATGAACCTTTGTACCAATGTGAGCGATATTATCAAAATGAGAATGAGCAGTCCGTATTGTCTTATCTGCATATTGATAAGATCATGGTTTTCAATCATTGGTATGCGCGACATGAACAAGTAAGGTTTATTTTCTATTTCAATACTTGTATAATATATCCGGTAATCAATATGATGTCCTTCTGATTTGTTGAATAGATATTGTTGAATCAGTTTGTTTAGCGGAATAGAATCATTTGTTTTCACAATCTGCATATCCTCATTAAACTCATTCCAAACAGATATATCGGCAATAGTAAACGTAGGTAAATGTTTTTCAGCGAACTCTTCCGCTCTGAATATAATTAGGTCATCCAGATCTTCGGTATATGAATATTTCATCAGATAAAAGAAAAGAGGCATACAACATAATATAATAATTATGGCATACATAAGGAATTGGCGCAGGTTGGTGCTAAGTAAACTTTTCATTCTGTCCATTGGTATCCGGTTCCGTAAATTGTTTTTATATGGTTGTCACAACCAGCCTGCAATAATTTCAGTTTGATATTCTTGATATGGGCATATACAAAATTATGATTATCCATCATATCAGCCATATCACCGGAGAGATGTTCAGCAATGGCATTCTTGGAGACCAACCTGTTTTTATTGCCAATCAGGAAGATTAACAATTCATATTCAGATTTGGTAAACGGAATTGGTTTTCCTTCATAACTAACGGTTTTAGAGAGAAGATTTATTTCTATATCATTCGTAGTCAATATATTTGAATTCGAGAATTGTTTTCTTCTCATTAATGCATACATGCGGATACCTAATTCGGAGAGTGAAAAAGGTTTTGGCAGATAATCATCAGCACCGATAGTAAGCCCTGCAATCTTGTCGTCCAACGAACCACGGGCAGATATTATAATTACTCCACTGTCTAGTTTCAGCCGCGTTATCTCCTCTAATAACTGCAAACCATCTCCTCCGGGTAGGTTCAGGTCAAGTAATATACAGTCGTAACGATACAGGTTTATTTTTTCTCTAGCTTCATCATATGTATAAACCTGTTCACACAGATAATTATCCTTTGACAGATAAAATACAATGTTTTCCGATAACCTCCGTTCGTCTTCGATGACAAGTATTTTCATTATTGTAATTATTATTTATCCATAAGAATAACCAATGATCCTCCTGCAATGAGAAAACCACCCAATAATACTTTCCAGCTAAAGGGCTCTTTCAGTATAAGGAATGATAGCAGAATCGTAAATACAACACTGAGTTTATCTATCGGTGCAACTTTTGACGCTTCACCGAGTTGCAGGGCTTTAAAATAAAAGATCCAAGATAATCCCGTAGCAGCACCGGATAGTATCAGGAATATCCAGTTCATTTTCGACAGGCTCTTTACTTCACTTATATGGTTGGAAGCAAAAACAATCCCCCATGTAATAAGGAGGATTACGCAGGTACGTATGGCTGTTGCCAGATTCGAGTCAATATTCTTAACCCCTATTTTGGCAAATATTGCTGTCAAAGCTGCAAATATCGCAGAGAGTATGGCATACCATTTCCACATAATTATTTTCTATTGTTTATTGTTCAAATATATAGAAATGAGAAAGAAAAAACTAATCCAGGCTTTTTTCATTTTTGAATTATTTTTAATTGACTTCTTATTATTGGTATAGATGCTACAAATAAAAGATATGAATTTGTAGAAAAACTGAAAATCCTAAATTTCTCCAAAATCTGTCTCTTCTTTTGCAAATAAAAAATATACAAAAACTATACCTTATAATTAAACTTGAAATATGATGAGAAGAATAGGTGTTTTATTCATATTGGTTACAATTGTAACTTTTAGTGTGAAAGGACAAGAGGATACGATAAGGATAAAAAACAGACAGCAGGAATATCCTGTTTCTAAAGATTCGTTAATGAAATTCCGGATAGACAGATCCGGGTTGGAACCTTCAGATCTATATTTAGACTTTGATATGAATCCGGAAATAGATAGTAAAGCATTCACATCTATACTTCCCAGAAAAAAAAATCGTTTTATAAATGCACCTTATGTGAAATTTATAATTCCTACAGCAATGGTCTCTTATGGATTGATTGCACTGGAAAGTGATAAATTGCAGGAACTTGATAATAGCACTCATCATGAAATAACGGAACATTATGACGGCAAGTTTCCCCTTGATGATTACTTACAGTTTGCACCTTATACAGCTTATTACGCACTGGATTTTTGTGGTGTAAAAGCTAAACATAATTTTAGGGACCGGACAATAGTTTTGGCTTCTTCATATGTAATTATGAGTATTACGGTACAAACTATGAAACGGGGATTCCAGGTAGAGAGACCGGATGGTTCTTCAAGAAATTCGTTTCCATCCGGTCACACCGCTACGGCTTTTCTTGGAGCACATCTGCTTTTCAGGGAGTATAAAGATACTTCTCCCTGGATTGGAGTGGCAGGTTATTTGTCTGCTACAACCGTGGGATGTTTGCGAGTTAGAAATAAAAGACATTGGGTAAGTGATGTTGTTGCCGGGGCAGGAATCGGAATCTTAAGTGCCGAAGCAGGATATATGCTACTTCCTGTTTTCAAAAATATACTGGGAATAAAAGAAAAAAATAAAAGTCTGGTAGTTGTTCCGGCAATAGGAGACCAAAGCTATGGAGTAGGATTAGCATATACATTTTGATTACTGTTTGCAATGTCTATGGTCTTCACTCGGAACGAAAATAGAGAATAATATATGTTTGAAAAAATAATTCCATACGAAGAAAATTTATTTTTCCTGATAAACCATGCTCATACAGCGTTTTGGGATAATGTAATGTGGCTTTATTCAGATCTGGTAATATGGATACCATTGGCACTTCTTGTGATATTTACCATCGTATATAAAACGAACCATATAGAATACTTGTTGATATTACTGTCTATAGTACTAGTCTTTTGTATATGTGATCAATTGTCAACTCATATTATTAAGCCTTTAATTGCACGTCCACGACCTACACATTATCCTACGATTATGGAACATGTTCATACACTTTACGGATACAGCGGAGGAAGATATGGATTTATTTCAGGGCATGCTGCTAATAGTTTCGGATTTGCTATGTTTACAGCATTATTATTCAGAAATAAATTTTACAGTGTCATTATTCTTCTGTGGGCGGTTATTATATCTTATTCCCGTGTATATCTTGGTGTGCATTTCTTTTCAGATGTAGTAGGGGGGATGATAATCGGTATTATTATTGGTTACCTTATCTATAAATTTTATTTGTTTTTACGTAAGCAATTTATAGAAAAAGAGAGTAAGGAGGATCGCATCTACTGTTATTCTATAAAGCGTATTAACTACATGACGTCAGTGATTGTTGTCTATGTACTATTGATCTCTGCATTTAGTGGTTTTATTATTCAAATTGTAATATGAAAATTGTTTTATGAATAAATTGAAATCTTTACCAAAACTGTTGTATGGGCAGCAAGACGAAAGATAAATGATAGAATGGGTGTAGATTATTGATAGATAAAGACTTTAACAGAGAGGTCGAAAAAACGAAAAGTTTAAAGTGCTTTAATCTCAACTTAAAAAAAAGACCCCCGAATTAAACTTTTTAAGACAGTAAGTTTAATTTCATATACAAATATACGGCTTTTTGGCAGAATAAACAAATAGGATTCTACAGTTCTTCATAAACGGCCTCGAACGCGCAATGTGTCTTGAGGCTTTTTCTTTTATATACAAACGTTTTAAGTAAAATACAGGCATTGCTATTGCCGGGTGTTATTTCGTCTAAATACGGGCTGAAAACAGACCGAAAACTTCACTTCTTTATTTATATACCTCCTGGATTCTGTTGCTTCGTCTTTCTCCTTTGGCGGAGTTGGAAATTGTCGCTTTTTGGCTGATTATTGAGTTTAGTGGGACGCTTAGGGGGACACTTAGGGGGACAAAACCCTGTAAAACGTGGTAAAGTTCAGAGGGGTTTAATTGTAAGAATTTGGCTGTTTTTTCAAAAAGGTATGGGGGTTCGCATACCCTTAAGTACAAAAGCCATCTTCTTGAAATATGACTTAAATCGTTGGTATTAATGTGTTTATATCCAATTCTGGCTCTATATGGAAATCCCTTTCAGGAGTGCACAGAAAAAGACCTTTTTGGGTACACATTTCGTTTCGTATTACAATGATCAAATGATCAGTTCACACATTTGTGTTATATCTAATTGATATTTTCATCATAGCTATTGCCTTTATGTGTTTTTTTAGGGCATTCTGCAGTTGGTGGTGTTTGTTATAGCTTACAAGGCTTATGTAATCGTCTCCAAGTTCTGACCTCTGGACATATTTGGTTACAAACATCTCATCTCCATCGGCATCTATATATAATATATATATTTCTCCCCATTGTATGTTTTCGAGGCTATTCAAATGCTTATAGCATGCGATATCTCCTGATTTTAGCAGTGGATACATGGAGTCGCCCCGTATTGGAATGGCTCCATCGCATTTTGGAGCATTTGGTATGGTTATGAATCCTACCGGTACCTGCGAACTCTGATTTGTAAACAACATGGACAGTCCGGCTGATGCTTCTATCTCGTACAATGGTATTTGTTGAAT
>JAITVY010000026.1 GCA_031285565.1 Tannerella sp. | reverse complement strand
CTAAGTATTTTTTTTGGCACAGCACAGAATACCCACCACTTTTTATATTATAAATATACCTACCATTTTTTTTATTTCCAACCTTTGTGGTATTATTGCGGATAATCATTTTTTATTTTATGCCTTCTAAGAGGGTATCTAATTGGTTATATATTTTTGTTCGTAAGCCTATTAAGTCCTTTAATCTGTTAGTTCCCAGGTTTGACCGGAAACGTATAGCCTGGCATGTTTGAATGAAGAATTTCCGGTAATACCATGCGAATAATCCCAGCAAAGGTAATAAAGCTATATAAATTAACGCACTCAAAATATTAATATATATGCATATTAAAATAAATGACAATGCGTAAAATATTGGTATTGTGAGTATTGAGCTGAGCGCATATACGAATGTTCCATAAAATAATTTATCCGTCATGCGATTAATTATTAATTTAGGAAGTACGAAATTGAGTGCATTGGGCCATAAAGAAAAGATCCATAAAGGAAATAAAATTGCATATGCGATCAATTGCAATATAATATAAGAACCTGATGGAGTCTTATCAAATAGCTGGTCATTAATTTTTAATTCTTTGATACCTTTTTCCAGTGCTAATGCGCCTTTGTATGTATCTATAATAGCTTTCTCACTTTTCGTTTTAGCTTGTTCCAAATCTTTTACAAACGCTTTATCTGAGATTAACCGGTCAGGTAATGATTCTTTGTCAAGCCCATTTCTTTGTGCATATTTTTTTCCGTACGTATTACGTAAAAAATCAATTGATTGGTAGTTGTCAAGATCTTCAATGTTTAGCATCAGTCCCTCAATTTGCTTCCGCACCAGCGCATTGACCTGACGTTGTGCAGTGCGAGGTTTGTTTTTGTACAACTCGTAAAAAGGTTGAATAGAAACAGGTGTTCCGAATTTAACCAGAAATTGTTCCTGAACATGGTAGTAATCCGAATAATGATTGCATGAAGGCAGAATCTGTATATCTGTTTCAAAATTATGCAATTCTGCGGCTTCGAAAGCTAATTTTGTATATCCCAGTGAAAATTCTCCTAACCAATGTTTATCCTGATGTCCGGCTTCCGGAAATAGAACAATGGTCCGCCCGTTTACCAGTTCGCGTCCGGATATACGAAACATTTCTTTATTGTTGCTTAGTGCTTCTTCTCCTTCATAATTGATACGAAAAGAAGGAAGCAGACCGATTGAAAGTAGAAATTTCTGAATCAACGGATGGATTGTAAAAATATCTCCGCGGGTAATGAAGTTTGGCTTACGGTCTCTGATTGCAAACAGAATTCCCAACGGATCGTTCAGACAGTTTTGATGATTGGAAACAATCATTAATGGTGTTCCGTCTGCCGGAATGTTTTCCGGATTTATACAATAGGTATGCCGGTAGTATAGTTTATCGTGAATAAAACGAAGGTATGTTTTAAACAAGCGATATATGACGCCCGGTTTATATGTTTTTGTTTTCCTCTCCATTAACCTAATTCGTTACGCAACAGTTTTTGTACCTGATTTTACCAGATTATATAGATAGTAATACGAGGTTTTCAGGAAAACATCTGTCATGGTTGGTTCAACAAATAACCCTGCTTCGTAACCATCTTTGATATTTGCAAACAGCGATGCCAACACATCTATATTTACATCCGGTTTTATTTCTGATTCTTTAATACTATTTCTGATTGCTGCTTGCCATTGTTGGACATTACGTTGCTGGCTTTCTTTTACAAAGTCCTTAAAGTGATCGTAATGTGTGTATGCAAATAATAGAAGTGCAGAAAAATTAGACATTGTCAATGTTTGATTCTCTAATGTCAGAATGCTGGCTTTAAGTTGCAGAGAAATAGCAATGCGTTTTTCAATCAATTCGCATATTGTAATATCGGGTGAAATCTCTTCATTTGTCTGAATTACCTGAATGAAATATTTATCTAAGATGGCTTTGAATAACGTTTCTTTATCTTTAAAATAGTAATATAATGTAGCTCGTCCGATATTAAGCTGTTGTTGCAATACCGATATGGACACACCTGAATAACCTCGTAGAAGATATTGTTCAAAAGCCTTTTGTAGAATTTTTTCCTTGTTGATTTTCAATGTAATAAAGTTATCTAAATGGTTGTGAATAATCTATATCTACTAAAAGCACTGCAAAAGTAGTTAAAGAGAATCGAACAGTCGTTCGGTTTTCGGATTTTTTTTATTAAAGAATCTAAAAATAAACTCCGAACGCTTAAAGGGGGAAAAGCCTCCCCCCTTAATCCCTAAAGGGGAAACTCTGAAGAAAGAAGAAAAAGAATAATGTTTAATGATAAATGCCTTTTGTTATCTTTGTCGTCAATTATAACGAGGGAGCAGGTTTTGAAGACAAAGGTTTTAATTACAGGTGCCAGTGGGTTTATCGGACGCTATTTGGTTGCAGAGGCGCTCCGGCGTGGTTATGAAGTCTGGGCTGGTATACGTGCAACCAGTTCTCTTAAGGGTTTGCCCGATGCCATTCATTGTATTGACTTGAAATATAATGATGCTGATGTACTAACAGCCCAATTGGCTGAACATGTACGTAAGAATGGAGCGTGGGATTATGTAATCCATAATGCAGGGTTGACCAAAACTACGCGTCCATCAGATTTCATTTTGGTTAATGCGACATATACACATCATTTGCTGATGGCATTAACAAGAGCAAATTGCAAACCGCAAAAATTTGTGTTGATGAGTAGTTTAAGTAGTTATGGTCTTGGAGATGAAAAGACATTTCGCCCGATATCTCCGGATGATCCGCAACATCCCAATACTGCATATGGGAAGAGTAAACTACTTGCAGAGAATTATGTGCGTGAACAATCTGAATTTCCGTATGTGATTCTTCGCCCCACGGGGGTTTACGGACCGGGAGATAAAGACTATCTGATGGAAATCAAGAGTATCCGTTCGGGATTTGATTTTGCTGTCGGAATGACTCCTCAACGCATAACCTTTATATATGTAAAAGATCTGGCATGCGTAGTCTTTGATGCATTGGAGAATGGGAAGATACTGAATCGTCATTATTTTGTCGCCGATGGCGATATATATACAGATACGGAGTTTGCACGGATTATTCAGGAATTATTGCAGAAAAAGCATGTTTTCCGGGCTCGTATTCCTTTTTGGCTTGTATATATTGTATGTGTATTATCTGAAGGTATCGGATGTTTGATTCGGCAACCGATGACATTGAATACTGATAAATATAAGATATTGAAGCAGCGTAATTGGGTTTGTGATATGCAACCGCTTACTGAGGATTTAAATTTTAAGCCGCAATACAATCTTCGAAAAGGTCTGGAAGAAACAATAGCGGAGCTATGAATTATGAATGCTTGGTGTTCTCCGGCATAAGATTGATACTAAGAAATAAGAATATATATAATGAATAGAATAAAATTGAATTGTTTCTCTCGGTTTTTCTTCATAGGATTACTGGTTGGTGAATTACTGTTGACTTCTTGTGCCTCGACACGTGTCACTAAACAGGAATCTTTATTGTATCCTAAACGGGAGTTTCGCGGAGCCTGGATTCAAACAGTGTTTCAGGATGATTATCGCAATCTTTCCTGTGTGGAGTTTCGTGATATTATGTCGGATCGGCTTGACCGTTTGCAGGCATGTGGCATTAATGCCATTATTTTTCAGGTTCGTCCGGAAGCTGATGCATTTTATATTTCCGAATATGAGCCATGGAGCCGTTTTCTGACTGGAGAGCAAGGGCTATCTCCGGATGAACCGGATTTTGATCCGATGAAATTCCTGATAGAAGCTTGCCATCAGCGTAATATGGAATTTCATGCCTGGTTGAATCCATATCGTGCCGGTGTAGGTGGTTTTAAAAATTTTGCAGAAGGGCATATCTACTATCAGCATCCTGAATGGTTTGTGGAATATAATAATCAAACATTATTTGATCCGGGTATTCCCGCCTGCCGTCGTTTTATTTGCCGCATTGTAAAAGATATTGTTTTGCGTTACGATGTTGATGCAATCCATATGGATGATTACTTTTATCCGTATCCGGTGGCTGGACTCTCTTTTCCTGATGATGATAGTTTTGAGCATTATGGATATCCGGCCGGTTATACATCTTATCAGCGGAATGACTGGCGAAGAGAGAATGTCAATATGTTGATTCAGGAACTTAAACAAACGATTTTGTTGACTAAGCCGTGGGTACGTTTTGGGATCAGTCCGTTTGGAATCTATCGGAATCAGAAGAATGATAAAAAGGGTAGCAATACGAATGGTTTACAAAATTATGATGATTTATATGCGGATGTCTTATTATGGATGGAAAAAGGTTGGATAGATTATTGTGCACCACAGATCTACTGGGAAATCGGACATTCGGCCGCCGATTATCAGACGTTAGTTAACTGGTGGAATAATCTGAATAGTAGTGTGCCATTATATATCGGTCAGGATGTTGCACGGACAATGAAAGTTTATCAGTTGAATGCTAAAATGGAAAATATGCGTCTGTTGAAGCAAACACAAGGAAATGTTTTTTGGCCGGCGAATGAGATTTTATGGAATAACGGTGGAATTCAGGATAGTTTGCAACGGATATATCACCGTTATCCGGCATTAATTCCTTCTTATGAACATTTACATAATGGTGCTCCTGATAAAATAAAGACATTGAGCATGTCGCGGACAAAGGATGGAACCTTATTGCAGTGGTATACCTCTCAAGATTTGAAAGACCCTGAAATGGCCCATTATTTTGTTGTTTATCGTTTCCGTAAAGGTGAAAGAATCAATGTACAAAATTCTCAGGCTATTTATAAAATTACTTCTAAATCTTCTTGTCTGATTCCATATAGACAGGACGATCCGGCTTATACATATGTGGTTACTGCTGTAGACCGTTTTCATAATGAAAGTAAAACCGGAAAGAAAGTGGTAGTAAAGAACAAATAATTAAAAGAAAGGTTTATTTTTAGGGCACACTATTGTGTTTTACAGAGAAAAGGCTTTTGTGCTTTTGATTTTCTTGAAAAAACTTCTTTTTTGTTTTAGATTGCAACTTTTGCGCTTTTTTTAATTAATAATTAACTAACGGCTCTGTTTTTTTAACAAATAGCTATAGGAAGTTATGCACATTTTCGCTAAATTTGTGCCGATTTTTTTCGTTTTTTTAGGGGGAGATGTAGTTAGAGATGCGATGAAGAAGATCTGCTTCTGTGAGAGAATATTGTTTGTTTACACATCCAAATTAAATATTTAAAATTAGCTGTAAGATGGAAAATCTGGGACATGGATTGTTATTGATGATGGTAGGTATGGTTACTGTATTTGCCGTATTGCTTATAGTGATTGGCTTAGGAAAGCTGCTGATCAATTTAGTAAATAAATATGCTCCGGAAGAAGTTGTTAAAGCTACCCGTCCTGCAGTAGCCACTGCAGTAGTAGGTAATAGTAATGATGTTTCGGATCCGGTGGTTGCCGCAATTGTTTCGGCAGTAAGTACGATAACTAATGGTAAAGGTAAAGTTACATCTATCAAGAAATAAATAGAACATTTTAAGCAGCGAGGGCAGAAGTAAATGTACTTTAAAGAATTTTTTTTAACTATGCCGAGTCGCGTAAAATGACTGATGAAATCGAAATATAAAATTAATCATTTACAACTGAAAATTTATATACATGAAAAGAGAAATAAAATTTTGTTTAGTCTTTCGTGATATGTGGCAGTCAGCAGGGAAATATGTTCCCCGCGTAGATCAATTACTGCAAGTAGCTCCGGCAATTATAGAAATGGGTTGTTTTGCCCGTGTAGAAACGAATGGAGGAGGTTTTGAACAGGTCAA
Source organism: Tannerella sp. (assembly GCA_031285565.1). Lineage (GTDB taxonomy): Bacteria > Bacteroidota > Bacteroidia > Bacteroidales > Tannerellaceae > Tannerella. Next base: position 67,649 of record JAITVY010000026.1, on the reverse strand, counting down.
TTTATTATTTGGCGAAAACCCGAATAAAGCCGTACGTGAATGGACGAAACCGTTTCATGATGCAGGTATTCAGACACAGATGTTGGATCGTGCATTGAATGGCCTTCGGATGAGTCCGGTTCCTGCTGATGTCCGTCAACTATTTTATAAAGTGAAAAAAGCGCAGGGTACCGATATAACACGTACATTTTGTGGATTAAATGATGTTCGTAATATCAAACCTTCTATCAAATATGCTAAGAGTGCAGGCATGATTTCGCAATGTGCGTTATCGATCACGCATTCGCCGATTCATACGGTAGAGTATTATACCAAGATGGCTTTGGAGCTGATTGAAGATGGTGCAGATGAGATCTGCATTAAGGATATGGCCGGAATAGGTCGCCCATATTCGCTGGGACAGATTGTTGCGAATATAAAGAAAGCACATCCTGAGATTCCTATTCAATATCACAGTCATGCCGGACCCGGTTTTAGTGTAGCTTCAATATTAGAAGTATGTAATGCCGGTTGTGATTATATTGATGTAGGTATGGAACCACTTTCATGGGGAACCGGACATGCTGATTTATTGACTGTTCAGGCTATGTTGAAAGATGCCGGCTTTGAAGTGCCGGAAATCAACATGGAAGCATACATGAAAGTACGTAGTATGGTTCAGGATTTCATGGATGATTTCCTGGGTTTATATATCAGTCCGAAAAATCGTTTGATGAATTCATTGTTAATCGCTCCGGGTCTGCCGGGCGGTATGATGGGTAGTCTGATGGCTGATCTGGAAAATAACTTGAAGACTATCAATAAGAGCCGTGAGAAGAAGCGTGAGGTTCCAATGACGCAGGACGAATTATTGATTAAATTGTTTGATGAAGTGGCATATGTTTGGCCGCGCGTGGGATATCCTCCATTGGTTACACCATTCAGCCAGTATGTGAAGAATCTGGCGATGATGAATGTTATGCAGATGTTGAAAGGAAAAGAACGCTGGAGTATGATCGCAGATGATATCTGGGATATGCTACTGGGCAAAGCCGGGCGTTTACCTGGTCCGATAGCCCCTGAATTAATTGAGAAAGCAGAGGCGGAAGGACGTGAATTTTTCGAAGGTAATCCGCAGAAAAATTACCCGGATGCATTGGATAAATATCGTAAGATGATGAATGAGAAACATTGGGAAGTGGGTGAAGATGACGAAGAACTTTTCGAATATGCAATGCACCCGGCTCAGTATGAATCATATCGTTCCGGAAAGGCCAAGGTAGATTTCCTGGCAGATGTAGCTCAACGTAAAGCCGCAGCAGAAACTCCCGCTCAACCTGTGCAATCAGCTCAACCAGTGCAAGTGGTAGCTCCGGTCGCTGCATTACCTACAACTCCTCAAACACTAACGGTTGACGTGAACGGTCAACCTTACCGTGTAACGGTTTCATTCGGAGATGTTGCGAATAATGCTTCAGCTCCTGTTGCAGCTTCACCGGCTCCTGTTGCAGAAAGTGCAGCTCCTGCTCCGGCCGCTGCAGGTGACGGACAAGAATTGTTATCTCCGCTGGAAGGTAAGTTTTTCCTGGTGAAAAATGCATCTGATACACCTGTAAAGGTTGGCGATACAGTGAAAACCGGTCAAACGGTGTGCTATATCGAAGCTATGAAAACTTATAATGCTGTAAGTGCAGAAAATGACGGTGTCGTTACAGCAATTTGCTTTAATCCGGGTGATTCCGTTTCAGAAGATGATGTCTTAATGACCATTAAATAATATAAAGGATGAGAGTCCTGCTCAGCATAAGTAATTTTACTTATGCTGAATTCAGATTAATTATTAAATAAAATATTCTGATGAAAGAGATATTTCAGAATTTATATGAAATGACGGCTTTTAGTAATATTCTTGCTGAGCCTCAGATATTAATAATGTATGCATTGGCATTTTTATTACTTTATTTGGGTATTAAAAAGGAATATGAGCCGTTATTATTAGTCCCGATTGCTTTTGGTGTATTAATTGCGAATTTTCCGGGAGGTGATATGGGAATTATTCAGGCTGATCAAGATGGAATGGTCAATATACATGGTACGATGAAGAGTATTTGGGAGATGCCATTGCATGATATTGCTCATGAAATGGGATTGATGAATTTTCTTTATTATATGTTGATAAAAACCGGCTTCTTGCCTCCGATTATTTTTATGGGAGTTGGGGCATTAACTGATTTTGGCCCGATGTTGCGTAACCTTCGGTTGTCTGTTTTTGGGGCAGCTGCCCAGTTGGGTATATTCACAGTATTGTTAGTTGCAATTTTAGTAGGTTTTACGCCACAAGAGGCAGCGTCTTTAGGTATTATCGGTGGTGCTGATGGTCCTACGGCTATTTTTACAACCATTAAGCTGGCGCCACATTTATTAGGTCCTATTGCAATCGCAGCTTATTCATATATGGCATTGGTTCCGGTAATCATTCCATTGGTGGTAAAGATGTGGTGTAGTAAGAAGGAATTGAGTATCAATATGAAGGCTGAAGAGAAAAAAGCCGGTAAGCCGGTTGAAATAAAAAACCTGCGTGTACTTAAAATCATATTCCCGATTGCCGTAACAACAATCGTTGCTTTGATTGTGCCCTCGGCAGTACCTTTGATTGGCATGTTGATGTTTGGGAATTTAATTAAAGAGATTGGAACAAACACATTCCGCTTGTTTGATGCGGCATCTAATAGTATCATGAATGCGGCTACGATCTTTTTAGGGCTGTGTGTCGGAGCAACGATGACTGCAGAGGCATTTCTTAACTGGCAGACAATTGGTATTGTGATTGGCGGATTTTTGGCATTTGCATTGTCTATATCCGGAGGTATTTTGTTGGTGAAATTATTTAACTTATTCTCAAAACAGAAGATCAATCCGCTGATTGGGGCAACCGGTTTAAGCGCTGTACCGATGGCATCACGTGTGGCAAATGATATTGCACTGAAATATGATCCGAAAAACCATGTACTCCAGTATTGTATGGCAAGTAATATTTCGGGTGTGATTGGTTCCGCAGTTGCTGCAGGTGTGCTGATTTCGTTTTTGGGATGATGGGACTGTTTTTGAAGGCAGGATAACTTTTGTGGAGACGTAGTGCACTACGTCCTTCATTATATTAGAATATAGGCCTGATAATTCGTATCAGGATTGACAGGACAAAGAGGGAAATATCCGGATAGGATTTTTTCCTCTTTTATTTTTAACGGATATACTTTCTGCATTTCCAGATGCGATGCGTAAGCTTTCTTGTTGTGCGATATAATGAAATTACCACTTGCTGATGGATGTACTAGTCGTTTGCTCAATTGAAGTGCAACTAACCCCATTGTATAACGGAGGTTTAGTTCAATAAAAGGATGGATGGCAAATGATTGGTCGTCACGGTACACCAACATATCAATGCCGAAATTTCCTTTATAAATGGAACCTAAACTTTCTGATAATAGATTTATTACTGTTTCAATTATTGTTTCAAGTTGTTCTACCCATACATAATTTGTCAGTTGCTTTTTAAGCGCTTGTTGGGTTCCCAGAATGTTCCCATCAAAAGCTCCGCTTTGTAAAGTGTTGAATACAGATAATCCTTCATATCTGACTGTTCCTTTGCCGTCTGATTCAAATTCTAAGGCAAAATCGCATACTTTATCCAGTGCGGGTTCAATACTTACCATTCCCTGTCTTTTAATGGCTCCTGTAATCCATTGCGTGGAGAGTTTGTCTAAATGGCGATTGTTGATCCGGTACAATCCTTTTCCTGAGCAGGAATAGGGCATTTTCAGAATATAGGGTGGGGGATAAGTAGTAATGAAATGATTGATCTCATCCGGATTTGTACAGAATTGGGGTCGTTTTATTTTTCGAAATTCGGGTAGAATACCCTGTATTTGTTTTAAATATCCGGCAGCTGTTTCTCTTCCGGTCAGAATAGTATATTCATCTTTCCATTGCGGAATAATAAGCTGTTTGTTTTCGGTTTGAAGAGTCTCAAAGAAGTGAATTACCTGAGGTGATAATCCCCATGGTGCGGCTTCAATCTCTTCCTGAAAGATTTGCGTTTTGAATTCAGTATGTGTAATGAGTTGAGCTGTTGGTCGTAATTCTTCCGGTATTGTGTTTAAAAAGATAGACGAATCACCTGACTCGTCTATTAATATATAATCTTTATTTTTGCCGTACCATAGAGGTAGTAAAGCCAGATCTGTCGTCATCTTTCGGACAGAAGCCCTGGGGGTATAATGAATCATGCCGGATTGAATGGCTGTTTCATGCCCGGGGTTGAAATAATGAAGCTTTCTATTCGAGGTTTTCATCGATCGCATCGATTTTTTGGACGATCAATGCCATTTCTTTCTTCAAGCGTTCGATTTTATGCTCCATTTCTTTTACTAAGCTGCTTCCTCCTTTAGATGAAATATTAAAGAAGCCAAGATTGTTTTCGTATGTCTGCAGCTCGTTTTTCATCCGCTCATACATTCGCATCAGTTTTTCCCGTTCTTTGTGTAATTTATTTTTACCACCCTGTTCGTCGCTGGTCATTTCGGTTAGCGTTGAACGGAATTGCTGCATCCTGCGGTCAGAATGTGCTACATTTAACCGGTCATATTGTTTATCCACAGCTTCATGGAAAGCTTTGTAGATTGCATCTTTTTCTTTGAAAGGTACGTGCCCGAGCGTATTGAATTCGGCAATTAATAATCGCAGATTTGTAATTGCTTCATCTCCGGTTACGCCTTCGTCAGGATTGTTTATTTTTTCAATCAGAAGCTTCTTTCTCTCCAGGTTTTCGGTTTCCTGCGATTTTTGAGAAGAGAAAACACTGTTCTTCTGTTCAAAGAAATAATCGCATGCAGTAATGAATTGCTTCCAGAGAGACTCTGTGTATTTGCGAGGTACAGGACCGATTTTTTTCCATTCACTTTGAATTTCAACCATTGCTTTGGTCGCTTCTTTCCAATCGGTGCGTTCTTTAAACGATTCGGCTTTTTCTACAAGTGCGCGTTTTAATTCCAGATTGGTATCCAGATCTTTTTTGAGCGTTTTATAATATTCTCCTTTTTTCTCGAAATAGAGATCGCATGCTTTACGGAAACGGTCGAATATTTTGTTATTATGTTTTTTGGTTGCAAAACCAATGCTTCTCCATTGTTGTTGGAGTTCAATAACTTCTTTCGTTTTATTATCCCATTCTTTAAATGATTTGAGCGAGTCGTAATCGATTGACTCAACAACTTCACAAAGCGCTGCTTTTTGTTTCAGGTTTTCTTCTTCCTGTCCTCTCAATTCTTCGAAGTGGGTCTGATATCTTTTGTTTATGGTTGCCGAAGCATCTTTGAAACGTGCCCATAATTCTTCACGAAGATCACGCACTACAGGACCAATTTCGCGCCATTGCTGGAATAGTTTTTGTAATTGGTGGTAAGCCGAGATAACATCAGGTTCGGTCGTTAATCTTTCAACTGTTTCACAAAGTGCGGTTTTCATTTCCAGATTTTTCTTGAAATCATAATCACGGAATTGATTGTTGATTTTTACGATATCATAGAAACGTTCACTTTGTATTTGGTAATTCCGCCATAATTCTCGTGAATGTTCTTGCGGAACAGGATCCAGTTCTTTCCATCTTTGCTGAATCTCTTTATATTCATTATATCGTTTGTTGAAATCTTCCTGACTTTCAATTAATGCTTCCAGACGAGTAATCAGCTGTAATTTCTTTAAATAATTTTCTTCTTTTATTTTGTCTACTTCTTCGTGGAGTTCGGTTCTTTTTTGCTTATACTCATCAAGTAGTTCTTTCAGGCTTGCAGCGGTATCATCTTCGGGAGCTTTAAAATCGGCTTCTTCCCCTCCGTTTTCGATGAACACTCTTTTCAACTCCTCTGCCTCAGCTTTGACAATTTTATAGTATGCTTGTTTAAGCTTATCAATCTGATCACGTTTCGTTTGTTCCACGTTAGCAACCAGTTGTTTCAACTGTTCCAGGATTTCTTGTTTATCAAGCATGCCAATAGCGCCCACCTCAATAGCTTCCTGCAAATCACCGCAATAATTGTCCGGAGTAGTTCGTGACTCTTGCATAAGGGGCTCAGATCCTACAGCAGCAGTTTCGTCTGTTGATGAATTGACTACTTCTTCGTTTGTCTGCTCCTCTACTACAGGTACAGCTTCTTCTTCCTTTTGAGTTGTGGCAACAGGTTCAGGTGTGGGTTGCTGTTGTTGTACTTCTTCAACAACATTGTCATTGGTCTCTTCCGGTTGGGTTTCCGGAGTCTGAGTGTCCTCTAAATGAGTGCCTTGTTTGTTCTCTTCAGCTTCATTCTGAGGTAGATTCGTCCCTTGCATATCCATCATGATTCAATTTTTTGAGATGAGGTATCATTCCCTCTAAAGGACAAAGAAAGTAAATTTTTTCGTATATACCTTATTTTTTATATGAAAAATGCAGTATAGGGGCTATTGTGTTAATGACAAACGCATACTAATTCCGTAGTTTGAATTGGATGTCGGATATGAAGCGCTGGACATTAATGGCTCATTAATTTGTAAATCGTAGAATGCCCTTAATGTTACAGCTTTGCTGAAAGCATAATCGGCAGAAAACTGGAAACCTTTAACTATAGCACCTTGTGTCATTTGGGTATATCCGTCTTCTATTTTCCTGATTAAAGATTGATTTTTCCTTCGTGAATAATCAAGTCTCAGGGTTAAATCGTGATTAAAATCTCCTTTCTTTTTCATCTTTAGCACCTTATTGAAATCAGCATATTTATATCCTACGCTAACTACAACTTCATTCGAATGGGTTTCAATGAGCTGGAAGGAAGACATGTTCAGGTTTAGATTTCTTGTTTTCTGAATTTTTGCTCCCGTTGTTACATTATTAAGGAATGTCGCGTCTACTCCGATTATCGGACTGAGACTTTCGGTTATATTGACGGATGATATTTCGTATATAGATGATGGTTGCAGGCTGTTCGGATCTGAATTACTCGGAATAACTCCCATATCTTTTCCCTGTCCGAGACTTTCCCAACTAAGATTTGAACTATATCCTCCTACGCTATAAGTACATCGGTATTGATGATTCAAAATCATAGATTTAAAATGCTTACTGATAAATGGTAGTTTTATAAGACCATCATAGGTGATTTTCCAGTTTGGAATCAGACTTGTAATTGCCGGAAAGGCTGTTGTTTTGATCTTACCGGCATCTTTACCTGTATAAGCTGCTAAAAATGCAGGAATCAGTACATCCGAAGAGTTCGCTGATACCTGTTGAATGTTTCCGCCTCCTGAATAATTAATATTGTCATAGCTGCTTTGAAGTCGTGCGGCAATTATGCCTGTGTTTGCCAGGAATTTATCGAATGTTTTGGATGAATAACCGTTTTTTGCACTGCCAATGCCGGAGAACACGCTTCCTATAGCGGCAGTTGTCATCGTAAATGTACCCCCATATTGAGTGGGCATATTCGGAAACATGAATTCAATTTCCGTATCACGGGAATCAACTCTGGTTGCATTCAGGTCAATTTTTAATCCGGCTGCCGGTTCTAACGTTGCAGTAGCGGTAAATGTTTTTGAACTGTTAATCATTGCCGGGTTGACATAGTTATTTTCACTATCGCTGTTCCCATTATTTGTAATCAACCAGCCTCTGTCTTTTGCATCAGTAATATAACTTTCACGTACATCTCCCAACGCGAATCCCCATCCGGGTGCACTTCCAAAATCTGTGTCGGCTTGTCCGATCCAGTCTCCGATCATTGGCTGGAATCCGGGAATCATCATCCCATCGGACATGGAATACTGGATGTTGACACGACGAACCATCATAAGAAAACGGCTGCTGTATTCTGCGGCTTTATACCAGAAGTTTTCTTCGGGAGGCGGTGCAGGATATATCGTTAATTTAATTTTGACGGAATCATGATTCAAAATACGGATACGTGCGAGATCCAGTACTTTAAAGTCTACCCGGTAACTCTTCGTACTGTCGGAATCAAAACGGGCAGTTATTCTTAGTTTTTTGGAGACTAGTCCGTGTGTGACAATCACACCGCTGTCCGGACTAAGTTCTATGGTTTCCTGGTATTTCAGATTTTTTCTTTTTTTGGCATTCTCTTTGGCTTTCCGGTTTGCTTCTGCAGAGCCGGAGCCAAATTTCTGATTGACTTTTCTCAGGAATTCATTCTTGTTATATAGCAGTTGGAAATTCATACTCCCCTGCATATTTATTTGACGTTGATTGGTGATTGTGTTTCCAAGTTCAACATCATTGTCAATATATGATCCCCGTTCCCAGTTATATGTGGCATTGTATGTTCCCGATGCATTTATCCACTCTAAAACCGGAACGTATTGGAGAGGCAGATTGTAAGTGATATTCACTACCTGGTCGTATGCTAAAGGCGTACCTAAGTCCCGGATACTTTTTAACACGTCATCTTTCCAAACTTTAAATGAATCCGGTTCCAGTTTTTTGTTTACCTGAACATGTGGCGCTTCAATTCGTGCATTTGTATTGGAACTAAATTCCAGATTCAGATTACTTAACGGACTCCACCGGATACCGAAACTGCGATCCCAATAAAAAGCTTCGCTAAAAGATACTCCGATAGGATTTGATGCTCCTGCATTTAAATTACTCAGGTCACGTAGTTGTGTCTCGTAATAGTTACGTGTCATCGTTGTCTGGAAATTGAGACTTGATGGCAAGTAATTAAATGACAGCTGTTTTATGTATCTGGTATACCCATTGTTTTTCTCCAGTTTTCTGAAAGGAGTGAGTGGCTTAGCATAAGGTGTATAATTGTATGTGATGCCTCCCTGATGATTTTTTGTTGTTTCATATTCTGTTTCAGGGTTTGTCCGTTTGTTTTCACTGGAGGCATATGAGAACGAAAAGTTTGCCGGATCATAAGGCATCGGATTCTTACTTCTGATACCTACGCTCACATTATTTATGGACAGGCTTTTGGTGGTTGTCTGGTCTTGTGAAAAACTTTTTATAGAATCCTTTTCTGCTTTGGTTGTAGCCGCATCCAATTCATCCTGAAGAAGAATATCCTGATCTAACGGGTTATATTTTGGAGAAGTAGTCTCTTTTGAATACGCATAATATATCGGCAGGTTTACACGTGCTTTTTCAGGGAAAAATTTACCGAGTTGTACGGATGTAGAGATTGCATATTGCTTATAATCGTCCATGCTTCGTTCACTAAGCGATTGATCCAGTCCGCCAAATCCTGCTGTTTCGATACGTCCGCTGGCATTGAATGTCCCTAAATCTGATAATGCTACGTTTAAATTTCCATTAGCGGCCCATCCGCCGTCTTCATCAAAATCGGTCATACGAAGTTCGTTCACCCAGATTTCACCGCTTTTTAAATCGCTGGTCTTATTCCGGATTCCGATCATTATTGTTTTAACCTCTGCAAGGCTGGGGTTACCGATTACGCTGATTGTGTTCTGCTGTTTTTCAGGATCAGGATCGTATTCGGAATAAACAGCATTATAACTGACTCCGGATTCACCTGCACGACGGGCTTTATTACGTTTTGTTTTCAGGTCCGTCAATATTGACATCTTGAAATCAAGCATATTACTTTCGGGCCAAACGATCTCTCTTTGCGAATCATCTGAATATACTCCCTCAGGTGTTAGCTTTAATGGAACCTCGTATTCGTAATAATTATTTTTATAGTCAGAACCAAGCCTTAAGAAAACCGAGAATTCACCGTCTTGCAGATTTGTCAGATTATCGACCAGTCTTTCAGCATGAACGAAAAGTTGCATCCGTTTATATTTGCGTAGATCATATGAGGTCGTTTTATAGATGGCTCTGGCATCCTGTGAACCCAGGTTGGTTACTTTTAGCGAAAGCGCCTGTTCGTTTTGCTGGATGATTTGTGATTGACTGGGGTCCGGAAGCCGGCTTACTCCCGGAGGAAGTACGTAATTAACCGGTTCACGGTCGCCATCTTCTTCAATATTCACGGATGTTATGTCTAATGTCCCGTTGGACGCTACGGAGTTGGGACCGGATAAATCTTGTGTATATGTACGCCATTCACCCCTAACCAGTGCAAATGTACCAAAGCGTAGGATGGTCGTTTCATTAAAACCGGTCATATACATACGCATAAACCGTATTGTCTTGAAATCCTGAATAGAGCCGACAGTTTGATATGCCGATTTATCTTTGATAGGTATTTTAAATTGATACCATGTAGTGGTTGTTCTGGTTCCATTAGCCAGTTTTACCTCCTTTGCCCGTTTATTGACAATAAAGTTACTCCCTATTTCCATATTTTTCGGGTTGAGTGCAACTTCATATTCAAAATAATTTTCGCTATCGTTGAGGGTATTATCCTGGTTGATATCTTCTACGTCCGGAGTTGTTTTTGCCGAACTGTTATCTTCAGATGATACGGAATTGCCTTCGGTACCATTATAATATTTGTATCGGGTTAAAATATCAGCTTCAGTACGGTCGTAGTAACTATTTCTGAAATGTGTAAAGTTGTCCCCTGCAGGGTCGGTACGGGGAGTATGTTTGTTATCGGGGTCACTTCCCATTTCTTCCCATAATGCCGGTGAAAGTTTGTTTTTCAGTTGCTCCAGATAGGTTTGGTATGCCGGAAAAGTCTTCTCTTCCTCCGAAGATAATCCGTTAAGTCCGACATCCTGCCTCTCACGAGCTCCGGAGGTGTTGTCGAAGCCGTCTACCGTACTTTGCTGAATCGGAACTTTTCCCCATTTAGTAATCTCAACCTGACTCATGTCTTCATTTATAGGGAGTCCGTTTTCAAAAAATTTCTTTTCATCTTTCAGTACATCTTCAGAAATGTCACCCAGGTTGAAATAGAGATATCCTCCGGAGGCCGTTTCACTGTTTTCGATGAACGGATCCATCAGCCAGAATTCGATATATTCTATGTTTGCCAGTTCAAAATCGCTCTGGTCAATCTTCCTCATGATCCCTCCCCATCGTTTTTCTGGGTTAGACAATGTCCCATCAGGATTAATATTTTCGGCATCTAAATTGTAAGGACCTCTTTCGGTAGGATAGTAGGCTAAATTCAGTACGGATAGCTGACTGTTCTCATTGTATGTTTGGTCTTTTCCGGGAAATAATTCGTCATATTTAACCGGTCGTACATATGGCTGGGAAATAACATCATCTTTTCTGAGATAGTCAGGAAGTGATCTGGACTTACGGGCGAAAATTCCATCAATATAATACCATGCAAGCAACGAACGATTTTTACCATAATTGATATCGTTTGTCAGTTTGCCTTCCGGAAATCGTCCGACAGGAACACTTGCTAATGCCCATGGATACGGATTTATTAAATCAAAATTGCTTTGTGTCGATTCGAAATCATCCAGGTATGAGTATGCCCCTGAATAGTCGCTTTCGTAATGACCTGCAATCAGGTGTGCAAACTCACCATTAAACGATATCTGGCTAGGCTTCGTCAGATTTACCAGAGGGATTTTATCAACCAGATTGGTCAACCATTGACTTTCTCCCTGATAAGCAATATTAGCCCCCCAGAGTGTGTTTTTTATAGATTCGTCACCCATTGTCGTCTTAGTGGTCAGCGGCATTTCCGATAAATGCATAATGGTTGCTCCTACTGTAAGGTTTTTGGAGAACTCATAGTTCAAATCGAGCCCCATCATCGTTTTGCGTTGCATGTTGAATGTCGATTGATTTTCCATAGATATGCTAACCGGGGTATTACTTGCGATAATACTTTCATTTATGAGAGTAACAATTCCCGAGATATAATCGACAGTATAATCCACATTCTCTGTTAATGTAGTACCTCCTGCAGTAACTACTACGGAACCACGGGCTACATTGGTTGCTCCTAAAACGATTTCGGAACCGGAGGAAGCTCGGTATTCTCCTCTCAGAACAAATTTATTTTTTTCTGCAATTTGCTGGGCGACTGTTTTGGTTGAGTCATATAGTTCCTGATATACATATCTGTTTGCAATAGATGCGTTTCCGATGGCACTGCTCAGATGGGAACCGAAAGGTTCGACTACCGGAAAGATTATCCTGCCGTTGGCAGATGTAATGGTGTATCCATCCACAAAATCAAAGATCCCATTTGGATATGGCTCATCATTCGCATCCAGGCGATCCAGATTCATAACCTGAAGCAATAATTTGTTTGCAATATTACCTTCAGGCAGATAGTTAATATATGTTCCGGTAGTATCGCTTTGATATAGTATATTTAAACGAAAACGATCTTTTGAAACGGAGTAGGCTCCTAATGAATAGATATTTTTCATCATTAAATCCCAGTAGGGCTTTGCCGGAGTCATGCTTACCCCTTTCAGAAGTTTAAGGTAGAGGCATTGGCTGGTATTTTCCGTATCATCGTTTGCAAATTCTCCTACCTGATATTCTTGTCCTCCATAAGTGTATTTATATGCTACAGCTAACACATCGCCCGGTTGTAGTTTCGCGCTTAATGAAATATACCCTAACTGCTCGTTCACGATATATTCCGAACGCTCCAGCATACGGGCGCTTTCAACTTTTTCATATTCGGTTCCTTTTTCGAGAAAGCTGTCCAGTGTCTGGCCTACTAAACTGTTATTACGTGCATCCGGATAATTATCGATGAGAGTTTGATAGAGATTATTTGCGTAATTATATGGAATACTTAACGAACCGGTCGGAACAACCTCAGGATTGTTGATATGAAGATCGTCATGTTCACCCAAATCGTTGTATGCAACGATATTGCGCGCCTGATTATAAACTCTTCTTGTATTAGTGACCCAGACTTCTATCTTTGAGATTTTTACACCCGAAGATATATAAGGCAGTTTGGCCAGCGATTTATCATATTGCTCGCGGAAATAATAAGCCAGGAAAAAGTGCCGGTCCTCTTCGTATTGGTCTACGCTTATTTCAAAATCGCGGGTTTGTGCGCCTCCTTTTGTGCTGACAGTCTGGCTTTCGGAATTTTGTTGGGCTAATAAAGCATTCACCCTTAATTTGCCAAACTGTAATTCTGTTTTTATACCAAACAGTGCAGCTCCCCCACGAATTAAGGAGTTACTTGTGTTCAGACTTACATTTCCGGCCTCTAATGTTTTAATGATTTCATCTTCTTCACCGGTATATGCTAATTTTAAGCGGTTTGCGTCAAAGTCAAAAGATGATTGAGTATTATAATTAAGATTGAAATTGACTTTCGTTCCGACATAGGCCTGCATGTTTAACTGTACATTGTTATCAAAGTTGAAAAATGTACGGTTACGTGCGCTTTCCGGTAATGATGGATTTTTGGTGGTTGTTCTTTTCAGTCCCAGCGCAATTTCTGCAGAACCCTGCGATCTGATGCGCACTCCTCCCGGTCCGAAAAGTTTATCTGCAGCTCCGATATTAAATTGCATATCTGCTATATTGAAGCCTCCTTGGGTTTCCTGCAGGAAGTTCTCTTCATTCTTTTGGCGATAATATGCCCGCATGGATTCCTGTAAGCTGTAATCCTGATATTCCTCGGGGGTTAAAGACATAGGAGTCCCCAGTTCCATATCGCCGATTCTGGTACGGATAATGTACATACCTGTTTGCAGGTCGTAATCAATAGTTGTTTGTATATTTTCCGGATCCCGTAGATCGGCAGGCGATTGCTTATTTAAATCGTCGTATTCCTCGGGTTTTATTTTGGAAACAGGATACCGGGTTTCAGGAACAGTGTCTTGTTGTACTGCTGCCTGTTCAGTTTTGCCCGGCGAAGCTACAAGTATAGTAGCATCACTTTTCAACGTATAGAAACCTACACTGAAAAATAAGATAAGGGATAATATGATATGTTTAAAATCCTTTTTCATTAAAGCATTTTAAGTGCAGTCTTGATTAATTGTTCAACAGTAGTGTCGGGCGTCTTTTTTAGTATCGTTTCTATTGCTTTTTGCGACGCTGCTTTTGGAAATCCGAGCATTACCAATGCGGCGATAGCTTCTTCTGCTGTTTCGTTGTAAGCAGTGGCAGATCCCGTATTCATTTTTCCTTCAACCGGTTTGACTTTGTTTTTTAAATCGACAATGATGCGCTGCGCCGTTTTCGATCCGATACCTTTTACTAAGGTTAATGTTTTTTCATCACCATCGGCTATGATATGAACCAACTCACCAGGGGGCATCGACGAAAGAATCATGCGTGCCGTATTAGGGCCGACTCCTGATACGGATGTCAGAAGCAAAAACAAATTGCGTTCTTCTTTTGTTGCAAAGCCAAATAACAAATGGGCATCTTCACGAATTACTTCATAAATGTATATTTTGCCATTCGGTTGATCCTGGAATGCACTGTATGTTGTTAATGAAATATGTATTTCATATCCCACACCATTACATTCCATAATGATGCGCGCGGGTGAATGTTCTACAATTTCTCCTTTAATATATTCAATCATTTGTTCAATTAAATTAGTCGTTTTACATGACTCGGCATAATCCGAATTTATTCGTCTTCTGCACTCGCTACTTAAAACGTTCGCGTTTTTAGACGGTTATACCCTGAAACTTACATCTGTTTAGATAGGTCCGGTACGGGTTTCTTATTAAAACACAGCATTTCTATCTTAGAAATACTTAACTATAACGGGAAAAAATAAGAAAGCGTATATTTCCGGACTAAAAAAACTATTGTTTCCAAAAACCGGGAAGTAATAGGGTCAGTACGGTAAATATTTCGAGGCGCCCTGTAAGCATCAAAAAAGAAAGCGTCCATTTGGATACCTTTGTCATTTCAGCATAATTACCATCCACAAAACTACCTAAGGACAGTCCTACGTTGCCGGTTGCGGAAACAGCGCTGCCAATGGCTTCATCAAATTCGAGTCCGTTAATTAATAAGATTGCACAACCAACAGCAATGAGCCCAACATAAATAAACGTAAAAGTCAGTACACGGTGCACAATTTCGGCAGAGATTACTTGTCCGCTCACCCTTACCGGCAGAACGGCATTGGGATGTGTCTGCTTTTTGAATTCATTGAGGGTGTTTTTTATTAAAATGACAAATCTGCCCACCTTTAATCCGCCGCTGGTAGAACCCGCACATCCGCAAACAGTCATCAGTGTCAGCGCAATAATGGTAAAAAATGACCCCCAGGCAGAAAAATCAACTGTTTGATAGCCGGTGGTCGTAATGAGTGTTACAACCTGAAAAGCCGACTCCCGGAATGCTTTCTCAAAACTTGTTTCATCGTGTTGGACCAACAGCCAGATCGTCACAATAGCAGTGGCAATTAAAACGAAAGAATAAAACCAATGGAGTTCTTCATCTTGCAGCATTTTTTTTGGTTTTCCTTTAATAAGGAAATAGAAAAGCGTGATGTTGGTCGCTCCCAGGCACATGAAAATACAAATAACATATTCTGTATAAGCATCGCCCCAATATGCAATACTGGCGTTTTTTGTGGAATATCCCCCGGTAGAAATGGTCGTTAAAGCATGATTTAATGCATCGTAGAAATCCATCGGCCCTATCCATAGCAATACTATTAATATAAGGGTGAGTGCAAGGTAGATACCGAATAACCGTTTGGCTACCTGGGTAACCCGGGGCAGGAAATGTTCATGGGTAATACCGGTTGATTCAGCATCAAAAATATGTGAAGCTGTGCCTCCCAAAATAGGCGTTATAGCTACTACCATAAAGACGATAATTCCGATGCCGCCTTGCCACTGTGTTAAACTACGCCAGAATAAAATGCCTTTAGGAAGCGCTTCTATATCAGTTAGGATAGTAGAACCGGTGGTTGTAAAGCCAGACATGGTTTCGAAAAAAGCATCCGTAATATTGTCGATATGCCCCCCTATATAGTAAGGCATCATACCAAAGATTGAAAGAAGAACCCAGGTTAGTACAACGACTATCAGGCCTTCATGCCTTCCCGTGTGATATTCGCGGGCATTCCGGCCGGCAAAAAACATGATCAGGCCAGACGTAAATATGATCCCGAAAGAAATAAGCAATGGGAATATATCGGAACCACGATAGTAAAATGCCATTCCGGTAGCCATCAGCATAAAGAAGCTTTCAAGAATATGAATCATTCCCAAGACTTTCGATATGAATCGTATGTTTAGTTGATACATGGCCGGCTCACTAAAATATTTTTTTCAATTTTTGCATGGCCGAGTCAAGGCATAAAACCATGACATGGTCATTGGCCTGTATTTGCGTCTCTCCTTCTACCATCATTGGAACGCCATCCCTTATCAGGCCGCCTAAAGTCATGTCCTTGGGCAAATGTAAGTCTTTTACTTTCTTTTTGGTAATAAGTGATTTTGGGCGGGCTGTCAGTTCTGCAACATTCGCATTGGCAAAAGCCAGGCATTTTACATTCGAAACATCCGCTTCAAGCAGGAACTGATAGATATGGCTGGCGGCAATTAACTTTTTGTTGATAACAGAACCAATATCGAGGTTTGCAGCCATTGTTATGTAGTCTATATTTTCTACTTGCGCAACCGTTTTATAAACCCCGAACCGCTTGGCTGATAAACAGGCCAGGATGTTTGTGCTGGCATTTTCCGTCAAAGCGATGAAAGCCTGTGTATAGCGGATGCCCTCCTGTATCAGTAAATCCGTATCGCGTGCATCCCCGTTTATAATCATTACATTTTTAGGTAAAGTTTCGGATAGATATACACTTTTTGCACGGTCTGTTTCAAAGATTTTTATTTGAATATTATCAGGAAGATATTGGCTGGTTCTGACGGCAATCCGTCCGCCTCCCATAATAATGACATTTTTTATTTCAGGATCTTCTTTTCCTGTAATCAATCTCACTTCATTTAGAAATTCACGTGTCGTGCTGATAAAGACTAAATCATCAGGTAAAATAGAATCCGTACCACCGGGAATAATGATCTCATTGTCCCGTTTAATAGCCACTATATGATATAATTTTTGAAGGCCCGCATCTTGTAGTTCAGAGAGTTTTTTATTTACAATCGAAGCGTTTTCCCTGACTTTTACTCCGATCAGGAGTAATTCACCCCCGAGTAGTTCCCAGTATTGACGTGTCCATGGGCGCTTGATGGCTGCTACGATTTCTTTGGCTGCCAGCATTTCGGGGTATATCATGGAATCTACCCCTATGCTTTCAAACAATTCTTTGCTTTTCGGTAGTAAATATTCATAATTATTGATTCGGGCAAATGTTTTGTGTGCGCCTAAGTTTGAGGCGAGCATACAAGCGGTAATATTCTTAGATTCTTCGGGGGTTACACTGATGAAGAGGTCGGCTTGTTTGATATTCGCATTTTGCAGATCTTTCAGTGATGTCGGATTTCCAACAAGAGGTAATATCTCCAGTCCGGACCTGGCAAAAGACAGATGCGCTTCATTTTCATCCATGATAATAATGTCATGCTGTTCGCGGGATAACATTTTCGCCAGGTGTGTTCCGACTTCTCCGGCACCGGCAATTACAATCTTCATACGTCTAACAGTTACTAAGAGTTGATAGTTGAAATGCGAGGCTGATTATAAGGCTTTATTTGCCCGTTTGCCAAAACATCAGGGTTATCCGGAAATAACGCATCCGTAATTGTTTTTGCAATACTTATGGCATCCATACCACATAACTGATATAAGTCGCTGATGCTTCCGTGTTCGATAAACCGATCTTTTACACCGATACGTTTAACGTGCGTATTATATTCGTTTTCAGACATAAATTCCATAACAGCACTTCCCAATCCCCCGATTATTGTTCCGTTTTCTACAGTGATTACACGTGAAAAACATTTCCCTACTTCATGCAACAGTTCTTCGTCGATCGGTTTAAGGTAAATCATATCATAATGGGCGACAGACAGACCGTCTATTTCGACCAGATCGATCGCTTTTTTGACTTCATTGCCAATCGGACCGATGGAAAGAACTGCTATCTGGCTTCCGTTTCTTAATAGCTTTCCTTTACCAACAGGTAATACCTCCATTTTGTTCTGCCATTTGTCTAATTCACCTTTCCCACGGGGATAACGAATTACAAAAGGTCCGGTTTCCGTTTTATATCCGGTGTACATCAGATTGCGTAAATCGAGCTCATTCAGAGGCGAAGCAATTGTCAGGTTCGGTATCGGACGTAAATATGCCAGATCGAAGTTGCCATGATGCGTAGCTCCGTCTTCGCCTACCAATCCGGCACGATCAAGGCAAAGCACCATATGGAGCTTTTGTATTGCAACATCGTGAATGACCTGATCATATGCACGTTGCATAAATGACGAATAGATATTACAAAAAGGGATCATTCCTTCTTTTGCTAATCCGGCCGAAAATGTAACAGCATGTCCTTCGGCAATTCCGACATCAAACGTACGACTCGGGAATTCTTTCATCATATAATTCATCGAACAGCCGGTAGGCATTGCAGGGGTAATACCGACAATCCGTTCATCATTTTCGGCTAATTCAACCAAAGTATGCCCGAATACATCCTGGTAAAGTTGTGGCTCATTCAGATTTTTCAGGATGATACGCTCACCGGTTTCCTTGTTGAATTTTCCCGGTGCATGCCATTCGGTAGCCGACTCTTCTGCAGGCTTGAAGCCTTTACCTTTTTTCGTTTTGATATGCAGAAGCTTAGGGCCTTCCATATCTTTGATGTCATTTAATTTATCAATTAAATTGGATACATCGTGTCCGTCAATCGGCCCGAAATAACGGATACTGAATCCTTCAAATAGGTTATGTTGTTTGGTAATCAGCGCTTTTAAACTGTTGTTAAAACGAAGAATGTTTTCTCTGATGTTTTCAGAGATAAAATTCATTTTGCGTAACTTTTTATAAAGGTCGTAGCGGATCTTATTATATGCCTGGCTGGTGGTAACATCGACCAGGTATTTACTGAGTCCACCGACACTATGATCGATAGCCATGTCGTTGTCATTCAAAATGATCAACAGGTTGTTCGGATTGTTGGATGCATTATTCAAGCCTTCAAACGCTAATCCTCCGGTCATCGCCCCGTCGCCTATGACTGCAATCACATGACGGTTGTCTTCCTGTTTCAGATTGGAGGCTATCGACATTCCTAAGGCTGCGGATATCGAGTTGGATGCATGTCCGGCAATAAAAGCGTCGTAATCACTCTCTTTTGGATTAGGGAAGCCGCTTATTCCTTTAAACTGGCGTAAAGAATGAAATGCGTCTCTGCGACCTGTTAGTATTTTATGACCATATGCCTGATGGCCGACATCCCATACAATCCGGTCGTCGGGAGTATTGAATACATAATGGAGTGCTACGGTTAGTTCAACTGTTCCTAAACTTGCAGCCAGATGACCGGGTGTCTGTGACAGGATGTCAATGATGTACTGACGTAGCTGAGTGCATACGGTGTCTAATTTTTCTGAAGGTAGCTTTCGTAGGTCGGCAGGGCTATTAATTTGTTTGAGTATATTTTCTTCTTTATCTTCCATTATCCTTTTTCACCAGTAATCAGCTGCAAATTTACAAAAATTAAGCGTATCATTTATCCGAACCTGTTTAATTTTACCATGAATCTTATTCTTGAACATTTTCAATTACATTAGCCATGGCAAATTTAAACCGGTTCTAAAAACAGGGCATTTTCAAATAATTGCCGATATTGTTGTTTTTTAACATATCAAATAATGCATGTCTTAGTCGTTTATTGTACCTTTGTATAAGTAGGATGGGTCTGTAGCCCCACCTCAACACTATAACGTATAAATATACGAAATATTATAATTGAATCGGATTGCGTATGGTAAAAAAATATACTTTTTTGTTTTTAATATTGGCTTTTCTTTTTACAAACGTGAATGTCTTATTTGCAATTCCTTTTTCAAATGAGATTTGTATAGAAATGGCAGATAATTCTTTTACGAAAGTTGGAGATATGTATGTTTATGAAAATGCCGGGCAGGATGGTTTGTCTATAGAAGAGCAAGTTGTTTGGGCAGCTAATGGATCCATTTATATCCGTGCTAAAAAAAATACTGAAGTTAATATTTACACGATTACAGGTCAGTTGAGTAAACAGGTAAAAGTAACAGCCGGAGAAACGGCTATTTCAATGCCGAGGGGACTGTATATTGTGCGTTTTGACAATATTGCGCGTAAAGTAATTGTGCGATAGCAGGAATAATTGATAAGACAAACAGCATTCGCTGCTATGTAGCAATCGAAGATCGGCCATAGCCAATTGACTATTAATGACAGAATAGAGTAGATTGGTAATAGTCAAAAAGTGAGGGCGGTAAATGATCTGTCAATGGTGATTTTGGAGATAAAGTAATAATATAAGGAGAATCGTAATGATTCTCTTTTTTTGTAAAGAAAAATCGATTAATTTCGTTCACTAAAACATCTTGATAAAAAATTAGATGAAGACGATTCGTGAATTATATCGCATAGGAACGGGGCCTTCGAGTAGCCATACGATGGGACCCAGAAAAGCATCCGAAATATTTTTGTCCCGTAACCGGGAAGCTTCACTTTTTAAGGTGACGTTGTATGGCAGTCTGGCTGCAACAGGCGTCGGACATATGACGGATGTAGCTATAAAAGATACGTTAGAGCCCGCAGCTCCGGTAGAAATTATCTGGGAACCCAAGATTTTTCTTCCTTTTCATCCGAATGGAATGAAGTTTGCCGCTTATTCGTCTGATAACAGGTTAACAGACGAATGGACAGTCTATAGTATTGGTGGCGGAGCATTATCGGAGGGTGAACAAGACCAGACTATTGAAGGACCGGACGTATATACGATGCATACGATGACTGAAATTTTAGGCTGGTGTGAACGAACCGGAAAATGTTATTGGGAGTATGTGAAAGAATGCGAAGACCCGGATATATGGGATTATCTGGCAGAAGTTTGGACTACGATGAAAGATGCTATCCGGCGAGGTCTGGAAGCTGAGGGCGTGTTACCGGGTCCGCTCAATTTAAGAAGGAAAGCGTCGACTTATTATATTCGTGCGACAGGCTATAAACAATCTCTGCAATCGCGGGGGCTGGTATTCGCATATGCGTTGGCAGCCAGTGAAGAAAATGCTTCCGGAGGTAAAATCGTGACAGCTCCTACGTGTGGGGCCTGCGGTGTGATGCCGTCGGTGCTTTATCACCTCCAGACAAGCCGCGATTTTAGTGATATGCGGATTCTGCGTGCATTGGCGACAGCCGGATTAATTGGTAATATTGTAAAGCATAATGCCTCCATTTCCGGAGCAGAAGTAGGCTGTCAGGGTGAGGTAGGGGTTGCTTGTGCAATGGCATCGGCAGCAGCCAATCAGTTATTCGGCGGTAGTCCTGCACAAATTGAATATGCCGCAGAAATGGGTCTGGAGCATCATCTGGGGATGACATGTGATCCTGTATGCGGATTGGTACAGATTCCTTGTATCGAACGGAATGCATATGCTGCCGCCCGGGCTTTGGATGCTAATATCTTTTCTTCTTTTTCGGATGGGATCCACCGGGTTTCATTTGACAAGGTAATAGAAGTGATGAAACAGACCGGACACGATCTGCCTTCACTTTATAAAGAAACAAGTGAAGGCGGGTTAGCAAAGGATTATCAACAAATGTAATATCTCCTCTAAATATGTCACGACAAGTCGAATTCTCATTACCGGAATATCCATATGGTTTTCATTTAATTACTCCGCACATATTAAATGAGATCGGAAAGCTGCCCGAAACCGGATTGTTGAATCTTTTTATTAAACATACTTCAGCCGGATTGACTATCAATGAAAATGCGGACTCCACGGTTTTATCCGATTTTAAAACATTCTTTTCGGACTGGGTTCCTGAGAATTATCCGAAATTCCGTCATACCTATGAAGGCGCTGATGATATGCCGGCGCATATAAAAGCATCAATCGTAGGCCAATCCCTGACTATACCTATCACCAATGGTCGTCTGAACCTGGGCATTTGGCAGGGCATTTATTTGTGCGAATTCAGATATGCAGGAGGACGGCGGAACATGGTAGCAACCATAATACAATAACATTATGTCTGAGGAACAGTTTTTACTCCCGGCTCAACCTTTACAAAGATGGTAGTGAATGCCGCCAAGGCGCAAAGTGCGAACGCTATCCCGACTGTGGTTACCGATCCGTCACTCATTGCATTTGAGATTATCGAACAAATAAAAGCCACCAATAGCTGGATAGAGCCAAACAGGGCCGAGGCCGTACCGCTATTCTCCGTAAAAGGAGTAATAGCCAGTTCAGTCGTAGTAGGAAACAGTATACCGATAGGGAAAATATAAAAGAATAAAACTCCCAGCATGATGTAAATATTTACTTCCATATACATCAGTGTGAGTAGAACAATACTGATCATACACATAAACGTAACTGCCAGTTTTACCAGTTTGCCCACCGGTATTTGTTTTTGCAGGTAAGTTGTTAAATAAGATGCCAGCATCAGGCCAAGAGCATTCACTGCAAAAACGATACTGAATGCATTACCGGTCAATCCTCCTTTTTCAATGACCAGGAACGGTCCGTTAGCTACATACACCATAAGGGCACCATTCGCTATACCGGCAATGAGCGAATAAATAAAGAATTTCTTTACTTTAAGGATATTCCAGTAATCAGCGAATACGCTGGTTTTAGCTTTATGGGTAGCAACCTCCGGCTTATGAGTCTCGGGTAAACCAAACCATGTAAATATAAACATGGCAACACCCAGTGCCAGGATTGCGCCAAACAATGCCTCCCAGGTGGAAAATGCAAGGATACCATTCCCAATGACGGGTGCAATGATTGGCGCTATACCCATAATCAGTGCCAGGATAGCGTATATCTTCAGCGTCTTGGATTTATCAAAATAATCAGTAACTACGGCGCGTGAGATAACTACACCTCCGCAACCCCCTATTGCCTGTATAAAACGGGCTATCCAGAGTTGTTCTACGTTTCTTACCAACATACAGGCGAGCGTGGCAGCAATGAAAATAGCCAGTGATATAAGGATCGGTTTTTTCCTGCCCATTTTGTCGGCTAATGGTCCCCAGAAAAGCTGTCCCAATGCAAATCCGGCTAAAAAGGTTGACAATGATATCTGTACATTCGCAATCGATGTATTCAAAGCGCCGGATATCAAAATAAATCCGGGTACATAAAGGTCGATACTTAAAGGCTCTAAAGCCGTTAAAAGGGAGAGGATCAGTATAACGATCCATTGTGTAAGCGTAAACTCTTTCATTTTTATATTTTTGCCTGCAAAAGTAAAAAGGATACGCAGCTGTTCACTTGCAACTTTGCTGCTATTACTTGGACAAATGAACATCTTTTGGGTTGGAGTGAAGCGCAAATTGCTATTTTGCTTTAAACTCGCTGGGAGTCATGCCTGTATGTAGTTTGAAAAAACGTGTGAAATAAGCCGGTTCACTGAAACCCAGGTCAAAAGCAATTTCTTTCAGACTTCTGGTGTCGAGACGTATTTCTTTCTTCATTTCGAGCACAAGTCTTTCCTGAAGGTACTGTTTGATGGTTTTTCCGGTGCCTTTTGTAAAGATTTCATTAACCCTTTTATTTGAAAGTCCGAGTTTAGTAGCATAAAATTTTGTATCGCGTTCGGTTAGAAAGTAAGAATCAGCCAGCCTGAACACTTCCACAATGGTTCTGTCTGATATTTTCTCTGATCGCTCATTGTTCTCGAAAAGTGATGACAAATGAAAAAGGAAAGACTCTATATAACTTTTCATTAGTTTTACACGGTTCCGGCTATCGCTTTCTTCCGTAATTAAAACCATGAGCTTATTCAGGATGTCTTTGGTGTCTGCATCAGGTCTGATAAAAACATTTGAATAGTATCCGTTCAGGTAATCAGATTGCAGATGCTGGTTGATATCAAAAAAACTCTCATTATCAATGGCAAATAAATATCCTTCCTTACCACACATATCAAGCATAACGATCTGGCCGGGATAGACAACTACAATGTCACCATCAGATATTTTATACTCTTCGAAGTCCAGAGAATATGTATTGTCGTTTCCTACACTGGTAAACCAGATAACCTGATGCAGGTTATAACGCCGGTAATTATTGAAGACCGCATCTTTTGCATCCTGTAGTTCGTAGACTTCAATAAAGCGGTCGCTTTTCAGTTCGTTGAGTAGTGTATGTGAGAGTGTTTTCATGCTAAAACAAGTCTAATTCCAATTGGGTATATTGTTGGGACGAACCGTCGCTGAAGTTGCTGATTCCTAATCCTAACAGTCTGACGGGGTGGTCCAGATGGGTCTGTTTTAATATTTCGCGGGCGGTAGACCAGAACATGTCAAAAGTCTTTATTTTATGAAGGAGTGTTTTACTACGGGTAATGATTTTAAAATTATTATATTTTATTTTTACTGTAATCGTTTTCCCGTAAAACTTTTCTTCTTCCATCCGTTCAAACACTTCTTTCGCCAAATGGTATAATTCTACACTTAATAAGGTAAATTCGGTTTTGTCTTCCAGAAAGGTAGTTTCATTGCTAATTGATTTGGTGATCCGGTTGGGCTCAACCTCCCTGTGGTCAATACCGCGTGCGTTCAGATAATATGTATGTCCGGCCTTTCCGAATAACCGGACAAGTTCCATCTCCGACCGTTGTTTTAAATCATATCCGGTATATATCCGGTTTTCATGCATTTTTCGCGCCGTAACTTTGCCCACTCCGAAAAAACGCTCGATATTCAGCGACTCCGCGAATGATTCGGCTTCTTCGGGACGGATAACAAAGAAACCGTTGGGCTTTTTGTAATCGGATGCAATTTTGGCCAGGAACTTATTGACAGAGATTCCTGCCGATGCCCTTAACCTTGTTTTCTCGAATATTCTCTGTTGGATTTCTTTTGCAATCAGACTGGCGGAAGGATTATTCTTATGGTTGACGGTAACGTCCAGGAAGGCTTCGTCTAAAGATAACGGTTCTACCCGGTCGGTATATTCAAAAAAGATTTCCCTGATTTGATTGGAGACCTCATGATACACATCGAAGCGCGCAGGCACAAAAATCAGGTGCGGACATTTGTTTTTAGCTGTAAGGGAGGGCATGGCTGAACGTACGCCATACTTGCGGGCTTCGTAGCTGGCAGCCGAAACAACGCCCCTGGCTTCTGAATAGCCTACAGCAACCGGTTTTCCCCGTAATGCCTCGTTATCACGCTGTTCTACCGAAGCATAAAAGGCATCCATGTCGATATGGATAATCTTTCGCATATGCGAAGTTATAAATTTTTATGCAAAGTTGTTTGTTTTATATATGTACGAACATAGGATTTTTGTATTTTAGCAAACTAATTTATTGAATAATACTGTTACTGTTATGAAAAAGCGCTTCCTCACTATCTATTTATGCAAACAAATCAGCTTGTTGAGTTGCATGTTTTTATTCCCATTCGTTATTCAAGCCCAGTCCATTTCGCAAATTATTCCGGTTCGCCTGACATGTGAGTATCTGGTTAATCCGGCAGTTGTAGATGCCAGCCATCCCCGGCTTTCGTGGATTAATAAAGCGGTCGATCCTGAGATTCGTGGTCAGCAGCAGACAGCCTGGCAGGTACGGGTAGCATCATCTGCCGAAAAATTGATTGCCGGCGAAGCCGATTTATGGGATAGTGGCAAACAACTTTCTGAGCAGTCGTATCTTATCAAATATGACGGTAAACCGTTGCTTTCCGGACAAGACTGTTGGTGGCAGGTACGTGTGTGGGATTCCGGCGATACGCCATCTGCATGGAGCGAAACAGCCCGTTGGAGTATGGGCTTATTACAACCTTCCGATTGGAAAGCCAAATGGATCGGTGCACCCTGGCAAGGCGAAGAAGCGCGCGAAAATATACCTGGTCGTCCGCATGTTCCAGCTCCATTGCTTCGTAAAACATTCTCGCTGGACAAAAAGATTAAGTCCGCGAAAGCATTTGTGACGGGCTTAGGGTATTTTGAGTTTTATGTAAATGGTCGGAAAGTTGGAGATGACGTATTGTCGCCCAATCAGACCAATTACGGAAAGCGTGAAGGCCTGGATAAGACAGGTATACCGGTCGATGATAAATTCCGTGCATACCGTGTATTATATCTGGGATATGATATTACTCCGATGCTGAACCAGGGAGAGAATGTTGTCGGTGCGATCATAGGGAATGGATTTTATAACCCGGTAATAAACTGGACAAAAGCCTATGGCTCTCCGCGCTTTATCGGACAGGTTCAGATTACATATGAAGATGGAACACAGGATATAATTTCATCTGATGAAACATGGGAAACAAAACAGAGTCCGATTGTGCTGAATGGTGTTTATGCCGGCGAAGTATATGATGGGCGTAAAGAGATAAAGGACTGGTCCGGAACAGATGGTTGGGAGCCTGTTGCATTAAGGAAAGCGCCCGAGGGAATTATGAGCGCCCAAACAGCATTGCCTGACAGGGTGAATGAACGGATTCCACCGGTTACGATAACTTCGCTGAATGACGGAACTTATGAAGTGGATTTCGGACAGGAAATATCCGGTTGGGTACGATTGAATGATTTAAATGGAAATGCAGGTGATACGGTCGAAGTAAAATATATCTCGGAATCGCCCAATAATGGTGTACATAAATACATCATGAAGGGTAGCGGAGAAGAATCACATGCACCGCGTTTTACATGGTATGTATTCCGGAAAGTCCGGGTTATTAACTATCCCGGATTGCTGACTACTGAGAAACTGACGGCAGAAGCTGTGTATACGGATATTGAGACAACAGGAAAATTTGAATGCTCTAATAATCTGTTTAACCGGATAAACGATATCTGGTGGCGTAGCCTGACGGATAACCTGCATGGTGGCGTGATGAGTGATTGCCCTCACCGGGAACGGTCGGCATATACGGGCGACGGGCAGGTTGCCTGCGTGACGGTGATGCATAACTTCGATGCTGCCGCTTTTTATACGAAATGGATACGCGATATTGCCGATGCGCAAAATACGGAAACAGGATACGTGCCGAATGGCGCTCCGTGGCAACCCGGATGTGGCGGAGGAGTAGCCTGGGGAGCAGCTATGAATATTATGCCCTGGGAATTTTATGTGCATTATGGAGACCGTGATATGCTTTCTACGAATTATGAGTCAATGAAAGAGCAGGTCAGGTATATGCTTACCTGGCGTACAAAGGAAGGAACCATGATTGCAAAAGCGCCGAAAGGGCGTGAACCAATTTACTGGATGAATCTGGGCGACTGGTGTCCTCCTTACGAAAATCCTTCCGATGAACTGGTACATACCTATTTTCTTTGGCGTTGTGCCGACTTTACGGCTCGTGCTGCAAAAGCATTGGGACAAACCGATGATGAACGTAGATATAATACATTGGCTGAAGAGGTAAAACAGGCTTTTCATAAGAAGTTTTATGATGCAAAGAAAGCATCCTATGGAGATTTCGGCAGTAATATCTTTGCTTTGAAGATGGGTGTCCCCGAAAAATATTATCAAAGAATATTGGAAACAGTAAAAGCTGAAATTGCAACACGCGACGGTCATCTGAATACCGGTATTTTCGGTACGCAGTTGTTTTTCGAAGTGTTGGCAGAGAATGGCTTAAGTGAGATGGCTTATACAGCAATGAATAAACATAGTTTTCCGGGCTTTGGACATTGGATTGCACAGGGGGCCACAACTACCTGGGAGCAGTGGGACGGAAGTAATTCACGTAACCATCCGATGTTCGGAGGTGCGTTAACCTGGTATTACAGGAAACTGGCCGGGATGAACGCCGATGAAGAACAACCGGGTTATAAACATATCATTGTTCGTCCTGTGATACCGGACAGTATTTCTTATGCATCGTACTCTACGCGTACTCCGTATGGTGATGCGTCTGTGTCATGGCAACGCAATGACGACCGGTTTTATCTGGAAGCTGTTGTTCCTGTGGGTAGTACTGCTACAGTTTATATTCCTTGCAACGCTGTTTCAACTATAAATGAGAGTGGTGTCAAAGTGAATGAAATCAACGTGATAACTGATAAAGGCTGGAAAGACGGCTACCATCAGCTTGAAGTGGTTTCCGGCACGTATCGTTTTTCGGTATTTCGTGAGATGGTTGCAGAAAAATGATAACCGATTACCTGCCGGATGTATCTTCCGGCAGAATTTCACCTGAATAGTAACTTTCCGAAAAAAAGCTACCCATCTATATTGCTTTCGAGGCAATATAGATGGGTAGACTTTTTTATCCCATCCTGTGTAAAACGCCGGCGTACTAACCGAACCTGAAATATTTAGTACTTCATTGACCCTTGTCATATATCATCCTCATATTTCTGTTATGAAAATAGTGATGTTAAAAATTGAATAAATACGGATTCAAATTGAGATAATACGGCGTTCGCGGTTTTAATGCCGAATTAATGCCGAATTAGTGCCGAGTTTGATCATGAGAAATGCATGATTGTTAACCTTTTATGGATTGATTTTTTTGTTGTTTAAATATTAACCTAGGATGCGGATAACTGGCTGATGAGTAGGTGCTTTGGTGGTTATCTATAGCCGTTTCATAATAATTGTTGTAGTTTTTCGAAGTTATCAATGCAATAAAATGCGATGTCTGCCGGCACACTTATTCAATAAATACGGATACATAAATAAGGTGTCGTGAGGCCCCTTACAGTGTTTAGCTGAAAAACTACGTTGTGTTTTGCTATGATATTTTATGCTTTAGAGCTATATTTGTGAGACGATAAAAGATTATGATTGTTTTTAAGTAGTGAGAGCAGAAGCCGAACTTGTTCGGATTATGCCGAGTCACGCAAAATAACTAATGACTATGAACGTATTGTTAATAAACGGAAGTCCTCATAAGCAAGGATGTACATACACGGCACTTTCTGAAGTTGCCGGACAGTTAGAAAAACAGGGGATAAATACACAGATTATCCATATTGGTAATAAGGGTATACGTGGCTGTATTGCTTGTTTAAAGTGTAAGGAAACCGGGTACTGTACGTTTTCGGATGATCCGGTGAATGAATGTATTGATCTGTTGAAACAAGCAGACGGATTTGTGGTTGGTTCGCCGGTCTATTACGCCTCTCCTAATGGTTCTATACTTGCTTTTTTAGACCGGATGTTTTATGCAGGCGGTGCAAAGTTTGCCTATAAACCGGCTGCGGCAATTGTTAGTTGCCGGAGAGGAGGAGCCGGAACGTCATTTGATGTATTAAATAAATATTTTACCATTTCGCGTATGCCGATCGTGTCCTCACAATACTGGAACGCGGTTCATGGCAATTCTCCGGACGAAGTAAAGCAGGATCTGGAAGGCCTGCAAATCATGCGGACATTAGGCGCGAATATGGCTTGGTTACTGCGATGTCTCGATGTTGCAAAAGATTTGGTTCCATATCCGGAAAAAGAACCGCCTCAACGGACCAATTTTATCCGTTAAAAACCCGCCCATATTTTTTCAATTTTATCCGGTCTGTTTTTCCTGAAGTCTATGATAAGTTGAGTATTCTTTACAGGACCGGAGGTGCAGGTGCAAACTATAAAAATGAATTATATGGACGGGTCAATGCTCTTAGAAATAAATATGGTCTTTCAAACAGTTATTTAGTATCGGATCGTTATTTTATTTGCCTCCTGATATTTATCATTTGTTGCTGTTATAGGATATCCGCTTTTGTTGTAAGTATATGTATAGTTTACCGTATATTCAGTGTTCTCTTCCTTATTATCTGCCGTTTCTTTTATCAGGTTGTTCTTGTAATTGAAATACTGACGGTATTGTGAGTAATAAGAAAATGAATTATCTTCACAAAAGTATATGCGTAACCATAAGGGCCAGTCAATAGCACTCATCGTTCCCGGATTATTGTCGTATTCATATGAATAGGTTGCTAGTAATTCTGACGTTTCGATACTGAATACCTCTCTTTTCAGGATGTTTTTTGTGGCGGGATCGAGTGTTATTTGAGTGTATCTTTTTCCCTCGTATACTTTTGTAAGACCATCCGGTCCTTGTTGAAAAGAGCCGATCTCCGTTATTTTTACCTGATTATTATTAACTTCAATTTCCTGTACATGTATATCAAAAGAGGGTTCTCCCCAACTCTCAACCCTGATTTTGTTCTCACTTTCCTGTATGAAAGTGGATGACCCATGCCCATCTGCAACGTTTGGCGGAGGTGTGAATGACAAATTAGAAAGTGAACCGTTTTCGTATGTGTAATGGATAGTAGAACCGTTTTTCTTTTTTATTTGTGTGATTTGGTTATCCTGATACGAAAAGTAGATTTTGGTACTATTTTGTTCGAACAAACTGGGTTGTCCTCCCTTTTTTGTGAGTTCTAAATCATCATCATTACATGAAAGTAATAATAAAGATGTAAGCATTGCTGTTAATAATGTTGTTTTTTTCATACGATACTATTTTATTACATTAAGATTGCATGAAACCCGCATAAAACGGGTTCACATTGATCTTATATTTATAGATGCAATTTCAGCAAAATATGTTGCATGGGTGGGAAAAAAAAGAGGTCCGTAATTTTGTGGTTAAACAACCGCTTTTTATAAATTGTTATATCTTTGTGATAATGAATCTATGTATATAAACAAAACAAAGCTATATTATTTAGAGACGGGGAGGTTATATTATGAAAAAGTATTTATTTGTATTAACAGTATTTGCGTTGCTACAGGTGTCTTGCAGTAAAGATGATAATGAACCAGGTTTTAAAGAAGACTCTGTTTTTCAGGAATCACAATTTTTGGGTTATTGGAAGCATATTCAGACAAGACAGAATGGTATGTGGATGGAGATTTCTACAATGTGTGAAGTGGATTTTATTGAATTTAAGACAGGACAACTTTTGAATGTATATAGTTGTTATTTTCTCCCGGAAACAGGAACATGGACTTTTAATGGAAAGAATATTTTAAAGTATGATGAAAAAAATGGTACAAAATATCAATTGAATTTGGTGGAAGTGTCTGATGCGGAAATAATAGCAGAGGTTGATATTATTACAATAGAAGGTTATGAAGAAAAGCAGACCAGAAAGTATAAGAAAGTAATATCAACTTTGGATGATTATTATAAATATTTTACAAACGGATATAAGGTGAAAGATATCAATAACTTTACCATGATGAGTATTAACTCGGAGTTAAATATTCTTGCCGGGGTGAAAGATAATAAACTATGGATTGGTCGTTTTGATGCTAATAGTAAAGAACAAATTTATGAAAAGAAAGATCGTGAAGATTTTAGTTTTACGAAACGTATCCATATGGGATATGGACAATACGAAACCTTTAATGTAAATAGTTGTGGGGTTTCAGATGCGTATAATGATAATCTATTTAAACTGGCATTCAGTTTGTCGAATGAACATGTTGATTATAAGAGTACTAGTGAACTCTGGTTTTCGGAAAGCGGAAAGAAGATCGATTGCGAAAATGATAATTTCACGCTAACTCATTGGTATAATGGTTCTTATGTGATGCGTTATTATAATTCTGTAGCATGTTTGTCGCAGGATGGCGATTCTATTTTAAGTGGATCTGAATTTTATTTCCCTGCCTATGAATGTGAGTTGTTCCCTATTAATTATAACTACTTTATAACAGCAGTTCCCTCAAGTAATTCCCTTTATTTTTCTTTGAATCGGATAATTGATGATGGGAATTCATCTTGGAGTAGAAATGAAACTAAAATTGAAGCGGAACAATCTAATTTTAAGTATGCAATAACTGTGGTGGAAAAGAATACTTTCACTTGGACATTTAATGTCGATATTACTGAATATTCAGGTAAAAAGCATTCTCATATAGTAAAGCAGGATGTTTCCGGAATAACAGATATGTAACTGACAAAAATAATAATAAATGCAGCAAAATAAAATCGTAAGAAATAAAGGTTCTTTCGGAACGGCGGCTGTTTATCTTACCTCTGTTTCATCAATCCTTGGGGCTATTTTATTTTTGCGTTTAGGTTTCGCTACCGGAACACTTGGTTTCTGGGGTGCTTTGGCTATTGTTTTTTTGGGGCATATGATCACTATACCTACGGCATTGTCGATTTCCGAACTGGCAACCAATACGCGTGTCGAGGGTGGGGGAGAGTATTTTATTATTTCGCGTTCGTTCGGATTAAAGATTGGTTCTACGATTGGTCTTACTCTCTTTTTGTCGCAGACCATCAGTATTGCTTTTTACACGATTGCATTCGCAGAATCGTTTCAGCCTTTATTTGAATGGGTTCAGGGCAGATATGGGGTTGATCTGCCCAGGCAGATTATAAGTGTGCCGACTTTACTCTTCCTGGCTTATGTGATTTTAAAAAAAGGCGCAGGATCCGGAATGATATTATTATATCTGGTAAATTTTATTTTGTTTGCATCCCTGTTACTTTTCTTTTTGGGGAAACCGATTGAGGTTGATAGTGAATCGATAGAGATGGTTACCAATAATTTCGGCTTCTTTAATAAAGGTCAGTTTTTTGTTATTTTTGCTATTTGTTTCCCTGCGTTTACCGGTATGACGGCAGGGGTAGGGCTGAGTGGTGATTTGCGTAATCCGGGCAAGTCGATTCCGTTAGGAACCATGCTTGGAACAATAACCGGGTTAATTGTTTATATTTTTGTTATCTGGAAACTTACTGTGTCGGCATCTCCGGCTGATTTGATAGGCGACCAGATGATTATGTCGAGAATCGCATTGTTTGGAGCTGTGATTATTCCGTTGGGTTTGGCTGCCTCTACCTCTTCATCTGCCATAGGCGCTATGATGGTTGCTCCGCGTACGCTTCAGGCAATAGCGGGTGATAGAACTTTTCCATTCAGAAGGTTAAATGTTTTTCTGTCAAGAGGAAGAGGTGAAACCCGTGAACCCCGGAATGCATCGGTTATTGCTTTTACGATCGCTTTTATTTTTGTAATTCTGGGGAATGTAAATACGGTAGCGGAGATTATCTCCATGTTTTTCTTAATTACTTACGGAACCTTGTGTTTAAGCTCATTTTTGAACCATTTCGGTTCGCCTCCTTCGTATCGTCCCCGTTTCAGGTCAAAATGGTTTCTTTCATTGGCCGGTTTTTTATTATCCGTATGGGTAATGTTTATGGTGAATCCGTTGTATACGGTTATTTCATACGTTGTTATTATTTTGATTTATCTTTTTGTTGAACATTATAATAAAGACCGGAAGGGGTTAGTAAATATTTTCAAAGGAGCCTTATTCCAGTTAAACCGTCAGCTACAGGTTTATATGCAGAAGCACCAGTCGAGTATGGATCATGAAGAATGGCGGCCTGCTGCGATCTGTGTATCATCGCATTCGTTTGAAAGAGAGAAGATACTGGAGCTGATGAAATGGATCAGCCATCAGCATGGTTTTGGAACTTATTTTCATTTGATTGAAGGATACTACAGCAAGCAAACCTATAAGGAATCAAAGGTGATTCTAAAGCAACTTATCGACAATACAAAAGACCGGGGAAGTACGCTATATATCGATACAATGATTTCTCCATCGTATACTTCTGCAATTGCACAGGTAATACAAACACCTTCTATCTCCGGGATGGAGAATAATCTGGCGATTTTTGAATATGACAAACGGTATCCTGAGGAATTAGTCAGAATACTCGAAAATGTGAATCTGGTACGTGCCGGAAATTTTGATGTAGGTATTCTGGCTATATCGGAGCATTTTATTTGTCCTGTAGGAGGTATTCATGTGTGGATCAGGGAGTATGACGAAAAAAATACCAACTTTATGATCTTATTGGGATATATCATTATGTCGCACCCCGACTGGAAAAAAAGTCATATAAAGATTTTTCTTACCAGTACAAAAGGGGAATTGACGGATGTGAAGAATGATCTGGAAGAAAAAGTTGCCGCCGGACGACTACCCATTACGCTTTCCAATATAGAGATTGTGATAATGAATGAAGGCCAGTCGTTTTCAGATATGGTGGAGGCTCATTCGGTACATGCTGCTCTGACAATTATCGGTTTCCATGAAGATCTGCTTAAACATGATTCTATCCTTAATTTCTTTGCTGACTTTAAAGCGATGGGAGATATTCTTTTTGTGAATAGCTTTGCTCCTAAAGAGATCATATAAACAATGGATAATTGACAGTTGACAATTGAAAATTAAAGAGAATTGTCATGTCGTTTTACGTGAGGCATTTTAATAACACTGCTCTTATTTTATAACATCTGTTCAAATAGAAGCATTTTGTAAAAAAACAAGAACAAATAATGTAACAAAACGCTTGTTTTTGTAATTTTTGTGTGCTTTATCTTACCTGTAATCAAAAAAAACTTGATTATTGTCAATTAATTATTATCTTTGTGGTTAATTTTATTAAAGAGGGTGTAATTTTATTGATTTAGACGGACAAAAACGACTGTTTTTGGGTAATGTGGTTCTATAATTGTATTAAATTGCACAGAATATACGGTTTTCCTGAAAGCAAAGATGGAATTTGTTCGTACTACCTCTATTTTAAATACGAGTTGGATTTTTAAGTATTCTTCTGAAGAAAGGATGTTTGGTATATCGTATAACAGGACTATAAGAATCGTAAGGTTTTTGAGGAATTTATATTTAATAAAATATCAAAATAAAAGGTTTTATTTAGGGGTTGTATTGTATTTCTGCTTTGTCGTGAAATATTATCAAGAGAGCAAATATATTATTGAGTTAAACAAACAAACATGTCTATGAAAAAGTTTACTTTTTTAGTTTTATGCCTGTTTTTAGGCATTGGATTGGTTGCCGCTCAGACGAGAACTATAACCGGGACGGTTATTTCGGAGGAAGACGGTGAACCGGTTATTGGGGTAACTATTGTTGTGAAAGGGAATGCTACTATAGGAACCATCACAGATTATGATGGGAATTTTAGCTTAAGCGTTCCGAATGATGCAAAATCATTGGTTATATCATATATTGGTATGGTAACGCAGGAAGTGGCAGTTTCTTCAAATGTACGGGTATCATTGAAATCGGATACGCAACGTCTGGATGAAGTGGTGGTAACAGCGATGGGTATTTCCAGAGAAAAGAAAGCGCTTGGGTATGCAACTCAGAATGTAAAATCAGAAGATCTTACTATGGCAGCCAGTTCTGACCTGGCCGGAGCATTACAGGGTAAAGTCTCCGGTTTGGATATTACACCATCTTCCGGTATGCCGGGAGCATCTTCTAAAATTACGATTCGGGGTTCCCGTTCGTTTACCGGAGATAATACACCATTATATGTGGTAGATGGTATGCCAATATCTTCAACATTTGATGAAGATACGGAATATTCGGTAAGTGGAACAGATTATGCAAATAGGGCTGTGGATATTGATCCATATGATATTGAAAGTATAAATATTCTAAAAGGACAGGCTGCTTCAGCGCTTTATGGTATGCGTGCTTCTAATGGTGTAGTCGTAATTACTACTAAAAGCGGGAAAGGAGCCAGAAGTGGAAAACCGGAGATAACGATTAATTCAAATTTCTCAATTGAAACAATTTCTACAACTCCTGATTTACAAACGCAATATGGACAGGGTACATATGATAGTAAAGAACAGAGAATAAAATATGATCCTACAGCTTCTTTTTCATGGGGACCTCTGATCTCTGAATTACCCAATGATATTGTCTATGGAGGTAATAAAGTTAATAAATATACAGACCAATATGGGATGAAAGAAGGTCAATATTATGTACCGCAACGTGCAGCAGCCGGTATGGATCCATGGACTACTCCCCGGGTATATGATAATGTGAAGGATTTTTTTAATACAGGAACAACATGGAGCAATAATGTAAATATAGCTCAGGGTTTTGATAAAGGAAATTATTCATTTTCATTAGGAAATACAACTACTCAGGGTATTGTTCCTTCTACTGGTTTGAACAGATATAATGCTAAATTATCAGCGCAGGCAAAATTGCACGAACAGTGGACGACAGGTTTTAGTGGTAATTTCGTGACTTCTAAAATCCTTAAACAATCAGGAGCGAATAATGGTATTGTAGCTACTGTTTATCCGGCTCCACCCAACTATGATCTGGCGGGTATTCCTTCACATGTTTTAGATGATCCTTATACGCAAAATACGTATCGGGGAACGAGCGGTTTTGATGGTGCTTACTGGGCTGTAGAAAATAATAAATTTACCGAACGTTCACATCGTTTTTTTGGCAATGCCTATACTCAATTCACGACCAAAATGGGTACTGATAATCAGAAGTTGGATGTGAAATTGCAGTTGGGGGATGATGCTTACACCACCCATTACTCTGAAGTCTGGGGATATGGTCATGCCAATAGTCGTGGTGAAATATATGAGTTTGGTTATACGATTAATGAGTTTAACTCTTTATTTACAGTCAACTATGACTGGAATATTACTTCTGATTTAAACTTGAATGTGTTAGCCGGAAATGAATATGTACATAAATCTACAAAACGGGATTATACATTTGGCAAGGATTTTAATTTTGCCGGGTGGAATCATGTAGAAAATGCTTCTTTTTTCAAGTCTGAAGAGTCTTATAAAAAGAAACGTACAGTGGGTGTTTTTGGAAATGTGTCATTGGCATATAAAAATATGTTGTATTTCAATGCAACAGGTCGTAATGACCGTGTATCGAATATGCCGCGAAATAATCGTACCTACTTTTATCCGTCCGTATCGTTGGGTTTTATCTTTACCGAATTGGAAACTTTGAAGAACGAGATATTAACTTTCGGTAAATTAAGAGCTTCATATGCGGAAGTAGGACAGGCTGCTGATGAATATTATAATTCATATTATGCTATTCCTGAATATGGTGGAGGTTTCTCATCGGGAACTCCTATATCCTATCCAATAAATGGTATTGTAGCCTATACGCCTTACGGCAGATTGTACGATCCTGATCTGAAACCACAGAATACCAAATCGTATGAACTCGGTACTGATCTTACTTTTTTGAATGGCTTATTTTCTCTAAGTTATACCTATTCCCGTCAAAATGTGAAAGATCAGATTTTTGATGTGCCTTTAGCCGGATCAACGGGGTATGCGGAAATAAGAACAAACGGAGGCTCGCTATATACAAATGCGCATGAGGTTACGTTAGGAATGAATCCGGTAAATAACCGGAATTTTAAATGGGATTTTGCCTTTAATTTCTCTAAAGTAGACACTCATGTAGAGGAATTAGCTGATGGCGTGGAAAGTATTATGTTAGGTGGTTTTGTGGAACCTCAGGTTCGTGTAGGTATAGGCTATAAATTTCCGGTTATCTATGGAGTAAGTTATTTACGTAATGATGAAGGTAAGATTATTGTAGATGATAAAGGGTTGCCTCAAGCAGGTGAAGAAAAAGTAATCGGTTCGGTTTCTCCGGATTTCAGATTAGGCTTTAATACGACTTTTGAATTCTATAAATTTCGTCTGGGTGCAGTTTTTGAATGGAAGCAAGGGGGTGATATGTATGCAGCTACTCCTGCAATGTTGGATTACTATGGCGTTAGTCAGAGATCGGCAGATTCGCGTAATGGTGACTGGTTTATTGTTGAAAATGCAGTAAGACAGAATGGCACAGATGCGAATGGAAAACCTATTTATGTTCCTAATGATATAAAAATTGCTCCAACACATGATCAGGCTGATAAGTATATTAAGGATAATGGATTGAGCCGTGACAAGAAACCGGCAACTTCTCAGGATTATTTTTCAACGATAAATAATATTAGTGAATCGATTGTACAGGATAATTCCTTTGTTAAGTTGCGGGAAATTTCTTTAAGTTATCCTGTTTTGGATAAACGATCATTGCATATAACGTTGAATGCATTTGCGCGTAATCTGATTTTATGGTCAAACATAAAAGGCATGGATCCTGAAATTTCGCAAGGTAATAATAATATGTCCGGTGCGTTTGAACGTTTTTCACTACCGGGGACATCAAGCTATGGTTTAGGTGCAACAGTTAAATTCTAAAGAAGAAATCGAATTATGAAATCAATTTATAAAATATCAAAGGGAATAGTAGTGGCTTTAACAAGCATACTGTTTGTTACCTCTTGTTCGGAAGATATAATGGATGATATCAATAAAGATATCAATCATCCAAGTGATACGGAGGCTAAATTTATTTTAGCAGAAGTTTTAATTCATACGGCATTTCCAAATGTAGGAGGAGATTTTAATACATATACTGCGACTTATGTTGAACATGAGGTGGGTGTGCATAATCAGTTGTATCGTGCAGAACATCGTCAAAATGAACCCTCTGCATCATCTACATTCAATAATGCATGGGAAAGCATATATGAAACATTGAGAAATGCTAAAATTATTGTAGAAAAATGTTCTGAGGATGGTTCGCAATATGAGGATTTAATCTTAAAAGGAATTGGTGAGGTTATGTTAGCCTATAACCTGGCTTTGACTACTGATATGTATGGTGATACTCCATGGTCGGAGGCTTGCGACTATTTGAAAAACAGAACACCTAAGATTGATAAACAGGAAGATATCTATAAAGAAATAATGACTTTGTTGGATAATGCAATTGTTGATTTACAGGGTAGTAATAAATCATCTATTGGCTCACATGATTTCATGTATAACGGAAATGCAGCCAAATGGACCAAATTTGCTTATGGGCTTAAGGCACGTTATACTATGCGCCAGATGAAACGTTCAGGCAATGTATCTGCAGATATGGAGAAAGTAGTTGAATATGCAAATAAATCGTTCGCATCTCCCGCAGAACAGGCTGCAATCGCGATTTATGATGCGACGAATTTAAATCCGTTGTTTGATTTCCAATGGAGTAGGGATGCTTTGGCTTCAAGCGAAAGTCTCGCTGATAAATTAATCGAAAGAAACGACCCGCGTCTTCGCCGCGTATTTGTGAATGCTGATTGGGAACAAATTACGGGTGATGACGATGAAAGCTGGAATCCTGCGCCAAATGGAGAGAGTGGCGAAATGCAATATGTCTATAATACTTCTGCTTTCGTCTATTCGCAAACGGCGCCAACTTTATTCTTAAGTTATCATGAAGTACAATTTCTGAAAGCTGAAGCATTATGTCGATTAGGTAAGACAGATGATGCGGAAACTGTTTTAAAAAACGCTATAATTGCTGCTATCGCAAATATGGAAGTGAATGTGGATGCTGCCATGAATGCACCTACTATATTGGCATATGGGGGGCTTTCTGAAACAGCAGAAGCAGTCACTG
Organism: Tannerella sp.; assembly: GCA_031285565.1. Lineage (GTDB taxonomy): Bacteria > Bacteroidota > Bacteroidia > Bacteroidales > Tannerellaceae > Tannerella. The sequence continues at coordinate 28,336 of JAITVY010000026.1, read as the reverse complement.
ATGAAGAAGCAGGTGAGTATTTTGAGAATAGTGTGAAGCCACTCTTTACTACTAACCCCTTAAAAGAAACAATGAACCAGAAATATCTGGCGTTTTTCGGAGCATCAGGCGAATCAACCGAATGTTATAACGATATCCGCCGGATGAAAGCCTTAGGTGAAGATTTTATTGTTTTAAAGAATAAAAATAAGTTTCCATTACGATGCCCTTATGGAAATAGTGATACCACAAATAACCCAAATGTAAAAGATGCGTATGGTGACGGTCAATATGTTTATACCGAGCCTGTATGGTGGGCAGGTGGAACAAGGTAATTGAATAGGATGAATAATAATGAAACCTAATTGAAAGAAAGGTTTCAGCAGTTTTTAAGAGAGGCTTTCCGATTTTGGATGGCCTCTTTTGCTTGTTCGTCCAGCATAAACTATTCTTTTTAGGGTGCAAGTCCCGAACGTGCCTTTATAGCAGGAAGCGTTAGCTAACGGCAAGGGTGTCCATCGTGAGGTGGAGTCTGAAGGAAGCCTGCGGCAAATTCCCGGTCTGACGAACAGAAACCGGATATAAGGCTCAAAATGCAGGATGAGTTTGCAAGAGAAAACAAAGTCTAAAGCTATACGGATGTATGCGAGTAAATCCGGCAGATATATGGGAAGAAAGAGATAGTTAATAACTGGGGAGGTTTCACAGACGTGTGGATGTTTTTTTTTCGAAAGCACGGAGTAAAGCTTGCTGTGAGAAGTCAGCCGAGGACATAGTACCTGAAAAAGAAAGTCGATATCCGGGGAAGGTCTGAACCTTATCTAAGTGAGTAGCGGGTGAATCTTACCTGATGAAAGAACGAATGCAGAAAATATCAACGAAGAGTGATAGCTGGCCACAGAATGATAGGACAGAATCCGACAGCTATGCGGGAGTGCAGACTTTTATTGGGATAACTGAAAACCACCTCACGGAAGTGCAATTTTCGAAAGAAGACTTACTTGAACGTATCTTATCTCCCTCCAATATGAATCTTGCTTATAAACGGGTATTATCGAATGGAGGTAGAGGAGGAATCGACAAGTTGGAAACGGAAGACCTTCTTCCTTACCTTCTTCTCCATAAGGATGCTTTGGAATCTTCTCTTTTAGCCGGTCATTACTGTCCTAATCCTGTTCGAAGAGTGGCTATCCCCAAAAGGAGATGGCAAGTCTCGTCATTTAGGGATACCTACGGTAATAGATCGCCTGATTCAACAATCGATTTCCTAGGTATTATCCCCTATTTATGAAGAAGAATTTAGCGAATAATAGTTCTGGTTTCCGTCCCTATCGTAGTGCTCATCAGGCGCTACGAAGAGCCCAGGTAAATATAAGTGATGGCTATAAATATGCCATTGATTTGGATTTGGAACAATTCTTCGACACAGTCAATCATAGTCCTTTGATTGAGTTATTGGGTCGTAGGATCGAGGATGGACGAGTAATTTCATTGATTCACAAATATCTTCGTTCAGGCGTTTTGGTTGGTGAAAAGTATCAGCCCAATGTCCAAGGAGCCTTTCAAGGCGGTCTCTTAAGCCCCATTATTAAGCAATATCTTACTTGATGAACTCGATAAGGAACTCGAATCCCGGGGACATCGCTTTGTTCGTTATGCAGATGATGTGATGATCTTCTACAAAAGTAAACGACACTTGCATCAGTTTATAAGAGGTTGGATGGAATACATCAAGTTGGCAGATATGCGCAAGCGTATTTCTACTATGGATGAATGGTATCGCCGTCGCTTGCGGATGTGTATTTGGAAGTCTTGGAAAAACTTTAAGACCCGGATTACAATCTTATGCGTTGCGGTTTACGTAAAGAGGTTGCTTATATGTGTGGTAATCATAGCAAAAGCTGCTGGCATATAAGTGAAACTCTAAATCTGCAACAGGCGATGAGCATTGATAAGCTACGTAAATCGGGATATTCTATGTTGTTGGATTACTATAGTAAATTGTATCGTAAATAAGGAACCGCCGTATGCGGAACCGCACGTACGGTGGTGTGAGAGGTCGAAACGGGATTGCTTCCCGTTTCTCCTACTCGATTTTTTTATTTAGTTAAATGCAATTATATTTTTGCTAAAAAAGAAACAGCTATAGCTAAGTCGTTAAATGTTAGATTCTCACGAAAAGGCTTTCTTGATTTCATCAAAAATAATATTTGTATATGCTGAAAAACATATTTTATTAATATGAAACAAATATGATAATTGTTATATTTGTCATGTAAAAGTTATTAATTTATTATGAAAGAAAAGATTTTATTTATTTTATTATCTATTCCATTTTTTGCATATAGTCAAAAAGTAGAAATTGCTGGAGAAAAGCAACCTGTTTTTGGTAAGTTTGAGACGTATATTGTAGAAAATCACCCTAAAACGAATGGAGGGGATGCAACTTGGAGAGTTGTTGGAGGTACATTTGACGGGATTAATACCACAACCCTTAGTCAAAGTGTTGAAAAAAATAAAGTAAGTGTGAAATGGAATGAGACCTCATCAGGATCATTATATTATAATTATGAAGGATATTATGGACAGATTGATGTCAAGCCTCAGAAAGGCTCAACCGAGGAACCGCCACCAGCAACAGGGCCAAAAGCAAGTATAAGATATTCGGGGTCGAATAAAACATACAATAATATCTCTTTTTATGCAAATTATGACCTTGCTGGTACAGTTATTAGTGGCTCACCAGAATATAAATGGACATTCAATAATGGCGGGACAATAACTACAAGAACAGGAACATCGGCAACGTTATTTTTCCCCAATATTGGAAAATTAGAAATTCTTTTAGAGGTAACTGTTAAGACAAGTGGAGGAGGTTATACGATAGTAACTAAAGCAACGGAATCTATATCTTTAGTGGATGGGACGCTTGAAGCTCCTATCCTAAAAAGTATCGATGGGCAAAGTATGATAGGTGTTGGAAGCATTAATTATTTCAGTGCAAATCATAATTGTAATTTTCCGAATTTGAAATATGAATGGAGTATTACATATTTGGGCAGAAAAGAGAATTTAGGTAATGCCACTTCAATATATTACACTTTTAATGAATCTGGTTATTATGTGATATGGTGTACAATTACAAATACTAAAACTGGAAAATCAAGTACAGCGTATAAGAATATTGAAGTAAAAAGTGGTCATGCAGTTCAAAGTATAGATATGCCAATATTCTCATTCCAGGTACTCAATCTTAATGATGCTTTAATAGTCACAGATATTGGGGATGAAAGCGAATATGTTCAGATTAGATCAGGGAAACAAATCTCCTATCAGATCAACAATGCATTAACGGGAATTTTAGCTGATCAAGGTAAAGTGATAAATGGTAATAGTATTGATATTAGTAGATTATCAAAAGGGATTTATGTGGTGACTTTAGACAATGGAACGATTAAAGAAACACATAAAATTTCGGTCAAATAATTTTTGAAATCAGCATTGGATTAATAATACTTTGGGTATTTTTTTAGGAAATTGTTGAGGCGAGCTGTTGTTTGCCTTAACTTGTTTTTATAGGTTGAGATAAAGACAGTTTATTAATTCAAAGTCTTTCGCAAATATTAGAACATAGTGATTGGAAAGGAACCAGTATCTATCAGAATCGTTTTCAAGTTGCATCATTTATCAAAGAAAAAAAGTCTTATGACTAAATATCTGGGGTCAAAGGTTTATTCCAGAAAGGAATTTGTCTGTTTGGGAGCATTGGCTTTCTTTGAAGGTTATGATCTTAGAATAGAAGATATTTACTAGTTCTGATTTTATTGGTTTGATTATATGTGTCCGATTAATTGCGTATTTTGTTGGTAAGGCTGCTGTAAATAATAGTAGGCCTTCAGAGTTATTTCTTTGTTTATTTTGTTAATATTAACTTTTATTGTATGAGGTGTATTGTCTGCCGGATTTTTATGTATTTGATTTAAAAAGTTGATTTTTTTGCTCGTTTTGATAGTAGAAAAAAATATATGCATTCTTTTTGTGTTAAAAGTACATTTTTTATTTGTTTTCTGTTGAAATATGTTTAGCTTCGCTGTTAAATTTATTTAAGAGAGCTTATTGAATTAAACACACAAAGACAAGTCTATGAAAAAAATTACTTTTTTTATTTTGTGCCTGTTTTTAGGCGTAGGAATGGCTGTCGCCCAGACAAAAACCGTAACCGGGACAGTTATTTCAGAGGATGACGGAGAGCCTATCATAGGGGCATCCATAGTTGTGAAAGGACATACCACAACTGGTACTATTACGGATTATGATGGTAAATTCAGCCTGAGCGGGGTACCTAACGATGCCAAAGTATTAGTAGTATCGTATATTGGTATGGTAACACAGGAGGTGGCTGCTTCTTCAAATATCCGGGTCATGCTGAAATCGGATACACAACATCTTGATGAGGTTGTGGTAACTGCAATGGGGTTAACCCGTGATAAAAAGTCACTTGGCTATGCCATACAGGAAGTTAAATCGGAGGAACTTACACAGGCCGGACAGCTTAGTGTGACAGGTTCGCTTACCGGAAAAGTTGCCGGCGTACAGGTGAACCAGTTTAGTGGGTCGATAGGCGCTTCTTCCCGTATTTCTGTGCGGGGTAACTCTTCGTTGGCAAATGACCAGCAACCGTTGATTGTTGTAGATGGTGTACCCATTTCTAATGATGCGATACGCTCAGGCGATGACATATATAATGGAGTAGACTATGGTTCCGGGCTAAACGACATCAATCCGGAAGATATTGAATCTATGACGGTACTGAAAGGCGGATCTGCGGCATTATATGGAATGCGTGCCGGTAATGGTGTTATTTTGATTACTACGAAATCCGGGAAAAAAGGAAAGGGTATCTCTGTTTCCTATGACGGTAATTTTACTATAGACCGTATATCAACTATACCTAAATTACAAAATAGTTATGGGCAGGGGATTGATGGTGATGAATATCACTGGAATAAATATGGTGCAGGTATGACCTACCAGGATTATGCAGAGAAAAACAGTTTTAGCTGGGCCGATGCAAATGGTTTAAATGCGAAGAATGACAGTTACGATGAATCATGGGGACCTCGTTTAGATGCCGGGCTGAAATTAAGGCAATATGATAGTAATGGAGAGAGGGCAGATTGGGTTTCCCATAAAAATAATATAAAAGATTTTTTCCAGACAGGTTATTCGATGAATCATACCGTTTCGGTCCTGGCACAATCGGAAAAGTCTTCTACGCGTGCATCTTTATCGTTTCGCGATCAAAAGGGTGTTATACCTAATAATGACCAGAAACGGTATTCCGGCCAGGTTAATACGGATATAACCCTGAATAAATATATTTCTTATGATTTGAGTGCCAGCTACACCCGTACGCAGAGTGATAACATATCGGCACAGGGATATGGCGGAAACAACCCGATCAATGGTTTATTCCTTTGGACTGCGCGCCAGGTTAATATGAAGACGTTAAAAGAAAATTGGGATCAAAAAGACGCTTCCGGTAACTATACATACTATAACTGGAACTATAATTATCATTTGAATCCGTATTTTAACGTAAATGAAAATACGAATAGTTATCAAAGGGACCGTTTCTTTGCAAAGTCATCTTTATACTACCAACCATTCGAATTCTTAAAATTCGAAGGCCGTATGGGATTGGATTATTACAATGCGCAATCGTTCGAACGTTATTATCTGGATTATTCGGATTATCCGGATGGCGGGTTTAACCAGACTACTACGAAAAATACGGAGTTAAACCTGGACTTTATTGCCACATTTAATAAAACATTTGGCGACTTTAATATTGCGGCTATGGCTGGAGCAAACTACCGTGATTTAGCCTGGGAAGAAAATGTAATGGGAGCCGATGCCTTAACTGTAAGAGGTGTGTATACTATTGCTAACAAATCCGGAGATGCTGTAGCTGAGATGGATCACCGGCATACCCGCTCAAACTCAGTATATGCATCCGGATCTGTCGGATGGCGGAACCAGCTTTACCTGGATTTAAGCGCCCGTAATGACTGGTCGTCTACAATCAAAGATGATTTTTTCTATCCTTCGGCCAGTTTAGGTTGGATTGTGACCGAAACATTTTCCGAAAGTTTAAGCGGATCGGCGCTTAGTTTCCTGAAATTACGTGGAGGATGGGCTGAAATTGGTGCAGCTACCGATCCTTACAGGAACCGGGCTTATTATTTCGCAGAGACTTATTCTTATAATGGAGTGTCTCAGATGTATAAAAGCGAAACTTATCCTAATACTGCCTTAAAACCTGAAAGTATAACGACATGGGAAGTTGGTGTGGATGTTGGTTTCTTTAATGACCGCCTGCATGCAGACGTAGCATATTATTATAAGTCTACAAAAGACCAAATTATGCAAGTTGATGTTTCCAATACGGCTGGCTTCAGGCGTATGCTGATTAATGCCGGTGAAATTGAAAATAAAGGGATCGAGTTGCAATTGCGGGGTGATATTTTACGTAATAAAAACGGGTTGAACTGGACAAGTACATTCAATTTTGCAAAGGATAAGAGTAAAATTGTATCCCTTCATCCAAGTGCAAAGACATATCAGATGGGTTGGACCTGGGGGATTGCAAATCTGGCAGTAGAAGGTGAGTCCTGGGGTACACTTACCGCTCCCGGATATGCCCGTACGGAGGATGGAGCTATTAAAGTAACGGCTAACGGATTAATTCAGACAGAAGCCGGAAAAGCGATAGGTAGTGTAACACCGGACTTTCTCAGTGGCTGGCGGAATGACTTTTCATATAAGAACCTGTCATTTGGATTCTTTTTGGATATGCGTGTCGGGGGAGACATCTGGTCGCAATCTATGGCACATTCATATGCTGCCGGTACAGCTGAATATACTGTTAAAAACGGTGTCCGTGAGCGGGAAATTGTTGCCGGTAAAGATATCATGAAAGACGAACGTTTTGTAATGCAGGATGCCAATGGAAACTGGGTTGAAAATGACATTAAAGTAGATGCCCAGACCTGGTTCCGTGATGGTGGTGTAGCCGAAATGTACGTATTTGATGGCTCATACCTCAAACTGCGTGAAGCATATATAACATATGTGGTTCCTCAATCGTTTCTGGCAAAAACAAAGTATATCAGTAAAGCAACTGTTTCATTGATCGGTTCGAATTTAGCGCTTCTTTGGGTGCATAAATCAAATACGCTTCGTTTAGACCCGGAAACAGGAGGGGTATCCAGTGATACTCGTGGTGTCGGGTACGAACAGGCTTCTGTGCCGTCATCCCGTAGTTTTGGTGTAAAAGTAGGTCTAACATTTTAATTGACAGGAGATAGTAGTATGAAAAATATATTGATAAAAGGAGTTGTTACATTTTTTACAGGAATACTCCTGGTTACAGGTTGTACCGGCGATTTCGATGAAATCAATACGGATCCGGATGCCTATCCGTATGTACCCCATACCAATGTATTGGGAGATATGATAAGACGAACGGCCACCCAACATGGTGGGGATATCGGTGGCTATGGTACCTGGGCCGGGTATATTGCAAAGGTTCAGTACCTGGATTATATGGGTGGCATAATCCCTTCGGATAATACATACGGAAATCGTTGGACTAATTGTTATGTCGCTAATTGGCAATTAAAAAACATTTTGGATTTGACCGAAACGGATATTGAAGGTAATAAAAATATGCGTTTTGCTTGCCGGATCTGGCAAAATTACCTATGGAGTTATTTACTGGATGGTTGGGGAGATATTCCTTATTCTGAAGCATTAAAAGGTGCAGAGGAAGATGGGCAGATTTTATTTACCAAATACGATAAGCAGGAGGAAGTATATCCGCAGGTAATGAACAGCCTGAAAGCCATTGCTGATGAAATGGCGGCCGGCCTGGGTTCTGATGATTTGGGCGAGGGGGATTTCTTGTTTAATGGGGACGTTGAGAAATGGCAACGCCTCTGCAACTCTTTGCGCCTGCGTATGGCCATGCGCATTGTAAATGTAATGCCAGATTTGGCAAAGAGCACGATTGAAGAGATTTGCGGAAGCCCCTCGAAATATCCGTTTATTAATCTTAATGCGAATGCGGCTGATTTCTGGTGGCAGGGCTCCGGCGAATACTTCGAACGTTGGTATAATGACTTCCGTACACGTGATGATTTTGGTGTTTCTGATATCTTTATCGATCATTTAAAAGATATGCAGGATCCACGCTTATCCAGTATTGCAAAACCGGCAGAAACGGATGGAGAGTACCGGGGTGTGCAAAACGGTCCGGCAAGTGTGGCAGACATTAAGGCCATATCACGTATTGGGGTCATGTATAGGGAAGATCCGGATGGTTTTACACCATTTTTCCAGGCTTGCGAAAGCTATTTTATTATAGCTGAAGCGGCGGTGTTAGGATGGAATGTAGGAATGACAGCCGAAGAAGCATATGAAAAAGCCGTCCGTCTTTCTATGGCGGTTAATGAAGTATCCAATGCAGATGCGGATACTTATTTGGCAGGAAAAGGAAAATGGAATAATACCAGGGAACAGATCTGGTGGGAGATGTGGGTCGGATTATTTAAAAATAATTTTGAAGCATGGGCGCTGTATCGCAGGACAGGTGTTCCGACTACCAATTATCCGGCAATCGAATCGGTTTGGAAAGGGATTCATAATGACCAGCCGTTCCGTCTTCCATATCCGAATAACCAGTATTTATTTAATACGGAAATGGTAAATGCAGCAGTAAGTTCCCAGGGTACTGTAGATTATTGCTGGGGTAAACAATTATTCTGGGACACACGTACAGGTGTGAATTAAGAGAAATTTGATTAGTCCGGCATATAGCTAAAAGGATTAGTCAAAATAAGTAACCCCTGAAAGTTTAGGACTTTCAGGGGTTACGTTTGTTATTAAAAGCCAAGAGAAATCAATTAAAAAAGATTCTTTATCAATGCATCCGCGTTAATTATTGTCAGAAAAAAAACATTCTTTGCAAAGTCGGTGTTGGAATTGCAAAAAGTGCGTATATTTGTCCACTCTTATCAGACAAAACATTCTAAATAGATGCTTTTCTTAAGAGTAAAAATTAACATATATACTTTTATTGACCTTTAACTCAAAGGGTCTTTTTTTCTTAAAATATGAAGTCATTTTTTATCGGAAACAAAGAAATTAAACTGCCTATCATCCAAGGGGGAATGGGCGTTGGTGTATCACTTTCTGGTTTAGCATCGGCTGTTGCAAACGAAGGTGGTATTGGTGTAATAGCAACTGCCGGACTGGGTCTGATCTATAAAAAAACGTCCGGAGATTACTGGGATAAATGCGTTTGGGGACTAAAAGAGGAAATTCGAAAAGCACGGGAAAAAACAAAAGGTATTATTGGCGTAAATGTCATGGTAGCTCTGACTAATTTTTCCGACATGGTGAAGACGGCAATTGCTGAAAAAGCGGATGTGATTTTTGCCGGTGCAGGACTTCCGTCCGATCTTCCTTCTTACCTTTCGCCGGAAAGCGAAACGAAATTAGTCCCGATTGTATCATCTGCACGGGCAACCAAAATAATCTGTGACAAATGGAAGAACAACTATAACTATCTTCCGGATGCAATTGTAGTGGAAGGTCCTAAAGCAGGAGGGCATTTAGGCTTTAAGAAAGATCAGATAGCTGATGAACACTTTTCATTGGAACAAATATTTCCTGAAGTTGTAAATGTTGCCAGACAATACAAAGAATTTAAAGATATTCCGGTGATTGCAGCAGGAGGTATTACTTCGGCTCAGGACATCCGCCGGTTTATAGACATGGGAGCAGCAGGTGTGCAGATGGGAAGTATTTTTGTCCCTACGGAAGAGTGTGATGCTTCCATGGAGTTTAAAAATACATATATTAATGCAAAAGAGAAAGATATTAAAATAATCCAGAGTCCGGTAGGGCTACCGGGCAGGGCGATTGACGGAGAGTTTATCCGTGATGTGGAAAACGGAATCACCAAACCCAAAGTATGTCCTTTCCATTGCATTAAAACGTGCGATTATACTAAGAGTCCTTATTGCATTGTGCAGGCACTTTATCAGGCTGCAAGAGGAAATATGCAAAAAGGATTTGTTTTTGCCGGCTTAAATGCACACCTGGCAGAACGCATCAATAGTGTAAAAGAAGTCGTTCAGAAATTAAAAGCTGATTTTTCTGCTATAGGACAAAACAATCCGCAACAGGTATAGCGACTAATGAAAATGACTAATGCAATCGAACATTTTTTCTTCATTGTTTGTTATTGATTAAAGTACTTCAAAGTCAACGTATAAATAAAAGTCTCTGAAACTATTCAGGGACTTTTTTGTTACAGTGGGCTTTGAAGTCTGCTGTTTTTTTATTATTTTTGTGTGTCTGCATTATTTACACCAATCTTACCACTAACATTTAATTTATATGAATAGAACAATAAAATCGTATACATTGCATAATTATCAAACTATACCACAAGTAGCATCTTTATCCGAAGAATTAATTCATGATATAGAAGTTGTTGGTAGAGTGCTTCCTTTTAAAACAAATAATTATGTGGTGGATGAACTGATTGATTGGTCGAATGCGGAGACGGATCCTATTTTTACACTCAATTTTCCCCGGCGTGGAATGTTGGAGAAACGGCATTTTACTGCAATAGAGAAATTGGTCGATGAGAATGCCGACAGAGAGACGCTCAATAAGAAGATTCAGCAAATCCGTTTGGCTTTGAATCCGAATCCTGCCGGGCAGGAGCATAACGTTCCCTATCTGGGAGAAATAAAGCTGAAAGGTATTCAACACAAATATCCTGAAACAGTGTTGTTTTTTCCGAGTCAGGGGCAGACCTGTCATGCCTATTGTACGTTTTGTTTTCGCTGGCCGCAGTTTTCCGGAATGAGCGAACTGAAATTTGCGATGAAAGAGGTGGATTTGTTGTTGAAGTACCTGCGGATTCATAAAGAAGTTACAGATATCCTGTTTACCGGAGGAGATCCGATGGTCATGAATGCGTCCACATTAGAAGCGTATATCCGGCCCTTGTTAGAACCGGAATTCAGCCATATCCACTCTATTCGTATCGGTACAAAATCGTTGGCTTACTGGCCCTACCGGTATCTGACGGATAAAGATAGTGATGATATTATTCTGTTGTTTGAAGAAGTTGTTACGGCCGGAAAAAATTTATCTATCCAGGCTCATTTTAATCATCCGAGGGAATTATCTACGAATGCCGTAAAAAAGGCTATCTCACGTATACAGAATACAGGAGCACAGATACGGACACAGTCGCCTCTGCTTCGTAATATCAATGATAAGCCTGAAATTTGGACTGAGATGTGGAGAAAACAGGTGGATTTAGGCTGTATCCCTTACTATATGTTTATTGCACGTGACACGGGGGCTAAGCATTATTTTGAAATTCCCCTTGAAAAGTGCTGGAGTATTTTTCGCCGCGCTTACCGTCGTGTGAGCGGGCTTTGCCGGACTGTCAGGGGACCAAGTATGAGTGACCATGCCGGAAAAATACAAGTGCTCGGTGTGCAGGAAGTAAAAGGAGAGAAAATTTTTGTTTTACGGTTTATTCAGGGACGTAATCCTAAATGGGTGGATATACCTTTCTTTGCTGCATATGATCCGAAAGCAACCTGGTTTAACCAATTGAAACCGGCGTTTGGTGAAGAAAAGTTCTTTTTTGAAGAAAAACCCGGAAAGCTATTGGTTACAAAGCCTTTCTTGTTTGAATAAAAACGATCGTCATGTCTTGTATACATTCGACCATTGCTTTCATTTTCAATTTTCAACTTTCAATTTTCCATTAAAAATATCCTATCTTTGTTGCTTTTAATAAAACATCGTTTGTGAAAAAGCATATATTTAGTTGCTTGCTGGCTTTTGTAAGTTTGGTATCATATGCCCAGACCCGGTTAAGCGAAGATGCACAAATCAGTTTATTGACCTGCTCGCCAAGCGATGAGGCTGTATATACATTGTATGGACATACGGCTATACGTGTGCGGGATGTAATTCAGATAGACTCAGTTAATCAACGTGTATTGGATACGGTTTTTAATTATGGTATTTTTGATTTTTCCAAACCGAATTTTATTTACCGGTTCGTAAAAGGAGAAACTGATTACAGGCTGGAAGCATATGATTTTAAGCATTTCCTGCCTGAATATGAAATGCGGGGCAGTGAAGTATATGAGCAGGTGTTAAACCTAACGTATGAAGAAAAAGCTGCTTTATGGCAGGCTTTACTTATAAACCTGCAACCTGAAAATAAGGTTTACCGGTATAATTTCTTTTATGATAATTGTTCGACACGTCCGGCTGTACTGGTCGAACGGTGTATTGATGGTTCGATAGCCTATTCGGATCATTCAATGCCGAAAACGTTTCGTGAAATGATTAATCATTGTACCCGCAATGAGCCATGGGTTACATTTGGTTGTGACCTGATTGTCGGTTATCCCGCTGATCGTATCGCTACGGTACACGAATCATTTTTTATTCCCGATTATCTCAAAAATGCTTATTCGGAGGCATGGATCATTCGTGCTGACGGAACGAAGCGAAAATTAGTTTCGGAAGAAACGATTCTGGCAACGGTTGATGCTGAAGATGTGAACAAGCAGCCCACAGTCTTTACTCCGTTTATAGTTACAAGCCTGTTTTTTCTTTTGATTTTATTAATAACCCTCTTTGAGTGGCGAAAGAAAACATATTTTCGTTGGCTGGATTGTCTTTTATTTTTTGTAGCCGGATTAGCCGGTTGTATAATCTTCTTTTTGTCATTTATTTCGGAACATCCCAGCATGTGGCCCAATATTTCGATTATATGGTTACATCCATTGCATCTGATTGGGGTTGTACTGTTTGCTGTAAAAAAACTTAACAAAGCTGCATATTGCTATCATTTTATTAACTTTGTGGCGCTTTTTGGGTTGCTGCCTGTTTGGTTTTTTATACCCCAGCACCTGAATATAGCCTTTATCCCACTGATAGCCAGTCTTTGGCTTCGCTCAGAATATTGTTTACTCAGAAAAAAAGTTAGTATCGTATGAGAAAATTTATATCCTCGCTTATTGCGATCCTGGTGGTCACTAATTTACATGCGCAACAACAAGCGCCCAAATTAGTGGTTTGCGTTACGGTCGACCAATTGCGGGGCGATTATATCGAATATTTTTACAATACTTTCGGTGAGCACGGTATCAAGCGTTTGATGAACGAAGGTGCCGTATATCATAATTTGCGGTTCGGGTTTTCGAATGTAGACCAGGCAAGTGCATTTGCTACTCTGTTTACGGGATCGAATCCGTGTACACATGGGGTAACCGGTAATAAGGTCTATGATTTTGACCGGTTACTGGAGGTGCCTTCCCTTTTTGATTCGGAATATCTGGGGAATTTTACCCGCGATAATTATTCGCCGAAAAGATTATTGGCTTCGACAATTGGCGATGAACTGAAAATAGCATCCAAAGGCCAAAGCGAAGTGTATGCGATTGCACCCGATGCCGAAAGTGCAATTATATCAGCAGGACATGCAGCCAACGGCGCCTTCTGGATTGATAATTCCAATGGAAAATGGGCAACCACAACCTACTATAAAGGGGTTCCCTGGTATGTGGAAAAATATAATAACAGCCATGAGTCATTGTCGGTACGGATTGATGCTATGAATTGGCGTCCTGTATTGCCATTCGAAAGATATACGGCGTTACCTTATGTGCAGGAAAAAGTACCGTTTAATTATACATTCAAGTCAAAAACGCTGAACTGCTACCCGAAAGTAAAATCATCTCCTTTTGGGAATAAAGAAGTCAATAGGCTGCTTGCTCAGTTTCTTGAATATGGAGCTTTCGGTACCCGTCCTACTCCGGATTTATTATCCGTGAGCTATTATGCAGGTAATTATTTCGATAATATGTCGAAAGAATATACCTACGAGATACAGGATGCATATATTCAGCTGGATAAGGATATTGAAGAGTTATTGAATCTGATCGATAAGAAAGTCGGATTAAAGAATACACTGATCGTTTTATCGGGTACCGGCTATTTTAAGGCCGAAGAAGAATATCCTGAATCGATGCAGCTAAGTGGAGGTGTTTTCCATTCCAAACGTTGTACTGCCTTGCTGAATATGTACTTAATGGCTATATACGGTCAGAAGGATTGGATTAAAGGTTTTTATAATAACCAGATCTACTTAAACCGGAAAGCGATAGAGGAACAAAAGATTAATCTGGCGGATTTTCAGAATGAAGCTGCAGATTTTCTTTCACAGTTTAGCGGTGTGGCAGGTGTTACAACCGATATGACACTCCGTTCGGGTGCATGGAATGAAAAGATGGCGGATTTTCAGAGAGGTACACATCATCTGGGTCGGGGTGACCTGATCATCAGTCTGCAACCGGGATGGAAAGTTGACCATGAAGTCCCGAATGAAAAGGCAAAACAAGTGCGAAATAATGCCGTGCAAACTCCGCTTATTTTTATGGGGTACGGTATTCAACCACAACATATTTACCGTGAAGTAAAAGCGACCGAAGTTGCACCTTCGGTGACACATGTTCTACGCATTCGCCCGCCCAATGCATGCAATGATTATCCTTTGCATGAAATTTGCGAGACAAAAAAATGAATAATTTCACTTATTCATATGGGGAGCTTTTAAATGCTTCCCTAATTATATCCAATCAAGTAAAATAAAAAAACAAAATAACAATCATGGGGTTTAATGATATATTATCCAAATTATTCGGGAATAAATCCGATCGTGACCTTAAAGAAATCACACCTTATGTTAATAAGGTAAAGGAAGTTTATCCGTCTATTGAAGCGCTCTCAAATGATGAACTACGAGCCAAAATACAGGATATACGAAATCATATTTTAGATTATGTTAAAGATGAAAAGCAGCGCATTGAAGAGCTTCGCAGCAGTATTGAAGAAAAAGAACTCGAAGACCGTGAAGTTGTTTGGGCGGAGATAGATGAAATAGAGAAAAAGATTGCCGATAAATTTGAAACGGTGCTGGAAGAGGTTCTTCCTGAAGTGTTTTCAATTGTAAAAGATACGGCACGACGGTTTGCACAGAATAGTGAAATCGTTGTGACGGCTAACGATTTCGACCGTGATCTGGCTGCAAAACACGATTTTGTAGAAATTGAAGGCGATAAAGCCATCTATTTTAATCACTGGACGGCAGGAGGTAATGAAATTACATGGGATATGGTTCATTACGATGTGCAGCTTTTCGGTGGTGTCGTTTTGCATAAGGGTAAGATCGCCGAAATGGGAACGGGTGAAGGGAAAACATTGGTTGCAACATTGCCTGTGTTCCTGAATGCGTTGACCGGTAATGGTGTGCATGTGGTAACGGTAAATGATTACCTGTCGAAACGTGACTCTGAGTGGATGGGACCATTATATATGTTCCATGGTCTATCGGTGGATTGTATTGATAAGCATCAACCGAATTCGGATGCACGGCGGAAAGCATATAATGCCGATATTACATTCGGTACCAATAATGAATTCGGCTTTGATTATTTACGTGATAATATGGCAATCAGTCCGAACGACCTGGTACAGCGTAAACACAATTATGCAATTGTCGATGAGGTTGATTCGGTATTGATTGATGATGCACGTACGCCATTGATTATCTCTGGACCAATACCAAGAGGTGAAGAACAATTGTTCGATCAGTTCCGGTCGAATGTAGAAGTAGTGGTGAATGCACAAAAAAGCTTTTGCACAAAGTTGCTGGCCGAAGCTAAAACGAAAATGAGTAGCGAGGACAGTAAAGTACGGGAAGAAGGTAGCCTGCTATTATATCGTTCATTCAAAGGGTTGCCTAAAAATAAGGCCTTGATTAAGTTCTTAAGTGAACAGGGAGTGAAAGCCAGCATGTTGAAAACGGAAGAGCAATACATGCAGGATAACAACCGCAATATGCATCTGGTTACCGATGATCTTTATTTTGTGATCGATGAAAAAAATAACAGCATTGAGTTGACAGATAAAGGGATTGACTTATTGACCGGAAAATCGGATGACCCGCATTTCTTTGTACTTCCGGATATTGCTTCCGAGCTTTCTGAAATTGAGAATTTTAAAGGTACCGATGCTGAAAAGCAAGCAAAAAAAGACGAAACTCTGACCAATTACTCTATTAAGAGTGAACGTGTACATACCATCAATCAGTTACTCAAAGCTTACACATTGTTTGAAAAGGACGATGAGTATGTTGTGATGGACGGGCAGGTGAAAATTGTGGATGAGCAGACCGGTCGTATCATGGATGGCCGTCGTTATTCCGACGGATTGCATCAGGCGATTGAGGCAAAAGAACGGGTAAAGGTGGAAGCTGCGACTCAGACTTTTGCTACGATTACTTTGCAGAATTATTTCCGTATGTATCATAAACTGTCCGGTATGACAGGTACGGCTGAAACCGAAGCAGGTGAGTTGTGGAATATCTATAAATTGGATGTGGTTGTGATTCCGACGAATCGTCCGATTGCGCGTATCGATATGAATGATCGTATCTATAAGACTAAGCGTGAAAAGTATAATTCGGTAATTGAAGAAATCAGCCAGTTGGTAGAAGCTGGTCGTCCGGTACTGGTAGGTACAACATCGGTTGAGATTTCGGAATTGTTAAGCCGTATGTTAACCATGCGTAAAATCAGCCATAATGTATTGAATGCGAAACTGCATCAAAAGGAAGCAGAAATTGTTGCACAGGCCGGGCAATCGGGTACGGTTACTATTGCAACCAATATGGCCGGTCGTGGTACGGACATTAAATTATCACCCGAAGTTAAGGCTGCCGGTGGTTTAGCGATTATTGGTACCGAACGCCACGAAAGTCGCCGTGTAGACAGACAGTTGCGTGGTCGTGCCGGACGTCAGGGAGACCCGGGTTCGTCGGTATTCTTTGTTTCGCTGGAAGATGACCTGATGCGTTTGTTTGCTACCGAACGGATTGCCGGATTAATGGACAGACTCGGATTTAAAGAGGGCGAAGTGCTGGAACATAATATGTTGAGCAAATCTGTAGAGCGCGCTCAAAAGAAAGTTGAAGAAAATAACTTCGGTATACGTAAACGGTTGCTCGAATATGACGACGTTATGAATTCGCAACGTAACGTAGTTTATACACGCCGTAAGCATGCTTTAATGGGTGAACGGATTGGTCTCGATGTGTTGAATACATTATATGATGCAACAAATGCTTTGGTAGAGCAACATGCAGATGGCGGTAGCTACGAAGAGTTCAAACTGGAATTATTCCGTATTTTAGCAATTGAAAGTCCGGTTTACGAAGATACATTCCGCAATACGAAAGCTGATAAATTGGTGCAGATAGTGTTTGATGAAGTTTTGAAACAATTCAAGCGCCGAATGGAACGTCTGGCACAGGTAGCTGATCCGGTTATCCGTCAGGTATATGAAAACCAAGGTTCCATGTATGAAAATATTATGATTCCGATTACCGATGGAAAACGGATGTATAATATTTCATGTAATTTAAAAGAGGCATACGAAACCGGTTCTAAGGCTATTGTTAAATCTTTTCAGAAATCAATAACCCTTCATACGATCGATGAATCGTGGAAGGAGCATTTACGTGAAATGGATGAGCTACGTCATTCGGTTCAGAATGCAAGCTACGAAAACAAAGATCCGTTATTGATTTATAAGCTTGAATCGTTTAGCTTGTTTAAAGTTATGGTTGAGAATATGAACCGGAAGACGGTTTCAATCCTGATGCGCGGACAAATACCGGTGCGTGAGGAATCTCAACAATCGAATCTGGTTCGTGAAGCTGCTCCTGAAAGAAGGCAGGATATGAGCCGTTACCGTACGCAGAAGAGTGAGGTCGGCGAAAATGGCAGCGATCCGTTACTGCCGAAACCTCCAACGGGTCCTCAACAACCGCAACGTACTGAACCGATCCGGGCGGAGAAAAGGGTTGGACGAAATGAACCTTGTCCTTGTGGCAGCGGGAAGAAATATAAGGCTTGTCACGGTAAAGGCTTGTAAGAATAAAGATGAAAGTCAAAAAGTAAGAAAGGCGGGAGAAATAATACTTTCGTTATTCCAAAAAAAGAGAGGAATCAATATTATGCGATTCCTCTCTTCGTTTTTTATTTTCGCCTTATATTAGACAATAAATCAATAGATGCCATGAACATATTTGTTTCATCTTTGCCCGGTTCGTCAATCAACATTACTATTTCATTATAGCCTTTATACACTGCGATATCACGAACATTGTTGCCAGTCCTTTACGAATGAAGATGTATTATTCCAATCGCTTCCAGTTGCAACTAGCACTAACGGTTATGGTTCCCGACCAGTGGCGACCACTACAGGATGCGGTGTAGGAATACGTTCCATAAGGCAGGTTTGAAAAAGTAGCTGTATATGTAGCACCACACGAAGGTGTTCCCTGATAGTAATACCCGGTGATTGTCCGGGTTTGCCCGTTTAAGGTGACACTGATATTTCCACAACCAAAATCGCTCCTGGTCCAAAACATGGCAGAGCCTGTGGGAGTGCCGTACTGCTTCACACTGATGCTTTCGCTGACGCCACCTCCACTGACCGTAATGGTTGCCGTCCGATCTGATGTTGAAGGATTAGCGGCGGCTTTGACTTTGACTGTGCCCTCGCCGGAGCCGGAAGCCGGTGAAACCGTCAACCAGGTAGCATTGCTGCGTACTGTCCAGCTGGTATTGGAGTTAACAGAAAATGTTTCCTCTTCGCCTCCGGATACCAAAAAGAGTGAATTTGAGGATACACTCAAAGGGCCTCTCGATTGCGTTACACTGATTTTTGCACTGAAGCTGCCCCCTTTGATGGTGATGGTTGCTGTCCGCTCCCATGCCGAAGAATTAGCAGCGGCTTTGACTTTGACCGTGCCGTTGCCGTTGCCCGAAGCCGGTGAAACCGTTAACCAGCTAGCATCGCTGCTCACTGTCCAGCTGGCATTGAATTGGATCGTAAACGTTTGCTCCTTGACTTCGGACGAAAAACTGAGTGAATTCGTGGATACACTCAAAGGGCTTTTAGCCTGTGTTACGCTGATGGTTCGCGTGATGCCATCCCCGCTAACGGTGACGGTTGCTGTCCGATCCGATGTTAAAGAATTGATAGAGGATGAAACGGTGATCGTACTGTCACCGGAGCCGGAAGTTGGTGAAACGGAGAGCCATGATTCACTGCTACTTACTTTCCAACGTGTGTTGGAGGTAATGGAAAATGACTTCTGCTCATTAGAATATGAGAAACTCAATGACTCCTCAGATACGTTCAGGGAAGGCTCGAATTCACCCTGTGTAATGTTGATCGTTTGTGTGATACCATCCCCGCTGACAGTGATAGTTGCTGTTCGTTGGAATTTAACAGCATTTTCGATAGCTGTAATAGTAACCGTACCATTGCCGGAACCTGAATGCGTAGAAAACTCAAGCCAGCCTTCTGCTTCTTCTTCACAGCTGACTGTCCAGCTTGTGTTGGATGTAACCGTAAATGATGCCTCTCCGCCGGAAAATGGCAAAGCAAGCGAATCGGGTGATACTTCCAATGTGGGAGAAGGGTCCGACTTTTCGCACCCGGTCATACATGTCATTCCAAGAAAAACCAGTCCGATGAACCCCGATAGGGTGATCCACCATGAGGTAGTGTTTGAATTACTGTAATGTGACATTTTACAATCCCTGATGTATGTGTCGGGCGCAACTTTTAAAGTTATTCATTCTGTTTTCTTTACTCTTCACCAGACTCGTCTTCTTCCTCACTGACTGAATCTATCTCATTGCCTTCCGTATCGATTTCCAACCATTTTCGGTCTAACCGGACACGGGCGTGCCCGTTAATAAAGACTCTGGCGCGTTCGTATTTAGGTGGAATGACTTCGTTCCCATTTATATCGACATACCCCCATTTTTTATTCACATTCACTCTTGCCAATCCTTCGGTAAAGCTATGAGCGTCGTCGTATTTTAATGGTATGACTTCTTGCCCGTTTTTATCTACAAAACCATATTTATTGTCCAGTTTCACTAAAGCCATCCCATTATCAAAATTATAAATCTCATCATATTTTAATGGGATAACTTCGTTGCCTTCCAGATCAATCATTCCCCATTTTTTATCCAATTTGACCCTAGTGAACCCATCGAAAAAATATGCTTCAGCATCATCATATTTCAAAGGAATGACTTCTTGCCCGTTTCTATCTATAAAACCATATTTTTTATCAAACACAGCCAGCGCTAATCCATTGAAAAAGGGCCCGATATAGCTATATTTCAAAGGGATTGCTTCATTCCTGTTTTTGTCGAGATATCCATATTTACCATTTAATTTGACGGCGACTATCCCTTCATTGAAAAATCCATCAGTGCGCTTGGTCTGCATCTTGTCACTCATATGTAAATCTGACATTAGTTTCATATAACCTTCATTTGATTGTAATATCATTAGAAGAAGTCCAAATCCACCAACAGTCATAGCTTGTGAGGCATTTGAAACCTGAATGGAGATGGGGACCGTTACATTATGGGAGCTGGTTGTATGATCCTGAATATGGTCGGATAAAGGATCATCATATATACATGGAATAACTTCGTTTCCATTTTTGTCGATATACCCCCATTTATCATCTAACTTGCCTAAGGCAATATCTTCTATAAATATGGATAATAAATCATATTTGATAGGAACAACTTCGTTTCCGTTTTTGTCGATCATGCCTGTTTTATTTTTGAGTTTTACCAAAGCAATTCCATTAATAAAAGGGCCAACAAAATCATATCTGGGAGGAATGACTTCGTTTCCGTCCCGGTCAATGACACCCCATCCTCTTCTTTCACTGAATATCGTTTTCCCCATCACATAAACAGCAGCCAATCCTTCTGAAAAAGTTGAAACCTGATCGTAATTGAGTGGAATGACTTCGTTGCCTTTTGTGTCAATAAACCCCCATTTTATTCTATACTTAACCATTTTCATCACCGGAGCTAACCCTTCGGAAAATACTCCTGCCTTGTTGTATATCAAAGGGATGATTTCATTTCCGTTTGTATCAATGAATCCCCATTTTTCAGCCAATCTTGTCAACGTTTGAACAGGCGCTAATCCATCAGAGAACATACCTGCCGAATTATATTTAGGTGTAATTATTTCGTTTCCGTTTTTATCAATATAGCCCCATCCATTTTTTAACGTTTTAACTGAGGCTAAGCCTTCGGAAAACATATCTGCTTCTACATAATTAGGGGGAGTAATTTCGTTTCCATTTTTATCAATATAGCCCCATTGTTTTTTTTTATCTACAATGGATTGAACACGGGCAACCCCTTCATGAAAGTTTTCAGCATTCACATATTTATTTGCAATGACGAATTTTGCATTTTTATCAATATATCCCCATTTGCCCTCATAAAGAACTGCGGCTAACCCTTCGGAAAACTCTTTTGCTTTTTCATATTTAAAATTAATAACCGGCGTTCCGTCTTTATCAACATATCCATATCTGGATGAAAAAGTGTTGCTGATCATTACGCTATATTCCGCTTCCTCCTGTGCTACCGTGCAAAACGGCAACAGATACGCTAATACCATAGCGGCTAATAAAATTTTATGCTTCATGGTGATTGTTTTTATTTTTGTTTTTTGACTACTATTTAAGGATTATACGACGACCATTGAACGAAAATTCCTTTTTGAATGTAATAAGTAAAAGGGCTACGAACGACGGCAAAAAACATAAAACATAAAAAATGATCTCCCATGTCATAATGAATGGAGCAATCTTTGCTGTTACGAAAATAATTGCGGGCAAATACAAGATTTGAGCGACACCAAATTGCCACATTCTTAGATAAAACCAATGTATTCCGAAAGTACCACAAAAAACGGTTAGAAAAATCGTAACAACCCTATTGCATTCTATTTTAGGTGGTGAGTCTGAATTTGAGTGCAATAGTTTTTTCTCTTGTAGGTATAGTTCATTCACTAAATAGGCTATTTTTACTGGAATAGCAGAAACCCACGTTATAAGCATTCCGGCAAAAAGCCCTCCTATTAAGAATGTTACAAAAACGATCATCCAGTTTGTGCCTCCTTTAACAACAATACCGTTTATGTAGTATGTCGCTTGTGGGTCATTTTCTTCACTTAGCAAAAGTGCAAATAAGACTGCCATTATTAACCCTACAATAAAGCCAAACGAGATACATGGTCCACCAACTGAAGATGAAACTTCGTACCATGAATCTTCACGTTTTTTTATCCGTATGATGGTCGCCCAAATAACTCCTGCAATAAAAGCTATTAAAATCAGATATCCTCCCATAATTTTTCTTTTTTTTACCCCTTTCAGAGCGGCTGATAATTTGTTTAACGTTCATTTTTCTACTTCTTTCTCTCCTGCTCTGTCAGGTCGAATCATGGAAATGCAAGATATGGACTGTGATTTGGGGATGCTTTTCCGGTTTCATTAGATCTATTATCTTTTGCAACAAAAATAAAGAAACACAAATTGCTGTAGTACCCCATAAATGGGGTATTTTTAGAAAATAGCAAATTAGATAATGTGCGTGTGGTATATCAGCCCTTAGGCTTAAAGCAGAGCAAGTAGAAAGGTGAAACTTGTTTGATTATGTCGAGTTACGCGAAACGACTAAAGTATTTGAAGGCTTGGTATGATTATAAAGGTTTTGAGCCTAAACACATGCCATTCCGTAGTCGTTCGGAAGAAAATGATGCAATCACTTTCCTCGCATGCCGGATGGTATGCATCTAGTACAAACAAAAAGGGCTGAGAGAGCAATAGCGCTTAAAACTCTGATGTGAAATGGAATTTAATATCCGGAAAATCCTGTTGGGCCATCGTTAATACGTAGGAGGAGTCAGCCAGATAGACATCTCTTCCTTCACGATCTAATGCCATATATTGCGCCTTACGTTTCTTGAAATTTGCTAATGCATCTGCATTTTCACTCTCAATCCAACAGGCTTTGTAGAGGGATAGTGGTTCCCATTTACATTGCGCTCCGTATTCATGTAGTAAACGGTATTGGATAACTTCGAACTGTAATTGTCCGACCGTACCGATAATCTTTCGTCCGTTGAACTGATTGGTAAATAACTGTGCTACTCCTTCGTCCATCAATTGATCTACACCTTTATTCAATTGTTTGGTTTTCATAGGATCTGCATTTTCGATGTATTTAAACATTTCAGGAGAGAAGCTGGGAAGTCCTTTGAAGTGTAGATCTTCGCCGGCAGTCAGGCTGTCGCCGATTTTAAAATTACCTGTATCCGGTAGTCCGACAATGTCTCCGGCAAAGGCTTCGTCGACAACTTCTTTCTTTTGAGCCATAAATGCGGTCGGACTGCTGAAACGCATCATTTTGCCAAAACGCACATGTTTATAGTTGGCATTCCGTTCGAAGCGGCCGGAACAGATTTTAACGAAAGCGATACAGCTCCGATGGTTCGGATCCATATTTGCGTGTATCTTAAAGATGAATCCGGAAAAAGTATCTTCTTCCGGGTCTACTTTTCGTTCCAAAGCTTGTACCGGACGGGGAGAGGGGGCAATGCGTATAAAACAATCCAATAACTCCTTTACCCCGAAATTATTCAGCGCCGACCCGAAAAAGATCGGTGCCAGATCGCCGGCCAGATATGCTTCCACATCGAAAGTGGGATATACTCCTTCTATTAATTCAATATTTGCACGGAGTTTATCTGCTAAAGCAGGCTCGATATGTTTTTCCAGTTCGGGACTGTTAATATCTTTGATTTCGACACTTTCAGTTACAACCTGCTTACTGGGAGTATATAAATCTAATTTTTCTTCATATAGATTGTAAACACCTTTAAAGCGTTGCCCCATTTCAATGGGCCAGCTAAGCGGACGTACTTTGATTTGAAGTTCTTCCTCGATTTCGTCCATCAGGTCGAACGGATCTTTACCTTCTCTATCCATCTTATTGACGAAAACAATCACGGGAGTTTTACGCATCCGGCAAACTTCCATCAGTTTGCGCGTTTGTGCTTCAACACCTTTTGCCGCATCGACTACAATAATTACACTATCGACAGCAGTAAGTGTCCGGAATGTATCTTCCGCAAAATCCTGGTGACCGGGTGTATCCAGAATGTTTATTTTGTGCTCTTCGTAATCAAAAGCCATTACGGAAGTCGCAACAGATATACCTCTTTGTTTTTCTATTTCCATCCAGTCCGAAGTTGCTGTCTTCCGGATTTTATTTGATTTTACAGCGCCTGCCACATGGATAGCACCTCCAAATAATAGTAACTTTTCGGTCAGCGTTGTCTTTCCTGCATCCGGGTGACTAATGATAGCAAATGTTCTTCGTCTTTGAATTTCCTGAGAATAAGTGGACATTATGTTAATGATTAATTGTTAGCGGTTAATGATTAATGACTGATTTTGTTGAATGTACATCGTCAAATCTCATTTGTTAATTGCAGATTTTGCAAACATATGTCAAGACTGGTTTCCCATTCAGGGATAGTAATGTCATAAACCTGCTTTATTTTAGTTTTATCCAATACACTATATGCAGGGCGTTTTGCCGGTGTCGGATATTCTTTTGTGGATATAGGATGTACCCGGCAATCTAATTGGGTTTGTTTTATAATTGCAGAAGCAAAATCATACCAGCTACAGACTCCTTCATTTGAGAAATGGTAAATGCCGGGAGTAAAAACTAAATGATTCAGAACAGTTATAATGGCATCGGCCAGATCGCCGGCATAAGTCGGTGTGCCGATTTGATCGGAAACGACATTCAAATCACTTCGCTCTTTACCCAAACGTATCATTGTTTTAACGAAATTAGCTCCGTATTCCGAATATAACCATGCGGTACGGATGATTACCGATTCAGGACAGATTTGTTGTAAGATCTTTTCTCCGGCCAGTTTGGTTGAGCCATAAACTGATGTTGGATTCACCGGGTCATCTTCCCTGTAGGGACGATTTCCTGTGCCATCAAATACATAATCAGTTGAAATATGTATTACATTCGCATGATGTGCTTTTGCTACTTCTCCGATGTTGCGGACTGCATCGCAGTTAATCCGCATTGCCGAATCTGCATTGTCTTCAGCTTTGTCGACAGCAGTATATGCCGCACAATTCACGATGTATTGTATTTGATTGGTCCGGACAAAGTCTGAAATCAGTTCTTTATTTAGAATATCTAATGTATCTATGTCCGTAAAATGAAAAGTGTAGTCGGGATAATGTGGAGCCAGTTTTTGAATCGCACTACCCAACTGTCCGTTTGCTCCGGTGATTAATATTGTTTTGGTCATTCTTCTTTATATTTTTCAGCTAAAAAAGTGAGAAATGTACTGATTTGTTTTACAGCTTCCAATGTTTCAGGATGAATTTCTTTTTTTTGTAATCGCAGTAATAAATATCCGTATACAGCGGTAAAACAGGTTTCAAGTTCCGGCATTTCAATTCCTCCGGATTTTGAACGCAATTGAATAATGTATGGGAGCGTTTTATAATAAAGAGCTCCGTAAACAGTTTCCTGCGGATCTTTCAGTAATCGCAGATGCAGATCTGTTAATGTAATCAATACATTTTTATTCACTTGAAGATGTCCCTGAGTGGCCACTCCTTCACTACGCATCATCTCGATTAATTCTTCGTACCATTGAATGATTTGCTGCCTGACATCTTCGGGCTGGTCGTATTGATTTAACAGCGTTTGACGGATACGATCAATATCTAATTGATTGGCGCGTATCAAATCCTCTACCTGCCACATATAAAGCAGATATTCTACAATATTTTCCTTTCTCTTTTGCTGTGCAATAATCATTATGCAAAAGTACAACTAAATTCGTACTTTTGTATGCTGAAAATAAATTATGGCGGTAAAATCTTTGCATTTAATTAATACAGGATATTTTCATGCCGACGGAGGAGCTATGTTTGGAGCAACGCCCCAATCGGCCTGGAAAAGACGATATGCCTGTGATGAACAGGGTCGTTGTGTACTGGCTATGCATATCGGATTGGTTATTGCCGGCAACGGACGGATTATTTTAATAGATACGGGTGTTGGCGACAAACAGTTGGAACAACTACGTTCGACAACATACCAGTTTTTCGATCTGGTGGATCTGTATGAGGCAATAGGCCGGTATGGTGTTATGCCGGAGCAAGTTACCGATGTTGTGTTGACGCATCTTCATTTTGATCACTGCGGATATGTGACCAAGAATGAAAATGGCCGGGCTATACCTGCTTTTCCGAATGCAACTTGCTGGGTAAGCCAATCTCAATGGGAGAATGCGCTTTGTCCGAATCCGTTGGAAATAGATTCTTATTTTCCGGAGAATATGGAAGCCATTGAACAGGCCGGCAAGCTTCGGTTAATCAATGAGGATTATGCATTATGCGAAAACGATATCATACTTCGTATGTATGATGGACACACGGTAGGACAGATTGTTCCGTATATACAAACGGAGCAGTTCAGAGTTGTTTTTGCGGGGGATGTGATACCTGTAGCTGCGCAAATATCACCTAAATGGATTTCGGGCTTTGATATTTATCCGCTGACTTCGTACTATGAAAAAATGCGATTATTAAACGAAGCAGCTGAGAATAATTATGCAATTGTCCATTATCATGATGCTTACACTCCTTGCACAACCATAAAGAGAATTAATAACTTCTTTAAAGTAGACCGAAAAATCGGATTGTAAAAAAAAATATATAACTTTGCGGGTTACGGGGGAGACAAGTTTTTGGTTTATATTTATAAATAACCGGCATATTTTAAAAAGGAATAAAATAATAAATATATATGGGTAAAGTTATTGCGCTAGCAAATCAAAAAGGTGGTGTAGGAAAAACAACCACTACCATAAATCTGGCTGCATCATTAGCAGCTTTCGAGAAAAAAGTATTGGTGGTTGATGCCGATCCTCAGGCGAATGCTTCTTCCGGATTAGGTCTTGATATTAAAAATCTTAACGGTTCGCTATATGAATGCCTGATAAATGGAGATGAGCCTCAGGGGGCCATTGTTCCTACGGAGTTAAAAGGCCTGGATGTTTTACCTTCACATATTGATCTTGTTGGTGCAGAGATTGAGATGCTTAACATGGAGAACCGTGAACAGATTATGAAAAATCTTACTGATTCTTTAAAAGAAAAGTATGATTTTATTCTGGTTGATTGTTCGCCTTCGTTAGGGCTGATTACCGTAAATGCACTTACGGCAGCTGATTCGGTTATTATTCCGGTTCAGTGTGAATATTTTGCATTGGAAGGGATCAGTAAGTTACTGAATACAATTAAAATAATTAAGTCAAAACTTAATCCGGATCTTGAGATTGAAGGTTTCCTGATCACGATGTACGATGCTCGCCTTAAGGTGGCGAATCAGATCTATGAGGAGGTGAAACGTCCGTTCCAGGATTTAGTATTTAAGACTGTAATTCAACGAAATATCAAATTGGTAGAAGCTTCCAGCTTTGGTAAGCCGGTACTACTTTACGATGCGGAATCGAAAGGTTCGGCAAACCATATGCAGTTAGCAAAGGAGCTAATTGAAAAGAACCAATAATTTATTTTTTATATGACAAAGCCGAATAAAAACAGATTGGGCCGTGGATTAGATGCGCTATTGACCATGGACGACCTGAAGACCGGAGGTTCTTCATCAATCAACGAAATCGAATTAAGTAAGATCGAACCGAATCCTGATCAGCCACGAACGATTTTCGAAAGTGAAGCATTGGAAGAACTGGCAGCTTCTATTCGTTCGTATGGTATTATTCAGCCGATTACATTAAAAGAAGTTGAACCTGAAAAATATATGATTATTGCAGGGGAACGTCGTTATCGCGCTGCACTTAAAGCCGGATTAGAACGGGTACCGGCGTATGTGAAAACCGCTGCTGATGAAAATGTTGCTGAAATAGCTTTAATTGAAAATATACAACGGGAAGACTTAAATGCGATTGAAATTGCGTTGGCCTATCAGAAATTAATTGATTCGAATGGGTTTACGCAAGAGCAATTAAGTGAACGAGTTGGTAAAAAACGGACAACTATTGCCAATTATCTGCGATTGTTAAAGCTACCTGCAGAAATACAGGTCGGTTTGAAAGATAAACGGATCGATATGGGGCATGCACGGGCATTGATACCGGTAGATGATCCTGAAGTACAGCTTGCGCTTTATGAACAAATTCTTGTACAAGATCTATCCGT
>JAITVY010000025.1 GCA_031285565.1 Tannerella sp. | reverse complement strand
GGAGTGTTGTAGAAGCCTGCAGTTGAGTAGGTATGACAACTTTTTTTATATGAGGAACATGGCGTGGGAGTGTTGTAGAAGCCTGCAGTTGAGTAGGTATGACAACGCATGTGGAAATTTAAAATAAGGATTGAGCGTGTTGGAGTTGTAGAAGCCTACATTTGAGTAGGTATGACAACTTTTTTATGAGGAACATGGATGTAGTATTTTGAGTATTGTAGAAGCCTGCAGTTGAGCAGGTATGACAAAAGCTTTTGGTATCCTTAGACGTTTAACCTATGTTGTAGAAGCCTGCAGTTGAGCAGGTATGACAACACGCATATTGAAAAGGTTGTTGACCGGCAAACAAAAAAAGGGGAGGCGCCAGGCGCCTCCCCTTTTCCGGTAATAAGATGTTAATTAAGGATGTATATTAGATTTTAAGAGTCTCGAAGTCTCTTTCTCACTTACGACGGAGCAATTTGAATACAGGAAATATAAAACAGATCAAACCGATTATACATAAAAAAGCGATAACAACAAAAACACAATAATAGTCTGCTAATAATCCCTTTAAATCAACCGTTATATTAAAAAAGACCAATAGAGCTAAAAATATTTGAGGAATAATCAATCGTCCCAGCAATATTTGTAACTCCTCATTTCGCTCTTTCTCACTCTGTTTAGCATCTTCTTTCAGTTTTAACTCCTGCTCTTTTATTTTCAATTCCTGCTCTTTCAGAATAATATCCAGATCGTTTATCTTTTCTTTTATTTCATCAAAATGCTGCTTTACATCCAATTGTCGCACACAAAAACGATAAAACACATTATGCTGCGTATAATCGGAAATACTCGTGAAATAAGTATTCACCTTGACCTTTGATTGTTTGATAAGCTTATCAATCAACTTGTTTTTAGAATTTCCTACTACATCATCATCGAGATCTATATCCATTAGTTCTTTCGATAATGTTACTAGAATCTGCCTTTGTAAAAAAGCCAGTAAATAAATCCACAGGTAACGGGATAGAAAATGCCCTTTGAACTCATCGATAAACTTCAACGCACCCTGCTGCGAATCAGCCATGATAGCGGACCCTTCAATACTCGATACCAGATAAATATTCTCAAATGTTTGTATATACATTTTGCCATATTCTGTATCACCGGGCATTATCTTGTATTTCAGATCCTGTCCCCGGGATATGCGAATGAAATTACGTATCATCTCATCATCTTTTTCATCATAATCAATCAGAAAATAAGTAACAAGATGAAAACGCTCATTATTAAACAACGTTACTCCAACCTGTTGTTTATCCGGGTTAAAATCAAACAACAGAAATGCAACCAGATTATATAAATACCAACCCTCTGTTTCTTCTTTCTTAAATTTAAATAATTGATATTTATGCAATGAGCTGTATATTTTATAAACTTCTTCCAGTTTCTTTTCATTAACTTCGGCAGGCAACTCAACACGAATCAACGGAGGCTGACTTTTTATCTTATGCAATTTGTTATTCAATGACATTAAATCATCCTGTTTAGCACCATTACTTACAAGTTCAAAACTTAGCATAAGCAATCCGACTGAAGAATACGGATGTAAAATTAATTTGGGAGATGCCATGTTTTTTTTCACATTAAGCAATTTAAAACCGACACTATCAATTGCATCATCTTTCCCCATTAGTCGCATTGTTTGCCCGAATACTTTAAGAATACACTTGTCGTCACCAGCAACCTGTTCTATATTATCCTTCAAACTATAGATGACACAATCCTGCGCGTCAATGTTTGCATCCTTGGGAAGAACAGCATTTCCTGTCAGGAACTTCTGGATATGTGAATACAAATAGTTCTTATCTACCGTAAAATTGTGAGTCCGCTCCCAAATCGATGATTCCGGCAAAAGAAAAGAAGCCTCATCTTCATAGCTAAAAGGTAATAACATAACAGTTATCGAATCCTTTAAAATAATTTCCTGTTCTTCCATCGCATATTAGTTTTGTTGTTAATTTACTACTATATCTGCAAATATACAGTTTTAGCAAAGGTTTCCTTACACCTGTTAATTTTCATTTTGAAAACCTTCATTTTTTCTTTATTTTAGCACGGGAATAAAAATCAATCTAACCAATATAAATACTATGGAACAGAGTCAACACATCAAACACGTTTACGGAGCCTACCTCAATATGGCCCGCCAAAATGCTTTTATCTCATTATCGCATATCTCAAAAATCATCGGCTTGGAAGAAAGCGACAACAAAGAAAACCGCCTGTGGGAAATGAAAGTCCTGACAACACTTACTAATAATTCGAAAGCCGACCAAAAAGTAAAAATCATCAAACAGCTACATAAGCATTTCTCTTTCCTGCCACCAATGCTGGACAATGAGTTCGGGAAAAAAGAGGTTAACGAAAAAACCGCTACACCTAAAATGTATTATGAAATTCTGACGAACGTTTTCAAGCTGTTGAATCTGTTTCGGGATCAATACTCACACCAATACTTCGTAGACGACAGGCTGGAAAACGAGGATTACCTCAGATCCCAGAATCAATTGGTATACTATCTGAAAAACGCTTTCGACGGATCACGACGGAAAGCTGCGGAACGGTTTAATTTCACCGAAGCCGATCTGAAATTTATTACTGACGGTCGCTACAAAAAAGAAGATAAACTGGACGAAAACGGAAACACCATCGTAATAGATAAAAAAATACAGACACATTTCGTTGAGAGAGATGATTTCTTTTATAAATTAGATACAGTAAAGAAAGCAGGTCCAGAGAATAAGACATATAAAACACTATCTCCTAAAGGGCTCACCCTCCTGATTTGTCTCTTCCTGGAAAAAAAATATATCACATTATTCCTCGATAATGCAGAATTGAAATTCTTCCCTAGAAATGCATCGAAAGAACAAAAGAAAATTATTCTCGAAATGTTCAGTATCTATCGCATGCAATTACCCAAAGCAAGGATTGATAGCACAAAATCAATTTCTGCATTGGGGCTCGATATGCTAAATGAGTTAAAGAAATGCCCCGGTGAATTATTCGAAACATTAAGCGAAGAAGATCAGGATATTTTCAGAATCAAGGCAGAAGATACGGATAATGAAAACGAAACCGATAGCAAAGGAAATGAAATATTGATGAAACGCTATCAGAACCGCTTCTCCTATTTCGCACTTCGTTATATCGACGACAATGAACTATTTAAAGACATACGCTTCCAGGTTTCGTTAGGTAAATACCGTTATGAGTTTTACAACAAAAAAGGGATCGATAGTGATACGGACGATAGAGTAAGGTCATTGCAAAAGGAACTGAACGGATTCGGCCGCCTGGGCAAGATAGAAGAAGAACGTAAAGAGAAATGGGCTGGCCTGATACGACCATTCGAAGAAATTAAGCAGGATACAGCTGACGAAGAACCATACATTACCGACCACCGGGCCAATTATGTATTCAATGGCAACAGGATCGGTCTGGCTTTAAGAGAAACACTCCGGACAGATTGTTTCTTACCGGAAATTAAAGGCAAGGAAACAAACTGCATACCTCCCGATGCCTGGCTAAGCATACATGAACTACCGGCTATGTTGTTTCATAACCTGCTATGCAATAAAGAAAACAAAGGCGAAACTGAAAAAATCATCAAAGAATACATACGATATTATCAAAAACTATTTACGGATATCCAAAAAGGCAAACTCAAACCCGGTTTCACAACTAAGGAACAAGCAGCATCCTATATCAAAGAAAACTATCAACTGAACCTGAATGACATCCCGGATAAAATATGCGACTACCTGACGGGGAAAGATGTTAATGCACGCGAACGTTTTAATAAACAGTCGAAAGTGCAGATTGAAAGAATGATCAACTGGTCGGAACGTCAAGTTGAAAAATTGAAAAGTGATAAAAAACTGATCGGTAGCAAAGACAACAAAATCGGGAAAGATAAACATGTTGAAATAAAAGCCGGATGGCTGGCCCGTTTCCTCTCCGAAGATATTGTGCTAATGCAACCAACCTGCAATCAGGGTAGAGATAAGCTTACCGGCATGAACTTCCAGATTATGCAGGCATCACTGGCCATTTACGACAAATCGATAGACGAATTAAGAAGAATGCTTGTAAGTGCCGGACTGATAGGAAATAACAATCCGCATCCGTTCTTATCAAATGTAGTGGATAAAATGCCCAAAGATACCATCGCCTTTTATGAAATATATATGAAACAACGGATTAAATATTTAAAAAAATGTATCAGTGACGGAGATTTTACTTCATATTCATTCCTCTATTCCGGAAGACAAAAATGGGCTACACGGAATAACGATTTTTATACCGGACTGGCAAAACGTTATGCAGAACAACCCATCGAATTACCACGTGGATTATTTACCGAAGACATAAAGAAAAAGCTAAAAACCACGTACGAAAAGAATGCTGGTATAACAGGTGCACTCAATAAAAAAGATAAAGATGGTAAAGAAAAATGTAATGTAACATTCTTAATCAACGAATATTTTACCCATGTATGCAATGATAGTTCTCAGCCATTCTACAATTACAAACGTGGCTATGAAGCTTTTGACAAACTTAGAAACGAAAGGAATAACAGACGACAGCTACGACAACATTATTTCACTTTGCAGGAATTGGAAAAAGAAGTTGGTGAAGATGTTATGAATAAAAGAATTGAAAATCTGGCAAATAAAGAATGGAAAGAGTCGAACAAGTACGGTCGTTACTTCAGGCGCGAAGACCTTTTCAAACCAAGTTTTGAAAAAATGAGACAAGCCTGTATAAACTTTAAAGAAGTTGATTTTGAGCCAGAAAAAAAGGATAGTCTTGCCTTACAATATCGAGAGATAAATACGAAAATAAAAAACAACAAGCAGTGTAAAAATATTGATTTAGAAAAGATTATTAAAGAATGGGAAAAACTTCGCTTAACACGTATCATAAAATCATTATTGAACGATTATAAAAGGAATGAAAAAGTCATCCGCCAATATAAAATACAAGACATGCTATTGTTCTTAATGGCTAAAGAAATATTACTGAAAAGCGAATGGGGAAAAGACAACCTCAACGAAATAGAACAATACAAACTCAAAAATATCCGGTTGGATGAAGAAAATTCAAACATATTATCTCTGAAAATACCTTTTAGCATCAACTTAATAATGTCCGACGGAACATCCAAAACAATACGGCAGGAAAGCTTGAAACTCAAAAACTATGGCGATTTCTTCCGGTTTGTGTATGACCAACGGATCAAAGTATTGCTCGAACAGGTTGAATCGATTGAAGTTGACCGGGAAACATTAGAGAAAGAACTCGAAAAATACGATATGAAACGGACAGCCATATTCAAACTTGCCCAGGAATTTGAAAAATCAATCGTTGACAAGCACACCGAATATAAAGAAAAGCAACATCAATTCAAGGATCTGCTAAAAGAAACCGACAAATTAACCGATCAGGAAAAAGAAGACATGAGAGTGATACGGAACGCTTTCTGTCACAACAATTATCCGGTAATGGAAAGTGTAAGAAAAATAATATTACCGGAAGTTGCACCCCATATCCATAAAAGATTTGAAAAATTAAAAGGAAAAGCTGAATAAGAATAAATTCACATTACAGGGAGTAGGACTATCATGGGGTATATGAATAACCAATTATACCCCATGTCCCTCACCCGGCTAAAAAAATCGTCACGTTGCCCGTATCCGTTCTGTCTTTTGCCACGTAACCGCTCGCCGGGTAACAACATCCACAAAAGCCTGCAAAGCGCCTAAACTCGTAAACCAAAGACTGAAAGAAAAGTAATACAGGAAATACGGCAACAAAAGTACACGCCTCGAAGAACCGTCAAGCAACGAACCGATCCCTATCTGGAAAAACGGAGCAAAATTACCGACACTACCATGTACCAGGGTGATAGCAACAGGCACCAGCCACTGGGCAAAACCAATATCGTCAATAAACCAGATAACAAACAGTAAAAACCAACTGATCCACCAAAGAAGCGGCAATAAATAAATGAAAAGGACAAGCGTCCCGTCAAACTTCTGGCGGAAACTCAACTTCGATGAAAACAAAAACGGAAGAAGCCGGGTAAGTAAGATCTGGTTATGCCCGCGACTCCAACGACGGATCTGCTTGGCACGAGCCTCCCAGCTCTCCGGCGATTCTTCGTAACATTCGGCCCTGTTGTCATACACAATTTCCCAGCCGTTAACAATCAGGCGAAAAGTCAACTCCGTATCTTCTGCAAGAATATTTCCTACAAAACCACCTAAATCAAGGATAGCACTCTTTCTGAAACCACCCACCGTTCCTCCGTATAAAGGAATAAAACCGCTGTTATATTTAGCCTGTTGGTCTATCTGGTAACCACCCGTACGCTCAAGGTCCTCCAGACGCATCAGCAGATTTGTCTTTGTATTAATCGGAATAACCCGCCCCATAACTGCACCCACCTCAGGATCTTTGAAATTAGCTGCCAGCGAACGGATAATATCGCGCGGAGGAAGATAATCCGCATCAAAAACCAGGATAATCTCCCCTTTGGCAACCTCAAGTGCATCGTTCAATGCATTTTGCTTACCACGAGGACCCTGATAACGATGAAATGCCGTAATAACAGGCCATCCATTCGGGTCGCGGCGGGATTTCTCAACATACCCGTCAAGAATTTCAGCCGTCCGGTCCGTAGAATGATCATTCAAACCGATAATCTCCATACGGTCATGAGGATAATCACATCGTCTGAGCGAATTTAACACTCCATCGATAACCTTCTCCTCATTGTGCATCGGAACAATGATCGTCACATAGAAAAAATCATCATCAATAATATCATGATGCGACAGTCTCTGACGGCCGAAAAGCCGGTTTAGAGAAACAAAATAATGCCTGAGAATATATAGCATGGTGAAGACCATCATGCAAACAAGATAGGCATTTATCACTATAATAATTATGTCTTTTGCCATACTTTTTTTCGCTTATTAATTTTTACCGAAGCCCTGCTTAACATCACCGAATAAATACTGTTTAAATACAATACATCCCAAAGAGAAAGGATAAGCAATACGATACAGGGAATCACAAGATAAGTCCCATACGTACAAAGCACAATAAAAAGTGCATACTTAATGAAAAACAATAAAACAATAGCAACCTCAAACAATACCGTATATGCCAGTCGCGTAAAAAATCCAACCGGAACAGGAGCCGTCAGAAAACAAAAAAGGAGTGGCATACCAAGTAAAATCAAATGAGAAACCATCGAGAACATCTTACTTAAAGATGTATAATCCTGCGAGAAATATCCCGGCATAATCAGAAACAAAAGAGAAAAACAAAAGATGGCCGATAATAGCAGATTGAACAAAATAACGGTAGGCAAAGCATGAGAAGCCTTCGTTAACCGCAATATTTGCAAAAGTAAAAACATGATAAAAGAAACTACCAGTGCAACAATCAATGAAAGGATCCTTGACGGAGTTTCAATAGGCACAAGAAGATAAGAAAACTGCAAACTATTCCAGATAGTCTCAGACTCGATCACCACCTGATTCTCCGGAATCTGAAAAAAATGGTCAATCCAATAGATTGACATTTCGGAGAATACAGATAAAAAATGAAGCTTTGCAAAAAAGCCTGCAAACACCATCACAAATATGGCAAAAATACCCCACTTCATACCCGGAGTCATTGTTAAACGACGTACACACCTGGATGGCGAGCTATCATTTCCGAGTATATTCAAATAGTCCGATCTCATTGCTGATTTATAAAATAATACAAACTAAAACCTGACTAAAAATTAACAAATACTCCGGCGCCGACACCGAATACATTGTATGCATCGAATACGTTGGTATAACTCACTTGTCCCCAGAAACCCCACGTTTTTTTAACCCAATAGCGTGACTTAAAAGAAACAGAAATAGAATTACGGTCTATCGCCTCAGGAGAATCCATATACGTTGCCATATAAGCCTGCTTTCCTCCCGAAACAGTTAATGTATTCATATACTTATACCAATATCCCTGGTCTGCACTTATCTGGCCGGAAACCGAATTCAATGCCCCCGGATAAGCAATATTGTAAAACATACGACCCGACAGGATAATACCCTTCGTATAATAAGTCATACCCGTTGAGGCAATCACGATAGACTGCGGCGAATAATAGTCGACATAAGTGCCGCCCAATACCCAAACCCATTGCTGCGATTTACCAAACTTAAAATTAAAATCCTGGTCTACACGGATCTTAGGGGAATAATCCGTATCCGTACCTGCAGAAACACTCGAAAATGTATACATCCTCTTAGCCCAATCCACATAGAGACCACCGACACCGACAAACGCCTCGCCACCACTCTTCTCCCGGTTATAACCGTTACCCTCCAGAAACCACGTATACTTTTTATTCGTCCTTGTATATCTCAACCGGACACCATCCCATCTGCCGAAATCATCCGAGACAAAATCCATCGTACCGCCAAGCTCAACAGTGTTCACTCTCTTTATATCATCCGTAAAAGCCTCCTTTTTTCGAAGCTCCATATTATATTCACTATCCGCAACCTGAGCAAAACCAATCACCGGAAACAATACCGACAACAGTAAAACACATTTGTGTACATTTTTAAAAGTCATCCTTATCATTTTTATTTATTAAAAAAAACATCAAACCACCATACCTCTCAAACAAGATAAACGACCATATATGGCCACATCCGAATGCAACGTAATTATGTCACGCGCAACAACAGAACGCGTTGTACCACGCCGCCCGACAATGCAACCACTATTAATCGTGATATCTCTCTGTGAAAAAATATTCCCCTGTACCTCACAATCTTTCCGTAAAACAATCTTTCCGTCAGCCAATACATGACCAAACACCACCGCATTTTCTTCCATACAAATATCACGACGGCTTTTCACATCTCCTAAAACCCTGGCATGAGCCTTTATCAAAAGACCCTTATGAGCAATAACAGAGCCCCTTATCTCACAATTTTCACCGATCACAACATGGCCGTCAGAAACAATATTGCTATATACAACCACATTATCTTTAATCACAATGCCCCTTCCCGTTTTCCTGTATCCGGCATCACCGGCGCTCGTTTCAAGCCTCCTCTCTTTGTGCAAAAGAAGCTCCGGCAATACAAAATTGTCGCGGGCAGACGATGCACGCAACGACCGGGTAGAATAAGTCCGTAAAGGCACGGCAAAAACATGGAAAAAAGTAGTATTACGCGACAACCGCATATTACCCTTGCAAGCCGTCTTATACCCAAGAGTACAACCCTCGCCTGCAAAAAAATCAATCCCTCTCACATCAATCCAGCCGGCAACCGACGAATTCTTATCCAAAGTCAGATTTCCGCCGCAAAACATGGAACTCAATCGTGAATTCTCTCCTAAAGAAGCGCTCCCCTGAACATACGCTTCCTTTAACAGACGAGTGTCGGTGCCCGAGTATAGATCACCATAAACACAAAACATGTCATCCGCCTGATGAGATAAACCCTCCGGACAAATATGATCACCCGAAACGACATCCACAACGGTCTCATTCCCTGACTCAGGAACTTTATATAAATTATCTCCGGTTGCCAATGGCAGCGAAAGTACATGACGGCTCTTACCACGAGGCAGTGACTTCGGCAGTATGCTCTCCAGCAGATTATAAAAGCTGTCACCAATAAAAAAGGGAGATACCTGATATTCCTCGTCAATATATAAAGGAGCATCATCTTTCGGTCTACGCAACTCGAACCATCCCGGAAGAAACACTACAATACCGGCAACTATTGTACCAAGTATTGTTATAATTACCGCAGTAACAGATAAATCCATAAATAACTTAGATGAATTTCGTATATAGTTTATAAATACGTTAAGAAGCCAACCCGTTCACAAAAAAGATCAGTTTACCGTGTATTGCTTCGTAAAGACTTTTATCTTTAAGCAGAACATTGACAAAAAATAAACTCTCTGATCGGTTTTGATTTCAGCTATGACTTAGATTGATTATGAAGTTTTTAGACTCTCAGCATATATTTCCATATAACAGATTAAAGCGGTTTTCTACTAGCTCATATTTATTATCAGGGCATTGAGGTGGCGCTGTAATAAAATAAGAGTAATTTTCTTTTCGCAACTCTTCATAGAGATATACCACAATAGCATTACCTCTGGCTTGTTCAGTATAGTTTTTAGACAAATACAGTAAATCTTTATAGCCTGTTTTAGTCTTTGGTTGTGAGTATATATAACCCCCACAAGTATAAAATAACAGATACAACCTTTTGTTCATAAGTAAGGTAACTGTAAATAAAAAGTGCGCAAAGATATTCTTTTTATTTTAATATAATACAGATATCGCAAATATTTTTTAGCGTCTTTTTACACAAAGCACAAAATACGCCATTACAGACACTTACATCGCATATTTAAACTGAAAATAAAAAAAACGAAAATTGAAAAATAAAAAATGAAAGGCCTTCATTAAAAACAGACAGTATCCAAAACCACTCTCCTTCCGACCTTGGGTGGTGAGCCATAAAGCCTGGTGAAGCCGGCGTTTAGAATTGAAAATCAGCCATAGCCAAAGTTGAAAACGGAAAATGAAAGGCCACCATTAAAAACAGACTGTATCCAAAACCACTCTTCCCTCGACCTTGGGTGGTGAGCCATAAAACAAGTGATAGCAGTGTAAAAATCTATGCTGTCTGATGCTCCGTTGAAAGAACACACAGTATTCCATATTACCCTCTGTCGGAGCGAGTTCATAGATTTTAGCTGCTGAGCGCAGTTTTATGAGTGAAGCACACACAGTCTTGATTTTTGGGTACTTTTGCATCAAGGCAAAAGTACAGAAAGAAAACAAAAGTCAATACGCCAAAAGTGACAACTAGAAACATACACACTCCACAATAACAAATTTCATATTTTACATCTTTCAAAATATCATATATATAAAAAGAATTAATAAATTTGTGAGGTTTAATTGGAAAATTTATGATACGAAATATAAGAAACCAACTTTTGTTTTCAATCCTCATATTCCTCTCACTGAACACATCAGTGTTAGCACAGGATTTCAAAGAAAACAAAATTATATACCTGTGGGATGTAACGTTATCAATGAAAGGCTATAACGGCTCACCCGATATCTACGACAAAGTAAAAGAAGCGCTCGTTCTCTCAATCGAAGGTATCGAAGACGAAAGCTCAACTGTCACCGTCATCCCCTTTCAGGACAAGATACTCGACACATGGAGCTATCCCGCAAGCAAAAGCGGCAAGAAACAACTCGTCGATGAAATTAACCGGCTCGACAATAACAACATCACCAATACAAACATCTGCCATGCATGGGATTATAGCCTCGAACAACTCATAGATCCGCAGAAAAGTAATTTTATATGCCTGCTCACCGATGGCACCGACAATGTAATGGGGACAGACGAACTATGCGAACGGATCATCGCATGGTGCAAAAGCGCCAAAGCCAACAATGCACATGCAGCCTACGTAATGCTTACCGAAGCAGCACAGAACGAATCGATACGTAATGCCATCCGCGCAAGCTGCAATTTCGATCTCGTAGAACTCGAACAAAACAACATCGTCTTCCCGGCATTCTTCCGACCGGCTGCTAACACAGTAGCCAAAGAACTCAAACAACTGCAGCAAGACAAAGAAATTCGCTTTACACTCAATTCACAGGTAAAAGGGAAAAAAGTTTCTGAGGTAAACCTTACTTTAGCACCCAACGACTACTTCTCGTTAGAAGAAGGAAGTATCAGCTGTACGGACAATGTTTGCTCATTCCGGTTGAACAATCGGATGTCTTTCGAAAAACTACACCAAACGCTTCCCAAAATAAAAAACCTACACCTTACTGTCGAATCGGCCGACAAATACCAGGTGATCAACTTCAACGAGATCAATATTCAAATCATCAACTATCCCGAAAAAACACTTCACATCCATGTCAAAGATTAAATATCTCTTCTGTATAACGTTGATGACCCTTTTCTTCTCGTGCCAGCACGAAGACGAAGATATTCGCGTACCCAACAGTATCGATCTCGGGAAAGTAAGCTATTACAAACCGTTCTTCTTCTGTAAAAAAGAAATACATCCGCTCGAAAAAACACTCGTTTTTGAATTCAATGAAGAAGCAAAAAAAGACAATAGCTTTGTCGAACTGACACTCACCGACCGGAATACCGGAAAAATGGTCGGACAGGAATCGGTATCAATGCTCATAAACGGCGAAGAAACACGCAACAATAAAATCAAAATATCCCCGTCGCTGCTAAATGAAGCCGGTGAACTCACTTTCGGCTTCTTGTTCCATGAAGACACCCCGTCCGGGAATCATCAATGGCTGCTCAAAGTTACCGACTCGTCGCTCGACCGTGTGGATAATATTCACCTCGAAACACAAGACGATCCGGCCGTAGTGCTTATCAGCACCGTCTTTTTCAAACAAATAAACCCACTACTGCTGGGATTATATATCTTTCTCGCGATTCTGGTAGGCCTCTTCCTATGTTGGATAATAGCAATACGCCCCATTATGTACCCTCGTTTCAGGATAGCAGCCATAACTGTAATGGAACCTTATTACGAAATGTACAAACCCCGGCTATGCTATAAGATCATCTTTACCAACCGGGTAGAAAAACAAAATTTCTTCCAGAAGCTATTCAGGGGAGAGATTCTCTATGCCGTAAATGAAGTATGGACCGAAAAGTGGGAACTGGTTCCCAAAAACAAAAACTCAGTCAAACCCATTCTGAACCGCAATATCATGATCGAACCTTTTAGTCCGTATCTGAGCAAACAAATCGACTATACCGTTACGATCAACAATACCGGTCAGAAAATAAAAATAAGAATACACTAAATCTTCCCCTTCAGGGGCCAGGGGTATTCTTCTAACAATTAATAATTAACAACTAATAATTAACATAGAGACATGTCAACAAAATTAAGACGCTGCATATACATCGGTCTAGGTGGGACCGGAATGAGTGCATTGTTACACACGAAAAAAATGTTTACCGAAACATACGGAGGTAAAGTGCCCTCAATGATCGGCTTCATAGGAATTGATTCCGATCAACAGGCATATAATAAATCCCTGGATTCGAAATACGGAAAAATAACACTAAGCCCGTACGAACAAATGTCGATTGCAACACGCGATGCAATGGCTATTTATAACCGGCAAAAAGAAAAGTTCTCTTGGATGCCCGAAGAGAACGAACAAGCCATCGTATCCATGAAAGGTGTAGGCGCCGGACAGGTACGGACAAACGGACGGTTAGCATTTATTATCAATCATGTAAAAGTAAGAACCTCCCTGAAAAATACCCTCGACCGGATTCAGGCTGCAGAAAACGTGACCGATCCCGACTTTAGCCTGATCGGCAATGATGTAGAAGTACACATGGTATTCTCTATCAGCGGAGGCACCGGAGCAGGCGTATTCCTCGATATGGCTTATCTCGTGAAAGAAATGATTCCTCACGCTAAAATCACAGCATATGCTGTGATGGCCGATGTATTCGAAGCCATGATGCCCAACTCCCCCGCTATGGCCGATGTACGCTCCAATGCATACGGAGCAATCAAAGACCTCGACTGGCTCATGCACCTCACCCCCAGCTCACAGCCTATAAAAGTGGATTATCTGAATGACCTCATCACAATCAACGAACGGCCGTTCAACTCCGTAATGCTGATCGACAATAAAAATCAAAACGACGACACCTACACCCACGTCGAGCAACTAACAGAAATGATCAGCCTGGCCCTGGTAATTGCAGCCGGCGAACTTTCGGAAGCCAATACCAGTGTAGGCGATAACCTCGAAAAACATTATGCTTCCGGCACAATGAATATTCAGAAAAAGAAAGCATGGGCCGGAGGTATGGGCGCATGCGAAATCTTATTCGAAGGAAATCATATTGCCAAAATTTATTCCATCAAAGCCGGTCAACGCGTGATCCAACGCTTGCTCAATGGTTGCAACGATGTAGATACGATCATCAACAGCTGGATCGATTCATCCGAAGTAAACATCCGCGAAAACAACAACCAGAACAATGTTATCGATTACTTACTCGAAAGAGTACCAAAGACCTATATGGTCAATATCAATGATGCTCTGTCGCCAAAACCAGAAATCGACACATATATAAGCATGGCATTGTCGCAAACTGACGATGTAAGGAAAAGAGTCGACAGTTTAACCGACAATACGAAAAACGAATTAAAAAAACTCATTGTTAAGCTCATTAACGATGAATGCGGAGTAGGAAATGCCGAACAAGCCATACTCGAAATACAAAAGCAGATCAGCGTCTTCAAACAGGAGATGAAAGACGAACTCACAGAGGCGGAAAACAAACGGCCGGGAATCAAACAATCCATCGAGATCTTTTCGGCCGAACTCAAAGATATCGAAGCCAAAACATTTGTACTCAATAAAAAGAAAAAGAAAAGCGAGCTGATAGATAATATCATTAATGCCGTCAACCAATATGTAATAATTGAACGCGAAATTATCCGTCGTCAATATGCAATCACGTTCTATACCAACGTTGATTCCATTTTACTGGATGAAATCACATACGTAAAGAATATAAAAAATACCCTCATTAACGTAAACGCCGACCTGGCCATACAATTGGCTGATGCACAAAACAATGTCGGAAAGATTTACCAGTCGTTTATGATCGACCTGGCAAGTAATGTAGCCAAACAGATCACGGTTGATGATAAAAACTTAAGCATATCCGACTTTATCAAAAAACTGGATGTACCAAATAAAATCTATGATCTGGGTACAAAAGACAAAAATGATGTAAAAGCTGAATTGTTCAGATATACCGACAACCTGCTGCAAACAGAGAAATGGAAGAATACGAGTATTGACGACATCATCAACGATCTGCCCGAAAAGGAATTCGAACATATCCTCCGGATCGCCATAAACAAAGCCAATCCGTTATTCCGCAACGATTATCAGGGATTTACACCTAAATCAAACCTGCATCATGCGTACTATGTCGGAGTGCCGGACAAGAAAAAAAGCCGTTTGCTCGACAATAACGCCTTCCGCGATATGCATGCCAACAACGAACGGCCTGAATTTGTGCCGACCGGTATGAAGAATAAAATAATTATCTACAGACAGATAGGCGTTGTGCCCGCATATGCAGTTGTTGCACTGAAAAGCTATGAAGTAAAATACGAACAAAGCAGCATAAATAATCATTTCGACCGCAACATCCTCCTCCGGATGGAACGCGAACAGTACGACCTGATGCCACGGCAAACCGAAGACGATACACTCGAACTATGGGTGCTCGGACTCATCTTCGGACTCATCAAAAAAGAAGAAGATAGTAAATATTACTACAGGAGCCTGGCATACGGAGATCCGATCCTGGACTATTGGGTTTCTCTGGAGTCTACCTACAGAGACGAAGCCTTTGAAAACTTCAAAAGAAACAAAAACCAGATACGCAATGAGTTCAACGACTTTATCGAGAATGAAGAAAAAACCAAAGGCTCCGATGAAATGAACAAACTCAAAGACGATGTGAAGAAAAATTATTACGAAAAATATTCTATGACAGATATTCCTCGTGAAAAATTAACAGTGAGGGAAAATGCATCCATTGCAGAACTGATCAGAAAAGAACTTGATTTTGTAACGAAAAAATTGTTTTAAAAGAAAGAGGGTGCGTCAAAAGCGGTTTTTCCTTTTGACACACCCTCCTAATTCTCATTTTCAACTTTCAACTTAATAAATAATGCGCTATTCCGTCCATTTGATGTTTGGTGAAGCGTTCTCTGAAGCGCTCGTAGAATTAAAGAAATACATAGAAAAATATGGTGGACCGGCTATCTCACCCTATTTTAATGCTTTATTATGGAAACATAACACCCAGACAAAAGAAACCATTATATCAGTAGCACGGTCAAAAGAAGAATCCGAAAACGATCCTTTTATTTCCGGAATACAAAACCTCTATCAGGTCGGGATGGAAGAAAAGCAGCGCATTGGCAATACAGAGCGCGACAAGCACATTGCCGCTTTTTTCAAAGATCTGTTTAATAAAACCATTACCATTAATAAAACCAGCGATTATAACGAGCTCCATCTAATGCTCTATATCCCGCTGTTTCAGCCTGAAGTATGGGAAGAAGCCAAAAAGCTGATTCAAA
This sequence comes from Tannerella sp., assembly GCA_031285565.1. Lineage (GTDB taxonomy): Bacteria > Bacteroidota > Bacteroidia > Bacteroidales > Tannerellaceae > Tannerella. Next base: position 36,245 of record JAITVY010000025.1, on the reverse strand, counting down.
TCATCCGGACCTTGTCGATGAACTATCAGATCGACATGATAGGATTAGCGCCCAGCACCGCTTTCCTCTTTACAAAGGAAGAAGACATACCGGGCCTGGCACTCAGAATCAATGAATACGAGCAGTACAGCCGGAACATGCTGGCGGATATCATCCGGTTCAATAAGCAGGAAAACACACCGGTAGCCAATTTTATCTTCATGCAAAACTGTCAGCAGGAAGGCGTTTCCCTACAGTTGAGTACCGACTCTTTTACACGGATCATCGGCGAACTGGCACTGCTCAGTATCGAGCAGTACAAGAACGTATTTCTTAGCAAATCAGACTCATTTTCGATTAAAGCCTTAGGACTATCCGTACTGCATTTCGATCGCTTTTACTTCGTAAACTATCTGTTAAGACGCACATACCTGTATGTGATGGATCGCGAACGTGTCAACGAACAGAAAGTAGATATAGCAAAAGCGGATCAGATTGTCAATGAAAAGCTGGAAGGAAAAACAAAACTCGTAAGCGACTTTTACGAAAACGAAGTAAGACCACTGCTGCATAATAAATCACAAAAACAAATCATTGTTGAAGTCACACCTAAGCTCGACCGGTTAATGGATGAAATATCGTCCGACCTGCAAAGTTTTATTGACGATCCGAATCTATCATTACCTGAGAAAAAGGCAACATTAGCAACATTACTCGGTCTTGATGATGAGTTGCTCACCAACTATCTGTTCGATAAAAACCAGCTTTTCATAGACGATCTGGATAGGGAAGCCACCGATATGTATATAAAAGCGAATAACGAAATCGTAAACTCACAACACCAGGCAGAAGCTATCCTCTCCATAGCCGGCGAAGAAGTCAGACAGCCGTTGGACGATCTGAAAAGAATACGGTTCGATATGCGGCAGTCAATCACATACATACGCGAAAAAGAAGAAGAAGTAAAAAAACTTGAACGACGGCTAACCATCGCACACGAAGGAAAGAAACGGCTGATCGAAGACGGCTTTTTCGTCTTTGGCGACGAAAAGTTTCGCCTCTTGCCTCCCGAACTGGAAGAAATCCCCTTAGCCGATACCTATACGCCTCGAAAAACAACCATAACAAGTATCGACCTGCGGTCGGGTTTCACCCAGATCAAAAGCCAGGGCAACCAGGGCTCCTGCTCAGCTTTCACGCTGGCATCCATCTACGAATACATATTGAAAACAAACAATGCCCTCGAAAGCGATCTGAGCGAGTCATTTCTCTATTATAATGCCCGAAAGAAAAAGGGAGATACCGGCAAAGACAACGGTAGCAATTTCTACGATTCAATCAATGCGCTTATGGATTCCGGTATCTGCACCGAACAATTGTTTCCATACAACGCCGATGTTTTCGATAAAGAGCCCGGACAGGAAGCCTACGATGACGGAGCATCCCGTCTTGTAAAAAAAGCACTAAACGTAAAAACAAATATCGACGACATCCGCTCAGCCTTAGCCGAAGGCTATCCCATAGCAATCTCATTGCGCGTTTTTGATTCTTTTTCGGAAACCAACGGGTTCGTACACCGTCCCAGCGAAAACGAACTGAAAAATGAGACATCAGGCAACCACGCTATGGTGATATGTGGCTACAGCGACGAGCAACGCCTGTTTATCATTCGTAACTCATGGGGAACCTCTTTTGGAGAAAACGGTTATTGCTATATCCCATACTCCTACATAGGCGACAGTAGTCTGCTCAATATGGCATGTATCATTACAGAAGTCGGCTCAGGCTATAAAACCACCGGAGACATTAAATCCACGCTCGAATTCGATACAACCGACAACCAAATAGAATACTCCATACTCAAAAATCTGCTGGAAGAAGAAAAATATCATCTAAACCAATTAGTCAAAGAAGACAAAAAACTCAAGGAAAAATACACCCGGCTCATTCAGAAATTAGGCAATAACGTCCAGCGGAATCGTCTGATCGAAGGACTTGAAAAGAAGCTGCACGACGATGCAACCGCCTTCGAAGTATTGAAAGAAGAAGCTATGAATGACAAAAGCATACAACTCGCGGCCTTCGATAAACAAACACGGAAAACAGGATTTAAAATTATTACGAGCATATTAATCTATACCATTATTGCGATAATAGTATTGATAAACTTTTGGATACTGATCTTTGCACAAGTTGCATGGACACCCGTCATTCTATCGGTTATCTTTATAGCAATTGCCTTATTCTATTTCCCTTACCGCAAAAAGAAACGCAGGCTGCTTAAGGAAAAACTCGATGATATCATACAGACCTATGGAGTAAAAGCGGAAAAGATTCGCGAAGAAATTAAAACTACCCGCATGCGCATGCATCTGGCCGGAATGGTACTCGACCGCCTGTTTAATCTCAAAGACACACTGAAAAACAAATACTATGCACTGCGGTCCTTCCTCGGGAATCTGACAACATGGTATACAGAAGAAAGTGAAAAGCTGGAGGATATGGACGCAAATACACGAGAACCCTTTATTGCCCTGCTTAACAATGAGATGCTCGATACGTATTTCGAGAAAAACAGAGATCAGATCGCCCTCGATACACACTTGTCCGATTTCCTGAGCTCATACCAGGTCTCGGAAGAAGGAATTACTGTATTTAAGAAAAACATGAAAAACAATATCATCCATTCTTTATTCAAACTGATAGAAGACTTCAGTCTGTACAATCACATTTCAGGCGCGCAGAACTATGATTATCTGGATAACAAATATGTAAACATACCCGAATTACTATGTGCATTAGATGAAAAATCGAGAGTTTTCGCCCAACTAACCACCGAAGGGAGAATACAACCATTGCATCAGGTAATTTTCATTAAAACAGATACGCAAAAAGATCAGAATCAATGGCGAAGCATTTATCCGGAATCATTTTCAATGAAGCCGCTGTCACAAAACCTCGGCTCTGCTAATAAAATAATCATACTCAAAATACAAAACCTCGATCTGAAGCACCTGAGGTTTATGGATTGAGGGGAGTACAATTAAAATTCGGTATATCCCACTTCAGATGTCACTACCTGTGGCTTTAAGCAGGAATTTCCCATTGGGCAGCAACTCCAGATCCCCATCGGATGTTTTGATGATAATGGGACATTTCAGCATTATGCTTCGCGAAGCATAATTCTTCTCTATCCGGTTGTTTTCATGGGCTTGTCCGACAGTATAGCTGTCCAGCAATTTCTCGCCGACATCATAGATCTCAAAAACGGGAAATAGTTCTCCGTCAAACTCTTTTATATAGAAACGCACCTGTATCGGATCAACAAGAGCAAATTCGTTGTAATGCAAACTATTCACAGAGAGACTCCACCTGTTATCCTGATTCGGATATGGTTTCCTTTCATCTTCTCCAATCCCTGTCCAGTTTTGTTCTTTCAGGAAATTACGGTCGTAAAAAGGCGATGAATATTCTTTTTTGGTAATATCAATAATTTCCTTCCCTCCATTTTTGTCGATTTTCCATCGATACCCCTCTGTAGTTATCAGTGGTGTACCGTAGCCTGTTGCGCTTTCACTCTCCGAAGCACACAGATGGCTGACAACAGTAGTATCTGTGTCAAAATAACTTTTAAACACAGTTTCTCCGCCTTCGCCGAGGTAATGAAAATCCGTAACAAGCACCAACCGTTGCTTGGGGACTTCATCGTTGGTTATGGGAATGCCATTTTTAAAAGGCAACAGGTATCTCAAAAAGCCAGTATGGTTGTCAGACCCGTATACGTTTTCACTCTCATAAGTGCAGAGGAATAAATCCAATCCGTTGTAGCCGGTTATTTTTCCAACCGCATACATCCATTCATATTCTTCATCTTCATCAGTTATATAATCTTTAACTGACTCCCACGGAGTGAGAAAGTCAGGTAAATATCTATTGGCCATTTCTTTGGGGATACGTTTACCCCCCTCTACATATTCCCCAAAAACCATATCGAAAAAAAACGATATAAACTCCCGGTCTATATGCGGAAGTTCTGTTTCAGCCTGATCTTCAGCAGGCTGCCATCCGTCTTCGACCATAATATCGTATTCTTCTGCTGTTTCTGCCTGCTGTTTCGTTTCTTTCCCTCCACAACCACTCATCATGAATGCAAAAACACCGAAAATGATTACTGCTTTTCTCATTGCTGCTCTATTATTCAAATCCCACCGACTATTCAACCGTAAATATAGCACTTTTTCATAACAGAAAATCACCTCCCTTTTCCCTAGCCGACATCCAACCCATACCTACATTTTTAATTCTTAATTCTTAATTCTTAATTCTTAATTGTCAATTTTCCATTGTCAATTAATCATACTACCTTTGCACCCCGGTAAAAAGAGATCAGGTTATAAATGGAACAATCAGCAAAAAGCAAGCTGCAGATCGGCATATTGCTATCATTAAGTTTAGCGCATTTCTTAAACGACACCTTTCAGTCAATAATATCGGCTGTCTATCCGGTTCTGAAAGACAATCTGCTGCTATCATTTACACAGATCGGCCTGATCACATTGGTTTACCAGATATGTGCATCTGTATTCCAACCCGTTTTTGGCATATTGTTCGATAAAAAACCAAGTCCGTGGTATCTGATTATCGGCACCACGTCAACCTGTATCGGCCTGTTTTTCCTGGCCTATGCCAATACACTGTTTTTAGTACTGATCTCGGTTGCATTTGTCGGCTTAGGCTCTTCCATCCTTCATCCGGAAGCTTCGCGCCTGACACATCTGGCATCGGGTGGTAAACACGGACTGGCACAATCAATTTTTCAGGTAGGCGGTAATTTCGGAAGTTCACTAGGGCCTCTGCTGGCAGCTCTGATCATCACACCCTATGGCCAGCACTTCATCGTATATTTCGCAATAGCCGGCTTTATCGCCATAATACTGAAATATCCGATTTTCACCTGGTATAACAAACGGATAAAATGGCTTAAAACGATGCCTAAGTACCAAAAATCACCGCAGGAAAGCTTGTTGCCTCGTAAAACAATTATCATCTCGTTAGGAATTCTATTAATCCTTATTTTCTCCAAGTATGTATATATGGCCAGCTTAACCAATTTCTATACCTTCTACCTGATAGAGAAATTTGAGGTTACCAAACAAAACTCACAGATCTTCCTATTCGTCTTCCTGTTTGCCGTTGCATTAGGAACATTCATTGGAGGTCCGGTGGGCGACCGCATCGGCCGTAAATATGTGATATGGGCTTCTATCTTAGGATGTGCGCCATTTACACTACTACTACCTTATGTCAATTTAGTCTGGACATGCATACTGACATTTTTTATTGGCTTTATCCTCTCCTCGGCATTTTCTGCCATTTTGGTATATGCCCAGGAATTGCTCCCCAGCAAAGTAGGCCTCATATCCGGACTGTTCTTCGGTTTGGCATTCGGTATAGCCGGTATTGCGGCAGCTGTACTGGGAAACCTGGCCGACTCGCATGGCATCGAATATGTTTACAAAATTTGTGCTTACCTACCACTCCTGGGCATTGTAACCATCTTCCTACCGAATGTCCGCCTCCATAAAAAAGAATAATTGAACGTTGATGCGTTAAGTTGTTGATTCGTTTAATCGTTTAAATACATGTACAAATGCTTTAACAGTTCAACGTCTAAACGACTCAACGCATACACACATCAACGACTTAACGTATTAACAACTCAACATTTATTCATTACAATCTTTTCCAGATCATTCTGAAACTGTTTATATTCATCCTGCGAAATAACATCCGGAGCCGACAAAACGGTTAGCTGATGAGGTTCAAAGTGCTGGTCGTATGCCGGATGAAAATGTGAATATGGATTTTCAACAAACCCTAACTGCTGATAAAAACGAAATCTTTTGGCTGAAATGTCATCAATTACGGGGTCTATTTCCAGCAAAACATACGGCGAATAATCATTCATAAACCTCAACAACACCTTTTTACCAATCGACCGCCCTCTCCAATGAGGATGTACGGCTAAATGTTCAATATAACAATATGTCCGAAAGTCCCAGTAAGCGATAAAAGCCAGCAAACGACTATCCTCAATATAACAATCCAGATGATAACGATCATCCCTCAAAGCATGAATCTGTTGTTCTTCATTCCGCTGTTCATATATAGGAAATGAATCGGTATAAAAAGACAGAAAGTCTGTATACCACTGATCATTCCGTTCCGAAATACGATGTATATTCATTAAGTAATTGATATAATTCCATAATACACAAATTTTACAGAAAAGATTGGATCTATTGAATTAATCACGATCCCTTCCATTTTCGATCTCAACAATCAATTGCAAGGGTCCAAACATGTGCTCATTTTTAATTTTTAATTGCATTTCCCCTTCAGGGGCCAGGGGTCTTTAAGTCAAAAGAATCAAACTGACAGCCATAATAGCCATCCCAATAACCAGTCCGTAAATAGCGATATGATATTCGCCGTATTCGTGTGCTGCCGGAAGCAATTCGTCGAGTGAGATAAAAACCATAATACCTGCCACAACAGCAAAAACACATCCCATAAGAACGGGAGACATGAAAGGCATCAGGAACAGGTAGGCTATCAATGCCCCGACAGGTTCGGCTACACCCGAAAGAAACGAATACAGAAAAGCCTTTTTTCGATCGCCGGTCGCATAAAATACCGGAACAGACACAGCAATCCCTTCAGGAATATTATGTATAGCAATAGCCACAGCAATAGCAATCCCCAATGTTGGATTCTCTAATGCAGCCATAAATGTAGCCATCCCTTCCGGAAAGTTATGAATACCGATAGCTAAAGCCGTCATCACGCCCGTACGCATCAGCTTTCCATCCTTTTTAGGTGTTTGTTGCATATCTTCCAGCGAACGTACTTCATGCGGATTCTCAACCGAAGGTACCAGTTTATCTATAATACCGATCAGTAAAATACCACCAAAGAAACAGACTACAGCAAGCGATACCCCCGACTTCTCTCCTATTTCATTGATCAAAGTAGATTGCGCCTGTGCAAACAGCTCGACAAATGAAACATAAATCATTACACCGGCCGAAAGACCCAATGAAAATGACAGTAAACGCTGATTAGTCCGGCTCGAAAGAAAAGCAATTAAGCTACCGATCACAGTAGCTAAACCGGCTAATAAAGTTAATATAAGAGGAAGCAGAATATTTTTTTCCATACAAAGATTTGTTTCGGCATGTTTTATCCGACTAAAATAACAACATAAACGATATACAAGTTTAGACTTACCCTTTCATATTTTTCAATTAATTCACACTTCGTTATCGTATGCTTCCAAACGTGCGCGTCTCTTAATTGTCAATTGTCCACTGTTAATTGTCCTTTGATTTCTTTCATTGTCAATCGTCAACTGTCAATTGTCAATTGATTCAGCTTTTCCCCAACAATCCGCGCCGCATCCGCAACATATTCCCGGCATGACTTCCGCTGGTACTTTGTTGTTATCCGTCCGAAATCCTGCTCCTCAGTTTGTTCCGTTTTATTCAGTCCTAATAGTTCCCGGCAAACAATCGCCCCGTTCTTTTCCCTGAACTTATTGGCAAACTCTTGCACCAAGGCATAGTTACGTGCTTTGACATCCTTATCTGCCGGATCATACACCGGCACTATTTGCCCTGCTAATAACGACATGGCGCACACAGAGCCACAAACTTCACGCAACCGACCGATCCCACCTCCCAAAGGAGCGGATATAACAGCTGCAAATTGCTTGTCTATTCCAAATAAATCACTGTAAGCTAAAAATACGGCTTGAGAACAATTATAACCTTCCGCATGTAAGTCACGCGCTTTTTGTACACGCTCTTCTATATTGAAATCCATACCTTTGTCCATCTCTTTAAAGCGGGTCAATCCCTTTTCCCTATTTTACCATATCACAAAAATAGTAAAAGCCGAGAGGCAAACATCAAGTTTACTTGAAGATTTGTCCGAGGCGCATCCTATTTTCGATTATTAGAAACAAATATAAGGAATAAATATCGAAATACATATTCTATAAAAAAGACTATCTTTGTAAGTAACTGTTTTGAATTTTATCCAGTGATAAAAAAGATCCTATACATACTCATAATCCTGACCGGGTGTATGGCTTGCAAAAAAGAAGAGCCATCGCTTTATTTTGAATTAAAGGATATTAATGAACTTTCTTTGGCCGAAGTCCGGGTAGAAAAAACATTTATCATCGACGATCCGGACATTCAGTTTAAGGAAATCGGTTCACGATCCGGCATTTTTTCCGATGCGGTAGACTGGATGAAACGAAAAACAACTGTCGGCAAACGTATTGGGATATATTCTTTCGGAACATATTTTTCTGCATTCGTCGACCTGAGTAAACTGAAAGAAGAAGATGTCGTTATCGATCCGTCCCGAAAACACTGCACGTTGATTCTACCTCCGATCGAAATAAAAGAATGGGGACGGGATTTTGAAATAAAAACCGAGCATGAACGGATTTCAATATACCGCACGCGGCTGACTCCCGAAGAAAAAGCAAAAGCAAAAGACGAAGCCAGTAAAATACTGTCGAAAGAAATGACTGAAAACGCCCGCTTTAAGGATGAATTCATAAAAAATGCAGAAAGCAAAGCACGTATTTATTTCGGTACACTGTTGGAAAATTGGGGCTACCGGGCTGATATTAAATTCAGGGAGGAATAAACAATGATGCGCAAACTAAAGTGGTGGATTATAGCTTGTATCATTATCGTACTATTGATTATAACCGGATATCTCGTTTATAACCGGTTCAACCAGCCCGCCATCAAGACACTTCCGGCTAAAATAGAAGAGATTAAACAGGCTGTCAAACTCTCGACATTGGATATCACCATGGAAGATATTTATAAAGACACGGTGAATATCAAAGGAGTTGTTTCAAGAATTAAAGCGCAGATTTACATCCGCTTCGATATTGAAAACATTCCAATGGTGGAACATGGCGATACCTTAATCGTTCAATTGCCCCCCGAATGCATTGAGATCTATGAATCAACAAGTAACAGTTCGGAAATACTCGATGTCTGGAATTTGCAGTTTCCGGAAGAACCCGTGGAAACCCCATTAAGCACAGCCGAAGAAAATTATATTAAACAACGTTACAAACAACGGATCGAAAACCAGATGTATGAAAAAGGCTACGTGAAAAGGGCACGCGAAAATGCACTCCAATCGTTAGCCATTCTCTTTTCCAAATTCAGGGACCATGTTATCATTGTCGACAACTACCCTGACGGATGGAGAAACGAAGAACAACCACACATTCTCCCGGAATATCATCAAAACAATCAGTAGCCTAAAGTACTTTCTTCACTTATTAAAACCCTCTTTTCACAAAGCGAGACCAACACCTCATCCATTATACCCGGAAAACCACTTTTAAAGGATATATATTTGTCTGAAAAACCTAAAACAGACAAATATGGAAACAAAACGACTTTTTATGGCAGGCATTTTTCTGATGTTTTTAATCATGAATACAAATGCATATGAGAAGAAAACCATTTCTTCCGGATTGAATGAAGCAACGATCTTTTACAATGGCGCGGAACTGAAGCATTCGGCATCAGCAACTCTAACAAAAGGAAGTCACGAACTAATCATTAAAGACCTGAGCCCCAATGTAGACCCCAACAGTATAAAAATAAAGACGAACAACGGTGTTATGGTTTCGGCATACGAATACTATGAAGACCATATTTCGAAAAAGAACATCGAACAGATACGAAAAGAAGTAGAAGATTCCGTCAATTATTACCAGGAAAAAATCAAGCTGATAGAGATTGAAATAAAAGTGAATAAAGAAATGCACGCACTATTCGGCAAAAGCATTACACAGAAGATTCTGAGTTCGGAAAAGGACAGTTGTAAAAATAAAATGTCGTTGGACGAACTGATAAAAGCCATCGATTATTACAAAAACAAAAGCATAGAGGTAGAAACCCTCCTGATGAAAAATGAAAATGAAAAAACACACATGGAAGCTGCAATAGCCAAACTGAATAACCGGGTGGAAACGGTAGAAGAAGAAACACAAACAGTAGGAATGCTTAAAATGAATGTAACGGCAAAAGATGCCGGAACAGCACAGTTTGTCATTAGCTATTGCACCTATGATGCCGGCTGGAAACCGTATTACAATATAAATGTCATATCAACCGACCGGCCGATCCAGATTATTTCAAAAGCAAACGTTTTCCAGACTACAGGTCTTGACTGGAAAGATGTGAAGCTGACTTTGTCGACCGGTACACCCAATAACGGAAAAACAGCACCTCTCTTCCGGACATGGTTCCTGCAGGAAAGGCAAACAATATCTCTACAAAATTCAGCTGCAATGCAAAACTCATACGGCTACGACAAAAAATCCGCTATGAAAGATTTGGCTTTTGAAGAAACCGGACAAAACACTTTAAGCGACTATTTAACCATAGAAGACAATCAATTAATGATGACCTATGCAATTGATGTACCATATACAATCCCCGGTGACGATAAAGAGCAGAATATTGACCTGCGCACCCAGGAAACAAAAGCTGATTACCAGTTCTACTGCGCACCGAAACTGGATTCGGAGTCGTACTTATTAGCCGAAATAATTGATGCCGAAAAGCTGGATTTACCACGCGGAAAGGCGCAAATTACGTACGATGGAATGTACATCGGCGAAACGGTTATCGACGGAACATCAACCATGGAGAATCTTACACTGACATTAGGTACAGACCAACGGGTATCCGTAAAAAGAGAAAAAATGCATGACTTTAGTAGTAAAAAGACATTCGGTTCAGATATAAAACAGGTATTTACTTATAAAATTACAGTAAAAAACAACCAGAAAAAATCGATAAAGATGGTAGTTAAAGACCAGTATCCGAAATCCACGCAAAAAGGCGTTGAAGTGGAACTGCTGAAAGAAACAACCAAACCAACTCATAACATTACAGAGACAGGCGTGGTTACCTGGGAAGAAACATTTGCTCCGGGCGAAACAAAAACTTACCAGATCAGTTACAGTGTAAAATATCCCAAAGACATGAATCTGAATCTGTAAATTAATTATTATTGAAGCCGGAATAGTGATTACCCTTTTTAGTCATCTTAAGCTTGTCGAGGTGCTGGCAACCCTGACTTCTGAGGGTAATCCTACTTACTACTAACTACTAGCTACTGACTACTCTTTTATGCCTTATGCGTAAACAGGCGTTGTTCAGCCAATGCTTCATATTTTGTACCCGGACGACCGTAATTACAATACGGATAAATACTGATTCCGCCACGCGGTGTAAAGATTCCTGTGACTTCAATATACCTGGGGTCCATCAGGCGAATCAGGTCTTTCATAATCAGATTGACACAGTCCTCATGGAATGCACCATGATTACGAAAACTGAACAGGTATAATTTCAGGCTTTTACTTTCTACCATCTTTACACCCGGGATATAATCAATCAGGATAGTCGCGAAATCAGGCTGTCCGGTGATCGGGCACAAACTCGTAAATTCCGGACAATTAAAACGTACCCAATAATCATTATCAGGATGTTTATTGGTAAATACCTCTAACACTTCAGGAGCATAATCCTGTTTATATACAGTCTTTCCTCCTAATAAGGATAATTCTTTTTCCATAAATTTGCATTAATAATTAATCACTAACCATTAATCACTTGTTTAAGTATTTCTCCAACCCCTCCCGCCTCAGTTTACATGCAGGGCAGTGTCCGCAGCCATCAGCCGGAATACCATTGTAGCACGTTAATGTCTGGGTACGAACCAGGTCGAATACTCCTAACTCATCTGCCAACTGCCATACTTCGCTTTTATCACGGTTCATCAACGGAGTATGAAGCACAAACAGTTCATCCATTGCCAGATTAAGCGTAACGTTCAGCGAACGGACAAACGTATCCCGGCAATCCGGATAACCGCTGTAATCGGCTTCGGAAACACCTGTTACCAAATGAAAGATATCTTTACTTCGTGCCAGAACAGCCGCAAACGTAAGGAAAATCATATTCCGTCCCGGCACGAACGTATTCGGATAGCTCCCGGCTGGTTGTTCCTGATCCATCTCGATAGTACTATCTGTTAATGAATTAGGAGCCAACTGAGCCAATAACGAAACATCTAGCAACTGGAACGGCACAGCAGCATCGGCAGCAATCCGGCGTGCTATATCTATTTCCTGTGAATGTTTTTGACCATATGTAAAACAAACAGCTTCAACCCTCTTGAAGTGTTTCTTTGCCCAGAAAAGGCAGGTGGTAGAATCCTGGCCGCCCGAAAAGCAGACCATTGCAGCATCTTGATATTTCATTTTTTCCTTGTTTTTAACGTGGTTAAGAGATTATTCCGGTTTTTCACTAAAAAACAAGATAACCCCTATGCAAGCACACGGTACAAAGGTACGATATTTTTATGCATGATAGCATTTTGACTATAAAAGATTTTTCTATACATTTGAATAAATCAAATCAGATGCCGCTTAAATATTTTTTCTATATCAACATATGCCTGCTCTTTGCAATTCATGCACAGGGGCAGGAACATTTCTCTTTCACTCCCATCGACAGCAACGATGGTCTATCTGAAAACAAAATAAACTGTATAGCCCAGCTACACGATGGACGAATGGTTATTATCACGGATGGTTTGGTAAACCTCTATGATGGTACTTCGTTTCATTATCTTCATTATAACGAAGAACAGCTTTGCAGCCTGACGGAATATAACGGTTACAATCGTACATATGTAGGGATTGACGGACTTCTCTGGATCAAAAACCAGTTTAAACTAAAACTTTGTGATATCCGTAAAGAATCTTTTGTGACAAATACGGATAGCGTATTGGGATTACTGGGAGTCGATAAACCTCTCAAGAACTTTTTTATGGACTCCGACTATAATTATTGGCTCCAGACAACAGAAGACCAACTGATTTACCGGAACTGCAAAGATGGCAAAACCCGTATTTTCCTGACTGGCGTATCCGAAATGAATGGTAAAAAAGATATTTTATACGACTTGGCTGTTATAGATAAGCAGGTCTTCCTGTTCTACAGGTCAGGTCTAATGGTTTGTTATGAGACAGAAACAGCGAACGAGTTATACAGGGAAAATCCTTTCGGGCAGCAGGAAAGCCATCATACAAATACATTGCATGTAGTACCATATATGCAGCATCTATACCAGATCCGGAACGGAGGCAACGGTGGAATCATGCACAGTTTCAACACAAAAAACCGCAAATGGAATAAAATAATAGAGACAGATATTTCATTGAATACATTAACGGTTGACAAAGACGGTAACTGCTGGGTAAGCACTCAAAATGGTTTTTGGTTTATCGATAAATACCAGACAGAAAAAAGACTCACAACCCAACTGCAACTGGTAGACGGCCGGATCCTGGAATCAGTCATTTACACGCAATATAATGACAAAAACGGTGGATTTTGGCTTGGCACCAGTAACCGCGGTCTTCTTTATTATCACCCGGAACGTTTTAAATTCAGGAACTTCGGACGGACCCTTTTCCAACCAACCAACGGCAATGAATTAATGGTATATAGCTTTTGCAGGAATAAAAATCAAATATTAGCAGGCACTCAACAAGGCCTGTTTCAATATACGATAACCGAAGAAAACCACCCCACAAGTACTCCGCTTTCACTGCATCCCGGGATTCCGTCCAAAGCATCCTGCAGTATGTTATGGAAAGATAATTCACAACGTATATGGGTTTGCACCGATAACAGCTATGGGTTATATTGCCTCGACAATGGCAATGTTAAACATTATACGTTTCCTTTTCATAGTATATACTTTCTTTATGAAACATTTGACGGCCGCTTCTTTCTTGGAACGAATCAGGGATTCGGTAGTTTTGATCCGCAGTCGGGTAAATACGATCCGATAAATACAAAGGAAAAACCACAACCAGGAACTGTTTATCAATTAACTGAATACGGGCAGGATACATTAATCGGATTATCCGGACAGGGAGTATTCATCTATGATTTAAAAAGGGATATCCTGACTCTTCCGTCACAGCAGGCTGATCCTGGAAACAAAATGTTTATCCATTCCAACCACAGCTACAATTGCCTTTTAATAGATAGCAGGGGACTGACCTGGTTTGGAACGAATGACGGGATAAATGTATGGGATCCCAAATCCGGCAAATTATCGTCTTTTCATACGGAAGACGGATTAGTCAATAATGTCATCAAATCTATTGTCGAAGACCATTTACACCGTATCTGGCTCTCAACATCGAATGGGATCTCCCAGGTAGAATTAATAGAAAAAGAAGCTGGCTATCAATATTCATTTATTAACTTCAACCGCTACGATGGTGTGATTGCATATGAATTCCTGCCCCGCTCGGTATATCTTGATCCGGATGGAAAGCTTTTCTGGGGTGGTCTGGACGGTTTTAATGAAATTAATTATACACAACTTTACCTGGGACCTCAAAAACTATCCACACCCCTATTTATCAGGTTCTTTCTCTCCGCCCAGGAAATTAAACAAGGGGAAGAATACAATGGGAATATTATTTTAAATCAGGCGATTACTTCTACCCGTGAACTCAAACTAAAACACGATCAGAATTTTATCGGTTTTGAATTATCAGCCCTGAATTATATAAATCCGACCCAGACATTTTACCGTTTCAAATTGGAAGGGGTCGACAACTCCTGGCGTGAAATAACGACATCAGACGGAATGGGCCGTATAAACTATACAAACCTGGCTCCCGGAACATATATACTGAAAGTACATGCCGCAAACAACTCACGCGAATGGAATGACGAATATGCCGAAATGAAGATATACATATCACCACCTTTCTGGCAAACCCCGGCAGCCTATTTCATTTATTTAATTTTTATAGCAATAACCTGCTATCTGGCAGTATTCTATACTTACAGGAAAAACAAGGACAAAATGAAATTGCAGCAAAAAGAAGAGCTGGATCAACTGAAGTTTCGTTTTTTCACGAACATAAGCCATGAATTACGTACTCCACTTACGCTCATCCTTACGCCGTTAGATTCTGTGATAAAGAAAGTTACCGATGAGAAAATAAAAGTGCAGTTAGAAGGCATCAGGCGTAATTCGAATAACCTGCTCTTGCTGGTAAACCAGCTTCTCGATTTCAGGAAATTGGAAATGAATGGTGAAAAACTAAACCTGAGCTATTGCCAGATCAATGAATTTGGTTCTTCTATAAGCTCAACCTTTGAAGAATTAAGTATTAATAAAGGTATCCAATTCACCTGGGATATCTCTCCAGCAAACATTCATGCCTATATTGACCAGCATAAATTAAGGATAATCATCAATAACCTGCTTTCGA
Source organism: Tannerella sp. (assembly GCA_031285565.1). Taxonomy (GTDB): domain Bacteria; phylum Bacteroidota; class Bacteroidia; order Bacteroidales; family Tannerellaceae; genus Tannerella. The sequence goes on along the minus strand of JAITVY010000025.1, from coordinate 20,836 downwards.
ATGCCTATAAATTTACATCCCGGGATGGTTCTATCAGGTTTACGGTCGAGCTACTACACGAGAACAACATTCCGGTAATCAGAATACAGGTATCTGATACTGGATGTGGTATTCCGGAAAAAGAATTATCGAATATTTTTACCCGGTTCTATCAGGTGAAAAGAGAAAAAACGCCAAACACAGGAAGTGGTATCGGCCTGCATCTGGTTCAGGAATATGTACAATTACATAACGGACATATCGAGGTGAACAGTGAACCGGACAAGGGGAGTACTTTTACAGTATATATTCCGGGTAATTTGCGTCCTGCCGGCAAAAGCACCAACGAATTAACGGAAAAAATGGAAACAGGCCATCCGTTCACAATATTAATTGTAGAAGATAATGATGAATTCCGGACATTCCTGTGCAATGAATTAAGGGAATTTTATGCAGTAATCGAAGCTTCCAATGGGGCTGAAGGCTATGATATGGTTGTAAACAATTCGCCAAACCTTGTCATTAGCGATTTCATGATGCCTGAGATGAACGGACTGGAGTTATGCCATAAATTAAAATCAAACATCGACACTTCGCATATTCCGGTTATTATTCTTACGGCACGTTCTTCCGAAAAAGCACAACTTGAAGGATATGAAGCAGGTGCGGACGCATATATATCCAAACCTTTCAATATGGATATTCTACTGCTCCGTATCCGGCATCTTATTGAACAACAGGAGAAACGAAAAGAATTATTCAAAAAAGCGCTGGTTATCAATCCCGAGTCAGTTACCACTTCGCATATGGATGAACAACTGGTAAAAAGAGCATTGGAATGTATTGAAAAAAACATGAGCAATCCGAACTATTCGGTCGAACAATTCAGTAAAGATATGCATATGGACCGGACAGGCCTATACCGGAAGCTCGTTGCGATTATAGGACAAACACCGACAGGCTTCATCCGGTCTGTCAGGTTAAAACGCGCTACACTTCTACTGGAAAAAGGGATTTCTGTTTCTGAGGTTGCAGATCAGGTCGGCTTCGGAACCGTTAGTTATTTCAGCAAATGCTTTCAGGAAGAATACCATGTCAAACCATCACAATTCAAAAGAGACTAATTTTCTTTCATCTTATGAAGATAGAATTAAAACAGTAGTTATCCAATATCACTTCTCCGACCTCATGTAGTAGAAACCAATGAAAAATTAAGAAACAGCATTCGCTGCTGTGCAGCAATTAAAAATGAAAGGCAATCACCAAAACAACCAGTATCCAAAATCACTCTTCTTCGACCTTGTGTGGTGAGCCGACAGAGCCGTGAAGAAAGGCGTTAAGAAAAATCCGCTGTTTGAGCATTGCAGATGCGAGTTCGGATTTTTTAGACTTTCAAGCGAGCGCTGGCGAGTGAAGCACGCGAAGTCTTGACCTTTGGGTTACTTTTGGGTCAAGCCAAAAGTGACAGAAAAGAATGAGGCACACACAGTCTTGAAAGCGCCGTTTAAGTGAGAGCAGCGTCAAGCTCGCTTGAAAGAAGCCAAGCGTAGGCGCTTCACTGTGATAACTTTTGGTTCCTTTGTATCAAGACAAAGGAACTGAAAAAGATATCTAACTAAACGAAGAACTGAAATTCCTCCTATACTGTGATGGAGTCGTTTCGAATATCTTCATAAAAGTGCGGTTCATATTAACGGAACTTTTCAATCCGCACAAATTAGCGATCTCATCAATACGGAGCTGCGTTTCCGTAAGGTAGCGACAAGCCGTTTCGATCCTTAGTTTCTCTACATATTTAATAGGAGTGATATTTAACTCGCGGGTAAATACACGGGCAAAGTTACGTGGACTCATTAACACCTGTTCGGCCAGTTTTTCTACCGTAATATCTTCGTTCAGGTGATTATAGATCCATTCTACAGCTTGGCTTACAGGTTGGTAATCGGTCTTTTGCGATTCAAGTACGGTACTGAACTGTGTTTGGTTACCCGGACGTTTTAAGAAGAGCACCATGATCCTGGCAACCAGTAAAGCATACGGTTTACCGAGGTCTTCTTCAATTAAAGCCAACGACAAGTCTAATCCGGCAGTAACACCGGCAGAAGTATAGACATTACCATCTTTTACAAAAATAGCCTCCATATTTACCTCTATATCCGGATAAGTGGTTGCCATTTTATCACACAGTTCCCAATGTGTTACAGCCTTTTTATTCTTTAAGATGCCTGCTTCAGCCAGGATAAAAGCGCCTGCACATAATGAACAGATACGGCGTACGATGCCGGACTGCTCTTTTAGCCAGCATAGTACTTCTTTCTTATATCCGTCCTGGCGGGGAGATCCGGCAACAATAAGCGTATCGATTGGATATGTGATCTTTTGGTAAGATGTTTCACAAATAATAGGCACTCCGGCTTCCGTAATGATCTTTTTATTTTTCTGTGCAGACACGATATGTACCCGGTACGAGAAATCAACCTGTTTGTCAATCCGGTCTATATATTTCATTGCTTTACGGAACACCTCTACCGGAGCTGATAAATTAAGCAACGTTGAACCCGGATGAACGAGTACGACAATATGTTTGATATTGTTTTGAGTTTCCAAAATATATTATATGATTAATCACAAAGATAATAAATATCATTAAAAGTGGCAGTATTTGTATAAAATATGTCCTTGCAGCCATATTTTAAATGAACTAATTTTACAGTGCAATGTTTAGTAATAAGCAGATTTATAAAATACACAAATACTGAAAATGTTTTATTAAAAAAAGATGAATTATGAAGACTATTAAAATTGGAATTAACGGATTTGGACGCATAGGTCGTCTGGTATTTCGGGCAGCACAGGGTTATGACAATATTGAAATTGTAGGTATTAATGACTTAATAAGCGCCGAATACATGGCCTACATGCTGAAATATGATACTGTTCATGGTCAGTTTAACGGAACAATTGCAGTAGAAAATGGGAATTTGGTTGTTAATGGAAAAAGCATCCGTATAACTTCAGAAAAGAATCCTGAAGACTTGAAATGGGGTGAAATAGGTGCTGAATATATTGTTGAGTCTACCGGTATCTTCCTTACCAAAGAAAAAGCGCAGGCACATATCAATGCCGGGGCAAAACGGGTCGTAATGTCAGGTCCTCCCAAAGATGACACCCCGATGTTCGTAATAGGCGTCAATGAAAAGACTTATAAAGGAGAAGTATTTGTTTCGAACGCCTCATGCACAACCAATTGTGTAGCTCCTCTCGTAAAAGTTATTCATGAGAAATTTGGCGTAACCGATGCTTTGATGACTTCGATACATGCTACCACAGCTTCACAAAAAACTGTAGACGGTCCTTCTATGAAAGACTGGCGGGGAGGCAGGGCTGCTTCAGGCAACATCATACCTTCTTCTACCGGTGCAGCAAAAGCAGTAGGTAAGGTTATTCCCGAGCTTGCCGGTAAGATTACAGGAATGTCGTTCCGTGTTCCGGTACTGGATGTTTCTGTAGTCGATTTAACCTGTAACCTGGCAAAACCGGCATCCTATGATGAAATTTGCAAAGTAGTGAAAGCTGCCTCCGAAAACGAATTAAAAGGTATACTGGGCTATACTGAAGACGATGTAGTTTCGTCTGATTTCATCGGAGAAACAAGAACTTCCGTATTTGATGTAAAAGCAGGAATTGCCCTGACTTCTACTTTTGTAAAGTTGGTAAGTTGGTACGATAACGAATATGCATTCTCAAATAAGATGGTAGACCTTATTATACATATGGATACAGTAAAATAAGGAAATATATAAGTCAATAGGCTTGTAAAAAATCATCATTGCTTTACTATCGTTTAGCATGATGATTTTTTCTACAGGCCTACACTTTTAACCTGACTTAATTCATTTTTTGCTATTTCTCTACTATAACAACTCTATCAATAATAGTCGTACTATATTTCACAGCATAAAATGTTTTTCCATAATGCTTCAGATTTTCTATTTTTCCTCCTGATACATGTTCGGAAAGATTATAGTAATCAAATTTACCGGGATCATATACATTTACAGTATTAAACCAATCATCATTCATAAAAAAACCATTTTCTTCACTATGCATATTTATATCCGTATCAAAAAAGTAATGACACGTGAACGTAGTTCCATATTTTGATATAGAATTTTCATTCATTAATATAGTATCCACTTTGGAAGCTTCTGATATCGTATACCTTTCAACTTTTTTACCAGTATATGTAGTGAAAGATTGTGTTCTGGCACAATACCTTCTGTTATAATAATGTTTATAGCCATAATATTTGGTTTCCGGATATGCCATGTATCGACTATTAAGAAACTCTTCCTTTGTCATTTCAATTACATTTCCCCAGCCTTCCCACGACTCATACCCTTCAGAATAATCCCAACCACTATAAGGCTTTTTCTTTTCAGGAACTGATTCTTCCTGTTCTTCCGTTTCGTCATCCAAATCGTCATCTTCTTTACTGCAAGATGCAAAAACAAACGGTAATATTACCAGCAATAACAGTAAAAATCTTTTCATTTTTTATTAGTTTTGATTAGACGGCCCAAAAGTATAAAAATATTTTGAGGGTCTTTTTAAATAATAGATTATTAAACTTTTTTACAACTAAAAATTTCAGCAACCAAGATAATTACAAAATCATTAATTATTTACAAATATCTCAAATTTCAGACACTTATAATCTATTAAGCAGAAATCAGGAGGTACTCTTTAAACAAAAAAATAATAAGTATATATAAACTTATCGGATATTTTTATGAATGATAAAGATAGGCTTCATTTATATAAATAAATCGCCTGGCAGAATATCTTTTCGATTTTTTACCAGGCGACCACTTTTTATGAATAGGTATTTTATAAGAACTCTTAAAAACTACTTATAAAAAATTCTTATAAATCTTAACCATTCACATAGTACAATGTCATAAAGCTAATTCATCGTAATATTGTTGCTTTACTTTTATTATGCCTCCGGAGCCTTACCCGGAATTGGTGCTTCCCCTTCATGATAATCAGGAAGAGCTCCCATTTCATATTTTTCAGGCCCGTACCGTAAGTTCGATGCCATAATCTCATCCCATGTGATCGGCTTACCTGTATATGCTGCCTCTCTTCCGAGAATGGCTACCTGTGTTGAATAAGCCAGATCTTCTGCCTGGTTAATCTTTTTGTTCAGACGGATAGATTCGACCAAATGGATATGCTCTTGTTGATAAGGATTTTTCACCGGTTTACTTGCGTAATCATATTGCCACAACACGTTTCCACTGTAGTCAAGAATCTTAATCTCACCCCGGTCATTCAGTTGGGCAATCCCTTTGGATCCCAATACCTGTTCTGATACATTTCCATCGCAACCGTCTATCTGGCGGGCTGTTGCCAGCATACGCTTATCATTCGCATAATAATAATCCACACTGAAGAAATCAAAGATATCACCTGTCAAACGCCTTGCACGTCCACCGAAACCTACAGCCCTCACCGGACGTTCACCCATAAACCATGTAGTAATATCGATGTTATGGATCGCCTGGTCTAAGATATGGTCACCACTCAGCCATTTTATATTGAACCAGTTACGGATACAATACTCCATATCGCTCCATTCGGGGCGTTTGAATTTATTCCACCACGCTCCCTGATCCCAATGGGCTGCTCCGCTGACGATATCACCGATAAGTCCGTTACGTACCTGGATATAAGCTTCCCAGTAGTCACGGCGGTGACGGCGTTGGTTACCGGTTATCACTGTCAGCCCTTTACTGCTTGCCACCTTAGCTGATGCAATAACGGTACGGATACCGGTCGGATCTACAGCACAAGGCTTTTCCATAAAGATATGTTTGCCGGCTTCAACTGCTGCTTTAAATTGCTCCGGACGGAAATGGGTTGGCGTACATAATAGTACAACATCAATATCGGCCATAGCCATCACTTTCTGGTAAGCATCAAAGCCCAGGAAGCAGTTGCCATCTTCTACATTATTATTAAATTTTTCAGAGAGTACTTTCCGGCACGTCTCCATCCTGTCTGGAAAAATATCGACCAAGGCTACAATCGACACATTCGGGCCTGCTTCGAGGAACTGTGTTGCTGCACCGGTTCCACGGTCGCCACATCCCACAAGAGCAGCTTTCAGCGGTTTGCCATCGGGAGCGATATCAACAAAAGAGTACATGCCTAATTCCTCAGGCGAATGGTTGGCCTGGACTGTACTCCCTTTCTGTTGCTCACCACCGGAGCATGAGGACAATAGTGCCGGGGCTACACCCAAAGGTAAGCCTGCACCTAATAATGCCGAACTGGCCAAGAAATTTCTTCTTTTCATTTTCTTATTAATAATTAGTTATGCCAATCAGTAGTCAAAGAAGTTATCGCCTTCGGCTAGTAGTTAAGAAGTCAAGTAGAAAAAAGAAGGACAACACCATCCTATTGCTTAATCTATTAGATTTCTTCTTAACTCCTAAGGAGCAACGCGACTGATGACTCCTTGACTTCTTTGACTACTAATTCACATTAGTTGTTTTTAATCTTATTCTCGTACCTTGTACGCAGTAAAATAGTTATAAAACCAAATAAAAGACCTATAAAGCAATATACCAGAATAGTTAATGCTGCAATCCCAAAGATTGCTCCCGGGATATAATTCATAAAGGCAAAAAATGCACCGGCGCCAATAAAAAGTGCCGGAATACAGGACGTCCACTCATTACGCTCAAGGAATATGGCAGCACAAGCCATGATTCCTACTGCCAGCGGTACGGCAAAGAATCCTAACGCAGGCATCATAGCCCCACCCATTGTCATGATCAGGATAGATACGATAACACCTAATCCATAAGAGATAAATGCTTTTATTCCACCCTTGAGTGTACAGCCGGAAAAAAAGTATACCGCCCATGACTGGAAACAGATCCAGCTAAATCCTACATTTCCTGATGGAGGCATATGTGGGGCTAATAATTGGTCCAACACTTGTATTCCAAAGGCTAATATACCTATGATAACAGGTATGAATGCAAATTGTTTGAATGACATAATTTTTGTTTTTCAGTTATTAGAATTAATTATCAGATTATCACTCAACCCACTTTACCCATTTAACCGTATCATCCCAGCCGGCTTTTACAACAGTTTCAATAAACTGCATACCTCTTACTCCATCGTAAACATTCGGAAAATCAAGCATATCTGTCGTAGGCTCTTCTCCTTTCATCCGGCTCATTACAGTAAGCGTGAAGTTCCGGTAAATATTCGCAAACGATTCAATAAATCCTTCCGGATGACCCGCCGGAGTACGTGTGTTCCAGAGAGCTCTTTCTCCCAGAAATGTATTACCTCCTATATGGATTATTTCTTCCGGCCGGTTGCCCCACTTCAATTTTAATATATTCGGATTTTCCTCTACCCATTCCAAACCGCCTTTTTCTCCATAGATACGGATATTTATATTATTAGCCTCACCAATAGCAATCTGACTGGCAGTAAGCACGGCTTTTGCTCCTTTTTCCATACGCATGAAAGCTGTTCCGTCATCATCAATGGGTCGTCCGGGCACAAACGTTGTCAGTTCTGCACAAATTTCCTCAACCTTCAGGCCGGTAATATACTCACATAAATGCCAGGCATGAGTTCCGATATCGCCCATACATCCGGCTTTTCCCGAACGCGCCGGATCTGTACGCCAACCTGCATTATTACCACCTTCCAACTCGATACGTTGTGCAAGCCATCCCTGCGGATATTCTACATATATCCGTCGGAGCGCACCTAATTCACCGGCAGCTATGCGTGCTTTCATCTCCTTCACAGCCGGAAAACCGGAATAAACATGTGTCAACGCTAAAACCAGGCCGGTTTCTTCTACTTTTTGCTGCAACAACTTAGCCTCTTCCAACGAAAAAGTCATCGGCTTATCCAATACTACATGTATGCCTCTTTCCAAAGCCATCATAGCCGGTTCAAAATGGAATTTATTAGGAGTGACGATCGTCACAAAATCCATCCGCTCTCCTTCCGGAAGCTCCATTTCACGTTCAAACATTTCCTGATAAGAACTATAAATCCGGTTTTCAGGTAGAAAATAAGAAAGCCCCGAGCTTTTGGATATTTCAGGATCTACGCTGAAACAACCGCATACCAGCTCAACCTGATTCTCCATCAATGCTGCACGTCGGTGTATGGCGCCAATAAAAGCATCACTGCCACCGCCAACCATACCCATTTTTAATTTTCTGTTTTTCATACGATATTTTATTTTTTATATTAAGGATGTATAGAACGAATATCATGAGTGACTAACTGTTAGAGGTAAACGGTTAATTAATAACTAATCATTAACAATTAACCACTAATTTACATGCTTCGTTTCATGTTTCCATCTCTATAGATTAATGTAAATATATTATGAGGTATTTATTTCAGGTAATTACGAACTATTCCATACAATGCAGAAACAACAAACATAGCAAATAACCAGACAAACTTATAGCAGCCTTGTTGATAGAAATAACACATATGTTGATTTTTTGTTCTGAATTCCATTCAAGAATCAGCAAGCTCCCCCAATGCAACTATCATAGAAATACAATATTACAATTAAAATCGACTAAGAACAAATAAATATTCATTTTTTTGATTCTTAAAGTTTTTTCTATCTTTGTCAAAACATAAATTTACCACTAAATCAATCATGGCAGACGATAAAAAAATCATCTTCTCAATGGTAGGGGTGAGCAAAATATTTCCACCTCAAAAACAGGTATTAAAAAATATCTACTTATCCTTTTTTTATGGAGCTAAAATCGGAATTATCGGATTAAACGGTTCCGGGAAATCAACCTTACTGAAAATCATTGCAGGTATTGACAATGACTACCAGGGTGAAGTAGTATTCTCACCGGGATACTCCGTTGGTTATCTGGAACAGGATCCGCAACTGGAATCCGGAAAAACCGTTAAACAAATCGTGCAGGAAGGCGTACAGGAGATTGTTGATATATTGAAAGAATTTGAAGAAGTCAACGAAAAATTTGCGGATCCTGAAGTGCTGGACGATCCCGATAAAATGGATGCACTGATTAACCGTCAGGCTGAATTACAGGATAAAATTGATGCTACAGATGCATGGAACCTCGATAGCCGGTTAGAACGAGCAATGGATGCGCTCCGTTGTCCACCCGAAGACCAGCTTGTTGATACGCTTTCAGGAGGAGAACGCAGGCGTGTTGCTTTGTGCCGACTGCTGTTGCAACAACCGGATGTATTATTACTCGATGAACCTACCAACCACCTCGATGCGGAATCGATTGACTGGCTGGAACAACATTTACAACAATATGCCGGAACCGTCATCTGTATCACGCACGACCGCTACTTCCTGGATCACGTAGCAGGTTGGATTCTGGAGCTTGACCGTGGCGAAGGTATTCCATGGAAAGGAAACTATTCTTCATGGCTGGAACAAAAAACCCAACGTATGGCCCAGGAAGAAAAACAAGTCAGCAAACGTCGCAAAACATTGGAACGCGAACTCGAGTGGATCCGTATGGCTCCCAAGGCTCGTCATGCCAAAGGTAAAGCACGTTTGAATTCGTATGAAGCTTTAATGAATGAAGACCAGAAAGAACGTGAAAGCAAACTGGAAATCTTTATTCCGAATGGTCCCCGCTTAGGTAATAAAGTAATTGAAGCGATACATGTTGCTAAAGCATTCGGTGACAAATTACTCTTCGATGACCTGAATTTCATGTTGCCGCCTAATGGCATCGTTGGAGTCATCGGTCCGAATGGTGCAGGAAAAACAACCCTTTTCAAAATGATTATGGGTATGGAAACCATCGATAAAGGAGAGTTTGAAGTAGGAGAAACAGTTAAAGTCGGGTATGCCGACCAAACGCACAAAGACATTGATCCCGAAAAAACAGTTTATCAGGTAGTTTCAGGTGGCAGCGAATTTATTCGTGTAGGAGGAAAAGATATTAATGCACGCGCCTATTTGTCCAGATTCAACTTTGCCGGAGCTGATCAGGAAAAACTATGCAAAGTATTGTCGGGAGGAGAAAAAAACCGCTTACATCTCGCTATTACATTAAAAGCCGAAGCCAATGTTCTGTTGCTCGATGAACCGACCAATGATATTGACGTAAATACATTACGTGCACTCGAGGAAGGGCTGGAAAGTTTTGCCGGTTGTGCCGTTGTCATTTCGCACGACCGGTGGTTCTTAGATAGGATCTGCACACATATACTCTCATTCGAAGGCAATTCGGAAATAGTATATTATGAAGGAACCTACTCCGATTATGAAGAATATAAACGGAAACAATCCGGCTATGAGGAACCCAAGCGGATTCGTTACCGGAACCTAAATTAATGATTCGTGATTAATGGTTAATTATCAATTAACTTGGATCCTGAAATCTGGAACTTTGAGCATCTATAAATAAACAACCTTAATATAAAATAGTGTTTCGTATGAAAAAGTATTTATTCTCGGCTATTGTTGCCATATTTTGCTTATCAGCAAGTTGTGTACATGCACAAAAAGAAGAATTGTTTAACGGACAAGACCTTTCGAACTGGAATTTTGTTGTAGAAGGCGATGCTGTGCCTGCCGAACAAGTATATTCCGTACAAGATGGCGTGATCCTCATTAAAGGCCAGCCTTTCGGATACATGTATACTAAAAAGAAATACAGTAATTACACGCTGGAACTTGAATGGAGTTGGGTAAATGAAGCATCCAACAGTGGAATTTTCCTTTTGATCGAAGAAGCTAAAAATCCTTTTCCGAATGGCATTGAATGTCAATTGCATGCCGGTGATGCCGGTGATTTTGTATTATTAGGAGGATCTGACCTGCAGGAATATAAACAGGAAGGCCAGGAACGTCCTAAATTCCCGGTAATCAAAAAACGTGAAGCTTCCAGCGAAAAACCGGCCGGTGAATGGAACAAAGCAAAAATCATCGTAAAAGACGGCGTTATTACTGTTTACATTAACGGCGTACTTCAAAATGTAGGAACCAACAAAGTAAAAGAAGGTTATATCGGTCTCCAGAGCGAAGGCAAAGAAGTTCAGTTCCGGAATGTAACTGTTACATTATAATAATTGAGAGTGGAAAATTGAAAGTGAAACAATTTTCCACTCTCAACTTTCAATTCTATAACTAAAACGGCATCTCGTTACTTTGAGTAATGCCGGAAGAGATAAAATCTTCATTTGATGGTAAAATAGGCGGTGGCATATGATCATTTTCGCCATTCATTCCAGACGTAAATTCGCGTACAGGGACATCCTCATCCACATTCATAAATTTCGCGAACTCTCCTTTAAACCGTAACCTGACATCCCCAACGGCTCCGTTACGATGTTTTGCAATAATAACTTCTGCCAGGCCAATCAATGAATTACCCTGTTCATCTTCAAAGATCTTATAATATTCCGGACGGTGTATAAAACAAACCATATCGGCATCCTGCTCGATAGCGCCCGACTCACGTAAGTCTGCCAATTGAGGTCGTTTTCCTTCAATACCCTGACGGTTTTCAACCCCACGATTCAACTGCGACAAGGCAATAATTGGAATATTTAATTCTTTAGCCAAACCTTTTAAAGAACGGGAGATAGTACTAACTTCCTGTTCCCGGCTACCAAAACTCATTCCGCTCGCATTCATCAACTGCAAATAATCAATGAATATTGATTTTACTCCATGTTCACGAACCAACCGGCGCGCTTTCGTTCTCAATTCAAACACCGAAAGGCTAGGCGTATCATCTACAAATATTCTGGCACCATACAATTCCTTAATCTTATAATCAAGCTGTTCCCATTCATAAGCGGCCAACTGTCCACTTTTAATTTTGTTTGCAGGTATTTCCGTTACATTCGTAATCAAACGGTTTACTAATTGCACATTACTCATTTCAAGCGAGAACACTGCCACAGGAATATGATGGTCAATCGCCATATTTTTAGCCATCGAAAGTACAAAAGCCGTTTTACCCATAGCAGGCCGGGCTGCAATAATCACCAAATCCGAATTCTGCCATCCCGAAGTCATCTTATCCAAACCATGGAAACCGGAACGCAAACCACTTAATCCTTCCTTCTGCTCGGATGCCTTTTGGATCAGGCTGATGGCATCTTTAATTACAGGGTCAATCTGCGTAGTATCATTCTTGATATTTCGTTGTGAAATCTTAAACAACTCGCCTTCAGCTTCCTGCATTAGCTCTTCCACATCAATGGTTTCATCAAATGCTTTTCCCTGAATAATGCCTGTATAGCGAATCAGTTCACGTGCCAGATATTTTCTTGCAATAATATGCGCATGATATTCAAGATGTGCGGTACTGGCTACTTTTCCGGTTAATTGCGAAATATAAAACGGACCGCCAACAGCCTCCAGATTTCCGTTTTTCTTCAACTGCTCTGTTACAGTTAACATATCGATCGGCTGTTGAGTCAGTGCAAGATCGACTATCGCCTGATAAATCAGTTCATGGGTCTTTTCATAAAAACTTTCAGGTTTTAGTATCTCACTAACGACAAAATACGCATCTTTTTCAAGCATTAACGCACCTAAAACTGCTTCTTCAACTTCACGGGCCTGTGGTTGCAATCTCCCGACATCAGAGACCTGCATTACTACAGTTTTCTTTCTTCCTGCACCCTTATTTTGTCCTTCAGCCATAATATCTTTTATTTACGAACATCAAAAATAAGAAAAATCTCCCAGTTCACTCTTTAAAAAAAAGAAACTTATCACAATCTTATAAACAGGTAAAGGAGAAAAATCAATGAACAATTGAAACAGAGTTCGCAGTCAGGCAGCAATCCAAGATCAACCATAGTCAAATTTGAAGATAAAAGACAAATTACCCAATAAACTGAATAGACAGAATCAACTCAATCGATTCTGTCTATCCAATTTATTATGTAAATTCTGTCAATTAATCAATTGAAGAAATCATCCAGATCCATTGGATCAGCTTCTTCTGTCATGTGTCCCTCTTCATTAGATGAAGGACATGGTACAAAGTTCGCTGAAATTTCAAAATTTTCTTTATCAGAATATCCAAGCGCCTTATTCGCATAGACTTTTTGCATAAACAGGCCAAAAATAGGTAAAGCCATTGCAGCTCCCTGACCATCTGACATACGATCAAAACGAATAGAACGGTCTTCACCTCCAACCCAGCATCCAGCGGTCAAACTTGGGGTAAAACCTATAAACCAACCGTCGGAATGATTTTGCGAAGTACCTGTCTTTCCTCCCATTGGCGCTCTTACTCCATACCTGAAACGAACACGACCTCCTGTACCGCCATCCATTACCGCACGTAACATCCCCAGCGTTTTATAAGTGGCACTTTCCGTTAATACCTCATTTACTGATGGAGTAAATGTGGCAATTGTATTACCATACGGATCTTCAATATGTGTCACCACCAACGGTTCAATCCGAATTCCCTTATTGGAAAAAACAGTATAAGCGCTGACCATCTCACTTACAGAAATATCAGGCGTACCTAAACACATAGACACTACCGGATCAATCGGGCCTCTCAATCCGTACGAACGCAACAAGCGTTCCAACGTATAAGGAGAAAGATGTTTCATTAAATAAGCTGTTACCCAGTTGGATGATTGTTGCAGACCCCATTGAATAGTGACTTCCTCTCCTACCCTTTTAGCGCCGGCATTACTCGGAGTCCAGGTCTTTCCATTCTCATCAACTAACTGTTGCTGAACATGCTTCACTTTATCACAAGGGCTAAAACCTTCAATCATCGCCAGCGAATATAGGAACGGTTTCATAGTAGAGCCGATCTGTCGGCGACCGGTAGTGACCATATCATACTTAAATGAGTTAAAATCAATGCCACCAACATATGCCTTCACATGCCCGGTACGCGGATCCATCGCCATAAAGCCCGTTCGCATAAAGCTTTTATAATAACGAATCGAATCCATTGGACTCATAATTGTATCAAGCTCACCTTTCCAGCTAAAAACACTCATTTCTACCGGCTTTTGAAATACCTTTTCTATCTCAACATCACTATTCCCATTCTGCTTCATAGTGCGATAACGATCGCTATTTCGCATAGCCCGGTTTAAAATATCCTTGATTTCATCATCAGAAACACGACTTGAAAACGGAGCTTTTTTCTTTGTTGCCAACTCCTTAAAAAAGTTAGGCTGAACAGTCTCACCCATATGCTCAATAACAGCTTCTTCCGCATATTGCTGCATACGTGCATCCAGTGTTGTATAAATTTTCAAACCATCCGTATATAAATTATATGGCTCGCCGGTAGGCTTTTTATTCTTGTTACACCAACCATACAATGGATTAGTTTCCCACGCAGTTGAATCATCCGAAAATTTTTGAGATTGCCATGTCGCATAATTACTACGTACAGGCTTCGGAGCAATCATCATTAAACGAACATACTCACGAAAATAAGGAGCTAATCCATCCGTATGATCCATACGCGTAAAATTAAGCTCCAGAGGCAACTGAGAGACGGAATCGCAGACAGCTTTCGATATATAACCGGCCTTCTGCATTTGCGAAAGTACGGTATTGCGGCGATCGCGGGTACGGTCAGTATGACGTACCGGGTTATAATAAGACGGATTTTTACACATGCCAATCAGCATAGCCGCTTCTTCTAATTTTAATGTACCCGGAGTTGCATCAAAATAAACACGGGCCGCCGACTGTATACCAACAGCATTATGGAGAAAATCAAATTTATTTAAATACAGATTAATAATTTCTTCTTTTGTATAAAACCGTTCCAACCGAACAGCAATTACCCATTCAATTGGCTTCTGCAGAAGACGTTCAGTCAGACTCTCTACACTTGGAGAAAAAAGTTGTTTTGCCAGCTGCTGGGTTATCGTACTACCTCCACCACCACTTTTTTGCTGTAGAATACCACGTTTAACAACAGCACGAACCAAACCTTTGGTATCAATTCCGCTATGTTTTGTAAAACGAATATCTTCCGTTGCAATCAACGCCTTTACCAGATCCGGAGACAGATTTTCATAACCGACATAAATCCGGTTATCCTTACTGTAAGAATAGCTTCCCAACATTTTCCCATCAGATGATATCACTTGAGAAGCATATTTATCAATCGGATTTTCCAATTGCTCAACAGGCGGCACATAACCGATTGCCCCATTAGCAATAGCAAAAAATATTCCTACCGTAAAAATGATAAATAAACCAAAAGAAGCCCACAAAGCGTAAATTATGACTTTACGCTTTTTGGACGATAAGTTTATCTTTTTACTTATTTTTTTATATAGTTCTTTGATCTTCTTCACTAAAACACCTATTCTTTTTATTCTTTATCCGTTCGGATAGACTACCTTATCATCAAATTCTTCTTCCTCCTCATCATCTTCTTTAGGAGGCTCCTTTACAAAGAACGCACTCAGTTCATACAAACCGTATAACGGGAAGAAAACAACAGCTAATGTAAACGGATCACCACTTGGCGTAATAAATGCCGCTAATACCAATAATCCGACAATTGCATACCTTCTGTACTTACGGAAAAACGAACGGTTCAGCAATCCGACTTTAGACAACAACCATGAGAGTAATGGCATTTCAAAGATAACCCCCATTATAAAAATCAGCATTAGGAAACTATCCATATATGACTCCAATGAAACTCCGCCCAGAATTCTGTCTGAACTTAAATCATAGGTCATCAAAAAACGGAAAGTCATCGGAAACACCAAAAAATATCCCACTGCGCATCCAATGAAAAACATGATAGTTCCAAAGAAAAACACCCATCGTACGCTTTTCTGCTCATGCGGGTATAATGCCGGACTAACAAATTTCCAGACTTCGTACATCAGATAAGGAAACGTCAACAGCAACGCTATCCAGAAAGAGGTCGACATACTCGTAAAAAACTGAGTAGCCATCTTTATCTGTATGAGCGTGACGTCAAAATTCTGATCACAGAAATCAGGAAAAAAGGGTAAATAAACAGACACCTTACACATCCACCGATATAAAATAAAATCGGAAGAACAAGGCGCCAATATCACATAATCAAACAAATAATGTATCGAAGCGAATGCCCCGATAGCAAAAATCATAAGAGCAGCAATACAGCGAAATAATGTCCAACGAAGTTCTTCCAGGTGATCCCAGAAAGACATTTCATCTTGTATCTCTGACATTTTTATTTACTGCTGCTATTGCTATCTGTATCGTTTAAATTGATGTCGTCTTCAATACCTTTTACGCCATCTTTAAAATTTCTTACACCTTTTCCTAAACCTTTCATCAATTCAGGAATCTTCTTACCACCAAAAAGTAAAAGTACAATGATGGCGATAATGATTATCTCACCGGTTCCTAAATTTCCCAGAAACAATAATTGATTCATATTAGTCGTTTTAAAATTAATACTCAGAATATTTTGTATTGCAAAGATACAATTTGAATTGATACAATACCCATTTTTCTTAAATTTATTACTTTTGCATCGTCTTAAAAAAATAAAACAGCAAAAAATGAAAGCGTACGTATTTCCCGGACAAGGGGCACAATTTGTAGGAATGGGTAAAAATCTATACGATCAGAACCCTCTTGCCAAACAGCTATTCGAGCAGGCAAACGATATTTTAGGATTTCAGATCACAGATTTAATGTTTGCCGGAACAGATGATGATTTAAAACAGACAAAAGTAACTCAGCCGGCGATTTTTCTACATTCAGTAATTCTGGCAAAAACTTTAGGCGATAATTTTCGGCCGGACATGGTTGCCGGACATTCATTAGGCGAATTTTCTGCACTTGTTGCAGCACAAGCACTATCATTCGAAGATGGCCTCACTCTGGTTTCAAAGCGGGCACAGGCTATGCAAAAAGCATGTGAATTAACGCCGTCTACGATGGCTGCCGTATTAGCTCTTCCCGATGAAGAAGTCGAAAAAATTTGTGCAGGTATCACAAATGAAGTTGTTGTATGCGCAAATTTTAATTGCCCCGGACAATTAGTAATCTCTGGTTCGGAAGCCGGTATCGACATCGCCTGCGAACAATTGCTGGCAGCAGGAGCCAAACGTGCATTGAAATTAAAAGTTGGCGGTGCATTCCACTCTCCACTGATGGAACCGGCACGTGCCGAATTAGCTGAAGCTATTCAGACAACAACCATCAATCAGCCGGTTTGCCAGGTTTATCAGAATGTGAATGCAAAAGCAGCCACAGATCCTGCTATCATTAAAGAAAATCTGATTGCACAATTAACATCACCGGTACGTTGGACACAAAGCGTACAGAATATGATAGCAGACGGAGCCGATCATTTCATTGAATTAGGTCCCGGAAATGTATTACAAGGATTGATTAAAAAGATCAATAAAGATGTTCAAACCGAAGGTTTACAATAACATCTGACAATAAAACGAGGAGGTGTCGAAAGAAAAGAATGGCGGAAAATATTGAAAATCTGATAATATAATCCTACTTTTGACACTCCTTTATATATAAAAATAGAGTAGTATGAATAAAGAAAATCATCCGGTATACGACAAAAACACATTGGAGTTTGTCACCGTTGCTTTTGAATTTTGCTCATGGATTGAAAAATCAAACGATTTCGATCTGTTCAAATTCGTAAATAATGCAACGAAAATCTTGCCGTTGCTTTATTTGAAAGCTACTCTGTTGCCGGAAGTAGACGACTTAGATGATGAATCTGATGCGGCTCAATTTATCACAGAAGAAACATACGATGCCATACGCAACCGGATAGCAAATTTATTAGGTGAACATGACACGTATCTTGAAACATTCCTCCCTGACATGCAGTTCAGCGACACTCCGATTGCAGCCTTTATTTCGGAAAACCTGGCTGATCTATATCAGGACGTCGGGAATTTCATTTCGCTGTTCCGGCAAGGATATGAAAAAACAATGCTGCAGGCATTGTCGGAATGCACAGAAAACTTCCGGCTTTATTGGGGTCAAAGCTTATTAAATGCTCTGAAAGCCTTGCATGCCATTCGTTACAACCCGGATATTAATTTCAAAGAAGAGGAATGAATCACGCACCGTCCATTACGAAAGAAGAAATTTCAACCTTACCGATCGAGGCTTTTACCGGCAAGATCGTTGTTATTGATAAAATAACAGACTTAGAAAAAGCGATAGAATATATCTCTTTACAACAATGTGTCGGATTCGATACGGAAACCCGACCTAACTTTTCAAAAAAACAACATCATAAAGTCTCTTTGATCCAAATTTCATCAGAAGAAACATGCTATTTATTCCGCCTAAACAAACTTGGAGGAATTCCAGCCTCGTTGATTAACTTTTTCAACGACAAACAAGTCATGAAAGTCGGACTATCATTGCTGGATGATTTTAGCGCTATAAGAAAATTAGTACAGATTGAACCGGCAAACTTTATTGACCTTCAAAAATTTGTTCCGGCTTTTGGAATAGAAGATGCCAGTCTGCAAAAAATATATGCAATACTCTTTGGAAAAAAAATATCAAAAAAGACACGTCTTAGTAATTGGGAAACGGAGGAACTCTCCGAAGTACAACTACGATATGCTGCACTGGATGCATGGGCATGTTTACGTATATATCAACATTTAATCCGACTTCAATGAGTAATTGCAAAATCTTTCTGAAACCAAAAAAAGAAGAATCAATCCTTCGGTTACATCCATGGGTATTTTCCGGAGCCATAGCATCAATAAAAGGAAAACCTGCCGAAGGTGATTTGGTGGAAGTTTTTGCAGCCGATAACACATTTTTAGGTATCGGACATTACCAAATCGGAAGCATTGCCGTACGGATTTTATCTTTTCAGCCGGAAAGCATTGACCATGCTTTCTGGACCGGACGTATCCGGATGGCTTATGAACTACGTCGTGTTCTTGATTTGGCCGAAGTTACAGACAATAACATATATAGATTGATTTACGGGGAAGGAGATCAGCTACCCGGATTAATCATTGATGTATATGGCAATACCGCTGTAATGCAGGCACATTCGATAGGCATGCACCACAGCAGAAAAGAAATTGCAGAAGCATTAAAAGAAGTTCTGGGCGAGACACTTCAGAATATCTATTATAAGTCGGAAGGGACACTCCCCTTTAAGGCTAACATCGAAAGTGAAAATGAATACCTATACGGTAATTATTCCGAAAAAGAACATATCGCTATTGAAAAAGGATTACAGTTTCACATAGACTGGCTAAAAGGCCAAAAAACAGGATTTTTCATCGACCAACGTGAAAATCGCTTATTATTAGAAAAATACGCACACTGTCGAAATGTATTAAATATGTTTTGTTATACCGGTGGATTTTCGGTTTATGCGATGCGTGGAAATGCAAAGATTGTGCATTCTGTTGATAGTTCGGCAAAAGCGATTTCACTGACAGAAAAAAATATCTCCTTAAATTTCCCAAATGATAACCGCCATCAATCATATACTGAAGACGCTTTTAGTTTTTTAGAAAAAGCAGGAGATCAATATGACCTGATCATCCTAGACCCACCGGCTTTTGCCAAACATAAGAATGTACTTCGTAATGCATTGCAAGGCTACCGGAAATTAAATGCAATCGCTTTTGAAAAAATCAAGCCGGGAGGCATTATTTTCACATTCTCCTGTTCGCAGGTAGTAAGTAAAAACGATTTCCGGTTGGCTGTGTTTAGTGCTGCTGCCCAATCCGGCCGTCATGTCCGTATCCTACATCAGCTAACTCAGCCGGCAGACCATCCGGTAAACATTTACCATCCTGAAGGAGAATACCTCAAAGGATTGGTTTTATATGTTGAGTAAAACAAATTAAATATAGACAAAAATAAATCGGAATCTCTAAAAAAGCAGAGATTCCGGCTTATGAAATTAACACCCTAACAACAATCAATCATTCATATGACGTTTCTCCGGAACGTGAGATGTCCGTATTCAATTTCAAGCTTCGGAGAGTATTTCCCAACGATTCATATTCACTCTTTGTGATTACCCTTACATCTTTTGGCTGGAAAAGACGCCCATCTCCATTCGGCATTATACCATCAAAATCGTTATTTTCTCTCATCAGAATAGCATATTGCAAGTTCTTCAATCCGGAAATATTCCCATTACTACTTTTCTCTACTTCTCCCGAATATATGCTGAAAAGAGTACCATAAGCGCCACTATCATATTTGAATTCTTCGTTGAAAAATATGGAAAATTTATCTCCTTCACCACAAAGAAAAACACCTTTCGCTTCATGCAAAACATTATCCCCTTCCTCATAATCAAGTTCCCATCCTTCCATACTTATTGAAAGTTCCTTTTTATCGTAAAACCTGAGTTTCTTATCATAAGAATATTTATTCAACATTCCATCATCGGATTGCGTTACGGCGGTACACTTTGGTTCTTCCATATAAAAATAACCGGTAATATTAGGGGGATCGATTCCCCGGTTAATAGTCATACCTAATTTATCCAATGCACTTTCCAATTCGGGAGTCACATACTTTTCATACAAGTCTTCTTCTTTTTGTGTTAAATCATCGTCATCATCTTTACAACTTGATAATGAGAACAAGAAAAAAGAAAGAAATGCGACTGCTGAAATGTTTACAATTAATCTTTTCATACGACAATAATTTTAATAATTATGCGAATCAGTATTTAAAAAATAAGATAAATAAAAGCGATGGCAATTTTACCCATCGTATGAATTAAAAGCCCGGATGTAGATCTGGTCTTATGCGCTCTTTGAATATTAGTTTTCT
>JAITVY010000118.1 GCA_031285565.1 Tannerella sp. | reverse complement strand
CTAAGTATTTTTTTTGGCACAGCACAGAATACCCACCACTTTTTATATTATAAATATACCTACCATTTTTTTTATTTCCAACCTTTGTGGTATTATTGCGGATAATCATTTTTTATTTTTATCAGATCCGGAAGCATTAGTTGCAATTGTTACCGGATTGTTGCCTTCAAGAATATCCGGTCCGGGCGAACCATCCGGCCAGACAGCATGTACATTCGGACTTGCCAATGTTGCTGTTCTGAAGATTGTTTCATAGCCCGACGATGCATCGGTCATATTTGTGAGTCTTCCGATAGCAGGAGCAGTGGTATTTTCCATTCTCCCGTATAGGCCGATCGATATTTTCACATCGAGATTACTCCTGAAATCGAGTTGCTTGTAATCGCTCACACTGTTACGGTAAAAAGCATCCTGGTATTTCGAACCGGCTGAAATGAAATAAGTCACTTCGTCTTTTCCTCCCGTCATCTGAGCATTCAAATTATTCTGTGCAGACCAGGGTTTCAGTACGGCATCAAACCAGTCCGTATTCGGATATTTCCAGGGATCAGAACCACTGGTGAAGTTTGCTATATCCTGCTGCGAATACCGGGGAGTACGTCCCTCATACATGTCAAGTTCGTTGATTAATGTAGCATATTCGGAACCGTCAGTCATATCCGGAATACGGGTCGGCTGGCTAAAACCCTGATTAAAGTTGAGCGTAATATTCGGTTTCCCTGTCGAACCCCGTTTGGTTGTAATAAGGATTACCCCATTGGCAGCCTGCGAGCCGTAAATAGCCGCAGATGCATCTTTTAGAACCGTAATAGTCTCAATAGAAGCCGGATCTATTCTTGATAGCGAACGTCCGGGAACTCCATCTACCACTACCAACGGATCACTATTTCCTATCGTATTGACCCCTCTGATCCGGATCGTAGCATCGTCCGCTCCGGGTTCACCACTGCTTTGAACCGTTGTTACACCAGCCATACGACCGGCCAACATATGACTGGCATTAGTCGTAGGCGTTTTGATCATATCTTCTCCTTTTACTGTCGTTATGGAACCCGTCAATGTAGCTTTCCGTTGTGTTCCGTAACCGACAACTACAACTTCTTCCAACGTTTCAAAGTCTTCTTTGAGTGTAATTGGGATATGTGTCCGGTTCCCAACTGTAACATCCTGGCTTATATAACCAATATATGAGATCTGAAGAACTGCATTTTCGGATACCGAAAGACTGAATTGCCCGTCAATATTCGTAATACTACCGTTTGTTGTGCCTTTTTCCAATACATTCGCACCAATAACCGGCTCTCCATGTTCATCAACGATGACTCCCGTAATATTTTTTCTAGCTTGCAGAGAAACCGGATTTGCGGCCAGATTCAAAATAATAGCCTTATTGTTAACCTGATAAGTGACACCCGTATTATTCAATACAACATCGAGCACTTCTGTAATCGTTTTACCCTCTGCATGGGCATTCACCTTCATGCGCTTATCGATCTTATCGTTGTTATAGAAAAAATAAAACTCCGTTTGCTTCTCTATTTTATTAAGAAGCTCCCCTAACTCAATATTGTCCTCATGAATTGTTAACTGAGTGGTCTGTGCATATGTGCTTGCGGCATACGACTGCAAAACACCAAGGAAAAATAAAAAGAATGTTATTCTCATAATAAGTGATAAAAATCGGGATATATCAATCCCATGTCTGTAGATTTTCATACATTTGTTTGTTTTTAATTTGTTGCCCTTAACCCCTATCCTGCAAGATTTTCGGTTATTGGCAGAATTCGTAAATTGAAAACTCATCGGGTCGGAAGATTCATGCTTCCGACTCTTTTTTATCTCCGGGTTAACTCCTGCTGTGTTTCATAGGCATTTCGTTTTGTTTTGGTTAAACTTAGGTATTAGTGTTCACTGATTTTAATTGTATTTCCTGTAATCTTATATTTTATCGGATAACTCTTATTGATTGTTATCAGAACCTCCTGCACACTCTCATTGGGTCTGATTTTCCCGGTAAACCGTTTCTTTTTCAATGAAGCACTGATCTGAATATCCAAATTAAACCGTCTGGCAAACAATTCGATTATTTTATCCAAATATTCATCATTAAAAGAATAGACACCATCTTTCCAGACCACATAATAATCCGTATCAACATCGGCAATCTTTATATCTCCGCTCGATTTGTTTATAACCGCCTGCTGCCCCGGTATAATAGAAGATGAAGTTGTTTCTCCGGCCTGATCTTTATAAATCAGATTTACTCCTCCCGACACCAATGTAACCTGTGTCTCTTCTCCCTGTACTTCTTCAATAAAAAATTCGGTTCCTGTCACTTCTACATTAATATCTCCAATGTGTACGACAAAAGGAACTTCCGACTTCTTCCGGATATCAAAATACGCTTTTCCCTCCAAAGAAATCTCCCGCTGGTTTTTAGCAAATTTCTCCGGATACGTAATTTTGGTATTTTCATTAACCCAGACTTGCGAACTATCAGGCAAAAGAATGGCCTGTACTCCTGTCTGGTTATATAAGACATTCTGAACAAGAACCTCCGGTTCCGGAATGCTTTGTTGCTTGGTAGGAAGATTCAACCAGATAGCTGAAGCTATTAAAACCCCTATAACTACCGCAGCTGCATAACGAATCGTTATCAGCACTTTGGATCGTTGAAGACGGGTTGATATTGGCTTCTGTTGCGACAAATGTTCAACTTCCCTCGAAAGTCTCTGCCAACCTTCAAGTAAAGACTCTTCAGTAAGAAGCATCTTAGAATGCCATATTTCTTCTAACTGAAAATAGTATTCAACATTCTTTTTATCCTCCTTCAGCCATTTATTAAGGATTTTCATATCCTCTTCACCGGCCGTTTTTTGGATAGAGCGGACTATTATTTCTTCTGGTATAGTAGGCATCTTTATAATAATATATAATATTTACACTTTCCGATACGTCGGAAAAATGTGAAACATTGCATTAGTATCCTATTTTTTCTGATCTATGTCCATCGGATTTAAAATCCGGAACAATATTCATCTATAAATAAGACAAGATGCCTGGAATATTTACTTAAAATAAAATCATAAAAAATAAACGTTTTTTTTCTTCTCCTGTCAGGCGCTCACGTAAAGTCCTTAAGCCCAGATACAATTGATGTTCTACAGTGCGAATCGACAAGTTTAATTCTTCCGCAATCTCTGCGTTTTTCTTATCTTCAAGATAGGCCATCTTAAAAATGACACGGCATTTTTCAGGCAACCGTTCAATCTGATCATAGATTGCCTGTATATCTTCTTTTGCAATAATCAGTTTTTCGTAAGAATCATAATAATCCAGACCCAAAATCTGATTATCCAGTTGAGTCGTTTGAACATAGTTCTCTTTAACCAGCTCCCTTTTCAGATTATTCAGACATCTGTTCCGTACAGCCATAAACAAATACGAACGCGAAGGCATTTCTTTGCATGACTCCAAATAATTCCAAACCTCTAAAAAAACATCATGCACAATATCTTCAGCTATATCGGACGACACAAAACGCCTGGCAAATAATTTCAAATGAGAAACATTTGCTTCATAATAATGTCTGAAAGAAATAAGATCATTATTGCTATTTTTCATCCAATGCCCGTATATAATAACTGTAGACAAAACAAAAATAGAAAAAATAAAAATAACAGAATATTATTCCCACAATATGCCTTATTACAGATATTCTTCAACGACAGATATAACACACTGATAACATGCGCATTTATATATTCACGCAGCATTTTCTGTTAGCCTCAGACACTGCCAAAACTGCCGTTAAACATTTTTTTTTAACAACTGCAACCCCATTCAGGTATAGAGACTTTCCGTTTCTCTGAAGAAGCCATAAGAAGGTAAAAAAGGAAAATTTCAGGATGCAATTCCAACTACCTCTGTAATATTTGCTAAATTTGGAGGTGGGAAAAGCAGAGTGGGAAAACAGATTGTTAGGCATGAAATATTTCAAATACATATTAATTTTATTTTTTATGACCGGATGCACAAATATATCCTCAAATAATGAGGACATTAAAGCCACAATTATAGCTTTAGAAAAACAGGCTTTAGAGTTATGGAATAATGGAAATCCTGATGGGTTTATAGAGTTATCATCTGATGATGTTATTTATATGGACCCTGCTTTCGAAAACAAGCTTGAAGGTAAAAAAGCGCTGGAAGACTATTATAATACGATCAGGGGAAAGGTTAAAATCGACCAGTATAAAATGATAAACCCAACTGTGCAGTTATCATCAGATGTTGCCGTGTTGACATATAATTATGAAGCCCACAGAGATAGTCAGGTATTCAGAATGAACTGTACAGAGGTTTATAAATCAG
The DNA here is from genome assembly GCA_031285565.1 of Tannerella sp. Lineage (GTDB taxonomy): Bacteria > Bacteroidota > Bacteroidia > Bacteroidales > Tannerellaceae > Tannerella. Next base: position 24,524 of record JAITVY010000118.1, on the reverse strand, counting down.
ATTCATCCGATCAATGGAAAATTATACACACGCATTGGTCTTTTGTCCAGCCTAAGATGTAAAACGATAAAGACTGCAATTCTCATCTCGATGGGTGACAATTGGTTCATTCATCGGTTTGCGAAGTTAGTTTACGAAAAATCTCCGGCATGGCAGAAGGGTTCATCGGAATCATATCCACCAGATCGAGCTGCTTCACCATGTGGAGCGTGCCCTGCTTGTAAGTTTGGAAGTGCCTGGTGCCGATATGGTAGCGGTAGGCCTCTTGACTGGCATATATCTCAAGAATGCGTATCTGGCAGGAGTCACGTTGCTGAATCATAGGATAGATGGCAATCACGCCGGGCTCTTCGCGCACAGACGTTGCTCCCACCGTAAGGGCAAACTTCAGGTACTCATCCAGATATTCAGGATAAACCTCTATTTCGGAAATGCGTACCAACATATCACCGGGCGGTTCCGGAGCATAAAACAAATCCTTAGAAGAAACATTTTCCAAAATCATCTTCATCCCTTTGAACGAATCTGTTTGAGACATTGCTGCTGTCATAGTCAACAAAAAGGTTCCAACAGCTAATATTATTCTGTTTTTAACCATGTTATTTTAAATCAACAAAAACCTCAAGAAAATACAATAAGCTCCCAGCAAATTTCCATCTACTAAAGGACATCTGCAACAACAGCCCCTAATTATCAGAAGGGTTAAATTCTATCTTATTTTTGTCAAGCAAAATATGCATCTCGTCACTCCGATTTAATACAATCAACCGGATTGGCATTGGCTGCACGCCAACTTTGGAAAGTAACAATTATTACAGTCGCGGTTAAAACTACAAATAGTGCTACAAAATACACCCACCAATAAATAGGTATTTTATACGCAAAGTTTTCCAGCCACTTAACAATCAATCCGTAAGATATTGGCGATGCTATAATAAAACAAACAGATACAATATAAACATATTGCTTGTTTAACCTTTCCAATATTTGTAGGATCGTAGAGCCATGCACCTTACGAATTGCGATTTCTTTCCGTTTGTATTGTGTATCAAAGACAACCAAACCGAATACACCAACCATTGAAAGTACAATAGCCAACAAGCTAAACAAAGTTACCATACTACGTAAATCACTTTCTTTATGATACATCTGGTTAAACAGTTCATCGTAAAATTCCATATCTATCGGAAATGCCGGATCTATTTCGGAAATTGCTGTGCGAATATGTTCTGTAGCGGCATTTATATCACATCCTTTCGCCAGGCGTATGTAAGATATTTTTTTGGACAGGAAATTATCTGTTCCCCCGGCAATAAAAGCAATATTATCCTTTTCATGCCGCAATGATGTTATTTTAATATCATCCGTAAATCCAACAATTTGCCCGGATACCCAATTATCAATTTGGGTACCGGCTTCCATTTCCATATTCTTATATGCTTCCCGGTTAAATATGTAAACCGGTTCAACCGACATTTCATCCGATAAAGTAAAATCTCTTCCTTCAATTATAGGAATTCCCATCACCTTGAAAAAGTTAGCTGACACCGGTATCATAAAACAAGAGAACTCTTTTCCTTTATATTTGCTTATACAGGTATTATAGCTTTCTTGTGTCGCTATTTTTTCCATTGAGAAAGCAACATCTACAATGCCGGGATACTGCTTCAGCCGGCTTACATACGTTTCATGCTTTTCTCCGTACAACTCTTCACTAAGTGGAACTACTACAAGCTGTTCTTTATCAAAACCTAAAGAAAAGCTTTTCAAAAAATCATTTTGCAACTGAACCAGGCTTGCACCGATTATCAACATTATGGAAACAACAAACTGAAATCCGATTAACGCCGTACGCAATTTACGGCCTGAGAGTGAAAGTCCAAAACTACCTTTTAACACTAACGCCGGAGGAAACGATACCATATACCAGGCGGGATATAAACCGGCAACAATACCGACCAACAATGCTAATCCTCCTGTTAATAAAAGAATCGGCAGATTTGATACAAGCTGTAAATCAGCAGAAATAAAAGGTAAAATATTTGTTATATTCAAACCCCATACCATCATAAGACTAAAAAACCAGGCTATCAGGCTAATAACAACAGCTTCCAATACCAGCGAACGCCTGAGCGTCCGGTCCGGGCTACCTAATACTTTCTGCGTATTAATACTTTTAATCCGTAAAGGAGTTAATGCCGTACTAAAATTTACATAGTTGATTGCTGCGACAATGATGATCAACAATGCTATAAAAAAGAGCAAATAAGTAATTTCACGGTTTCCGCTACTAACAACCATTGCATCAATCCCCTCATTTTGATAGTAAATATCTGTCAATGGAACTAGTTTAATCTGCTCCTCAGGTGCATTTATTTTATCAAAATCGAATACCTTATTAAAATTATCCTCAACCCTGCCGGCATTAGCAGGATTATCAAGCAACAAATAGCACAGGAAACTACTTGATCCAAAATTATTCAGCATTAGCTCCTCATCAATTGCCGAATAAATATAGTTTTTTAATTGTGTATTCTCCGGAAAATCACGATAAACAGCCCCAACCGTGAATTCTGTTTGATCTTTCAACCAGTTTTCTTCTTCTATCTGCACTGTTTTTCCTACTGCCATTTGATTACCAAACAATCTATGAGCCAAGCTCTCCGGTATAAGAATTTTGTCCGGGTCATTAAGGCATGCATGATCACCTGCAATAATTGGGAAATCAAATACTTTTACTATATCCGGATGACAACAAAGGAATGTTTCATTAAATCCCCGCTTTTCTCCCTGATCCGTATATGTAAAATAAGAAGGATAATTCACATTGAGCAACGTACTGGCTTCGATGTGAGGTGAAGATTGGATCACTGATTCAACAAAACCGCGTGGAAGAAGCACCGAAAAAATGTCCGACCTTGACAAGGTCACCCTATATACCCTTTCGGCAGTAGGATGGCACCGGTCAAAACTTTGTTCGTATTTTACCTGCATCATAATCACCATAAATGCTGCGAATGCAACCGAAAGTCCTAAAACGTTCAGTACTGTCGCCATCTTAAAACGACGGAGTACACTCAAAAAATTCCGTATAATTGTTTTCATAAAACATTCAGGATTTCATATTCAATATCATCAATTATCAATTAAATTTCATTCTCGTTCTCCACTCAATTTTTAATTCTTAAATTTCAATTAATTTATGGGCTGGGGCTCTTCCTCTATTCCGTTTTGATACTATCTACCGGATTCGTTCTTGCCGCCTGCCAATTCTGGAAAGTGATCGTCAGAATCGTAATGGCTGATATCAGCAAAAATGCAATCAGAAAGACCCACCAATGAATAGGCGTTTTATAGGCAAAGTTTTCCAACCATTTGGTTACGGCATAATATCCTACAGGCGCAGCCAATACAAAACTAATACATACAATATGCATATAAGTCCTGTTGAACATAATAAGAATATCTTTGATGCCGGCTCCTAATACTTTACGTACACCGATTTCTTTCCGGCGAAATTGCGTTTCGAAAAGAATAAGCCCAAAAACACCCACAATAGAAATCACGATCGCTAATATACTAAAGAGCATAATTGTTTTGGTCAACGACAATTCTTTATAATAAAGCTGGTTAAAAATCGTATCATAAAATTCCAGTTCAAAAGGAAAGGTCGGATCTATACCGGCAACAACATTCCGGATATGATTAACAGCTTCTGTGATATTCGTACCTGCTTTTAAGCGTATATAGGATACAGGAAGCGATTCATGAGAGTTTATCATAAATGAAATTCCATCCGTCCCCTGGCGGAGTGAAGTAAACTTTACATCCCCGGTTATCCCAACTGCATGTCCGGGCGCTCCCCTCCACGACTCCATTTCAATCAGGCTACCTGCTTCCATTCCGACCATTTGCTGAAGTGGTTTACTAAAAATATACATCAGTTCGTTAGCCTGCTCGTCAGTCGGGAGAAAATCACGTCCTTCAATAACCGGAATGCCCATTACCTTAGGAAAAGAAGGGGATACTTCCAGTACATAACTATAAAAGGTATTATCCCCGTATTTCAATCCGTAAGTAGTATAGCCATCCCGCGCCCCTAATTTCTGTTTGGAGAAAGCAACATCTTCTATTCCCGGATATTCCTTAAGCTTATTAACGTAAGTATCTTTACCAGTATTATAAATATCACCGTTCAATTGTACAACTGCCACCTGGTCTTTTTCAAACCCATAATCATAGCTACGCATATAATTATTTTGCAACTGAATGAATAAAGCTGTTATTATAAGGCCTGTTGAAATGATATACTGAAAGCTTACCAGGCCAAACCTTAAAAATCGTCCGGAAGGAGATGTCCCGAAATTACCTTTCAAGACGAGGGCCGGTTGGAAAGATGTCATATACCAGGCAGGATACATACCAGCAATACTTCCGATCAATAAAGCCAGTCCTCCCGAAAACAAGATCAGCAAACTATTATTGTAAAAACTTAAATCGGCATCAATAAACGGCAGAATCTGATTTTTATTCAACATCCATACAAGAAAAAGAGATAACAACCACGCCGTAAATGCAACCCCGACAGCCTCCGTTATTAAAGTCCTTCGCTGGTTTTGTATGGAGCATCCAAACACTTTTTGCGTATTAATACTTTTAATGCGTAAGGGGGCCAATGCAATACTAAAATTCGTGAAATTAATAGCTGCAATAATAATGACCAATAAGGCTATCATGAACAATACGCCCACTGTCTTTTTTTCGCTGGTTTTAAATAATCCACCTTTCTCTTTTGAATAATGAACATCCGTAAGGGGAACAAACGCCAGGCTTAATTTATCGCCATCCGGATTCCACACGCGGGAAAAATCAAATGTTTTATTCAGGTTTTCAACAACAACTCCGGATGTTTCTCCATTATTTAAGAGTACATAACAGATAAAGTTATTGGATTCCCAATTATCTTTCATCGTATTATCGATTGTCCCATAAATTGCATTATCAATCTGGGTATTACCGGGAAAGTCTTTATAAACACCGCCTACTGTTAAGGTTTTTACATTTTTTGTCCAGAGATCTTCATTCATATGGATTATTTTTCCGACGGCAGGTGATATTCCCCAAAAACGGCGCGCCATACTTTCCGGGATAATTACTTTTTCCGGATCATGTAAACTTTCCGCATTTCCTTCAATAAAAACAAATCCAAATATATCTGTTATCCCAGGATAGCAGGTAACGATTTTCTCCTGAAAACCTTTTTTATCTGTATCTTCACCATCAACCGACAAATAGACCTCCCCGACAAATGGATTATACAATGTCACAGCATCTATAGCGGCAGATGAAGCAATAATCTCATCAATAAAAGCCCGCGAATGAATGGTCGAAGCATATTCGGATGTTGCACCTTGCCGCATCAGGTCTACCAGGAATATACGACCGGCTTTAGGATGACATGTATCAAAACGCTGTTCGTATTTTACCTGTATCAGAATAACAATAAATGCCGCAAAAGCAAGCGACAGTCCTAATATATTTAGAACCGTTGCCACCTTAAAGCGGTGAAGCACATTCAAGAAATTTCGTATAATTGTTTTCATAAAACATTCAAGATTTAAAATTCAAGATTCAAGATTTCATATTCAACATAGATATTTATATCTTTGTTTTCAACCACTTACGACTAACTACTTTTATACTATTCCGTTTTTATACTATCCACCGGATTGGCATTTGCTGCACGCCAATTCTGGAAAGTAACGGTAAACGAAGTAATAATCGTTACCATAATAAATGCAACAATAAATACCCACCAATACATAGGTGTTTTATAGGCAAAATTCTCCAGCCATTTGGAAATGGCATAATAAGAAAGCGGGACAGCCAGGATAAAACAAATGGTTAATATACGGATATATGATTTATTGAACAGGATAACAATCTCACGAACCGTAGAACCCAGTACTTTCCGTATCCCGATTTCTTTCTTGCGGTATTCACTCTCAAATATGACCAGGCCAAAAACACCTACAATAGAAATAAGTATAGCTATCAGGCTGAATAATAAAACAAGTGACCCGAGTTTATTTTCACCGGCATATGTGTCATCAAAAATATTATCAAAAAACTGAAGATGAAACGGATAACCTTTATCAAAAGAATTCAGCACTTCATGTACACGATTTTTCGCCTCCTGCATATCAGCACCCTTTTTCACTTTAATATAGGCATATTCAGGTTCCCGGTGTCCTCCTACCCAAAATGCCATCGGAACTACCTCAGTCCGAAAAGAAGCAAACTTTATATCCGACATAAATCCGACAATCTCACTGTCCGATACTTTATCCCCCAACTTCAATTGATATTGATCGCGTGCACGCTCATTGAAAATAAGGGCTCCTCCCCTAGTCAAGTTATCTCCTTCTCTGAAATCCCTTCCATCAACAATATGTATATCCAGTAAACCTGTCAACAACGGATCAACCACCAGACATTCATAAGAGATTTTGTCTTCAAGATAAGGTCTGGTTAATCCCCAATACTGATCCTGGCTTGAAATTAACGTATGTGCAAAACTAACACCCTCTATCTCTGCAAACGATTTCAACTGATCCGCAAAAGCTTTTGTATTTTTCTCTATTGTAGTATTTATATCAGTTACGATCAGCCGGTCTTTATTATATCCCAAATCGGATGTTTTCATATATTTATTCTGGAGGTACATAAATAAGGCTCCAATAATCAGGACAAATGAAGCCAGGTATTGCATACCAATCAAAGCGCTTCGCAATTGTTTTCCTTTGGGCGATAATCCATAACTCCCTTTCAATACAATCGCCGGGGAAAATGACGTGATATAATAAGCCGGATATATACCAGCCAGGCATCCTGTTAATAATGACAACAACAGCGTTCCAAGCACAATAGCCGGATGGGATAATAAGGATGGATCAACGTTTAATAACCCCCTGATTGGAGTATATTGTATCACAAAGACCAGGAATAAAGCTATCAGGAAAGAAACAAAACTAATACTTATAGCTTCGAGCACCAATGACAAACGGATTGAGCGTTCGTCACCTCCCAATATTTTTTGCGTATTGATACTTTTTAAACGTACAGGAGCCAGCGCCGTACTAAAATTTGTAAAATTAATAGCCGCAATAATGATGATGACTAAGGCTATCGCAAATAATACGAGTAGTGTCTGACGATTTGATTTAGGCACATTCTTATCATACGTTACATCATTTGTGAAATGAATATCGGTAAGAGCCGTCAATCTGTAATCTATATCAGCAACCCACTTATTGCCATCTTCGAGCAATGACGAATCGAAATTCTTTTTATAGTTTTCAATCAAAAACGCACTGTTTTCCGGAGAATCCATCCTGACAAAACATTGATATCCCCAGTTTCTCCATTCATTCAGATCGGTTTCCATCGGAATAGGTTTATATATGGCATTCTTTAGTAATGTATTTTCCGGAAAATCCTTGTATACACCTCCTACTGTAAAAGCAGCGGTATCCCTATAGATTGTTTTGCCGATGGCCAATTCTACCCCAAACAATTTTTGTGAAATGCTTTCCGAGATCAACACCTTTTCCGGATCTTCCAATGCTTTTCCGGTTCCATACAACATATTGAATTCAAATACGTCCGTAAACTCAGGCCTTGCTACGATCAACTCTTCTTCAAAGCTATTTTTTCCACCGTTAGCATCTATGGAAAATACATTTTTACCCCAAAAACCACAAATCGAACCGGCCAAGATATGAGGCGACGAATTTATAAACGTTTCTGCCATAGGACGGGATAAAACAGCTTGTCCTCCTTTATCCGACAAAACCTCCAACCGGTAAATCCTGTCAGAATGATTATGCATCCGGGCAAAATTCCAGTCATAATTTAACTGCATCATGATTACCATAAACGCCGCAAAAGCGACTGATAACCCTAATATGTTCAACATGGTTGCCATTTTAAAACGGCGAAGCGCACTCAGGAAATTCCGTATAATTGTTTTCATAAAATATTTAATATTCAGGATTCATTCAGCTTTTATACTCTCCACCGGATTCGCATTTGCGGCGCGCCAGCTCTGGAATGTAATTGTTACTGTAGTAACAAGAAAAATAATCAGAAACGCCAAAGCAAACACCCACCAATACAGTGGTGTTTTATAAGCAAATGTTTCCAACCATTTTTTTATTGCATACCACGCAATAGGAGTAGCAATAATAAAACAGCCAAAAACGATATAAACATATTGTTTATTGATCATTGCAAGTATGGATGATATACTTGCCCCATGTACTTTACGAATAGCAATCTCCTTTCTTTTATATTGCGTGTCAAAAACAACCAATCCGAATACTCCTACCAGGGAAAGAATGATTGCCAGTATACTAAACAAAGTCACCGAACTCCGGAGGTTCACTTCTTTATGATATAGCTGATCATAAACTTTATCATAAAATTCGACATCAAAAGGATAAGACGGATCTATATCCGAAAGCGTTTTACGAATATGATCAACAGCAGCATGTACATCTGTTCCGGCAGTTAAGCGTATATATGAAAAAGGTAAATTGTAAGGAATATTTGCTGTAACAAAAGCAATAGGCGTTTCAACTTTGCGAAGCGACGTAAATTTAACATCTCCTGTGAAACCTATAATATTCCCGGGTGACCAACTTCCGAAAGAATCTCCGGCCTCCATCTCCAGTCTTTCATGCGCCTCACGGTTAAATATATAAGATATATTTTCGGTTAATTCATCAGCCGGACTAAAATCACGCCCCCCTGTTACCGGGATTCCCATGACACGAAGAAAATTGTTTGTTACAGGAACCATATAATAATGGAATGATTGTCCTTTATATTCGTCGGAATTGGTACTATACCCATCCTGCGAACCCATTTTCTCCATAGCAAATGCCACATCTTCAATTCCTGCAAATTGCTTTAGACCATCCGTATAAGCATTTTTATGATTCTGATACAGTTCACCACTTAATTTTACGATAGCAATCTGGTCTTTATCAAAGCCTAAAGAGAAATTACGCATATAGTCATTCTGTAAACGAACCATACTTGCGCCGGTAATTAACATGATGGACACAATGAATTGTATGCCAATCAGAGCCGTACGTAATTTACGTCCTGATGAGGATAAACCGAAACTACCTTTCAATACGAGTGCGGGCGGAAATGAAACCATATACCAGGCCGGATAGATTCCGGCAATAAGACCGGTGAATAAAGCGATAATACCCGAAAGCAGAATAACCGGAAGATTAGAAACAAGATCTAAATCAGCATTTACAAAAGATAGCAATTGAGTTTTATTCAAGACCCACACGATAAACAAACTAATAACCCAGGCAGCCAGGCTAATAATAACAGCTTCAAGCACTAATGACCTACGTAGTAGGGAATCAGGACTGCCTAATACTTTTTGAGTATTGATACTTTTGATACGTACAGGAGTTAAGGCCGTACTGAAATTCGTATAATTAATTATAGCTACAATAACAATTAGTATTGCAATAAAGAACAATAAATTAGTAACATCCTTATTACCGCTCCGAAATAGACGTCCATCCTGGCTCTCATTAAAATAATAGATATCGGTAACCGGAACCAGTTTAATGGATTCCCCTTTCATATCAGCCGATTCAAAATCAAAATGCCGGTTGAAATTATCGACTACCGTTTGTATATTTTTTTCATCATCCAGCAGCAGATAACAAATATAGTTGCTTGCAGTAAAACCTGTTCGCATAAAATTTTCATCAATAGCCGTATATATAAGGTTTTTCATCTGAACATTTCCCGGAAAGTCGCGATATACAGCTCCAATGGTAAGATTAGTCTGTCCTTTAGACCAGATATCCTCTTCAGCATGGATGGATTTGCCTATGGCTGATTGATCTCCAAACATCCGTTTGGCCATACTTTCCGGTATAATAACCTTTTCCGGATCTCCCAGACAATCGGGATCGCCTTCTATTACTGGAAAATCGAACACTTTTACTACGTCCGGATGAGTCGTTTGAATCGCTTCGCGGAATCCTTTCTTTTCGCCGTTTTCTGTAATCGTAAAATAAATCGGAGTGATAAACGGATTAATTAAAGTCCCCGCTTCAATATGGGGGGATGAAGGAATAACTTCTTCTATAAAAGCCCGTGTCAGGATTACGGAGAAAGTTCCTGCGCCCTGAAGTTCCAACCGGTAAATCCGGTCGGATGTCGGATAATATGTATCAAAACTCCGTTCATAATTCACCTGCATCAGAATCACTACGAATGCCGCAAAAGCAACCGAAAGTCCTAACACATTTAAAACCGCCGCCATCTTAAAACGACGAAGTACACTCAAAAAGTTCCGTATAATTGTTTTCATAGATATTAAATTTAAGCTACTCCATCTTCAAATACGTTACCGGATTTTCATGCGCTACACTCCACGAACGGGTTACCACACTAAAAAGTAATACAGTTAAAATCGACAAACCACTCAATATAAAAAGAATCATATTCAGAGGTACTTTCACAGCAAACTGTTGCAACCATTCAGCGCCTACGGCATACGAAAAAAGAAGTCCTAATATAATAGCAGGAACAGCAACATAAGAAATACCTACAAACAATAAATATAGGATATCTTTAGCTCTTGCCCCATTCACTTTTCGAACGGCAATTTCTTTCTGACGTTGACTCACTTCATCCGCAACAAATCCGAACAATCCAATCAGGGTTATTATCAACATAATAAGGGCAGCTGTCATTACAGCATTACGGAACAGGCGTACTTCTCCATAGCCTTCTCCGTAAAGCAGGTTTGCATAGGATATGAAAGAAACATCTTCGCTATGTGAGAGTACTTTCAGCTTCCCGGAAAGTTCATCTAACCGTTCATTGGTAAGCGGAGTATTCAAACGCATTGTAATTATATTCGTGAAGGTATATTCGGCTTCTGTGAAAGCCGGAAAAATAACCAAAGGCGGTATTTCGCTATAGAAGGTTTGTGTTTGATAATCTTTAACGATTCCGCATATTATTCTTTCTTTTCCTAAATACTCGATCCGGTGGCCAATAAGATTATCGACATGAAGTAAACGAGCTAACGTTTCATTTACAATTATTTCATTCGTATTTATAGAATTATCCGTGAAATCACGCCCATCGACCAATGGTATACCGAAGGTTTTAAAATAATCCTGATCAGCCGTAAGAAAACGTCCGGTAAATAGGTCTTCTTTGGTTTCATTGTTTATTACCGGACTGCCACTCATTCCGTTCGCAGGTACAGCCGATGTAATTGTAACAGATGCTATTTCAGGCAGGCGCTCAAATTCTGCTTTTGCAGTTTTCAATTGTTCCTCATCGAGTTTCCATGTATTCTCTGAATAAACTACATCTTTTGTGATATACCCCATATTTCTATTCATTACCATTTGATATTGATACATAATGATTATCAACAAGGTCAACATAAAAGCTATCCCAAAAAACTGGGCAAACAAAAGAAGTCCTTTCCACTGTTTTTTTCCACCTTTATTCGTGCGGAAAACTTGTGTTACAGGTACTGATGAAAATATTTTAGCAGGAATAAAACCGGTTGTCAAAAACAGAAATACCAATACAACTGCCGTTACCCAAAGATTTTGCAGTGAGAAAATGCTAAAGAGCTCGCTCTTAAGCAACATTTCGATTTGTCCCCTGAAAGCCAGGATTAAAAGAAAAGCCAGGATTAATGATATGATAGTAAGTAAACCTGTCTCATACATAAACATGGAAAACACATTTCTATTGGAGGCACCGCTGCATTTATGAATACCAATAGATTTTGTACGTTTGGCTAACGACGAAACCGAAATCAAAACATAATTCATAGCAGCAGCAAACAACAGCGCAAAAGCAAGTATACTCAAAACAACATTGGTTCGTATAACCTCCGGGTTACGCGTATGAACATCAGCAACAGGTTTCAAATAGAATGTTCTTACTCTTCCTTTCTGTATCTCGCCATCCACATCATAATGCCTTCGCATCATATCAGGTATTTTTGCTTCTACTGTTTTATAATCTACACCCGGGGCCAGTTTCACATATCCCCTGAATACATCCTGATTTTGCCACCCGCCAAACATTGTAAGATCAGCAACCTTCATCACGTCAAACTTCAAATGGCTGTTAGCCGGAATATCTGCAAAAACACCATTTACAGTCACAGATCCACCTTCGATATCCAGTGACCGGCCAACCGGATCTTCATTACCAAAAGCATTTATAGCCATTGTTTCGGAAATAAACGTCGCCATTGGTTGTGCCACATCCAAAGGGTTACCGGCTAATAATTCAATACCGAACGTCTTCAGAAACATTGAATCTACCAGCAAATGATCGCCCTTTATTTCTTTATCTCCAACCTTAAACAACACTTCTTCAGGCCAGGCATACATCGCCGTTCCGGCAACTACTTCATCCATCTCCTGAAACATGGTAGGAGCAAAAGGCGCATTAATTATATCCTGTTCAGACACCCCACTGTTTTTAATATCCCATCTTACGTTCAACTGATAAATACGGTCTGCCTCCGGATAAAATTTATCATAACTCATTTCGAATGCGACTTTCGAAAATAAAACCAGGGCTACAACCAACCCCAATGTAAGTGAAATGACCTTTATCAGGTTATTTCCTTTTACACGAAATAAATAACGCAAAGTGTAATGTAATTGTTTCATAAAAGTTGTCCTCCTATAATTCTCCCTAAAAAGGATGTATTTTTATTTTAGTTTGGCACTGAATATTATTATTTCTTTCATTTTCAATTATTTTTTCCCTTTAACTGACTATTAATTGCTGATTTTTTGTTATAACATCCCCTCTAATCACCTCCCAAGAGAGGCGACTACACAAATAACAATTAAACTCTATATACTTTTAGCTTTTTCCTTTCTCCTAACTACTCTACCTTTATACTATTTACCGGATTATCATTAGCTGCACGCCAGTTCTGGAAGGTTACCGTACATATCGTAATTATCCCGACAATAAAGAATGCGACCAGATACACCCACCAGTACATCGGTGTACGGTAGGCAAAATTCTGAAGCCATTCATAGACAGCATACCACGCCATTGGCGCAGCCAGCACAAAACACAAACAAAGAATACGAACATAGGTCTTATTAAAAAGAATCAGGATCTCCTGTGTGGTTGAACCTAATACTTTACGAAGACCAATCTCTTTTTTACGGTATTCACTATCAAACACAACCAATCCAAAAACTCCAACCATTGATATAAATATGGCTATCAGGCTAAACAAAGTGATCAGGGAACTTAATGAGGTTTCTTTTTCATATAATCGTTGGAGTACTTCATCGAAGAATCGTACGTTAAACGGATATTCCGGATCAAATTGCGCTAAAGAACTACGGACGTGGGATATGGCCGCCCGCATATCCGAACCGGCTTTTACCTTGATATAAGCATTATTAGGCTGTGAACCCCAGTTTTGTGTACCCCACACATAGAAAGCCATCGGAACAACTTCCGTACGGAAAGAAGCAAACTTCACATCCGGCATAAAGCCCACAATCACAGCGCTATCAATCATCGTCCCCAGTTCAAGTTCGTATGCATCACGTGCTTTTTCATTAAAGATATAGGCTCCGTGCCTTGTATTTGTATCTTCTATCCGGAAATCACGTCCTTCTGCAATCTCAACCCCCATCACTTTCAGGAAAGAATAATCGACGGGAAGACATTGATACCAAATATCTTCTCCTTTATATCCCCGTCCCCATCCCATATATTGATCAGAACTCGACAAAAGGGGTTCGGCATATGTCACATCTTCAACTCCTGAAAATACCTTTAGTTGATTTGTAAAAGCATCACGACTTTTAAGAATATTTCCATTTATATTCGTAACTATTACTTCATCCTTATTATATCCTAAAGGGGCATGTTGCATATAGTAATTTTGCAGGTACATAAAAGAAGCGCCGATAATCAATGCAAAAGAGGCAATAAACTGCACACTGATCAGTACATTCCGCAATTGCCGGCCTTTGGGAGATAGGCCAAAGCTACCTTTCAAAACTAATGCCGGAGGAAAGGATGTCATATAGTGTGCCGGATATAGGCCGGCTAACAGTCCGGAAACCAAAGCTATTAAGGCCGTACCGCCAATAATAAACGGATGTGCCGTAACCGAAAGATCAGCATTAACCAATGAAACTAAAGGAGTTATATTAAACAACAAAATAATTCCTATCGAAATCACATATGAAAGTAGACTGATAAAAACTGCTTCCAACACAAGCGAGCGTTGGATTGTTTTCTGATCGCCCCCCAATACCTTTTGAGTATTAATGCTTTTGATACGCATCGGCGTCAACGCCGTACTGAAATTGGTAAAGTTGATCCCGGCAATGATTACAATCACAATGGCAATGGCAAACAATACCAATAAAGTTTGTTTGCTGGCTTTCGGCGTAGGATCATATAATACATTTGTTACATAATGAACATCGGGCAAAGCGGTAAAACGGAAATCAAACCCGGATTCCTCCCATGAAAAATCGTCACCCCATACGGATTTCGGGTCAAAATGTTGTTTGAAATTTTCAAACAAAAGGGGGATATTCGCTGCATCATCCACTCGAATATAAACATGGTAGTTCCAGTTTCCCCAACTTTGTTTATTTTCGGTTTCCGGAATAGCGTAATAGATGAAATTATCAACGATCGAATTGGATGGAAAATCGCGATAAACCGCACCGATTGTAGAACTTCCATTCCGGCCGATTAATTGTTTACCAACAGCAGACTGGTTCCCAAACAGTTTTCGCGACAAACTCAACGGAATCATCACATGATCAGGTTCACGGAGAACATCTTTCGTGCCCTCCACAAAATCAAAAGTAAACACATCCGCATATTCGGGAGATACCATTATCATGCTCTCTTCATACGAATGCTTATCACCATTTTCTTCTATACTGAAAAAGGTTTTAGCTCCCCAGGGACTTGAAAGTGTGCCAGCCATAATATGTGGCGATGATGCAAAAAACAGTTCGGAAAGCGGACGGTTAATAATGGCCTGCACATCATTTTTATTAATAAATTCCATTCGGAAAATTTTATTATAATCCGTATGAAACTTATCAAAATTCCGGTCATAATCCAACTGCATCATGATTATCATAAATGCAGCAAATGCAACGGATAATCCTAATATATTTAATAGCGTCGCCATCTTAAAACGACGTATTACATTCAGAAAATTACGTATAATAGTTTTCATAAAACATTCAGAATTCAATTGCTTTCTCTTGGTTCCTTTTACCTTCCTACTCTGATATTTATTTCCTGTGTCTGGTTGCTCCGACTGTATTTACATCCCCTTTATCACAGGTAAAATTCCGGGTATCAATTTTGGAGGCTCCACTCCCATTCATATTCAAGATACCTACTTTTCCACTTAATGTAAGATTGCTTGCACCGCTAACATCTATGTCTGCATCTTTACCGGTCAGGTTCAATTTCATCTTACTTGCTCCTGATAGTTGCAGCTCAAGTTTCCTGCAATCCAACGTAAGTTCATCTATATTCGATGCACCACTCAATTTAAAAGAAACAGTGCCATCATTTTTTACCGGAGTCTTCATTTTTATACTTGTAGCAGCAGATGCTTCTATCCCTTTGATTACCGGGATAGTAACATATACACGCAGGGTTTTCAGATTCAGGTTAGTTTGTTCCAGATTTTTCAATCCAATATGAAGCACACCATTTTTTACATCTGTCTGAATCTTATCAATATAGCTCTCTTCAGTCTCTACAATAACGGATTGTTCCGTTCCCTGTGATAAATAAACAGTAAATGCACTCCCGACATTAATCTGATCGAATGAGTTCACTTGACGCGTTTCCTGTTTTACTGTTTCAGCGGCCCAAACGCTTAACGGGAAAAATAAAAATAGCAATAATATGGCATTTAATGTTGTTCGTTTCATCTGATTTATTTATCTTTGGGATTTAGGGTACATCTGACCTTCACAGGCCAGATGCAGGTCTTCTCTCTTTAAGAGAATACTTATTGAAGTTATTTAAATAAACTCGCTCACAGACGAGACAATGCTACCGTCGAACAAGCTTATAACCCGGTGAGAAAACGAAGCATCGTGCTTCGAGTGCGTCACCATTATAATTGTTGTGCCTTCTTTATTCAGTTCTGTCAACAGTTCCATTACTTCCAAACCATTTTTACTATCCAGGTTACCGGTAGGCTCATCGGCAAGGATCAGCTTCGGGTTTGAAACAACTGCGCGGGCTATAGCTACACGTTGTTGCTGCCCCCCTGATAATTGTTGCGGGAAGTGCTTTGCACGATGGCTGATATTCATTCGTTTTAAAATATCGTTCACCATTTGCTTACGCTCCGATGATTTTATTTTCAGATAAGTAAGAGGCAGTTCTACATTTTCGAAAACATTCAGCTCGTCAATCAGGTTAAAACTTTGGAATACGAATCCAATATTTCCTTTCCGTACTTGTGTACGTTCTTTTTCTTTCAAATGACCAACTTCCATATCTCCCAGATAATAGTTTCCTTCACTCGGATTATCTAACAATCCTAAGATATTCAACAAGGTTGATTTTCCACAACCGGAAGGTCCCATTACAGCCACAAATTCACCGGATTTTACTTCTAACGATACCTTATTTAATGCGATCGTTTCAACTTCTTCCGTACGAAAAAACTTACTTAAACTTTCAATTCTTATCATGATCTTTGTTTTTGAATTATTTATTACTTTACTCTTTATAAATCAATTTCTATGCCAAACCAAATAAAATACTATAAAACAACATATTACAACACACAATCAAAGGATCAATTGTCAAATTATTTGACACTGATGTATAATTATTAGACATTACTCTGTTTTAATGCTTTCTACAGGATTCATTTTTGCTACACGCCAATTCTTAATAGTATTCATCTTCTTCTGTTATTTTATTGTTTTCAACTTCTTTATAATCTTTAGTTCAATCTTGATGCCAAATTAATAAAAGCAGTTAAATCAATAGATTAAATAATTCTTATTTAATGCATATGTCAATTTTTTGGACATTGTTGTATAATTATTTGACATTATTCCGACTTAATACGATCTACCGGGTTCGTATTGGCAGCCCGCCAGCTTTGGAAAAAAACAGAAAGAAATGCGATTATAAGACAGAATAATCCGGCAACAATAAATATCCAGGGATATAAAGCGATTCGATAACTATATTCGGATATCCATTTATTCATGATATACCAGATAACAGGCGTAGCTATTATAAATGCAATGCCGACATAAGTGATAAATGTAGAAACCAATTTTACCAAAACCTGTGAATTGGATGAACCGAATACTTTTCGTGCTGCTACCTCGCGGGAACGTTGCTGGATAAAGTAAGTCGACATAGCCAGTAAACCCAGTAAAGATATGAGAATGGCAATAATCGTAAAAACGATAACAAGTCTTGCCATACGTTGTTGTTCGTTGTATGATTCCTCAACCTGTTCATTCGTATATTGCCCGGTAAATTCAAGTTGAGAAATGCGTTCATATACTTCTTTTACCTGGTTACGCGCAACAAAAGTATCTCCTGTAGTTTCTATTACTACGTTCCAGGGATAAATATCTGCTTCTTTTTTTATTTCGACAAAAACAGGTTGTTTCCTATGTAAAATATTACTCAACTGAAAATCACGTACCACACCGGCAATCTGGGTTTTGCCTCCCCCTTCCCATGTCATTTCTGTAGCATCTATGGGAAGTCCCGATTCGAGCAGGAGTTGTTCGTTAGCAAAAATTCCTGTCACATCGCTATTATTCCTGTGAATAACTTCAAATCCCAGCATATCAAAATACGTACTGTCGCCAACAAGATACTGTATCGAAAGATTCTTTCCTTCAAAAACAACCGTATTATTATTTCCCCTGGTAAAGGGTACTCCCTGCGAATAAGCCACTCGTTTTACCGAAGCCAGTTGACGTGTTTCGTTTACAAATGTATTCAGCTTCTCACGGCTCTCAAACTGGTACGTAGGAACATACATCAGATTATCGGTGTTATATCCAAGGGGAGCTTTTATCATATGGTTTATCTGGAGAACCATGACCAAAGATGCAACCAGCAGCATAATAGTTATTATATTCTGAAAGGTGATGAAGATCTTGCTGAATACCATCTTTGTCTTTGTGCGGAAACCTCCCCTCACAACATCAATCGGTTTTGAATTGGAGATAATGACAGCAGGCAGCAAACCCGATATAAACCCGATCAATATAATCACCAGAAAAACCGCCAAGCAATTCCCTAATGTAAAAAATCCTCCCAGGTCAATCGTGGTTTGTAGCAGGTCGTTTGCGAAAGGCCGTGCGGCAAATGCCAGCAACAAAGCAATCAGAAACGAGATAATGCATATAATCGTAGATTCAATAATTAGACGGGCGAACAGTTCTCCACGCGAAGATCCCAGCAAACGGCGGGTAGCCATTTCCTTAGCGCGCGAACCCGTTTGTGCAACCGTAAGGTTTATATAATTAATAATGGCAAATGCCAGAATCAGGATTCCAATAACCATAAATACAATTACAAATGTCCAGGAACTTTGTTGTAAGGTATTAGAAACATGTATTTTTGAAAAATAAATATCTTTCAGGGGAGTTAATGTTACTTTCTTAAAAATTTCCCGCTCATATATCCAGAATATACCTTTTAAAAACTCTTCTATATCTGTTGACTTAGCCTGTAAATCCGCTCCTTTTACCGTCTGAAGAAACACCTGGATACCTGTTGCATTATTACCACCTTCCGAATCAAGGGAACCATTGAAGAAACGGATATTATCCATCTTCACGATAATATCCGAGTAAGGTATGGTAGAGTTTTTCATATCTTTTATTATGCCATTCACCGTTACATGCACCGAATCGTTTAATTTAATCATCTGACCCAACGGATCACGATCACTGAATACCCGGCGTGCAAATGTTTCGGAAATAACAGCATAACTCTCCGCTGATAACACGGTTTTCGGATCTCCCTGTACCAACGGGAAAGTAAACATATCAAAAAAGGTTGTGTCCGTGACCAGTACATCCGCCTTATGTTTTTTATCGCCAATAAATATTGCATAGTCAGGATAACTTACCATCGGACACATCTTCTCTATTTCGGGATATCGTTCGGCGACACGTTCACCAATACGCCAGGCAAAGGCAATCTCATTCTCACTTCCTATTGCATATATGCGGTCGGCATTAGTTTGAAAACGGTCGGTCGACAAACCCTGATTAACATATACCATTATCAGGATTACAAACATCAGAGATATGGATAGCCCAAATACATTAATTGCCGTAAATGCCTTATTTTTACTGAGAAATTTCAGAAAAGATTTAAAATTCAATAAGTTATTCATGTCTATTTTTGTTGATTTTATTACTCCGATTTTATACTTTCCACCGGGTTTTCATTGGCAACATCCCATGTGCGTGAGGTAACGAGCAGCAAAATACCCATTAATATAAGTATTCCGCAAAAAATAAACATTCCGGGACTTAGGGTAGTTTTTACTGCAAATTCCTGCAGCCAGTTTCTACCGATTAAAAATGAAATCATTATTCCAATAATAATAGCCGGTAACGACATATAGGTTATATCTTTACAAAGTAATTCCAATATTCGTTTAGTTGTTGCACCGTTTATTTTCCGGATAGCAATTTCTTTACTGCGACGGGTTATTTCATCACTGACATATCCAAAAAGTCCCATTATGGTAATTAAAAGCACTACAATAAAAGCTGCTATGACCGAATCGCGGAATTGCCGTATAGATACATACTGCTGGCTTAATCTATCTTGTAAAACGGCAAAGCCCATATCATCATTCGGATAAAGGTCTACTAATTTGGCATTCAATTCTTTTAAATATTCGGGATTCAAATCCGACAGGCGAAGTGTCAGGTAGCCGGAAGAAGCATTCCGGTATTCAATTAATATAGGTTGTTGCTCGTAATATAAAGAACTTATCGGATAATCTTTTACAACTCCTACAATTTTGCCATAACTATTTCCTCCATTGATTACTTCTTTTCCGACAGGGTTATCTTTCCAGTTCATTTTCTTCACAAAGGTTTCATTTACTATCACCTGATCAGGCCCGGTAAAATTATTTCCTGCAACAAATGATATACCCATCGTTGGGATATAATCGGGATCATAAATAGACCCGCGGGCCGTAAATAGCCAATTATTATCTTTATCGGTTACAGGGCTTCCACCATAGCCGGAAGTAGGTAAAAAAGAGTGAGTTGACGCTTTCTCAACAAATGAAAACCGTTCAAATTCCTGTTTAAACATTGCTACACTGTGCATAAGCTCGTCTCTGTTTTCTCCTTTGAGACCGTTTATTTTTACATATACAATGTTTTCAGGGTTATACCCTAAATCTTTATCCATAATCGTAGTATACTGCTTAAAGATAATTGCCAATAAAATCAATATGAACGAAATACCGGTAAGCTGGATAAAAAGCAAAGAACGTTTCCAGTATATCTTATTGGAAGTAGTTGAATGAAACACCTGAGTTACGGGTATGGATGAAAAGATACGTCCCGGTATAATAGCAGATAAGAAAAAGATAACAGCAACAACGAATACAGATGTCCACAAATTAGCAAAAGAAAATAAAGCTCCCAACGAAGCATTAGCGATACTTTCAATTATTTCCCTGAAAGCGAATAAGACAAGTACAATTATGATTAATGAAACCGACACCAATATGGCTGTTTCGTATATAAACATACTGAAAATATTTTTTGAAGAAGCGCCGTTACATTTATGAACACCAACCGTTTTTGCCCGTTGAGCTAATGACGATATGGATATCAAAACATAATTCATCGAAGCTGCAAACAGGATAGCTGTTGCCAGAAATGATAAAATGATAAGCATTCGTTTTACATTCTCGTCATCACTATGGATTTTTGTAACGGAATACAGATAATATTCAGCTTCAAAACCACGTTCTATATTTGCATCTACATCCTGATGCCTCCGTAAAAAGGCCGGTAATTTAGCATCCACGGTTTCCGGGATTACATTAGGTGCCAGACGAACATATCCTAAAAAGCTATCTCCACTATCCCAACTGGTCTCATATCCGAATTGTTTTTCCATATTGCCAAAAGAACCTACCGCATCAAACTTTAAATGGCTGTTTTCCGGTATATCTTTAAATACGCCTTGTACTGTGTAAGGGCGGTTCTTTCCATGCTTCAACACTTTACCTACAGGTTCTTCATCTCCAAATATTATTTTGGCCATTTTTTCCGACAAAAATAAATTATCAACAATGCCTAATAATTTGTCGTCCCCCTTTATCAGTTCAAAGCCGAACGTTTTAAAGAACAACGAATCTGCATATACTGTTTCCGGTTCAAACTTTTGCTCACTATTGAAAAACGGTTGTTTCCCATGAGCACGAACAACTGTAGCAAACGCAATTTCGGGTAGCTCATCATTCATGTCTGAGGGCATCGGAGCATGTAGAAATGCAGAAGGGTCTCTTGCTTCGCCTCCAATGGTATAATTACACATGATCGTATACAGCCGGTCGGCTTCGGGATAATACGTATCAAAACTCCGTTCAAATGCCACACGGGCAAACAATACCAATCCAACTAAAAGGCCTGCAGATAACGAGATTATTTTTATCAGGTTATTGCCTTTCCCTCGCAATAGCGAAAGAAATACATAGTATAGTTGTTTCATAATATGTTGTTTTGATTATTAAATCATTCCGACTTCAAACTTTTTACCGGATTCTCGTTGACAACCGGCCATGAACGTGTAATAACCGTAAATAATAAAACAGCAAGAATTGACAGTCCGCTTAATATAAACAACACAGCATTAAGTGGTATTTTTACGACAAATTGTTTTAACCATTCCATACCCAATAAATAAGAAAATATAATTCCTAATACTATAGCAGGTAATGCAATATAGAACACTCCTTTCGAAAACAAGATCAATATATCTTCTATTTTCGCTCCGTTTACCTTACGGATTGCAACTTCTTTCTGGCGACGGCTCACTTCATCATCCACAAAACCAAACAAACCCAGTAAAGATATAATAAGCATTATCAATGCGGCAATCATTACCGAATTACGAAACAAACGGGCATCATTATAGGCTTCATCATAAAAGAGGTTACTATATGTAAGAAAATCCTGTTCTTCATCTTTTGCAAGTACTTTCAGTTCATCCGAGAATTTACTTAATAGTTCGGTAGTTAACGGAGCATTAAGATGCGCGATGATCCGGCAGGGGTATGCATATTGAGGTTCATTAAACGGCGGAAAAATAACCACCGGAAAAATGTCATTATAAAATGTACCCGTCTGGTAATCCTTGACAACTCCACATATCGTACGCTCTTTTTTTAAGTATTCGATTTTATAGCCGATCGGATCCTCTACTTGCAATTTTCGGGCTAAGGTTTCATTTACTATGATTTCATCCATATTACCGGAATTATCAGTGAAGTTTTTTCCTGCAACCAACTCCATACCAAATGTTTCAAAAAAATCTGCATCTGCCGACATTAACCGTCCGGTAAAAAGATCTTCTTTTGTATCAATATTAATAACCGGGCTCCCACTTAAACCATCCGCAGGTAATGAGGAAGCTAATGAAACAGTGGAGACTTCAGGAAAACGAGCCAATTCGGTTTTAGCCGTTTGTAATTGCTCCGGCGACATCTTCCAAAGATATCCGGACGTCAGTATATTATCTGTTGTATACCCCATATCCCGATTTGTCACCAAAGAATACTGGAACATTATGATAACCAGCAATGTGAACATAAAAGCAATTCCTGTAAACTGAGCAAACAAAAGTCCTTTTTTCCAATATTTCTTATTGTCTTTATAGGTATGAAATACTTGCTTAACCGGGATTGATGAGAATATTTTAGCCGGGATAAACCCTGTGGTCAACAACAGAAATGCAAATATCAATAGCACAACCCATAAATTCTGGAGAGAAAATAATGATGTAAGTTCCGATTTTATCAATGACTCAATATATCCCCTGAAAGTGAGGATAACCAAAAATGCTAAAACTAAAGAGCCAACCAATAATGTTAATGTTTCGTACATAAACATTGAAAAGATATTATTCTCTGACGCTCCGCTACATTTATGAATCCCAACTATTTTTGATTTTTTTGCCAAAGACGAGATCGAGATCAAAACATAATTCATTGCTGCCGCAAACAACAATGAGAATGCCAGTAAACTTAATATCAGATTTGTACGACGTACATCTGGATCTTTTGTGTGGATTGTAGTTACAGGTTTCAGATAAAAAGTTCTTGTAGTACCTTTTTTAATTTCCGCATCTACGTCATAGTGTCTTCTCATCATATCCGGTATTTTAGCTTCTACTACCATCGGATCTGCCCCTTCAGCCAATTTAACATACCCACGATATCTGTCCCCATTCTGCCAACCTGCCCGTTGAGCATTATCCACCGTATGAATCAAATCAAACTGTAAATGACTATTTTTAGGCACATCTGCAAAGACTCCTTTAACAGTTAGATTGCCTTCTTTCATATGCAATAATTTGCCTAAAGGGTCTTCATTACCAAAAGCATTCTTTGCCAGTGTTTCAGAAATAAATATGGTGGATGGAAGTCGCAGCTCCTCTTCATCGCCTGCTAATATTTTAAAACCGAATGTTTTAAAAAACAAAGAATCAACCGACAGAACTTCTCCGGTTATTGTCTTTTGATCTCCGATATTAAACGAAATATTCTCTGTCCAACCATCCATCGTTGTACCTGCAACGACTTCTTCAAACTCATGAAACATAGCAGGAGCAAAGGGGGCATTGATAATATCTCCTTCAGAACTACTGCCGTTCTTTATATCCCATCTCACCTGAAGCTGATAAATACGATCTTTGTCCGGATAAAAATTATCGAACGACAGATCGAAAGCTACCTTCGAAAATAAAACCAATCCTACAACTAAACCTAAGGTTAATGATGTAATCTTAATCACATTATTACCTTTTCCTCTCATCAGATATAAGAACATATAGTATAACTGTTTCATAAATAATTTAATTTTCAGGTTTATAAATACTTTAATTTTCTAATGGTACAACTATTTTTATAAAATAGGTCAAACAATATGCCAAAACCAGCAAGTCTATATAAGACAAGCACTTAAACACACACCTATTTATTTAATATGTCCATTTTTTTGACAGTGATGTATAATTTTTTGACAGAATAAATCGAGTAGGAGGAAAACGAAGTAGTATTCTTCCTACTTTCGTTTTCCGACCTCTCACACCACCGGACAAGCGGTTCCGCATCCGGCGGTTCCTTATCTACGATGCAATTTACTGTA